>NZ_CP045351.1:0-658953 GCF_009363415.1 Vibrio aquimaris | reverse complement strand
AAGCGACAGAAGTAACGTCTACCGCATCTGATATTGTTGGTGCAGGATTTGGCATTAAGTCATCTAAAATTGCCGCTGATATGGAAAAGGCACAGGCAGAACAAGACGCACTGCAAACAGCTATACAGCAAATATTGCTTATGCTGTCTCAAGCTATGAGAGCAGTTACTCATGCGTTTGAAACCCTGTTTGATCTTAATAAAGCTCACCGTGATTTTAACGACAAAATGATTTCAATCCATATGTAAGGTTAAGAGTGATTTTATGACTATTGAAACTAATTTCGCATTATCGGCATCAAATGTTGAGGGTGCATCTAGTGCAGTATCAACTCAGGTGTCACCAGAAGCGGCAAAAGCGGCTACTTTGAAAATGGCCCCTCTGCTGAGCATGCTCACTGACGGTAAAGTGACTCAAGTATCTGATTCTTTGAATGAGGCGCTTGTTGCTCTATATCAGAACCCGAGTAAAGAGAACCAGAAGGCCGTTAATAACATTATCAACGAATATGTACCCGCATCGGTTAGCATTGAAAAGATGGCCGATATTGCTGCATCTTACGGTAAGTTGATGACAGATGGGTTGCTATCCGAAGTACCAGGCTTCAAAAGCTTTGAACCAGTCACTGGCGAAGTAACTTATACCAACTCTACTGGTGGTTCTTCGACTGTATCAATTTCAGATCTTCTTGCAATGTTACTAGCGATCATTGAACAAGAAGGAAGAACACGTAACAGTGTTATGGCAAGCAATATTGATGTTGGTGTAGCCAATATGGACAATGCGAAAGTGCTTGCGGAAAAGATCTGTGATGATGCTATGCTGAAGCTAGGTATCGCTATTGGAATTGCAGTGACCACTATGGTGTTCTCGACAGCTGTAATGGTGAATACGGCTAAGCCAAAAACCCTAAAAGACAAGCACTTAGAAAGTGGTTCTGTTGATAATCTGAAGAAAACGGAAGCTGGCCGTAAGCTGATTGATGAAAAGACAGCAGCATTGCAGCAGGCTAAAACGGCTAAGAGTAATTTCTTGCAACAAGCTAATCAGGCGACTGGACAAGCGAGCAATCAGGGCACAGAAATGATGGCTGCTCAAGATAAGCAGCAGCAAGATGAAATCAAAGCTGGTAACGATTTGCAAATGAAACTTGCAGAGGCATTACCTGAGTTTATTAAAAGCTTAGGTGATTCTCTTCGCAAATTGCTTGAGGTTCTCGAAGCTGCTGCTAAAGCAAGCTTGGCGACAAACCGTTAAGGAGCAGAGCGGGTTCGCCCGCTCTTTTTTAGCCTATGCGTAGTGTTTCATTTTCAATGCCACAAAGAACTGAACGGGTTCATGACGTAACGCCGACAAAGCAAACTCGTGAAGAGAGTCAGACCAAGCGGGTCAGAGATGTCAAACAAGCAGAAAAAAGGACCAAAAAGAATCCTCGCTTGTTTCGTATCCGCCGTAAACCTATGACGCCTCAACACCAAAGGCAGTTTGCGAAAATGCTGAATAGTTATCAGCTACGTGCACTACGTGATTGGCATGGTTTTACTGAAGCTCTACCTGATAAAAAGCAACTTAATGATGCACAGCTTTTTATCTTGCAGGCGGCCAACCACTGTCAGCATCTTTACCCTGCCTCATTACGTAAAAAAATGAAGCAGTATCTTGAGTCATTAGGTGAACTCGGTGAAGGAATGGAAGCGGATAGTGAAGCATTGCAACAACTTGTCGCTTATGAGCACTACCTTGAAGGTTTACTATCAATGTTGGTGCTTTGTCGAAAGTACGATAAACGTGAGCGTAAGTATAAAAAACGTCTATTAAATACGTCAGAAGATTCAAATGAAGGGGAAAACGATGAGCAGCCATACTCGTATCGCCCACTGTGATTTAAGAGATCGACCTCTTGATCCCTATGAGATGATCAAGAATAAATCACAACGCTTAAGTTGGAACCAAATGTCGGATGCTGATGTATATTTAGATAAGAAAGCTGTGATTGCTTGGTTTGAGCGTTTACGTGACTATTCGGAAGAGACTGTAAAATCGATTGTTATTGATGGAATAATTGAAAGTGAATTCCACAACATTACGTTTATCTTGCGCTTGGTTCAAGATGATGACTTTGAAGCGATGACTTCCAAAGAAACCTACCAACTAATTTATGACTTTGTCTGTGAAATCCCCCAAGGTATAAGAGACTGGGTCGATGAAAAAGATTATCTCATGAGCCGAGATGTGCTCGCATTGCTGTCTCGAAATCGGTGAATATTATGAAGTATGATGCGGTAAACCTTATCCCTCGTTGCACCATATCAAACAAAGTAGCAAAGAAAGTTAATTTTATTGCTGGGACGAGATTTGATAACCACGCAATTAAAATGGACTTTCACCGTTTAGAGTTAAACTCAGTGCAAAAACAAGATTTGATAGAAATCAATCTGGTGCATATGGGCATTGAAGCAAAAGGTTATTTGCAGGTTGTCGAAATTGAGCGTTTACTGGGCTTAGAGATTAAGCATCTTGATAAAGAATACGTTGCGTATCTAATTACCCAGAGTTTGGCCCCTCATGGTGTACATTATGTTGGCTTTATTGATCAAAAAGAGGGTCGAGATCTACCGCTGAGTATTACCACCGTTTTTGAATGTGAGCGTTTAGCAACTACTCTGTATCTTGATGTTGAGTCCATCCATATTGATACTGATTGCCTTGAGGCTAAGCCTCAAGCTTTGTCTGGTAATTTAAAGCTTACGGTAAGCTGGGCAGCCTTTGAAACCGCATTAACCACGCAAGAATTATCGGCTTTATCAACCGATGATGTGGTTTTAGTTTACCCGAAATAATATGCAGCCAGAGCTAGATAAAGTCGAAAGCTTTTTGCTTAAGATAGAGCAGAATGAAGAAACCGTATTTAGTCAACATCCCGACTATGTGCTTTATCCGGTTGTGCCTTTTTTTCAGCTTGTTCATATACACAATATTGAACAAGTGATTGAAAACTTGCTCCGATTTGAGTCCACATTAGGGGGTTTTCTTATTCGTGTTGATGGTTACATCACACTGGCATGCCCTGAATCGAGTGTTTTAGAAGACGATCTTCGACGCTTGACGATACAACTATTAGAAGTAATGAGGTTCTAAAAATGAAAACTCCATCTCTGCACAGAAGCGAGAGTATGCCTGAAATCTCACTCCGCACAGAGACTGACGGCACTAAACCTGAAGCGCTTCGATGTATTCCCTCTCTGCAGAGAAGCAAGAGTATGCCTGAAAGCTTATCTCGCAAAGTGGCTGAAGATAAGAAACCAGCCAAGCTTGAAAGTGCTGAATCCTTGCTAGAAGTAAGTCAAGTGGATGGTGAGCCTAGTGATATCGACACGAAAGGGAAAAGCTCGACAACAACAGATAAGGATGAACATACCAGAAGAACAAAGAAGTTGAGTGATACTAGCGGCAGACTTAGTCATAAGAAAAAAGCGAAACTTCATTTTGTGGGCGGACTCATTTTACTGGGTCTTGGTGGTGGTCTTTTTTTTGTCATCCCACCATTAGGCGCTCTTACTTTCTTTGGGGGCAATACTTTGCTTTGTTGGATGCATGGTGGCCGGAAATTTAGTGTACCTCTTCAAGAGGAGGAACAGCCTAAAGAGCCGCCAAAGGAAAGTGACAAAGAGTCCGAAGAAGCGAAAAAACCAGAAGAAAAGCCCCAGCCTTCTCAACTATTGAAGCCAGAAAGTATTTCTGAGGACGAACCTAGGCCTGACGATAGCACAGATGGTTGTCCGTTTGGACCTGGGGATAGGTTCATTATTAACGGTCTTCTCGTGATTGTTGGTGGTAAGCCAGCTGAAGCTAAAGAGAGCTCGACAGATCAAGAGACGCCTGAGTCAGAGGGAGTGAATGTTAACTCTCCTGGAGGCGATACCTATATCCCAAATAATTATTATGGTGACATATCCGAGCAAATTTCAACTGCAAGAGAGCACCTAACCGATGAACAGTTTGCAACGTTATGGGGCTCACAGAAAGCAATAGTAAACGCTATCCAAAGCGTAGTGGATACACCGTCAAATAGTAAGCCATCCATTGCAGCTGATAGTGCAGATGATGATGGTTTTATCGACGCGTCGACCTTGGTGGTTGAGGGTGAGGATGTTAGACAAGCGGAGCGAAGACCGAGACAGCCTAATGCGGGTACGCAGGCGACTTCCTCAGCAGCAGAACAATCTGAGGCCCCAAAGAATAAGGGTCCAGTACGCTTGACTGCGGGGGCTGTGAGTGGGTCTAACTATGAAGCAGGTCCGAGGCACAATGTGGTCCCATCGGACTTGAAGCCAGCCTCGACCTTGTTTGATCCGGTTTCTTCTAGTCAGGGTACGCAAGGTCATCAGGAGCCTCAACAAGCCAAGACTACAACGGATAGTAAGCCATCCATTGCAGCTGATAGTGCAGATGATGATGGTTTTATCGACGCGTCGACCTTGGTGGTTGAGGGTGAGGATGTTAGACAAGCGGAGCGAAGACCGAGACAGCCTAATGCGGGTACGCAGGCGACTTCCTCAGCAGCAGAACAATCTGAGGCCCCAAAGAATAAGGGTCCAGTACGCTTGACTGCGGGGGCTGTGAGTGGGTCTAACTATGAAGCAGGTCCGAGGCACAATGTGGTCCCATCGGACTTGAAGCCAGCCTCGACCTTGTTTGATCCGGTTTCTTCTAGTCAGGGTACGCAAGGTCATCAGGAGCCTCAACAAGCCAAGACTACAACGGATAGTAAGCCATCCATTGCAGCTGATAGTGCAGATGATGATGGTTTTATCGACGCGTCGACCTTGGTGGTTGAGGGTGAGGATGTTAGACAAGCGGAGCGAAGACCGAGACAGCCTAATGCGGGTACGCAGGCGACTTCCTCAGCAGCAGAACAATCTGAGGCCCCAAAGAATAAGGGTCCAGTACGCTTGACTGCGGGGGCTGTGAGTGGGTCTAACTATGAAGCAGGTCCGAGGCACAATGTGGCCTCATCGGACTTGAAGCCAGCCTCGACCTTGTTTGATCCGGTTTCTTCTAGTCAGGGTACGCAAGGTCATCAGGAGCCTCAACAAGCCAAGACTACAACGGATAGTAAGCCATCCATTGCAGCTGATAGTGCAGATGATGATGGTTTTATCGACGCGTCGACCTTGGTGGTTGAGGGTGAGGATGTTAGACAAGCGGAGCGAAGACCGAGACAGCCTAATGCGGGTACGCAGGCGACTTCCTCAGCAGCAGAACAATCTGAGGCCCCAAAGAATAAGGGTCCAGTACGCTTGACTGCGGGGGCTGTGAGTGGGTCTAACTATGAAGCAGGTCCGAGGCACAATGTGGTCTCATCGGGTTCGAATCCAACTTCACCTCAGGGGGAGCAACGCCCTCAAGTATCGGATGATAAAGAGAGTGGTCAGCCAGTTGTAGGCGCTGAAGCATCAAGTCAACCTGATGCATTGACCAATAAGGGTCCAGTACGCTTGACCGCGGGTGCAGTGAGTGGGTCTAACTATGAACCGGGTCCGAGGCACAATGTGGTCTCATCGGGTTCGAATCCTACTTCACCTCAGGGGGAGCAACGCCCTCAAGTATCGGATGATAAAGAGAGTGGTCAGCCAGTTGTAGGCGCTGAAGCATCAAGTCAACCTGATGCATCGACCAATAAGGGTCCAGTACGCTTGACCGCGGGGGCAGTAAGTGGGTCTAACTATGAATCGGGTCCGAGGTACAATGTGGTCTCATCGGGTTCGAATCCTGCTTCACCTCAGGGTGAGCAGCGCCCTCAAGGATCTAATGATAAAGAGGGTGGTCAGCCAGTTGTAAGCGCTGAAGCATCAAGCCAACCTGATGCATCGACCAATAAGGGTCCAGTACGCTTGACTGCGGGGGCAGTAAGTGGGTCTAACTATGAATCGGGTCCGAGGCACAATGTGGTCTCATCGGACTTGAAGCCAGCCTCGACCTTGTTTGATCCGGTTTCTTCTAGTCAGGGTACGCAAGGTCATCAGGAGCCTCAACAAGCCAAGACTACAACGGATAGTAAGCCATCCATTGCAGCTGATAGTGCAGATGATGATGGTTTTATCGACGCGTCGACCTTGGTGGTTGAGGGTGAGGATGTTAGACAAGCGGAGCGAAGACCGAGACAGCCTAATGCGGGTACGCAGGCGACTTCCTCAGCAGCAGAACAATCTGAGGCCCCAAAGAATAAGGGTCCAGTACGCTTGACTGCGGGGGCTGTGAGTGGGTCTAACTATGAAGCAGGTCCGAGGCACAATGTGGTTTCATCGGGTTCGAATCCAACTTCACCTCAGGGGGAGCAACGCCCTCAAGTATCGGATGATAAAGAGAGTGGTCAGCCAGTTGTAGGCGCTGAAGCATCAAGTCAACCTGATGCATCGACCAATAAGGGTCCAGTACGCTTGACTGCGGGGGCAGTAAGTGGGTCTAACTATGAATCGGGTCCGAGGCACAATGTGGTCTCATCGGGTTCGAATCCTGCTTCACCTCAGGGTGAGCAGCGCCCTCAAGGATCTGATGATAAAGAGGGTGGTCAGCCAGTTGTAAGCGCTGATGCATCAAGTCAACCTGATGCATCGACCAATAAGGGTCCAGTACGCTTGACTGCGGGGGCAGTAAGTGGGTCTAACTATGAATCGGGTCCGAGGCACAATGTGGTCTCATCGGGTTCGAATCCTGCTTCACCTCAGGGTGAGCCGCGCCCTCAAGGATCTGATGTTAAAGAGGGTGGTCAGCCAGTTGTAAGCGCTGATGCATCAAGCCAACCTGATGCATCGGCCAATAAGGTTCCAGTACGCTTGACCGCGGGGGCAGCAAGTGGGTCTAACTATGAATCGGGTCCGAGGCACAATGTGGTCTCATCGGGTTCGAATCCTGCTTCACCTCAGGGTGAGCAGCGCCCTCAAGGATCTGATGATAAAGAGGGTGGTCAGCCAGTTGTAAGCGCTGATGCATCAAGCCAACCTGATGCATCGACCAATAAGGGTCCAATACGCTTGACTGCGGGGGCAGTAAGTGGGTCTAACTATGAATCGGGTCCGAGGCACAATGTGGTCTCATCGGGTTCGAATCCTGCTTCACCTCAGGGTGAGCAGCGCCCTCAAGGATCTGATGATAAAGAGGGTGGTCAGCCAGTTGTAAGCGCTGATGCATCAAGCCAACCTGATGCATCGGCCAATAAGGGTCCAGTACGCTTGACCGCGGGGGCAGTAAGTGGGTCTAACTATGAATCGGGTCCGAGGCACAATGTGGTCTCATCGGGTTCGAATCCTGCTTCACCTCAGGGGCAGCCGCGCCCTCAAGGATCTGATGATAAAGAGGGTGGTCAGCCAGTTGTAAGCGCTGATGCATCAAGTCAACCTGATGCATCGACCAATAAGGGTCCAGTACGCTTGACTGCGGGGGCAGTAAGTGGGTCTAACTATGAATCGGGTCCGAGGCACAATGTGGTCTCATCGGGTTCGAATCCTGCTTCACCTCAGGGTGAGCCGCGCCCTCAAGGATCTGATGTTAAAGAGGGTGGTCAGCCAGTTGTAAGCGCTGATGCATCAAGCCAACCTGATGCATCGGCCAATAAGGGTCCAGTACGCTTGACCGCGGGGGCAGCAAGTGGGTCTAACTATGAATCGGGTCCGAGGCACAATGTGGTCTCATCGGGTTCGAATCCTGCTTCACCTCAGGGTGAGCAGCGCCCTCAAGGATCTGATGATAAAGAGGGTGGTCAGCCAGTTGTAAGCGCTGATGCATCAAGCCAACCTGATGCATCGACCAATAAGGGTCCAGTACGCTTGACTGCGGGGGCAGTAAGTGGGTCTAACTATGAACCAGGTCCGAGGCACAATGTGGTCCCATCGGACTCGAAGCCAGCCTCGACCTTGTTTGATCCGGTTTCTTCTAGTCAGGGTACGCAAGGTCATCAGGAGCCTCAACAAGCCAAGACTACAACGGATAGTAAGCCATCCATTGCAGCTGATAGTGCAGATGATGATGGTTTTATCGACGCGTCGACCTTGGTGGTTGAGGGTGAGGATGTTAGACAAGCGGAGCGAAGACCGAGACAGCCTAATGCGGGTACGCAGGCGACTTCCTCAGCAGCAGAACAATCTGAGGCCCCAAAGAATAAGGGTCCAGTACGCTTGACTGCGGGGGCAGTAAGTGGGTCTAACTATCAAGATACCGGGGAAATCTCTACCACAAAGTTAGAGTCTAAGGTTGACAATCACGTTGGCCAGTTCAGGGCAGAACTGAACATACCGGTCAACGCTAGTACCGACAATCACGTTGGCCAGTTCAGGACAGAACTGAACATACCGGTCAACGCTAGTACCGACAATCACGTTGGCCAGTTCAGGACAGAACTGAACATACCGGTCAACGCTAGTACCGACAATCACGTTGGCCAGTTCAGGACAGAATTGAACATACCGGTCAACTCTGGTGTCGACAATCACGCTGGTCGGTTCAGGACGGAACTGGTTATACCGATCGACTCTAGGAATGCGGTGCGTAAAGAAAGGGAAAATCAGAAAGTTTCAATCCTGAAAGAAGATAATGGCCAAAACACCCTGTCTTATGGTAACCATGACGATAAGGTGATATTAAGTGTCGGTTCTTGGTCTAATTCAAAAAATAGATTGCGTCAACCAACCATTCATTCCGTAAATATGCAAAATTTAGCTAGGCAAAAGATGCAAGGTAAACAGACGGAGGAAACCAGTGGATTGCATATTATCGGTGGGTACGCTTTCTATGTCGCTGATGAGACGAAGTATCACAGGCTTTATGAATAAAGCTTCCTAAATCCTACATAGCGTAAAAAAAGACTAAGTTCAGGTTTAGTCTTTTTTTTTCTTTTGAGCCATGAATACTTTGTCCAGTAAGCTTAGCGCCACTGATGAAATGAGGTGTTTCTTTTGTACATTGAACTTGAACCAGAGCAGCGAGTGATTCCGAAGATCACGTTTAAGCGCAATCATAATTCCAACGTTATAAAAAAGTCAGAAGTCCGTTGTTTCCAAGAAGCTCAGGCGCTTGTGATGGCAATGCAAGAGCGTGCTGATGAATGTCAATCCATTCTTGAGCAGCAAGTGATTCAGATGATTGAAGATAAGGAAAAAGCGCTTAACGAGTATGTTGAAGAGTCCTATAACAATGTGATTGAAAACTGGGTCGAGTGGCAAAATGACTGGTTTGATAATGCGGAATCAAAACTCGGTGATTTACTCAAGGCGCAGCAGAAACAGCTTGATGAACTTAAAGAAGAATTGAAGGAATCAGTAATCACAGCGGTGAAAGAGCGTTTGGTTAAGCTCAACCAAAGTGAACACCTGATCGGTCACTTGGTAGAAGTGCTTCACGCGGAAGTAGACGATGAAGCGAGAAATCTATCCGTTGAGAAAACGATTGAAGAAAATGGCGTAACGTTAACGATCGAGAATGAAGACAGTATCGTTAGCATCAACACGGCTAGTTTAATTACTGAGCTGAGATCAAGTCTGGATCAATTATGAAGCAATTGTTTAAAGGGCAGTCGTTACTGTTTAATCCGAGTAGTGTCATTATTGCATTGCTTTTGCCGACCATTATTTTGGTTACACTACCCGGTGGTGTCATTGACGCGTTTATCTTAGTCAGCTTTATTAGCTCAGCGCTATTGCTTGTCATCATGCTTGAAAATGATGAGCCATTAAAAGTGACTTTTTTGCCGACAGTTGTACTGCTTCTAACCACTTTTCGTCTGTTACTTTCTATTGCAACAACCCGAAATATCATCGCCAATGAAGATGTAGGAGATGTGATCGAGACGGTTGGTGAGTTTGTAATGGGTGGAAATCTTATTTCTGGTCTGTTGATCTTTGTCATCATCACTATTGTTCAATTTTTGGTGGTGACCAAAGGTGGTGAACGTGTTGCAGAAGTTGGCGCTCGTTTCTCTCTGGATGCATTACCCGGAAGACAGATGACCATAGATGGTGATTTAAAAAGTGGATTAATCACTGGTGAACAAGCTCAAAAATTGCGTGCAGACTTGAGCACGGAGAACAAACTTTTCGGCTCTCTTGATGGCGCGATGAAGTTTGTAAAAGGTGACTCTATTGCTGGTATTTTGATCAGCTTGGTCAACCTATTTGGTGGTATCTATGTTGGAATTAATCAGTTCGATCTCTCTCTATCAGAAAGTGTGAGCCGTTTTTCTGTTCTGACTATCGGTGACGGACTGGTCTCGCAAATACCAAGTTTACTTTTATCTATGGCATGTGGGGTATATCTCACACGTATTAAGGGTGCCGAAGAAGAATCTAGCCCTTTCATGGGGCAGCTGATGACGCAAATAGGCTCATTTTGGAAAAGCCTATTGATTATCGGTGGAGTGATTTTTGTCCTAGGTGCTTTAAATAGTAACTTACTGTACGTCTGTGTGCCGTTAGCTTTTGTTTGTGTGTTGATAGCGTTTTTTCTCTGGCGTAGACAGGGGCAGCCTGCTGGTACTATGAGCTTTGAGCCATCAGGTTCGGGTTTGTATGAGTCACTAAAATTTGTACTACGTGATAATAGTCATCAAACCTTAGTTCAGCGTCGAGTTGAAGATATTGAACGCGTTTTATGGGGGCAAGCACTTGGCACTCCTTCAATTGACTTTGATAGCCAAATGGAAAGTGACATCGAGGTGTATATCTCTGATATTTGTGTGTTCAAATTTAGCCAAAGTGATTCACAAGATATGATCGAAGTGTTGGGTGATGAAGTGTTTGTTCGTCAAGACGATGTACTTACCAATATTTCAAGCATTGCAAACTACTTTCTCAGAAAGCGTATGGTTGAAAAATATAACCTTCAATACACCAGTAATATCATTGAAGGTCTAGCTGCTCAGAGCGAGGTCATGAAAAATGAGATTGACTCCGCCATTGGACTAAACCGCGTTCATGATGTGATGAAGGAAATGATTCGTGCGCCGGAGTTTTACCTAGATCGAGTCAGTTTTTTTGAAGCCTTGATATATTGGTCACGAGTTGAAAGTGAGCCGAAAAACTGGCTGATTCGTATCCGAAGCCAAGCTCGATATGAGATTACATCAAGACTATTGGGTGAAGAGGAAGGTATTCACGTTGCTCTATTGACACCAGAAATTACTGAAGCAATTGAGTCCTATGTGATGGGTGAAGTTGAAGATGTTGACCGCCTTATACAGATACAACATGGCTTAAGAAAAGAAATACTCCGTTTAACAACCCAATATGGCCGTAAACCAGTTCTAGTTGTAAACGACAGTGAAATAAACCCAGTAAAAGCTTTCTTCCAACAGGTAATGTCGACCTTGTTAATATGTAGCCATGGCGATATTACCGATCAGGCATACGTAACAAGTTCAGAACCTCTTCAGGTTACATCTTAAAGAGGCATTAAATGGAGTCAACTGAACCTAAAAAATACCCGCCCACGGAGAAAAAACTGCGCGATCTTAAAAAGAAAGGGCAGTTTCCGAAAACGGAACTAGCTGAGCCGACATTAGAATTAATTGTCTTTGCTATTGTATTTATTGGTTTAATTTACTTCATGTTTGAAAATGCCAATTATTGGATGGAAGAGATTCTCTATGCCGATCTCCATGTTGGGTTTAGCTTGATGTATTCTTTGATTGCGGCGGTAATCGGAAGCTTAATGTTAGTAAAACTCATCATGGCAATTATCGATTGGGTGTTGATCAATAAAAATGTGATCAATACCGAATCTCTCGGATTGAAGATGGAGAAAATTCATCCGGTTACCGGGTTTAAGAACATTTTTGGCATTGAGGCGATGTCACGTTCATTGCGTAAAGTATTAGAGTTACTGTTTCTTCTTTTCTTGCTCAAGTATGTGTTCGATATTGCTGGAGAGGAGCTAAATACACTCAAGCAAGTCAATAATCGTAGCTTTTTTCTTTACAATTTCATTTTTTATATGTTGCTGGTTTCTTTGATGTTCTTCGTTTATGGCCTTTGTGTAGGTTGCGTAGATTTCTTAGTTGAGCAATATCACTTTCGGCAAAAAAACCGGATGACTTTCACCGAAATGAAAAATGAAATGAAGGAAACGGAAGGATCGCCTGAAATTAAATCTGAGCGTAAACGTAAGATGCGCGAGATTATGGATGCACCTGTAACCAAGGGAAGAAAGCCCACTTTTGCGTTAGCGAATCCGACTCACATACTTGTTCCTGTATGTTACGACAGAAATATAGACAAAGCGCCGGTGGTTCTTAAAATTTGTACAGATTCATTAGCGCAAGAAGAGAAAGCACGCCTAAAAGCGATGAATATACCGATTATTGAGCACAAGCCACTGGCTAGAGCTTTTTATCATAAGATGAAACATGGTGAAGACTTCATTCCTAAAGAGTTTTATCGGGATGTTGCCATGATACTTTCAGCTTTAAATAAGCAGAAGAAAAAATGAAGATGAACAAAAACATTTGCCTTACCTCAGCATTATTACTATTACTTGGTGGATGCAGTAACCAGATTCGCGACGACAATCTTGTACTCGACTATGACTGGAAACCCGATGTATATAACTTGGTGCTGGTTGAAGTTGCTGATGCGGATAACTTTCAGCTCTGGGTACGCAGAGCACCCGAGTACACTGAAGGTTCCGCTCATCATAAAGCATGTGTCGAAGTGGCGGAACCAACCGAGCCAAATCGCTTCTATATTGCTAACCTTAATACATATGGGTTAACTGAAGTAAAAAGTTGCGAGGGAGATTATACCGCAGCGAACAATATAGTTGCACCGAATCAAAATCGTGGCTTTGGAGGAGATGAGTGGAGAGATGTATACGGGGTATCGACCAGTTTACTCGATAACTCTAACTTATTGTTGAAGTTTGAAAGTCTGTTTCCTGTTAATGAGTATAAGCTGACTCGAGAAGGCCGTTCGACATTGCTTTCGACTATTGAAGAATTGCAAAAGTGGCCGCTAGATTCCCTTACTGTTTATGGCGTTGCTGACTCTTCAGGGACTTACGCAAACAACCGTGAATTAGCAGATAAGAGAGCGAGAGTAACACGTGACTTTTTGATCGAAGAAGGGTTGAGAAATGTACCTATCCAAGTGCGAGGTAGTGTTGAAAATGGTTTATCGACCTCGGAGCAGAGAGTGACTCAGAGACGTTTTATGATTGAGGTAAAACTAAAAAAGTATGAAAAATAGAAAATTCTCTCTGTTAATAAATGAATTTGTACATCTAAACCAGAGCAGTGAGCTCAAGATTGATGGCAATAATGTTCTGGTTTGTCACTATGGAGAGAGGCAAATTGTTATTGAAGATGGATCGCGAGTTGGACTTGAAGGACAGCTAATTTTGTTGTCGGAGTTGGAAAATAAGAATTTGACGCCAGAAATGGCGGTTAAGCTTAATGCTGATTTTCACGTAACCGCAAACGGGTATATCGGTCGAATATCAGATAAAGATTACTATATAAGAAATCTTTTACTTCCTGAACATCCTCAAAAACTTCAGCAACTTCTTAGTCAGTTTGCTGCTCAAGCTGACTTATTGCACATTGAGATCAAGAGTCATGTGGTTGATTGAATTTGTTGATGGCCATTTAAATGGTGTATGTCTACCTTTAGAGCAGAGCTTTGTTCTGACAGGCAATAAAGAAGCACGGGCTGAAAATTTATTATCAGTTCCAGAGTATTTTTCTAGTACCACCGAGTTAAAGTTTGAAGTAAAGGACAAGAAAATTCACGTTGTAGGTTTGTCGCGTGGAAACAAAGTTACCACTGTAAACGCAAATCGTATCTACAAATTTAAGGGACTGAGCTTTTTTGTTTTTCAAGAAGGTAGTAGGAGACCTGCATTACGACGACATCGTTTCAGGCAATATAAACCCCTAGTCGTTTTTACCTTTGTACTCAATGTCGCTACAGCAGCAGCCCTTTATTTAGGGGTGATTAACCACCAACAGTCCCAAGTTGCAAACTATTTAGATGCAATTGGATCTGGTTACATTAAGGATGGTGAATTATTTGCGTTCAATCAAAATGCTGTTACCAGCTTACCTGAATTTCTTCAGCGTAATATTACACTTGTTGAGTCTAATGACTATTTAAGAGTGAGTCGATTGGATATTGATTTAATTTCAACATATACAGGTAAGCCACTAGTTGGTCGGTTGGTATCAAAAGCCGATAGAGATGAAATTGTCATTGATACTCGCGAGCAAGACATTCAGATCATGGCATTATTTGGTGATTATGGCTTGGGCTTTGCTAAGCAAGATGATTATTGGCTGGTTTCTGATCGTACCAAAGCGAGTCAAATACTAAAATCAGCGGGCTTAAGCTCTGTCATTGCTCAGCTTAAATCTCGAAAAGATGAAACTCAGATTATTACAAGTAGTGAGTTTCCATATGCAATTTTTTACTCCACCAAATCAGGTGGTTATATATACGACCAGCAAGGACGTTATTGGGAAGGAAGCACAGTCCCACGTCTAGGGGTCATCCAATCCATCACCCGCGACAAAGTCGTATTTAAGGATGGACAAAAAACACGAGTTTACCTCATTCAACCTTAATTAGGAGAATTATATGTCAGAAGTTAACTTTAGAGTATCTCCGACTGTCGCCGCGTTAGAATCAAACAGCGATATGGAGGCTGTGATTGCAAAAAGTAGCCCTGTAGTACAGCGAGCCGCTGCTGCTAGTCCACAAGCTACCTCACCAACTTCACAGTCTCTATTTTCAGCGGGCTTTAGCGACCCTTTGGATTTGATCGATGACTTGTTGAGTATGTACATTACTACGCAAACTGAGGCAGCCGATAAACTGTCGAAAGAGATTGAAGCAAAGTCCAAAGCGATTGCTGATATTAACAGCCTTTGGGGTGAGATCATGGTAGATGCGTTGGCAAACGTCGATGACGCTGATAAGGAGAATGGTTTCGGGCCAGGGAAAAATGGTACTGAGACTCTTAGTTCGAGTACTCTGCTTAAGATTGAAGAGATCATCCAGGAAACGACGGGTGAGGACATCTCTGTTATTTTAGGCGGCTCCGGTTATTACAGATTAGATAGTAGTGGTCACGTCACTAATAGTATCGATAACACCGCTAGAATCGTTTGTAGTTGTACGTATGACCAACTCCAAGAAATGAACGCAAGAATGACGGCATATTGTGACAAGATCCAAGTTGATTTGGATACGGAGCAGCAAGAATTTAAAAATATGATGACTGAAATCTCTTCTGCACAAGAAGAGCTGCGTGATGTTAGACGTTCTGTTGTTTCCATGTCACAACAGGGATAAATGTGATGAAAATAGCTATAGATGTTGTGGTTGGCCATACCACAATGACGCTAGATGAGCTTAATCAGCTTCAGTCTGGACAAGTAAAACCGTTAACAGATTTTGTTCAATCGCAAGTAATGCTCAAAAGTGGCAATGAATTAATCGCAACGGGTACGTTAATTAAGGTTGATGAGCAATATTGTGTGTCAATTGACGAAATTAACGAGTCAAAAAATTAATTCTTATATATCAACAATTAAGGCAATCGAAAACGATTGCCTTTTTTGATATTTTTATTTTTATATATTTTTTATTGTCAGATCTAACAAAATCACGGTTTTTTTCATAATTTTTTCATCCTTTTTTTTGAAAACTAGTACATTCTCTGTCTGGCCGATGTCATGGTTCGCTAGTGCGCGAATCTTAATTACAAATTGAATCAGCAAAACCAAATATGATGTTGGCATTGAGGTTCCGAGTTATTAATTGTTGTCTGTTAATTGTTCGGATGAATAGCATAGGGTAAAAAGAACTGAGAGTAGGGTTGAATAATGGATAGAAATTACGTTCTGGGTAATCAGGTGATTTTTGACATTCTAAAGCGTGAAATAGTTGCAAGTGATCAAGCCGTGAGCTTGGGTGGACGTGAAGCTGCAATACTTAAGTTGTTGTGTGAACAAGGCAACAAAGTAATTAGTAAAGATGAAATCCATGAGGAAGTATGGGGTAAGGTATTGGTTAGTGAAACTTCATTGACTAAAGCAATTTCAAATCTTCGTAAATCACTTGGATTATTCGAGGGATTGGCCTGCGAAATTAAAACCGTACCAAAAGAAGGCTATATGCTGATTATTGACGAAGAAGCTGTGGCAGAGTTCTCTGCAGAGGAAATCCCTAGCTTATCGATTAAAAGTATTGCAAGTTCGGTGAAACCAGTGCCTTCTTCCCCTCAATTATTACTGGATACTGAACCTGCAGGAAACATCTCAACAGGGGGAGCATTCTGGCTTACCTTAGTTTTTTCTGCCTCTTTGCTTTCTTCAGCATTAACCACAGGAATTTTGCTGATGGTTCGCTGAAGATCACGTATTGACAAGGGCAGTATCCTTCAGGTAGCCCTTGTCTCTTGTGGTTTTAGTATTTGAAATCTTAGTTTGAGTGAAGGAGATGCTTTGTAACCCTCCGGCTAATATCATGGAAGTTGTCTCCCAGATAGAGTTTTTGTTCCAGTATTATCACAATTAATAATTTTGTAACTAATAACTGACGTGCGTATATAGTTCCTGTTGGTCAAAAAATAACAGGTGCCCTTATGCTAGCTTCTTGTATCCCATCGTTGAATAGCTCAACATCTTCAGAAGTAATACCATGCCCTTCAAACACGAGTAGTGGGTTTAAACCGATAAAGCGCGGAGATATTGAGGCAAAACAGTTTGTTGATCTCACTAGCATGGACAAGAACCATGGCTTGAAAATGATGGCATCGATCAAAAATGGGAACTTGGTACTTTTAACTGGGAGAAATAAGGGGTTGCTAAGAACGGTAAGTCATAAAATACGTTCCAAGAAAAAACTCTTCCAATTAGATCTTAAAACCCCCAGTGATGTAAAAGCATTTACTGAGCTTTGGATAGGGAGTGATGGTGACTTGCATGCTTGCTACACGACATCGGCTGGCGGGGATGAAGAGTATCACGCAACGATAAATATCAGCGGTCAGTTTATAGATAATTCTTTGCAGAAAAGATTTGAGGTAAAGATTAACAAAAAGCCTGAAGAGTCATTTGTTCCGACTATGATTTTGAAAGATGACAACAAAGTAACTGTGACCAGATCAGATGCAAAGCAAGAATATTATGTCTATGACAAGGATGGGAATCGCGCTTTATTAAATCTAAAAGGGCTAAACCTTTCTCAACATGAGTATATCCAACACATAAAGCCTTGCGGTGCTCACCTTCAAGTAACCATTAAAGATAATCAAAGCAGGGAGAAAATTAGATACTTAGACGGTCGGCACCTTACCCTTAGCGGTAATACTCAATTACTGTCTCCCATTGTATCTGATGAACCACCGATAGGATTTGCTCATTTTAGTGTCAATAACAGTGGACACTTTTCCAATGCTAATCCTTTTATTGGTCGAAAATATAAGCATATAGGTAATCAGTATATTCCTTTATCGGGATGGGTAGACGGTATAAAACACCGTTACACTAGTGGTCGACTCAAGTTACAGCAAGGACGTAAAACTGATGCCTACCTCTCTTTCCTAAAAATGGCCGACCCAGGTATACAAACAGCAGGTCTCTGGGTGAAAGATAGAGTGAGTAAGAATTTTAAACCCGATCAATCTTTGCTTTCTCTGAAATCCAATATATACAAAGAATTTGCAAGTCTTAGACGTTTTCAAACTGAATGGAATTGGGAGCTAGAGAACCAAAATAAAGCGACTAACAGTGCAAAAACAGACTTTCGTTTGTGTCGAACTTTAAAAAATGAGGTGTTGCTAAACAACGTTGATGCAAGATTTGGTATCGAGCAACTGGATGCTTGCCTTGAAGAAAGGTTAACAAAGCAGTTTGATGTCTGTGTTACTGTGCTATCGAGACTTGGGTCTGGCTTTGAAAGTGAACAAGGATCTTATGATGAAAAGTTAAAACAGCGTTTAATCACTATCCAAAAAAGAACCGCGAATATCAAAAGCCACCCTAGCTTTGAGAATTTGTCTTGTAAGAACAAAGTACTTGAGATAGAAACGTGGTTAAATACGCTCACTGATGCAAGTGCGACGCCCATAAAAGAGAAAGATTTAGATCTTTACTTACCTTTTATTGAAAGAACATTGGTTAACACTCGGCTATATTTGGCAATTTCTAGTAATCAAGTCACTGGGATTAAACATCAACACCTTACTAAATCTAGTGTCCAATATAAGATGAAACTTACCCAGAAGCTGGGCGTTGAGAATCAGGCACAATTATTCCAATCGGTAACACAGAACATTGCTTGTCTAAAATCTGCGAAAAAAGTCACCCAAGCACGAACTAGCCTAGGGAAATCTGCGAAGGATACAAAGTGTGGGATAGGAAAGATCTTGAATACATGTATGGGCAGCAATCATCCAGCAGAGCAAATTACCACTCAACTTGCTACACGAACAAGTGCTTTGCCAAAAGGCGACTCATTAACACTTACGGCTGAACACGGAATTAGTGGTTTTGCAGGCATTGCCCATTTCGGGCTTCCTTATCCATTGGGTAAAGGTTGGTTTGCGGGCGTAGTTGCAAACTATGAAAAGCACTACGACTGCAAGCTTGTTGCATTAGGTGATGGAAAAACTCAAGTCCAGTTTGTCCGAAAAAGAGAAAAAGGAGCCACTGTGATGGCAGGTACTGGTGCGGGACTTGAAGATTTAACTAAGTTGGTCAAATACCAGCAGGGATCATTGGTCACAATTATGCCTTTTGAAGCGACATTAGCGATGACAGCAATGAAAGACAGTGAGCAGAGTTTTTCTTTTGATGTTGATAATGAAAACTTAAAAGAAACATTGAGCTACATGTTCGGCACGCGAGACTGGAAACAAGGTTTTGAAGAGCAGTTAGGCAAAACTCAGTTTGTGAGTCGAGAAAAGCAAAAGGTTCAATTGGGTGTCTCGGCTAATAGCGAATTTAGGCTGCAATTAGGGATTGACGCTTCGCCGCACTTTTCATTAGTAGCGCCGAGAACTTATGCGAAGGCAGGAGTATCCATAGCTGTTAGTCGTGAGGATGTCAGGGAGGTGAAGTTAGGAGAAGAAAATAGCGTATTGCAGCAGCGAGATTACGAAAAAGGGATCGATGCTGAACTCAGCAGTGGTGCTAATGTGATGCTGTTTCCTTTACCAGCTCCCTATGCATTGCCAACTGCAATTGATGAAAAAACATTTATGTCCATAAAGCCACTTGGGGATGCACTCAAGTCCGTCCAAACCAAAAAATACCACTCAACTCAATCTGTGCAAGACAAAATGATGAGTGAGGAATGGAAAGCACAAGGTTATCAGGAAGAGGGCTTAGAAGAAGTAATACAAGGTTACAAAAAGTTCTTGGATAAGTCTTCATGGTTGCCTGAGGTAAGAAGTCTAGTAAGTAACCAACTTGAAATCTTGCTAAACGCGTTGGAAACGGGAGGCCATGATGTAGTAAAACCGATTGCCGCGGAAAATATCCCCTATCTCAAAGTTAATTATGATGAAAAAATTCAATGGCGCTCTCGCTGGGCAGACAATATGCGAAGAATGTTTCATATGACGCCCAAACATTCGATCTACTTAAAGAAGGTAATGGAGCCATATTCTGGCGGGGCTCAGTTGATGAAAGAGCTTCGCGCTTCAGCTCAAAGCCAGAGCCAAATGCTCAATGTTAACAAATCGTCATCGGTAACGGCATTAGCCAAATATCATATGCCAATGGGTACACTGTTACGGCTATATCAACAGACTTTAGAACGACTAGATACTGTCCAAGATAGAAAAAAGGTACTTAAGGAACTCCAGTCATTAGATCTACAACTGAAAAGGAAGGGAGAACGAGCGCGAAACTACTATCGACTGGATAAGATAGAATGTACTCGTGAGTCGGCACTCACTCGTCATCCCTCAGGTATTCTGCCCATGATTCAGGTCAAAAACAGGTGTCAGGTAACTTTAACCGAATCCTTAGGTGATATTGAGCTCATATATAAAGAGGATGGTATGGGCATTAAAAATAATATCGACGTATCGATATTGACTGTGCCTGAGTAGCAGCGCTTCATATATTCGGACATGATGAAAAATGACTTTTGCTGCACGCTTTGGCTTTGCGTGATTTGTCACCTTTTTTCACTTCATTCAGGTCGGTGAGATTGGTAAATTCTTAGTCCTCAAAACCAACAAGAGATAACGATTATGGCAGTAACAGCTCCTGGAACCAACGGCGACGAGCATCTTACGACTACTGAAGTTAGTGATAATTTCGAAACGTATATCCAAAATGCGGACCAAGCAATCTCAGATTTTCTTGATGATCCCGCTCACCAATCAGATGGTGCTCTGCAGCTCTCGGCATCTCAGTCTTTAGAACTCCAGCAGTTGATGGCTGATCAGAGTATTGCGGCGCAAACGGGTACCTCAACCCTAAAGGGTGTGAAAGATTCGATTATTGCTGCGGCGCGCAATATCTAACTATGCTGGGGCGTTTGCCCCGCTAGTATAGCTGTTTGTGAGAAGAAGTTATGGTGCAGTTACTCAGTCCAGATAATGCGTTTTCTGGTGCTAACCTTGTTTTATTACTTGTGTTAGCGCTGTTATCTACCGTGTTCTTTATTTGTTTTTCTGGCTTTGTAAAATATAACATTGTCCTGAATATCATAAAGAATGCAGTCGGCACACAGCAAATTCCTCCAACTATTGTTGTGAACTTGCTTGCTGCTTTGATGGCGCTAAATAGTTTATGGCCAGATATTAAGCCTGGTCTCGAGCGAATAAAGCCTTACTTTTCCGAACAACAGCAAGAAGAGCAGCTCAACTTGCCTGTAGATTTAGGTGTTGAAGAAGAAAAACCTCAGAATATTACTATGTATTATTTAGCCAGTAATATTTTTGACTTCTTTCCTGAAGTACTGAAAAGAGCAGAAGATAAGACTAATCAACTGACTTCAATGATTGACATACCACTTAATTTTGATGAGGAAAGTGACACTTTTAAATTCTTTTTAGGTAACTTAATTCTCGATTTATACCAAGGGTTCGAACTTGGTCTCAAGTTGTATATGGTGTTTGTCAGTATAGATTTTCTCATTGCAGTTGTGCTCAGTGGTGTCGGGATGACCATGTTATCCCCAACGGTGATTTCAACGCCAATAAAGCTGGCAGTGTTTTATTTCTCTGACAGCTGGACCTTGCTATTTAGAGCGCTTGGGTAACATGGGTGATCTCTTATTCCCCAGTTGGATGCTGTTTGCGGGTTTTTTCCTTTTTCTAAAAATCTATAACCCGACACGATTATATTTGGATAACATTACTTGTCTTGCGATAGCTATAGCGATGGCAATTTTTGTTGACGTAAGCCAGTTCGATCAATTGCCTACTTTTGGTTGGGTGATTGCAGTGTTTATGTTTGCTGTGTTTTCTTCTGTCCCGTACTGGATAAGTGGCACAGTTGGCAGTGTGATCCAGCAATTACTATTGCTTAATGAACAGTCTGTTCAGGATAAACGTTTTACAGATGAATCAGAGGCATTAGCAAAGCTTGGGAGCTTAACATTTTTAATTTATGCGCTGCAAAGTGGCACACTGTTTCGACCCATAGTCGAAGTCATTACCCAAGGTAAGACAGAAACAGGTGATTTAGACTTTGAAGCGCTATACTTTTTAGTTACAGATAGCCTAACCATGATGGCTATCGTGGCGGGTAAATACATCATTATCATGCTGACGATAACTGTGTGCTGTGGTTACGTTGACTTGTTTTTTAAAAAGGCGTCGCTATCACTTTTTGTCACGCCAAACATTAAAGCAATCGTGGTGATTGTGTTGTTAAATCTCTGGTTGTTACATGACCAGTTTTATGTGTTTAAACAAATGATGCACGAGGTAGGTTATGACTAGAGTTGAGATAGTAGATACAGCTTCAATTACAGCTGGAACTGACGTTCAATCTGAGTTTGATGCAATTGCTCGCGAAGTTGAGCAAACTGATAATGTAAATAATCAAGCTCGTTCTGACAGTGATGAGTCAATGCTCTCAGATGAAGAAATCGCAGATATGATAGTGTCTCAAGGCGTTGTAAATACCTGTATCCGTCAGATGAAAGAAAGCGAAGAACGAATGAAAGAGATCCTCGATGAAGAAGTATAAGAAACTAATACTACTTTGCTTGGCTGTACTCGCTCCTATAGCTCAAGCTGAAGTACTGATTAAACAGCAAGATATAAATTTACAAACTGCGTTAAAAGCAATTGCTAAAGATATGCAAGTTAAGCTAGTTGATGATATCGATAGCAAGACAGAACGTCAGTTAATTACACAAACCTTATCAGGAAGTGGGCCTGAGCTATTAGAGCAGCTTTCAGAAGTTTATGACTTTGATTGGTATGTGTACGGGGGCACCCTTACGGTACAATCTGGGCAAGCCTATATTAATTACTCATATAAGCCGCGTAATATCAAGCCCAAAGCTTTACTCAGAGAACTTAATAATACCTTTAATATTAGTGCTACGACTAAGGTAAAATTAGTCGAGCGTGGAAACTCCATTTTGTTCTCTGGTACTCGAAAGTTTGTCAATGATGCCGTAGGCTATGCCACTATGGTTGACCGTAACCAATTTCTGGAAAATGGTAACGATCTTCAGCTTGCGCGCATTAATTTTCACTATATATCGGTGGTTGATCGCCAAATCGATACGTTTGGTAATTCTGTCGTCTTTCCTGGTGCAATGAGTTTGATCTCTTCTGCCATCATCAATATCGGTCAGTTTCAGAATATAAGTGATGGTGATGCTATTGAAAAAGCCTATAAAGTGAAGCTTAAAAATAGCGAGAAGCAGGAACTGGAAGAAGAAGAAAAGACGTCTAAAGTACAAGCGTTACCGGGATCCAACGCATTATTAGTTCGTGGTACGCCAGAGGAAGTGAAATTGGCGAAGCGTATCGCGGCGCTAATCGATATCAAGCGCAAACAGTTGCTATTTTCACTCAAGGTTTATGATGTTTCAGTAACACGTGGTGAAGATCTTGGTGTCGATTTTAACAGCACTAGAGGCATCTACGATATTGTGGTTAACCCGTTTACTGAGACAAAAGAATTCCTGCAAAGTTTTCAAGCGCTCTCATCTAATGGTGTGGCTCGTGGAGTGTATGAAACGAATTTGTTGATTCTTGAAAATCAACAAGGAATATTTAACAAGAAAGAAACGGCTACGATCAAGCTCGTGTCTGTAGAGGAAGTTCAAACTCAAGAGATAGAAGCCGACAACGGCCTTTATGTTACTGGTCGACTGCTGCCTTCTGGAAGTGTTCAAGCAAAAATTCGCTATATTGAAGAGTCCTTAGATGATAGTGACGACGACGATTCTGCCAAGGCAGAGCCACCACGAGTTAGTTCACAATCATTAGAATCTGAAGTCTATATACACCCTGACCAAACCGTTGTTCTCGGTGGGTTTGACAATACAGAAACTCAGTCAACGGAGACGGGCGTTCCAGTGTTATCTAGTATTCCCCTTCTTGGTGAACTCTTTAAAAGCACAAATGAAATTAAGCGAAAGTACAAACGTTACGTATCTATTTCCTATGAGGTTGTTGAGTGATGTTGAACCATTACTTCAAGGTTAAAGAGTCTTATCAAGATACGGTTATTTGCCATGTCTCGGTAGATACTTTTGTCGGTCAGGAATGTTTTATCAGTACTGTTACTGGTGAGCGTATTCGTGGTGAAGTGATGAAAGTGGCTGGCCATAGAGTAGAAATTAAGTTGCTTCAACCCGGAGCGGTTCAACGAGGCGGTAGAGTTGAAATTACCCCAAGACGTTTTTGCTTCCCGCTCAATGAGGATGCATTGGTCGGTAAAGTGATCAACTGTTACGGTGAATCTATTTATGGCGATGACTATTTAAATCAGCCTGGTCAATTTGAGGATTTGCCGATAGCTGTTGAGCCTATTCCACTGAATATTCGGGCTCCCATTGAAACCGTTTTTCCCACTAAGTTAAAAATCATTGATGGTCTGTTCACAATTGGTGAAGGGCAGCGTCTTGGTCTGTTTGCCCCTGCTGGCGCAGGTAAGACGACGACAGTCTCCATAATGGCCAACAATATGGACGCTGATGTGGTGATATTTGCCATGATTGGAGAACGGGCTCGTGAAGTAGTCGAATTCCTTGAAGGAGAAATAGGCCCAGAGGTAATTCAAAAGTCAATCACCATAGTATCGACTTCTGAAGCGAATCCGTTGGAGAAGGTGCGTTCAGGACTAGTGGCGGTGTCTATCGCTAGACATTATATGGAGCAAGGCAAAAAGGTTGTCTTGTACTTTGATTCCCTAACGCGTTTTGCTCGTGCTCAAGCAATGCTCGATAATACGCCAATTAAAGGTGGAATCCCAATTGGTGTATCACTTGCTTTATCTCGCTTAGTTGAGAGTTGCGGTAATTCAATCCATGGTTCGGTGACAGGTATATTCACTGTTTTGATTGAAAAAGAAATTGATGATGACCCTATTGCGCATGAGGTGAAATCGCTAATCGATGGACACTTGGTGTATTCGACAACGATTGCCTCAACTGGACGATACCCTGCGATCGATGTTTTGAAAAGCAAAAGCCGTTTGCAGAATAAGGTTCAAAGCGAAGAATATGTTCGATTATCTGAACGCGTAAAAGACATGGTGTATCGATATTTCAACGTTGAACTCTTAATTCGGGTTGGTGAATATGAAAAGGGCAATGATTTGGAGACAGATGAGGCGATCGATAGATACCCTCATATAATGTCGTTTCTAAAGCAAGGATTCGATGGAGTTGAATATGAACAAACCCTCGAAGCAATGGAAGGAATTTGGTCAGCTTATTGATATCGTCGATATACGCATTGGTAAGCAGCAAAGGAAGTTAGTTAAGCTGAAAAAACACTATCAGGACCTTCTGAGTATTATTGAACAAAAGTGGCAACAAATAGAACAACAACAGGAAAATTTAAAAACGCTCAACGTTGAAGATGAACCCAATGCATTAAAGCTGCTTTTTATGAGACGAGAAAGTACTAAGTCAGCGATTGAGTCATTATTTTTCGATGCTTCGGTCAATCGTCAAGATGCGGAAGAGCTAGCACTGGAAATAGCAGAAGTAGAAGCCGAGAAACGAAGATTAGAAAAACGAAAAGATGCACTTGGGGAACTACGTGAAGAGTTAAGGTATGTGAAGTCATGATCAATGTGTTTGAAGGATTAGTTAGACAGGATGTAGTGGATGGTAAGGGTGGATTTGAAAAGATCCTTAGCCAAATAGAGCAAACCGCTGGCAAGCCTGATGATAGCAAGTCTTTCGTCAATCGGGATTGTGATGGAGAACTTGAGGTCGTTCCTTTTGAATCTCAAGTGCTTTTGGCTCACCATGCTTTGCCTGCTTTTGAAAGAGGGCCAGTTACGCCGAAAATGCCAGGGCTTGAGAATCTTTCTCCTTTGGTGGTGAAAGATGTTAGTAGACAGCCTTCTTCCGAATTGCTGGACTATCCTAAGATAAGGCTAAATAAAGTGACTTGGCAAAGCATTGTACCTGAAGTTCCCCAAGCAAATAAAGATAGGTTTCAAGGTAGAGTGGTTAAGGGTGAGAGTACTATCTCTAAAGTAAGCACTACTGATATAGGTGTTACGGTAAACAGTTTTAGAGATAATACTTATATGCAAAGTCCTCTTATGCCACCGGCTAGTAAAAAGCTCAGTGATGTACGTGAGCATAGGGTAGACAAAACTATATCGGGTGGAAAACTAGGCAGTAAATCAGACAACCAGGACCATTCTACAGCGCTTTTAGACACTAAGGCACAAAATAAAATTGGTATGGAGTTTCGACACCATAGTTTGGTAATAAATGGTGGTGTGGTATCTGCGTTGGTTCCCCAAAAACAAGACGAACCATTCGGTAAGCACGGTAGTGTAAAGGATAATAACTTTGCCCCTAGTGTTAGTGAGGGTACTGTTACTACCAACAGTGTTAGTTCAGTATCACCGGTAATAAAACCAATGCCGATACTAGGGATGGCGTTCCCTAACTACCATTTAGCACCGGAGCTGTTTTGGCAATACCCTAAGTTAAATAGTTATGTGGTTCTATACCGAAATAAATATTATTTGTTCGAGTTTAATGAACATAAAATAGTAAATTATCTGGAGTATTCAGATGACCGTAATTGATGTTACCGCAGCGTGCTTAGATATAGTTAAAGACGCAATAATAATTTTCTCTTTGAGCTTTGTTATTACAGGTGTGGTTGTGGGTTTGCTCCAGACAGTATTTAGTGTTCAAGATCCTGGCCTTCCCATGGCCGCAAAATTAGTCGTTTTTATTGTGCTTTTGACTCAGGTTGGCGGCAATATCTATGACCAGTTTCATCTGCTCTTCAGGCAGTTGTAATACATTAAACTATTAACGTCTTTGTAGGAGTTTACGTTGAAAAAGTTGCGAGAAATAGTCTTTAAGACTTTGGTAGATATTTTGGGTGTACCAGCTAATCTATTATCTAGAATTGAAGGTGATGAACCTATTGGTATTGAGTTGGTTGATGGTGAAGAGATATTCATTTCTTTACATGATAAGACCATTAGAGCGTTCGTTGAAATTCCAGTACGTGACCGAAGAGTATTATCAGTTAAAGCTCCAAAACTAATGGAATTGCTTGTATCTGATGAGCAAGTTTATATGAGTACCACAAATGATAAACTGATTATGGTGTCTGAATGGGAAGTCAGTGTGGCGAATGTTGAACGGAAACTCGCAGACAAGCTAATGTTATTTAATAAAGCAGTTCATTGCATCAAAGCTTAATCAATAATTGCCTTATCTTGCCTTCAAAGGCAGATAAGGCAGTAGTTGTTAATAACGTCTCATCCCCATAATCTGGCCACCGTTTAAGAAAGTGATGATGATGGTATAGTCATCACCTCTATGCTTGACCTCCACGGTATTACGAGTTGATAGGTAGCGTTCAGCGCTGTAAAAGTTGCGACTAATAGGGAGGTCTGGTAGCCGTTGGTTATCCAGAAAGTTTGAAGAGTGGTCTTCATAAGTAACCGTAAATAAGTCGCGGCTATACCTTTTGACGAAGCCAGTACTGTGACTTTCGAAGTATACAGGCTCATGATCTGCTCCAATTTCTTCAACCACCCATTTAGATTCAAATTCGTTGTCATTGCTGTATATTTGTATTTTGCTTTTACCGTGATAGTCATGTGACATGTGTTTGACTTCATACTCTATGTCGTAGGCAGCTCCAGGTTCCCCGCTAAACCCATAAACAACGAGCAGCAAGATATTAAAGCAGGCTATGACAATGAGACTAGCGTAAAACATTGTCTACCTCACTAAGGGCGAGTTCGGTAATTTGCCCTAATTCAGTGCCTTCATCCAAAATAATCAGGCGGTTAGTAATTTTACCGTTACCATCCACTATCGCTAATGAAAGATTTTGCTTATACAGTAGAATAGCTACTTTGTTTGGTTGAACTTGTTGCTGCTTAAGCCAGTTCACGACCTTCTCTCCTATCATAGCCGCTGCATATAGTCTGTCAGAATAAACTTCAGTGACACCTTTACTGTAACCGATCTTAGGGTATTCAGTTATGTTTTCTGGGCTGATAAAGTGATAGTAGATGTTATAAGATACATTGAATGTGGTAGCTAAAAGTACGACTAAGATAGCGATTTTGATTTTAGAATGGTGTTTGATATCACCAAACAATGAGTTCTTAGGTTGCGATGATTGTGGGGATGAGACATTAATTTCAAGTGCAGAGTCGTCTTGACTCAGCTCTCTAACTATCGACGCATCGAGCATATAACCGACTTTTGAGACCGTTTTTAACCAACGTTGATCCCTGCCATTATCACCGAGTAAGGTGCGTATGTTTCGGATAGATTGAGTTAGAGAGCTATCAGAAACGATTTTGCCCGGCCATCCTTTTTCGATCAGCGCTTCCTTTGAAACTACTTCACCAGCATGACAGCATAGCTCATACAGAGTGAGCAGATCATGGGTACCCATTCGAAGATCCTGGTTGGTTCGCAAATCGTTTTCAGACAAAGTGTTACCAACCAAAACGAAATCTAGTACTTGAAAGGTTCTTGTTATTTTGTTCTTCGCTTCAGTCATATAGTTAGAGAAACTTTTTATATTGTTGATTTTTTTAAGCTTTCCATGTTTTTTGGTAATCAGAATTCGGTGAAACACAGTGATACTTTATGTCCCTACATCTTTGTCATGGAGTCTCTTTTCATAATCAAGATATCATCTATATATATGATATGCCTGTCATCTAATTTGCGCAAAGACTTACAGCGAGACATGTGGCCCAGCCCTACACATATCATTAATGAGAATCATTTCTCATTAATGATTTTTAAAGCTGATAATATTATTACCTAATTTAAACCTCGGTTCCACAAATTAGTATCATTAGCCTGCTATATGATCTTTGAGCGTCTAGTTAGCGGTCAATGAATGAGCTGACTTAAGAGCTATCATGTTGCCCGTTAACCTCCAGTCTGCCGTTTGATTTGGTAGCTCTACCCACTTATCGTTCGGAATGCCATTGTAATTTCTTCAATTCACATTTTCATAAAGTATGAAAAGCTCCTGAAGGCTTTACTTATATTTAAATATACTTTCAATAATATAGGATGAGATTCAGTCCAGAGTGACCCAAATAGCTCAATCATTGATAAAATATCTTATTTATGCAAAGGTTTCGTTTTTTCGCATCTATAATATGCAACAGTTAGCTAATTATCGAAATGATCTCATATTTTTCAGGAGAAAAGGGTTTTAATAGCCAGTGATAGCCTCCCATATAATCTTGACATTACTATATTTCAATCATAGTCCTTTAACTTGCTAGCAAGTATTAGTTTTACGATACTTGAAACTTAGGTAATCATACGCATCATTTATGCTTAACCTTTGTAAAACTTTCACTTGAGAAATATTTCAACTATTTTCAGACTTTTTTTTCGTTTCCCCCCTTAGTTTTTATCTTCTGTTATTGATGGTTTTTTTATGTTTTTTTATTCATATAATAACAAATTTCTGAGATTTTATTCATTTTTATGTTTAGGCTGGCCTTTCTAGTTATGATTTTTTTTGGTTTTTTTCGTTGTGGAGGGGAGAATCCCCAGCTAGTGAGGTGATTATACTGATAATCATATCTATTATCCCATTCCAAGAAAGCACGCCGTATTAAATTTAGTGAAATGTAATGTATGTAATTGATTATGCATAAGTATCTATAGTCTTATTTAAGGTGAAGCAGCTGATTTACATTATTTTTTAATGTTTGATGTTTTAAGGAAGTAAAAGCTGCTAAGTGGTTGCTTCTTTTTATTTCTAAATTGACGAAGGCTTGATTAGTAAAAATATCAAGTTTGAGTTGATATTTTCCATAAAGGGAAATTGGTTAAATGTTGTTAGGAAATTATTTTTCTATATGCATTTTTATACATAAAATACATAGGATCAAAAAATGAAAGCTAATTTTATTCGTTCTTCAATTGCAGCATCGCTTCTTCTTGGCTTGATGTCAGCGACTCCTGCTTTGGCTGAGAATACAACCAATGTTTATTTCAAAGGTGAAATCGTAGAATCAGCATGTGGTCTGTCTCCAGACAGTATCGATCAGACAATTGAATTGGGCCAACAGCCTACTCATATTTTCAAAGCTAAAGGAGATCGTTCTACTCCAGTACCATTTCGCGTGAAATTGACTGATTGTGATACTAACGTGGCTTCTAATGCAGAATTCACTTTTGTTTCTAACCCTGATGCAACTGGTGATCTGTTCAGTGTTGATGGCGGCGCAACTGGCATTGGTGTACGTATCCTTCACAACGGTAATCCAGTGAATAATGGTGATGTAGCGGCAACTAACGTACTTGTTGATGGTACAAACATCGCTTCTTTCTCTGCGGCGTATGAAGCAAACATTGATATTGATGCCGTGAACAAGGTAACGGCTGGTAACGCAGAGTCATGGGCTTTACTACGTGTTACTTATAACTAGTGATCTAGGGTGCTCGGCTGTAAAGCCAAGCACCTATTTTCTATAAATTTATTGGTTGATAAAAATGCGTTGTTTGTTACTTAGCTCAATAGTTGTATTTTCCACTCCTAGTTTATCTTATGCGACAAACTTTAATAATTTCTTTATAAGAAGTGAAAATAGTATTGATTTAAGCAAGTTTTCAACTGCTAATTTTGTAGAAGACGGTAGTTATGATCTGGATGTGTACATTAACGGCGAATTTTTAACTACAGATAAAATATTATTTAGTAATAACGAACCTTGTATATCTGAGGTGTTGGTAGATAGCCTGCCTTTCAATGATCGCGGATATAAACTGTATAAAGAACAAATAGAATCAATTGAAGGTACAGTTTGTTATAAGATTGATAAGATTGAATATACCAAGGTCGTTTCTGATCTTGGTAAAGGCCGTATCGACATATCAACACCACAAGAATACATTGCTAACGAGTATAAATATGGATTTGTGCCTGACCGATTGTGGGATGATGGAATTTCAGCTTTATATCTTGACTACAACATAAACTACTTTTCAAGCCAGCAGGACGATGAAAACGGCTGGAATGATGATTTGTCGACATACGGTATTGTTGGAGCGAATGCTGGTGCGTTTCGCTTTAGAGCCAATTATCAGGCATCCAATAATTATTCAGGTGAGTTTACCTCATTGTATGGCTATACACCTGTGCGCAGTATCAAGTCCAAGCTGACATTTGGTAATACCCAGTTTGGCTCGGATGTGTATGACTCGTTCCAGATGACCGGTGTTCGCTTACAAAGTGATGACCAAATGTTACCGTCTAATTTGCGTGGGTATTCGCCGGTTGTTTCGGGAACTGTAAGTACAAATGCAGTGATTACCGTTAGGCAACAGGGAAATGTACTCAAAGTTGTCAACGTCAATGCTGGTCCATATTTGATCGATGATCTTGCACAAGCTTCTAAGGGCACACTCGATGTAGAAGTTAAACAAGCCGACGGAAAAATTCAACATTACCAAGTTAATGGTGCAGACGTTTTGTATTTGACTCGCCCAAATCACCTACGCTATAGCGTATCGGCTGGAGTTCCAGAGAGTGAGACTTATGAACATAGACCGGAGTTTTTCTCAGCTGAAGCATCTTACGGGATCAACAATTACATATCTGTTTTTTCGGCAACCTTATTATCTGAGGATTACCAGTCTTACACCGTTGGTACAGGGGTTAATCTAAATTACTTTGGTGCTGCATCTATTGATGTCTCTAATGCGAAGGCCAAACTGGGTGATACTAGTGACGTATCTGGTATATCTTACGGTGTTACTTACAATAATACCTTAACTGATTTTGGTTTAGGCTTACGTATTGCTGGATATCGTTTTTCAGAAGAGCAGTATTATGAATTTGATGAATATCTTAACTCTTATGATGATGTAACCTCATCGTTTGTTTATGCTGCAAACAACAATCGTAAAGATGAAAAGCAAATCGCGTTGACACAGAGTTTCGGTGTTACCAGCGCATATGTTTCCTATACCTCTAATAACTACTGGGATAACCGCCGCGATTCTTCTCGTTACGATGTCAACTTGTCACATCCCATAAATCTTAACGGGATCAACTTATATCTGACGCTTAATCTATATCAAGCTGATGATTCATATCTAACATATAACTATGAGTCGGGTATTAGAGAGTACTCACCAAGCAGTGGTGAAAAAGGTTGGTCGTTAGGGATCTCTATTCCTATTGGGGGCAGTAATTCCGTCTCTGTACAAACAAATTCACGTGACGGCGACTACTCTCAGACTCTATCGTACTCCGGATATGATAAAGGGGATGGGTCTAACTATCGAGTTGCTTACGATGTTTATGAAGGTGAATCGAATGGTGTCAGTGGTAACTACAGTCGCGATTTATCTTTTGTTTCAACTTCTTTTGGTGGGAGTTATAAAACCGACTCATTCAGTCAAGTGAACGCAAATGCTACGGGGACTGTATTGTTGTCCGAACATGGATTGGCATACAGTGCACTTAACTCAGGCACATCACGCATTCTTATTGATTCTAGTGTGTCAGACGTCACCATTAATGGTAGCCATCACGAGAAGACTAACGAATTCGGTTTAGCCCTGATCAATGGTGTCACGCCTTACCAAAAGAGCTACAACACTATCGACTTTAAGTCACTGCCTGACAATATTGAAGTGCTCGATAGTGTTAAGAGTATGGTCTTAACTGAGGGTGCGATTGGCTACCAAAAAATAAAAGCGCGAAAGGGTAGCAACTTCCTTGCGCATTTGGAAGGTGATAAAGAGGTTCCGTTTGGCGCTTTAGTCTTTGATGATGAACTTAATCAAGAGATTGGCATAGTTGGCCAAGATTCAACAGTCTATGTGGTTGGAGTCAACATCGATTCAAATATAAGTGTGAATTGGGGAGATAACGAAAGTTGTCACCTAGTCATCGATGAGTCGATTTTGGAAAGTCAAGAAGTCATTCGTTCAGTTAACTGTGAAAACTAAATTAGTAGTTGGGAAAATATGAAAAATTGTATTTTAGCAATCGTGTGCTGCTTGATGGTATCGACCACAGCAAACGCCGCATTAGCACTAGACAGGACTCGCGTTATTTACGATGGCGATTCTAAAGTCGAAACAGTGAAAATAAAAAATCCGGCTGAGACGCCATTTCTTGCTCAGTCTTGGTTGACAGATATGGCAGGGCAGGAAGTACAAGATAAGTTTATTGTGGTACCGCCTGTGCTGAGAATTGAAAGTAAAGATTACGCTATTTTGCGAATTAAATCTTTACCTACCGTTTCTCAGTTGCCTCAAGATAGGGAAACCGCCTATTTTTTACATGTTCGAGAAGTTCCCCCTTCAGTCGAACATAAAGGCCATAGTGCAAATGCCAAGGTAGCCAGTGGATCGATCCAAATTGCTATCGAATCTGTCATTAAATTTTTCTATAGGCCTGAAAGCCTTAAAAAAATCAATCGTATAGACAAGGTAATTGATAGTAGTACAAAAATTAGGCGTTTGAACGGTAACAAGGTTATTATCGAGAATGGTTCGCCATTTTACGTGACTTTCTCTGAACTAAAGTTAGCTGATGGAGAAAAATCCTCAAAGTTTAAACCTTTCATGTTGGCGCCTTTTTCCAGTAAGTCTCTGAAAATTGCGCAAAGTGAACGATATACGCTCAGTCATATCAACGACTATGGTGCTACCGTATCAAACACTTTCGTTTGTAATACACAAAATGTTTGCACAGTGCAAAATAAACAATAGGCCTGGCGATGAGAAAGCTAATTTTAACCCTGCTATTGTTCGCTATTGGGAATATATTCGCCCCGAGTGTATGGGCCCTAGCTTGTTATAGTGAAAGCGAAGGTGGGCATTTTGGTGGCAGTGGTCCAGGCGGCGTGACCAATTTTTATATCGATCCATCAGCATCTGTACCTGTGGATGAAACCAATGGTCAAATTGTATGGCGTGGGCCATCACAGACAGTAACCGTGACCTGCTACAAGGATGCTACACACTATCCTTCTTTTAGATATGAACGAGAACAAGTTTATTTTTGGCCAGGGAAAACAGGAGACACTTCTGTACCAAATATCCCAGGTATAAAAGTCGGCTTTCGCTATGAAGGAACTGACATCTATGGTGTTAAAGCTGCGGTCAACAACTTTGTTGTGCCTGCGTGTCGCAGTGGTGAAAGCTATTCAGATTGTGAAGAGCGAACCAAAACATCACTCACAATTACTTATCAACCAATTATTGTCACTGCGCCCGGTACTTTTACTGGCTATAGCCAAGCGATAAACATCTTCCAAGTTGATGGAGAACATGGGTATAACGGTCTATACGCAAATTATCGAAGCGTGATTGCTAATATGGACATTCTTCAGCCTTCTAAATGCTTAGTTGAGCTAGAAATCCAGAATAATGATATTGACTATGGCCGAATAAGTGCCGATGAGGTTGGTCAAGCTGCGCAGCTTCCTCTCACTATCATAGTCAGAAACTTAAAGTATGGTCCTGATTGCCCATCGGTTAAATTGCGTGGTTATTTTGATAACGTTCGCGATCTTACTAATAAGTCATATATTCCTGTTTTTGATGAAGATGGCAAAGAAATTGATTCTTTAGGTATCAAGTTATACACCCTCGGAGGTCAAGAGGTGGAATTAAACGAACCTGTTGGCGATGGCTATGAAGTTGCACAAGTCGGTTATGACCGTTACATCGCAAAACTAATTCCGCGTGGTTCTTCTGACATCAAAAAAGGTAAGTTTGAGGGAATGGTAGTGTATACCGTTTCTTACTTGTAAGAGAATACTTATGAATTATAAAAAAACTATGTTATTAGCTCTTTCTGTACTTATAGCTAACTCGGCTTTTGCTATTGAAGCTCAGCAGTCGGATGAAAATGAGAAAGGCGTTATTGAAACATTAATATCTAACGGGTTGTATTTTCAGGTAGGGGGAGGTCTTGCGCAATTTAAGGACGACCCTTACAAAAATGACAATGACATCACCAGCTTGAAATACAACATAGGTATTAGTACACAACCATTTAACTTCGAATTCGGTTACCTAAGTTTTTCCGATGGCGATGGTTTTAGTATTAAGGGCTTAGATGTACTGGCTAAACATAAATGGTCTCTGTCACGTGATGGAGGCTTATTTGCTGGTGCTGGTGGCTATTTTTATAATGCTGAAATGAACAAACAATTTCTGGACTCACCGCCAGAAACTAGTGGTGTATCACCATACCTTTCGGTTGGCGGTTACTATGCTTTGAGTGAATACATTGATGTTTCCTTACAGTTTGACAGCTTTTTCAATGTGAGTGTGATCGATCAATACTACGATAAAAAAGATAGTAAGCAGCTTAACCAAGTTAGCTTGTCTTTGATCCTTCACCCATGGTCAAACAGCCGCTACGACGCTCAACCTATAGAGTTTATTGAAGAACCAGTAAAACAAGAGGTGAAGTTAGGCCAAAATAGTGCAGAATATAGTTATGATGATGCTACGCTTAGCGCTGAGATGAAGGAGCAACTAACTCAGTTCGCAATTAAAGTTACTGAATTAGAAAGCTATGATGTGGTAGTAATTGGTGGAGCAGATAGTAAGCCTGGATTTGTAGAGTATAACACTCGACTAGCTCGAAAGAGAGCAAAGCGAGTAGCGGACTTTTTGATTTTACACGGTGTGGACGAGAGGAATATTCATCTTGAGACATCTGTTGTTGAGAAAGAAGAAAGTGATCAAGATGCTCGTAAAGTTGAAATAGCTGTCAAAGGTACAAAGGTCGTTAATACATATTAATGGTTAGCCTAGTACTCTGAACGTTAAATAAAGCCCCTGCAAATTAGTGAGGGGTTTTTACTTTTGGAATATATGGGATTTATATTTTTAGACTAGAGGTTACTTAGCCTATTTTAGTAGATAACTATACTATATTCACATTATTCTTGGACCAGCTATTAGGACAGGGTTTAAATACCCACATTACTATAAAAAAGCAGTTATCCATGCTAACGAACAAATTTATAGCTTGTAAACTTAACATTACATTTTCTTAGAGTGATGGTTTTACCCCCTCAAAGTGCTGTGATTCTTCCGCGATTAAAAATTAATATTTTCTACTTTATCAAGGTAAGTTGTGGTTTTAATTAATCTTTTTACAATTTGCCATTAAGGGGTTAAGAGATTAAAGGCTATGTGGAACCGATTCTTTTAACAGGTACATATATTAACTGATATCAAGTGAACCTTTGTTTACCTATACTTTTATCAATTAATGTGAGTAACTCTTCAAGTTGGAAATTTGATGATTCAATACACTTTAGATCAAATGTTATCTTTCGCTCTCACAGCAGAACATGGTTCATTTGCAAAAGCAGCTAGGGCAAGTGGTAAAGATAGGACCACTATTAGTGAACATGTTAATAACTTGGAAATTGCACTTAATGCGATTTTGTTTGAAAGAGGTAACAATAAGTTGGTGATTACGGAACAAGGTAAAGCTCTGCTACGATGGTCCCGAGGCCTCATAAGGCATGCTGAGGCCCTACAATCATTTGCTGACTCGCTGTCCTTTCCAGAGCAGCATCATTTCAAAATAGCAGTAGATATGCATCTACCTAGTGAGTTTATCTTAGATGTTGATATTGCGGCTAGAAAATTATGCCCCAATATTACCATAGATTGGATATACCGTAGCCGGGATGAGGCCGTGGAAGAGCTCAAAAGTAAAACTTTAGATGCCGCGATAATACTTAGAAATGATCAATCTTCGAAGCTAATACCACCAAGCGGCTTAATGGCATGTTACTTAGGTGAAGTCAAAGGAAGGTTGTATACTGCTGTAGATTCGCCACTTCAGGAATTTAGTCCTGTTAACTTCAGGGACTTAGCAGACAGTACGCGCTATGTACTTCAAAGTACATCGGATGCTGGCCTTGGTGAACGTGCTGCCTTTTCTGGTCGGCAAGTTGTTTTAAATGGCATAGAGCTAGTGGTAAAATTTATTGAAAAAGATGGCTGGGCTTATTTACCCTCAATCCCTATGCTAGACAACAACCCAAAAGTTAAAGTGTTAGATGCCAATTTTCTCAACGCTCATTGGTCTGTGGGGCATGTATTGATGAGCAGAAGTGATATTTCTGGAGAAATGTATCAATTATTATTAGATTCAATAAAAGACGTATATAAAGAATCATTCTAAATAAACGTTTCCGCTTCACACTTTTAAAAATATAAAATTGCGTTATAAATAACATCTCCACCTTTAGGTAAATAATACATAGCCAAATTATTTACCTATTGTATCTAATAATCATTAACAAGCCTCAAGATCTAAAATTCCTTGCGTTATTTTACTAGGTAGTTTTACCTTACAATGATTTATAAAATCAAACATCACACAGGTTGCCTGGCCTTGAGTGCAGACTTTATCTATTTTTTGACTGACAATTTGATATTCCATAGTGAATCTATCTTCCTGAATATCGATGACCTTAGCACCGATAAAAAGGGTATCAGGGTAGGTAATGGGCAGCTTATATTTGCAGTTTGTTTCTGCTAACACGGGTCCGATAGTAGTTTGAGAAGAATCGAGCGATAAGTTTATTTTTTGAAAGTAGGACAGGCGAGCAGATTCGAAATACCGAAAATACACGACATTATTGACATGCTGCAGTGCATCCATCTCGCCCCACGCCACTTTAACTTCACTGATAACTGGAAATGTCTGTAATAGTTCATGCATGAGGAGCCCCTTATGTCAGTAGGTCAGCCTACGATTGTAATCTAAAATTATGAAACTATTTAAAAATGTTGCTAAAATGTGATTTCTGATGGTTGCTATATGGCAGGGCTTTACATCAATAGAGTAGAGGAGTAATTTTAAAGTAATAAAACTGATTGAGGATCTGATATGACAGCACCTAACGGTTTTAATCTCGCTTATTTAGAGCAACGTACGGACTGGACTGATGAGCTATTCAGCTTGCGCTTGACTGGCGCTTCACTTGATTTTAAAGCGGGTCAATTCACCAAACTTGCACTGCATGATGACGCTGGCCGACTGGTTAGCCGCGCTTATTCGCTTGTTAATGCACCTCTTAATAACAGTGGCGCACTTGAATTCCTAGTGGTTGCGAATCCTCAAGGAAAACTAACGCCTGACTTACACAAGTTGAAAGAAGGCGATCAAGTTTATGTAGGTAACACAGCTCATGGGGATCTCATTTTCAGTTCAATTCCAAAATCTACTCAGGATCTATGGCTACTCTCGACAGGAACAGGCATTGGCCCTTTTTTATCATTGCTCGATGACGCCAACGTTAGATTAGGTCAGGATAAAATTGTATTGGTTCACGGAGTCAGACGTGAAAAAGACCTAGTGTATCGTTACTTGATTGATCAGTTGTTGGAACAATATCAAGGTCGCCTTTTATATTTACCTATTGTTTCAAGAGAGGAATCCTCTTTTGCATTAAGTGGGCGTATCCCTCAATTGCTGCAGGCTAATCAAATTCAGGACATAGCTAAAGTACAACTTACCAAAGAGAGCAGTTTTGCCATGTTGTGTGGTAATCCTGAAATGATTAAAGAAACGACCCAAACATTACAGTCTTTTGGTCTTGAGAAATATCGTAGAGCGACAGGTGGAAATGTTATTTTTGAACGTTATTGGTAACACTTGTGACCAAAAATAAAACAAAGCAAGGCCCAATAAGTAGGGCCTTGACTTTTTAAGCGAGCTAGAAAATCAGATGAGCGACGCCAGCAATGACTGGCAGAGTAATTAAAGTTCGCAGGATAAAAATAGTGAACAGCTCAAAGATATTAACAGGAATACGGCTGCCAAGAAGTAGTGCGCCCACCTCTGACATGTAAATCAGCTGAGTGACAGACATGGCTGCAATAACAAAGCGAGTCATTTCATTATCAATTGAGCTTGCTAAAATTGCTGGAATAAACATATCAGCAAAGCCTACAACAACAGTCTCTGAAGCGGCAACAGCTTCTGGAACTCCAAGTAACTCTAAAAATGGAATAAAGGGTTGACCAAGGAAACTAAATACAGAAGTGTATTCGGCAATCACTAAAGCGATAGTACCTAGCCCCATGACCACAGGTAGAACACCAAATACCATGTCAATAGCATTGCGAACACCTTCACCAAAAACAGAACCCAGTGATTTAACTTTACCTGCTTTTGCTAACGCTAGCTCCATACCCCAAGAAAAGTTGCTATGGCCTTCAGGAACTAGGTCAGCATCTTCAGCGGGTGTAGAACCGTCAATAAAGGTGTCCTTTTTCATACTCAATGGCGGAATACGTGGAATGACAATCGCGGCAACGATCCCGGCTAGACATATGGCACCATAAAAAGGCAAAAATAAATGTTCAAGTTCAACTTGTGCCAGTACAACCAAGCTAAAGGTGATGGACACGGCAGAGAAAGTAGTCCCGACAACGGCAGCTTCTCTTTGAGTATAAAATTTAGTTTCGTACTGTTTGCTAGTTAGAAGAATTCCAACAGAACCATCTCCAAGCCATGATGCCATACAGTCTATAGCACTTCTGCCGGGAAGGTTAAAGATTGGACGCATTACCTTGCTAAGCAAAGTGCCAAACAATTCCAATAATCCAAAATTAAGCAATAGAGGTAGTAGCAAACCAGCAAAGATAAATACCGAGAAGAGTGTTGGTAATAGGCCTTCGAGTACCAGCCCTCCGGTATTTTCTTCCCAGATTGCTTTGGGGCCTACCTGGAAGAATGTCATAGCAACGGCAAGGCCACCTATGACACGTACTAGTAACCAAAGGGGGCTGGGATTAAAAAGTCCGTTTAAGAATGGGCTACGAGATATGAATCCAGGGTTTTTTATCCGGCACAGGACTGAAGCTGAGGCCATAAAAATAATGATTGACGTAACGATGCCGACTAGATGGTCACCGAATAATGCTTGAATAGTTTTAGCTAGGACAGCAATAGGAATAGTGATGTCCCCTTCATAGTGAATGGGTGCCATGAAAAGGAACAAACCCAGTAACGAAGGGATCAAAAACATCCAAAGATTACCTTTGGTATTTGTCTGTTTAATAGTTTGAGCGTTATTCTGCATTGAAAATCTCGTGTTACTGCTAGTGAATCAATTCCGTATGCTTTTTGAGCATATCTATTCACTAAACATCTCTACTTAGTCATTCTTGGCGAAGAGTAATCCTTATTGAGTATTCTTGCAATACTATTCAATAAATTTCCCTAAATATGCACAATATAATATGACGTTTGTGTAAAATTACGGTTTATTGTTTCGGGGATGTTAAATTGATTGTCAGTATGTTGCAAGTTGGTTTTTGCTATTAAGAGACATGTGATATTAATAATTGTGAACTCACTCATTATATTTACCTATTACTCAAATAAAAAAACCGCCCATCGGGCGGTTGTCATCACTAAGTCTGTATTTACTTGTTTGCGACTTTTCCAAGCTTTAACCAAGTATCAATAACCGTGTCTGGATTAAGTGAGACAGAACTAATGCCTTGCTCCATTAACCATTCAGCCAAGTCATCGTGATCTGATGGGCCTTGACCACAGATGCCGACGTATTTACCCGCTTTACTTGCCGCATCGATCGCCATTTTAAGCATGGCTTTCACTGCCGGGTTGCGTTCATCGAATAGATGAGCCACATCACCGGAGTCTCTATCAAGACCAAGGGTAAGCTGGGTCATGTCGTTTGAGCCGATAGAGAAGCCGTCGAAGTATTTAAGGAAATCCTCTGCGAGAACGGCATTTGAAGGTAATTCACACATCATGATAACTTTCAGCCCTTGATCTCCGCGGCGCAGGCCATACTTAGCCAGAATATCGATAACCGATGCCGCTTCGCTTGGTGTACGAACAAAAGGAATCATAATTTCGACGTTCTTGAGCCCCATATCATCACGTACACGCTTAATTGCTAGGGTTTCTAGTTCAAAGCAGTCTTCAAATACTGGTGAAATATAACGTGATGCTCCTCTAAAGCCAAGCATTGGGTTTTCTTCATGTGGCTCATAGCCTTTACCGCCAACTAGGTTGCTGTACTCGTTAGATTTAAAATCAGACATGCGAACAATCACTCGCTTTGGCCAGAAAGCAGCAGCAATCGTCGCAATCCCTTCAGTCAGCTTGCTGACATAGAAATCGATCGGATCTTTATAGCCACGAATGCGTTCACTAATTTCTGCTTTAAGCTCATCGGTTTGTGTATCAAAGTTAAGTAGCGCTTTGGGGTGAATTCCGATCATTTTATTGATGATGAACTCTAAGCGAGCTAAGCCAACCCCTTCATTCGGGATCTGGGCAAAATCGAAGGCGCGATCTGGGTTGCCCACGTTCATCATGACCTTGGTCGGTAAAACGGGAAGCTCATCGACAGTGGAACGTTTGATGTCAAAGTCTAACTGGCCATTGTATACGTACCCTGTTTCGCCTTCAGAGCATGAAACCGTTACTAAACTTCCGTCTGTCAGACTAGATGTCGCATTGCCACAACCAACGATGGCAGGAATACCGAGTTCTCTAGCGATAATTGCGGCATGACAGGTTCGTCCACCACGGTTGGTGATGATCGCTGATGCTTTCTTCATCACAGGCTCCCAATCAGGATCTGTCATATCAGTGACTAATACATCTCCATCTTGAACTAAGGACATTTGATCTAGAGAGTCGACTAAACGAACAGGGCCTGAGCCGATACGCTGTCCTATCGCACGGCCTTCCACCAATACGTCTGCTTTGTTACTGAGTTCATAGCGCTCGATTACGTTTTGTTCGCTTTGAGAACATACAGTCTCTGGTCTTGCTTGGACAATATATAGTTTCCCGTCGATACCATCTTTAGCCCACTCTATGTCCATAGGGCGTTGGTAATGTTTTTCGATGATCATTGCTTGTTTAGCAAGCTCAGTAATTTCCTCATCGTTGAGGGAGAACTGATGTCTCTCTTTTTCTGTGGTATCTATGGTGTCGACTTGCTTGCCTATTTCAGGGTTATCTGAATAGATCATTTTGATAAGTTTTGAACCAAATGTTTTTTTAACAATGGCTTGCTCACCGGCCTCGAGCATTGGCTTATGAACATAGAATTCGTCAGGGTTTACCGCGCCTTGAACAACCATTTCACCTAAACCCCAAGAGGAGGTGATAAAGACCACTTTATCAAACCCAGATTCAGTATCTAAGGTAAACATGACCCCAGAAGACGCTTTGTCGGAGCGCACCATGCGTTGGATGCCTGCAGATAAGGAAATACCCCTGTGGTCAAACCCTTGGTGAACTCGATAAGAGATTGCCCTGTCGTTAAACAAAGAGGCGTAAACATGCTTAGTTGCTTCAAGCACAGCATCTATGCCGCTGACATTGAGAAATGTCTCTTGCTGACCCGCAAATGAAGCATCAGGTAAATCTTCTGCAGTAGCTGAGGAGCGCACAGCAACAGACAGCTCTGTATTGCCCTCAATAAGTTCTTGGTAATTATTCCGTATGTCCTGCTCAAGATCGGCAGGGAAGGGAGCCTCGAGCACCCATTGACGGATTGTAGCCCCTGTTTTTCTCAAGGCATCGACGTCTTCAACATCCAGCTTGTCAAGCAATCCATGAATACGTTCATCTAGACCCTCAAAATCTAGAAATTGGTTAAATGCGTATGAAGTAGTGGCAAAACCGTTGGGCACTGAAACACCGGCATTCGCCAGATTAGAAACCATTTCGCCAAGTGAGGCGTTTTTACCGCCGACTTTGTCGACGTCTGACATGGATAGGCTATCAAACCAGAGGGTGTTCTTTTGCATGTCTTTCTCCAGAAACATTGCAGTTTTGTAGGAATAGAGCAAACGATTACGCTTGTAAATAAAAAAGCTCAGCAATTTTCAAAGCTGTGCAGTCCGTAACTGTTCGCTATGCTTTATTATCGATATTATTGTGTTACCCATCCTACTCAAAATAATTTTAAAGCTTAAATAAAAAATGCAAATTGATATTCAAAGTCGTGATGTATTCTATGTTTCTGATGGAACTGCTATTACGTGCGAGACATTGGGGCATGTGGTGATTGGTCAGTTTCCACTCAACGCCCATGAAAAGACATTTCCTTTTGTGGAAAGTGAAGACAAACTTGACGACCTGCTTAGGGAAATTGAGCAGTCTTACCAAAGAACTGGTCGAAAGCCCTTGGTGTTTTTCTCGATTGTTATTCCACGTATCAAACACAGGCTTTTGCAAGCTCCTGCTCATAGCTACGATGTGCTCGCGGATATTGTCGAGCAGGTCAAAGGCGATATAGAGATGGAGCCTCAGCCTAAATTGCAGCGCTCACGGAGTGTTGGTAAAGATTCGGCCTCGTATTTTGATCGTATCGCAGCGATAGAATACACCCTAGCACATGATGATGGTATCACCCTCAAAGGTTTAGATGAGGCTGATATTATCTTGCTTGGTGTTTCACGTAGTGGAAAGACCCCAACCAGTTTGTATATGGCCATGCAATTCGGCTTGCGAGTGGTCAACTATCCTTTTATTGATGAAGATATTCGTCGTTTGAGGCTATTACCTGAGTTTGAAATACACAGGCATAAACTGTTTGGCTTAACCATTGATCCACAAAGATTAAATGAAATCAGGGAAAATAGGCTGGCAGGAAGCGATTATGCCAGTACAGAGCAATGTATTAGTGAATTAAAGAGTGTTGAGTCTCTGTTTCGACGCGAGGCCATTCCCTACATTAACACATCATCACTTTCCGTTGAGGAAATATCAACCCGTATTCTAGAAAAGGCCGGTCTGCGGCGTCGACTATTATGATCTAAAATGACTCGGTCTGGTATTTTTTAAGTCCCTGATCGAGTAGCTCTTTAAGCTGTTCTTTGTATTTATACTTTTTTGAAATCATCATATGGAACTTATGCTTTGGCATTTTAGGAATAACTTCTATCGCTAGGCTTTCACCTATATAGTCTATACCCCAAATGCTCTTTATCCCCGCTACAATCTCCTTCCATGCGAGTATGACATCACATTTTCCTTGGTTAAGCTCTGTGACGAGTTCGTGCATACTATGAGCGTTTTGATGGATTGTTTTCAAGCCAAAGTCGCTGTAGTTGTATCCATGGATACCGCACACCCTATAAGCGTTTAAATCTGAACCTTGGGTTATCTTTAGCCCGTTTTTAAACTTTGTCTTTCTATAAAGATAAGAAGGCGTCGTAGCATAGTACCAGGTAGTGTAAAGGAAATGCTTAGCCCGTTCGTCGGAGTAGGTAGCGCTAACTGCGACTTGAAAATCGCCCGCTCTTCCCCCTTTTAAACATCGAGACCAAGAAGACATGGTAAAATCAAACGTAATGCGACGTTTTGGCAATATCTCATTCAGTACATCAAGATCAAATCCCTTCACCTCTTCATCTTGAACATAGGTGTAGGGCTCCCAATCAATAGAGTCCCCACATATACTCAGATGAGTGTCCGACAACTCACTGGGTTTTGCGAGAGCGTTTGTGCTAAATAGCACTAGAATAAGCCAAGGGTAGATGAGTAATTTCATTTGCAAAGTAAGATGATAGCCGTTGTTAACAACAAGTATAGACAGCATCTAAATATTAGGTTGGTTTTGTCATCGCAAAATCGACTCGAAGTGGTTCGATAGTATGTCAGCTTACATAAAGTGTAATGCAAGCTGACATAAAATCATATGGCCTAGTGATCTAGGCTCGTTTGATGCTCGCTAATAAGCATATCGAGAGAGAGCTCTGCTCGAGCTTCTGCTGAAGCAAAACTGTCTTCTATGCTGAATTCTTCTACGACTTCGTAATAGCATTTCAGCTTAGGCTCAGTGCCAGAAGGGCGAACAATAACTCTAGCTCCTCCGTCCAAACGGTAGATAAGTACATCACTAGGAGGAAGATCTATCGGATTGCTTGTACCATCAGCATGATAACGAATCGAAAGCTGTAGATCGTCTATTTCAGTTACCTTCCTGCCTGCAATATGGCTTGGTTGCTCAGCTCGGAGCCTATCTCCAATTGGAGGAGCATTAGGATCTAGCGCCGTACTATGCTGAGCATTAATGTACATGCCGTGTTCACGATAGATATTCTCTAGCTGATCCCAAACGGTTTTACCTTGTTGCTTTAGTTCAGCAACTAATTGTGCGAATGCTACTAACGCTGATAAACCATCTTTATCCCAAACCTTATTACCTATGGTATAACCAAGTGCTTCCTCATATGCGAAAAGGAATTGTTTTTCAGGTGACTCTTTTGTCATTGCAACGTTAGTTAGCCATTTAAAGCCAGTCAGAGTTTGGTAGTACTCTGCATGATGAGAACGGGCTATTTTTTCCAGCAAGCTAGAAGAGACAACGGTATTACCGACTAATTGTTTTGAAGCTTGAGTCTGATTCAGCAAGTAATGACCAAAAAGCGCCCCGACTTGATCGCCGGTTAACATTTGATAACTTCCATCTGGTTTGACTGCCGCAACAGCGAATCGGTCGGCATCTGGGTCATTAGCACATGCAATATCTGCATTATGTTGTTTAGCCAAAGCGATCACCATATCCATCGCCCCTGCCTCTTCGGGGTTTGGGAAGTTTACGGTAGGAAATGTACCATCGGGTGTTTCTTGCTCTGCAACGCTATAAACAGATGTGAACCCCGCGTCAGTGAGTAAGGCTTTTGCCATAGGGGCACCAACGCCATGCATCGCGGTATAAGCAATAGAAACCTGCGCTGTATCTGGCCGGTATCCAAGTACAGAATTACTGTTAACGCTTTGGCGATAAGACTTATAGTATTCTTCTGTTAACCACACGAGTCGCGTTTCTTTTTCAGCCTGTTCTAGAGACATTAGAGGTATTGCTTGAACCGCTGCTTGCTCGATTTCTGAAGCAATCCCCGAATCATGGGGAGGAATGATCTGAGCACCATTTTCCCAGTAGACTTTAAAACCATTATACTCCGGTGGATTATGGCTTGCTGTCACGACTACCGCAGCCGCTGCATTTAATTGTTTAACACCAAAAGCAACGATAGGTGTTGCCGCAACATCGTGAGTCAGATATACCCTTATGCCCAGCGCTGTGAGAACGGAAGCTGTGCTGTGAGCGAATTGTTTAGAATCAATACGGCCATCATAGCCGATCACTACACCTCGTTGCTTGGCATCTTTAACATTGTTAATCAAATAGTGGCCTAAGCCCGCGGCTGTTTCTTGAATCACGAGCTGATTCATTCTGTTTGGTCCAGCACCGACTTTACCTCTCAGCCCTGCGGTTCCAAACTCTAATCGCTGACTAAATCGGTCTGCGATTTCTCGTTCGTCTTTATCATCGACTAACTTTGTCAGTTCTTCGCGCGTACGTGGATCTGGGTCTCTTTCTAACCAGTGAGTAACTTGTTGCTTCATAACTTATCTTACCCTGACACTTAGTGCTTTGAGTGAATGAAATTTGAAAATCAATCATGTGATATTAAGTGAAATTGGTCATTATTTGCGAGAGAGCAATCGTTAAATTAAATATTGTGATCCAGGTTGACCATAATCAGCAAAACTAGTCGACATTTCCGGTAGCACTTTCTTGCATATTCCCGAAACGCCAACTAGCTTTTGATAACATAAATATAACAAAACTAATAAAATTTGTTGTTTTTTACGTATTTCCTGAACCCATTTGCCCAATAGGACTTTTTTGCGTCAGCAAGTTGTAGGCGTATTGGTGAAATCGTCATAGATGATGCCTCAAGAAAGAGGAGAGATCTTTTGAAAAGATTACAGGTAATACTGTGGCAACTGATCAATGTGTTTTTACTCGGTTTTGCTACACAAGTGAGTGCTGAACAGTCCTCATTGAATATGACTCAAGGTGTAACCGAAATCAGCAGTCAGGTCTATGACTTGCACATGCTAATATTTTACATCTGTTGTGCTATCGCGGTTGTGGTTTTTGGGGCGATGTTCTACTCCATGTATCACCACAGAAAGTCTAAAGGCGCTGTAGCCGCAAACTTTCATGAAAGCACAAAAGTTGAGGTCATTTGGACTGTCATTCCCATCATTATTTTGGTCCTAATGGCGATTCCGGCCACTCGCACTCTCGTTGCGATGGAGGACACTTCTCAATCCGATTTGACGGTTAAAATCACTGGTTCGCAGTGGAAGTGGCACTATAGTTATTTTGGTGAAGAAGTAGACTTCTTCAGTTTGCTGGCGACCAGCCAAAAAGAGATAGAAGGTATTGAAGACAAAGGTGCTCACTATCTGCTCGAAGTCGATAACCCTCTTGTTTTACCCATTAATAGAAAAGTACGATTCTTGATGACGTCTGATGATGTGATTCATTCTTGGTGGGTTCCAGACTTTGCTGTGAAAAAGGATACCATTCCTGGCTTTATTAACGAAGCGTGGACCCGTATAGACAAACCGGGTATTTACAGAGGTCAATGTGCGGAATTGTGTGGTCGAGCTCATGGCTTTATGCCGATAGTTGTTCAAGCGATGGAAGAAGAAGACTATGACGCTTGGCTATTAGCAAAAAAAGCTGAAATAGAAAAAGCGAAGCAAGAAGCGGCGGCTTCTCTCACCGCATCATTATCTAAAGAAGATTTAATGTCGATTGGCGGAAAGATTTACATTGACCGATGTGCGGTTTGTCACCAAGCGAGTGGGGCTGGTATACCCGGTGCATTTCCGGCAATTACGGGCAGTAAGATTGCAACAGGGAAAGTCTCAAATCACATCGATATTATCGTTAACGGCCGCTCAGGTACAGCCATGCAGTCGTTCGCCAACCAATTGTCCGATAAAGAAATTGCTGCGGTTGTGACATATCAGAGAAATGGATTAGGAAACAGCATGGGTGATCTTGTACAGGCATCCGATGTGAATGCATTTAAAGCTGCCAAGGAGGGACAATGAAAACGTCCAAACCTACCGAAAGCGTAAAATCAGCACCAGCGACAGATGCGGAACTCGTTGGCGCCAACAGTACCATCGCTCTTGATGGTCATGACCATCATGATGCGCCTCAAGGGATAGCGCGATGGATATACTCGACTAACCATAAGGACATCGGGACACTTTACCTTTGGTTTAGCTTTATTATGTTTCTCACTGGCGGTGCTATGGCGATGATCATTCGTGCAGAGCTATTTCAGCCCGGATTACAGCTCGTGGAGCCACAGTTTTTCAATCAAATGACCACAGTGCATGGTCTGATCATGGTTTTTGGTGCTGTGATGCCTGCTTTCACCGGCTTAGCAAACTGGATGATTCCCCTTATGATTGGTGCGCCTGATATGGCCTTACCAAGAATGAACAACCTCAGTTTTTGGATTTTACCTTTTGCCTTCTTGATTTTGCTGGCTTCACTGTTTACTGAGGGTGGCGGCCCGGATTTTGGTTGGACTTTTTACGCACCGCTCTCTACAACTTATGGTCCAGACAGCACTGCTCTGTTTGTGTTTGCGGTTCATATTATGGGGATCAGTTCTATCATGGGAGCAATCAATGTCATAGTGACTATTGTAAACATGAGAGCTCCTGGTATGACTTGGTTTAAAATGCCAATGTTTGTTTGGACTTGGTTGATTACCGCTTTCTTACTTATTGCTGTGATGCCTGTATTGGCAGGGGCAGTGACCATGGTGCTAACGGATAAATACTTTGGGACATCGTTTTTTGATGCGGCTGGGGGAGGAGACCCAGTGATGTTCCAGCACATCTTCTGGTTCTTTGGTCATCCAGAAGTGTATATCATGATATTGCCGTCTTTTGGGATAGTCTCAGCCATTATTCCCGCGTTTAGTGGAAAAAAACTCTTTGGTTATCACTCGATGGTTTACGCTACCTGTAGCATTGCTTTATTGTCTTTCTTAGTGTGGGCACATCATATGTTTACAACGGGAATGCCGGTATTCGCAGAGCTTTTCTTCATGTATTGCACCATGTTAATTGCGGTGCCGACGGGGGTTAAAGTCTTTAACTGGGTTGCGACTATGTGGCGCGGCGCAATGACGTTCGAAACCCCCATGTTGTTTACCATTGCGTTTATTATACTGTTTACAATTGGTGGGTTTTCCGGCCTCATGCTAGCGATTGTTCCTGCCGATTTTCAGTATCATGATACTTATTTTGTCGTTGCACATTTTCATTACGTTCTGGTTTCTGGTGCTGTGTTCTCCATTATGGCGGCCGCTTACTATTGGCTACCTAAATGGACAGGCCATATGTACGATAACCGACTGAGCTTGTGGCATTTCTGGTGCTCTGTTATCTCGGTTAATGTCTTGTTTTTCCCGATGCATTTTGTTGGATTAGCCGGAATGCCGCGACGCATCCCCGATTATGCAATTCAGTTTGCCGACATCAATCAGATAGTGTCGATTGGTGGTTTTGCTTTTGGTTTGTCTCAGCTAATTTTCCTCTGGGTAGTGATTAAATGTATTCGAGGAGGAGAAAAAGCAGAGGCAAAAGTTTGGGATAGAGCGGAAGGCTTGGAATGGACAGTCCCAAGTCCTGCTCCTCATCATACCTTTTCAACACCGCCGAAAGTTGATTAGGGGGCCCGATGGATGAGCAAGCGCAATCAAATAACAAACTTACGCTAAAGTTATTAGTGGCTGTATTGGCTATGTTTGGTTTTGGATTTGCACTCGTGCCTCTTTACGATGTGATGTGTGATACCTTGGGGATTAACGGCAAGACAAACAGCGAAGCGTCGATACAACCACAAGGCATGGTGCCAGATACCAGTCGAGTCATCAGAGTCGAATTTATGGCACATCTTAATCAGGGTATCCCTTGGGAGTTTAAACCTGAGGAGCAATATTTAGATGTGCATCCAGGTCAGGTGATTCAGACAGCATTTGTCGCTAAAAACAATTCACCGACTGCGATAATTGGGCAAGCGGTTCCTTCCGTCTCTCCTGGGCTTGGGGCGTCGTACTTTAATAAAATTGAATGTTTTTGTTTTAACCATCAACCTCTGGAAAGTCTCGCTACGGCAGAAATGCCCCTGATTTTCTACATTGAGCCTGATATTCCAGATACGATACATACGCTAACACTGTCTTACACCCTTTATGATATTACAAATAAGGTTCCTCAGTCTGTAGAAGTGGCGCGAGTTGAACCTAGTGGCAATCTCATACAGCAAGGAGCGAAGCCGTGAGTTCAAAAAAGCAAGCTTATTATGTTCCGGCACAAAGTAGTTGGCCAATTGTTGGCGCCGTTTCACTATTTTTGATTGCCGTTGGTGCAGGGTTAACTGTACAGAATATGGCGGAAGGTGGTGGAGGTAGTATATTTGGTAAGTTTATACTGCTTTCTGGCTTCCTATTTCTTCTCTACATGTTTGCTGGCTGGTTTAGTAGTGTTATTACAGAGTCCATGGAAGGGAAATATTCAGATCAAATGTCACGGTCATTTAGGCAAGGCATGAGTTGGTTTATTTTCTCTGAAATCATGTTTTTTGGCGCCTTTTTCGGAGCACTGTTTTACGCTAGGATGATTTCTGTACCTTGGCTTGGCGGTGCAAGTAACAATGCGATGACTCATGAGGTGCTATGGCCGGCATTTGAAGCACTTTGGCCATTGACCACAACACCAGATGGAACAACGACACAAGCTATGGGTTGGCAAGGTATTCCCTTGGCAAACACCATAATATTGCTGCTCTCTTCAGTGACGTTGCACATGGCTCATATCAGTTTAGAGCAAAATAAGCGTATGGCTTTGATTGTTTGGCTTGAGCTGACAATCGTACTTGCTGGATTCTTCCTCTATTACCAAGGTGTTGAGTATGTTCATGCTTATCAAGATTTAGACCTCACGCTACAGTCAGGAGTGTATGGTAATACCTTCTTCTTACTTACTGGCTTTCACGGTATGCATGTATTGTTGGGAACGATTATTCTGACCATACTGTTGGCTCGTATAGCCAAAGACCACTTCACACCTAAAGATCATTTCGCATTTCAAGCAGGAAGTTGGTATTGGCATTTTGTCGATGTTGTTTGGCTAAGCTTGTTTGTGTTTGTTTATGTGCTTTAAGTTGACTAATAGGGGCGTGAATTAGGCTCAATAACTCCGGTTAAAAGAGCGGCTATGAGAAGGGTTACGGCCAGAGCGGAAAGAAGCACTCGTCGTCCAAGGTAATGACTCATGGGTTTGTTGTTATCAGTGTTGCCCTCTTCATCAGCTTGAGGACCTTTGACCATTTCGAACATCGCTTTTGCGAGATTTATAATGACAAAAAGCAGTAGCAATACCAATAGCGATTTAAAGATCAATACCATGACGTCTTCCCTATTTATGTCGTTGAAAAGTGGTTCAGTTTGGGTGGGGATGATCTTAACTTTGGTTGTATTTTCGATTTTGGTCAACCTAGGTTTTTGGCAATTTGGACGGTACAAAGAGAAAGCTGAAATTGAGCATGAGTTATTAAGGCGCGATCAATCTTCAGTTGCTTCATTAGACGAATTACATTCGGTAGGTGTTGAATACTGGACCGGGGTTAAAGTTATTGCAGAGTTAGCACCTATTGCAGACAAATATTTGCTACTTGATAACCAAGTTTTTAAGGGAGAAGTGGGCTATCTTGCCTACCAGCTTATGGAATCAGAGACCGGAATAGCTGTATTACTCGAAAGAGGGTTCATACCTGCTGGGAAGGAACGTTCCAAACTCCCCAAGGTTTCCTGGATATCTACGCCAATATCGCTTGTTGCGCGGTTATATCAACGCTCAGTGAATCCACTAAGTGACAGACTCTACTTAGAAACTGGCAGGCAAAATAGAATTCAAAATTTGAACATTGAAGAGCTTGGTGAACTTTGGGGAAAAGATATTGAACCTTATTTACTCCAACCCTTGGTAGACGGTTGGCCTTATCCTCAGCCTTGGCAGCCTCTGCCCCTCAGTTCAAGTAAACATCTGGGCTATGCCGTGCAGTGGTTTAGTATGGCAATAGCATTACTAATTTTAATATTTGGGGTCCTAGTTAGGTCGTTCAGGAGAAGGGAGAAGCAAAATGGTGAGTAAGGTTGTTCGGGGTAGGGTGATGCTCGTAGCTTTGTTGACTTTCTTTGCTCTGCCAGCGGTAGTCGCCAAATTTTTTTTGGTAAACCAATGGTATGAGTCCGGCGTGACCAACAAAGGACAACTTATTGACCCCAAACAAAGCTATGAAAACCTAGGGGTCAATAATCCCTATGCAGGTCGGCAATGGCAACTGGGATATGTAGTTCCAGCCAAGTGCAATGAGTTTTGTTACCAGCAGGTTCATTTGCTTGGTCAAAGTCATATTGCCTTAGGTAAATATCAAAGTCGTGTCACTCCAGTGCTTTTGTTGTCTGAGGTAAGCGATCGTGTGGCTATAGATAAGAGCTCATTTCAGCGTATTGAGATAAATGATGCATTTCATAATCTAATCTCGGATTTTGAGTTAGTTATTGTGGATCCTCTGGGGCAATTGGTAATGCGTTATCCGATGGTCGAACGTGAAGGCGATTTGGTGAATCAAAGCAAAGATATTTTAACCGATTTACGTAAGTTGCTGAAGTTATCCAGAGTAGGATAAACCAGTTTCCGATGTTTCTTGTCTTTTTGGTAGTGCAACTCTCACTGGTTGAGTGAGTCTTCATGGAAGGAGTTTGGTTATGGGATTGACCAATTTAGTTCGTGTCACCTTAGTCATGACATTTATTGTTATTTTATTGGGTGCTTATACTCGATTGGCGGATGCAGGGCTTGGGTGCCCAGATTGGCCAGGGTGTTATGGCCATTTGACAGTGCCTGATGAACAACATGAAATTGCACTAGCTAAGTCTCTCTATCCTGATTTAACTATTGAAGCCAACAAAGCTTGGCTTGAGATGATCCATCGATATTTTGCTGGAACTTTAGGTCTGCTGATTTTTGCTATTTCTGCAAAAGCTTTTAAGCATGATAAAGTATCGAATGTATTGCCTATTACCCTATCTGTTGTTGTAATTTTTCAGGCTTTGCTGGGTATGTGGACAGTTACGATGAAATTGATGCCGATTGTCGTTATGGGGCACCTTCTTGGCGGCTTTACGCTATTTTGTTTACTTTCACTTCTATATTGGCAGTTGTCGGATAAAGTTAGTTCGAAAAAAGAAGTGCTACCGCCTTATCTTAAGGGTATTAAGTGGCTTGCCTCAATAACACTATGCTTGGCCATTATTCAGATTGCGCTTGGTGGATGGACGTCTTCTAACTATGCGGCTTTGATGTGTAAAGATTTACCAATTTGTGAGGGTAACTGGCAAGAGTATCTTGATTTCGACGGTGCATTTACCTTTATTCAGCCAGAGCAGCCAAGTTATGAATTTGGTACGCTTGATTATGGCGCTCGGATGACTATTCATGTCACGCATAGATTTGGAGCTATGCTGATTACCCTTGTATCTTTGTGTTTGATAGTCTCTTTACTACTAACGAAAATTTCCAGCTTAAAATGGACGGCTTTGAGATTGTGTTGCTTCTTGACGTTACAGATAGGACTTGGCATCACCAATGTTGTGTATAGCCTTCCTATGGTTATTGCAGTTGCGCATAATTTAGTTGCGGTCTTATTACTTGTCTCTATTTTACACGCCAATGTTCAACTATGGCGCAAAGAAGTAGTTGATGATCTGACGACTTCCAACCTTATCGGCAAGGAGAGAGAGCTATGAATAACACTATCAGCCGAGTATCCGAACAAGAGCGCTCCTTATGGCGAGTTTATTTGACCTTGACCAAACCTAAAGTGGTTGCATTGATGCTACTGACGGCTTTAGTGGGTATGTGTTTAGCGGTTCCCGGCGCATTACCTATACGGGAAGCCATACTGGGTTTGGTCGGGATTGCCTTTATGGCGGGTTCAGCTGCAGCCTTTAACCATTTAATCGATAGGCGAATTGACGCCATAATGGCGAGGACATATAAACGGCCATTACCGTCAGGAGAGCTTCAGACGAGCAATGTGTTTGTATTCGCCAGTGGCTTGGGTTTAGTTGGGTTCTTGGTTTTATACGTGGGTGTTAATGGTCTTACGGCTTGGCTGACTTTTGCAAGCTTGCTTGGGTATGCAGCGATTTATACTATGTACTTAAAACGAGAAACGCCACAAAATATTGTCATTGCAGGTATGGCAGGGGCTATGCCTCCTTTGCTCGGGTGGACATCTGTGACGGGTGAACTACATGCCAATGCATGGCTGCTTGTCATGATTATTTTCATTTGGACACCACCTCATTTTTGGGCATTAGCAATCCATCGTAAAGAAGATTATGCCAAAGCTGAAATCCCTATGCTGCCAGTTACTCATGGGGAAGAATATACAAAAACCTCGATTTTACTGTATACGATCTTGCTGTTTGTTGTCTGTTTATTACCTGTGCTGGTAGGTATGGCTGGCGTGTTTTATCTAGTGAGCGCAACTATTCTGTCTGTTCTATTTATGTATCATGCGTGGAAGCTAAAATTTGAACCATCCAAGAATCAGGCAATCACCACGTTTAAGTTTTCAATATGGCATTTGATGCTGTTATTCTCAGCTCTATTAGTTGATCATTATTTTGTATGAGCGTAGCTGTTTTAAATTTTTAGCGAGATTTTTGGAATCTTAAACTCTTTTTTTCTAGCCTTTTGAACAAAGCAGAAAGCGTTGTACAAAATATCAAGTAAACAGCGCCAACGATAAGCCATATTTCAAAGATTAGGCCAGATGAGTTTGCCACTTCGGTGCCGACAAACGTCATTTCTTGAATAGAAATAAGAGACACAATAGACGTATCTTTTACCAAAGATATGGCTTGACCCGCCAATGCTGGCGTAATGGTTATGAGTAACTGTGGTGCGATAACAAATCGATATTTGGCCCACATTGACAGTCCGATAGCATCTGCCGCCTCCCATTGACCTCTTGGTATGTTTGCCAGACCTGAACGAACGATTTCAGCAATATAAGCCGAAGATAAAATACTGATACACAGGACACCCGAAAGTAAGTTTTCCCACAGAGGCTTGGGTCCAAACAACCAAATTTGCCAAATTTGAGTCGTTTCAGAACCATCTCGCAATACACTGTCTAGGCCTAATCCAGGGATGAGCTGATTAGAGATAAAAAAGTAAAATATAAATACGAAGACAAGCGGTGGAATATTGCGGATAAGCAATATGTACATATTGGCTACAGAGCGCAGTAAATAAATAGAGGAATGTCGTGATAAGCCAACCAGAACACCGATAGGGAGTGCTAAAAACCCCCCCCATAGACTTAACCTTAATGTCGCGATCACACCCTGAAAAAAATAGGGAATGCTGCCGTCAGCACGTGGAGTAAAAATGAGCATCACCGCTTCCTTCCAGCGCCAAATATACTCAATGCCAACCTCAGATCTGTGATATAGCCAAATTCCAGCGATGATGACGGCAAACAATATCGCTAAGTCCAGTCTATTCAATTTTAGGCAAGGCTTCTTTTCAGGCTCTTGCCGGCTTAAGGTTTTGGTTATATCCACATCATTGTCTCATTCTAACTATTATCTGCTCAGGTTTTGGGACAAATAGATAGGTGTCAATAGCTTATTTATTTTTGCCAATCTAATGTAGAAAACCAGTACTCGTAGCGCTGTTCTAGCCATCCATCTTCAATTCGATCATTGATCCAATGATCAAAGAAAGCTTGCTTATCCGTTTCGCCTAAACGAACCGCAAAAGCTTCATTGCCTTTTGATAGACGTTGGTTGAAGGGGATGAACAAGCTATTGGCATGTTTTACGGCTTCATGTTCGGGTTTTGGGCTAGAGGCAATAACTGCATGTGCGTTTCCATTTAGAACTTCCTGAAAGGCTTGAGCCTCGTCATCAAACTGAAGAATTTTTGCTTTCGGGAAAGCCTCACGGGCGACTTGAACGGTAAAGGCCCCTCGTCGTGCTGCAATTTTGATACGTCTTGAATTAAAGTCACTGATTTTCGAAAACCCTTCAGCTAGTTGTTTGTTAGCAGCAACTTGAACACCAGAATGTGAATAGGGTTGGGTAAAAAGCACACTTTTAGAACGCTCATCCGTTATGCTCATTCCGCCAATAATGACATCAAATTTCTTCGCCAAAAGAGCTGGAATAATGCCATCCCAAGCGGTAGGAACAAACTTAATTTTCCAACCTGAGTCTGCTGCTAAACGTTTCGCCACATCAATTTCAAATCCGATTAGTTCGCCCTGTTTGTCACGCATTGCCCAAGGAACAAATGTTGACATGCCGACACGTAAAGTACCTCTTTGATTGATCTCATCTAGGTTTGGGGTGTTACTAGCTTGAGCATACATTGGAGTTACTATAGAAATAATTGTTATTAATGATGCCCAGATTTTATGAACTGAGAGCTTTTGATATCTAAATATGTTCATTTTCTATCCTATTTTGACGCGCGCCAGCTAGTTCCCAGTTTGTATTCTAACCAGACTGAAAGACCAGAGAGCGATAGAGTGAGTGCTAAATATATTGCAGCAACAGTGAACCATATTTCAAATGGCATAGCCGTTTCTGACACTATGTTGCGCCCTTCTGTCGTCAAATCAAAAATAGCCATGACGCTGACAATAGAAGAGTTTTTAACCAAAGACACCACTTCATTGGTTAAAGGCGGCAACGTACGTTGTAACAACTGCGGGAATATGATTTTGTAAAAGGTCACAAACGGACCAAGGGCAAGGGAAGAGGCTGCCTCAAACTGACCTCGTGGTATACCATTCAAACCACCTCTTAGGATCTCAGCTGTGTATGCACCTTGGAAAAGAGACAGAGCAAGAATAGCGCTCGTTATTCTATCAATGCCTAGAACAGGACCAAAGACAAAATACAGCAGGTAGATTTGCACTAAGAGTGGGGTGTTACGAATCACTTCTATGTAAAGTGTTGCCAATAGTCGCCCGATGATAGAATCGGAAAGTTTGAGTAGAGCAGTGGCAACACCTATCAACAAGGTAAATACCAAGCTGAGAAATGAAATTTTTATGGTGACCATCAAACCTTCAATCAACTCGGCAGGCCACCACTGTCCCTGTTCATAAAAAGCAATAAAATCAGGTACTCTTTGCCACTGCCATTGGTAGCCCATTGCTTTTGCACCAGAATCAAGAACCCACCCCAAAATGATGACTAAGACAAGGATCTGCACTAGCGCAGAAGCAATAGGCCTAAACATTTTTAAAATCATTGGTGACTCATGAACTGATCTAAAAAGTGTTGAGCTCTCGGATGTTGCGGTTGATTGAAAAATTGTTCTGGTGGTGCAACTTCAATTATTTTTCCTTGCTCCATAAATACCACTCTGTCTGCTATTTTTTGCGCAAAACTTACGTCGTGGGTGATGCATATCATGGTCATGCCCGATTTGGCGATATCTGTAATGATATTCAAGACGTCATGTTTTGTCTGCGGGTCTAGCGCTGCGGTTGGTTCATCGAACAGAAGCACTTCGGGTTGCATACACAGCGATCGAGCAATAGCCACACGTTGTTTTTGGCCACTTGATAGCTGAACTGGAAATTGATCAGCCTGATCGGTCATACCAACTTGGTTGAGGAAATGCATGGCGTTTTTGAGTGCCTCTCGTCTTGAAAGATTCAATGTTCGGGTTGGTGCTAGTATCAGGTTGTCAAGAATACTAAGGTGCGGAAATAGATGGAAATGCTGGAAAACCATATCAACTTTATCGGATGGAGTAGTTGAAATTGGTTGCCCTAAGACTTTAATTACACCTTTCGAAATACTTTCTAGCCCGTTGACAGCTCTTATGAGCGTTGATTTTCCAGACCCTGAAGGGCCACAGATCACTAGTTTCTCACCTTTCTTTACTGACAATTGAATGTCTGTGAGGGCTTTTGACTCTCCATATTGCTTATTAACATCTATCAATTCGACTGAATTCATGCAAAAACCAAGTGCGCATATTATTGTATTTTTACCATACATAGATCATAACGATATTGCATCTAACTTTGAACAAAGTGAGTGATAAAAGCTTGTGTTGACTCATAATTTTCATGATGTAACCTTGAGTTTACGCATGGTGTATAAATCAAAGATAGAAACTATATTGCATTTTATTTTAAAAAATGGTTGCAAGGTTCGTTTTTGATAGATAAGTTACACCCTAGCCCAAGACGATATTTGAGTATTTAAGTGTGCCATGTATGAAGTGCACTACTCACGCTAAGAAAAATAGGAAGACGTAGCAATGTTCCAGACCGATGATGTACGAATTAGTAAAGTTAAAGAGTTATTACCACCAGTAGCGGTATTGGAAAAGTTTCCTGCTACTGAGACAGCGTCTTCTACAACCTTTCAATCTCGTCAAGATATCTCAAAAATTCTTCGTGGTGAAGATGATAGATTACTTGTGATTGTCGGCCCATGCTCGATCCATGATCCACAAGCGGCAATCGAATACGGAAAGCGGTTGAAAGTTTTGCGAGACGAGTTGGGTGATAGACTCGAAGTTGTGATGCGAGTGTATTTTGAAAAGCCGCGTACAACGGTAGGTTGGAAGGGTCTTATTAATGACCCTTACATGAATGACACATTTAAAATCAATGATGGTTTGCGCATTGGTCGTAAGCTTTTGCTTGATTTGACGGATCTTGGCCTACCAACCGCAAGTGAATTTCTTGATATGATAACGCCTCAGTATGTGGCAGATCTTATCAGCTGGGGTGCGATTGGTGCGCGCACAACCGAATCTCAGGTCCACCGTGAACTAGCATCAGGTCTTTCTTGCCCAGTCGGATTTAAGAACGGAACCGATGGTAATATTAAAATTGCTTCAGACGCGATTCGAAGTGCGAGTGCATCACACCACTTCTTATCAGTGACTAAGTATGGCCATTCTGCCATTGTAGAAACGGCAGGTAACTCGGATTGCCATATTATTCTGCGTGGCGGTAAAGAGCCTAACTATAGTGCAGCGCATGTGAGTGAGATTAAATCTCAGCTAGAAGCTTCGGGCTTGCCGCAAAAAGTGATGATTGACTTTAGTCATGCCAACAGCTCTAAACAATATCAGCGCCAGATGGTAGTTGCAGAGGATGTGGCTGGTCAAATCGCTTCTGGCGAAGATGCAGTCTTTGGTGTGATGATTGAGTCACACTTGGTTGAAGGCCGTCAAGACTTAGTTGATGGTAAGGCTGAGACCTACGGACAATCAATTACCGATGCGTGCATTGGCTGGCAAGATACCGAAAAAGTTCTTCGTCAACTAGCCGATGCAGTAGAAGCGCGTCGTCAGCGATAAACTCATACAATACAAAGAAACAGATAAAGGCAGAGTGATCTGCCTTTTTTATTTCTAGTTTTTGAACTGGTATCAGAACTTAGCAGTAACAAAGTCTTTAGCTTTTGGTTCGGTCTCACAATAAACAGTCGATTTAGGTTGACCTATCACAACAAGCTCCTCTCCCTATCATATATCGAAAATTTGCGATGACATTTTTTATAAGCTAAATCGATTTCACCAACATACATTCCAACACTTCACAGTTTTGTTCTCCATGATCCTCTTGTTATGGACCATATGAAAATGTCACTTTTTAACTATTGAAACAATAAATACAGCACCTTTTTAAGCTGTTATTTTGACTAATGATATTTAAATGAGAAGGGGCTTAAAGCGCCATAATTACCTATATTGATAGAGATATTTTCTACTTTTTCTAAAAAGTTCCAATTTAATTTCAAAAAATGTGAACTTGATCTTATTTTATTTCATAAGTATCAATAATGAGAAAAAGCCTTATCATTCAGATGGTTAAAACTTAATCACATTCTTGTTAGTTCAGTGATTACTAATTTACTCCTTTAATATGAAACCATACGCACTTCACTTTTGATTTTTTCGTACTACTTTATAAATGTTCATGAAAAAGCTTGGTTTTCTGAGTGTTATGTGAACAAAGGTTATAACCCTATATGGACGTTAAATTATGAAAATTAAATTATTAGCCGCCTTGGTTGCGGCAACAGCATGTGGTTCAAACGCTTTTGCAGCAGAAGTTTATAACAGTGAAGGCACAACTCTCTCTATTGGCGGCCACGTCTCTGTGGGTGTCGGTGAATACAAATCTGATGATGATGTATCGGTAGAACAAGTATCTCCGCGTATTAACATCGCAGGTACACAAGATGTCGGTAACGGTGTCGTTGTTGATATGAAAGGCGAATGGGCTGTTGATTATTTGGATGGTGGTGATACGACTTTTACAACTCGACTTGGTTATATTGGTGCGACGCATGAGGAAATGGGTCGTATGGTTGTAGGTACTCAATGGTCACCATACTATGATGTGGGTGGCGTTGCCGACTATCCAATTGCTTTCGCGAATGATTTCTTATACGAAAATCAAAATCGCATGGGTGGGGCCCGTGCCGAGCGTATGGTGAGTTATAGAAAATCATTTGCTCTTGCTGAAGATGGCATGGTGAATCTTGGCCTTGGTTGGCAGGGCGAACATACAGGAGTTCTTATAGATAATGACCCACGTTATCAAGTAGCGCTTAGTGCGAAAATGATGGGCTTTGGTGTGGGATATTCCTACTCAGGTGGAGAAAGAGAAGACAATGGGAATAATATAGTAGATGGAACTTCACATATCTTCTCTATGAACTATGGTTCATATGGAGCCGGTGTTTATGCTGCGTTAGTTTACGGTATGAATGAATACTTCTACGATCTTTTAGAAGAAACAGTTCAGCTCGAAGGGTTGCTCGCTTATGGTATGGACAACGGTCTCAATGTTAGCGTTAACTATGAAGCAGTAGAGAACGACAAAACCAGCAAGACTATCTTCAGCCAGTCTGCGATTCAGTTTGAGTACACAGTCGCGCCAAGCCTTGTAACTTTTGCTGGCTACCAGATGGATCTGGGAGACGATGACGATGATACTAAAGACGATGATAAGTGGATTGTCGGTGCTCGTTACTTCCTATAATTCAACTGCCTTAACACGCATTTGTGTCAACGCCTATTCAACTTTGAATAGGCGTTTTTGTGTCAACGGATAAACTTTGTGCATTATCTCAATCTTTATGGTGCTGTGTATCGACGGCATACAGATTTCTATTAACATCTAGCTGCGTGAATAATAACAGGGAGTGCACATGAACTCGGTTAAACTTGGCAGTAACCCAATTCAGCCTACCAAGATTTTGTGTATTGGTCGAAACTATCACGACCATATTAAAGAGCTGAATAACTCAGTTCCTGACGAAATGGTAGTGTTTAATAAACCACCTTCATCGATAGGTTCCCAGTTATGTTCTTACCATGGAGAAAGGATTCATTATGAGAGTGAGATTTGTTTTTTGGTTAAGAACGGGCAATATTGCGCGGTAGGGTTTGGGTTGGATTTAACTAAACGTGAATTGCAGTCAAAGCTCAAAAGTAAGGGGCTACCATGGGAGCGTGCGAAGGCGTTTGATGGATCGGCAGTGTTTAGCCGTTTTCTTCCAATTGAAGGCGTTCACATTGAGTCTTTGCAAGTTGAGTTATTTATTAACTGTGTTCGAGTACAAAAAGGTTTGGTTGCGGACATGATTTATTCGCCACAATCGATATTGGAAGAGCTGCAGACTTATACAAAATTAGAGGATGGCGATATCATAATGACGGGGACCCCGCAAGGTGTTGGTGAAGTGCATCAAGGTGATGTGTTTTTGGGAAGGATAAGCTGTCAAAATAACATTTTATTGGAAGTAGAATGGGTTGCACAATAAAGCACTATAATCTCGGTAACCAATTGCCCTGCAAGTGTTTTCTATTAGATTGCAGGGCACAAAAAATCATATAAGCTCTTGACCACTTTCGTTGGTCACAGAAGTTTCCAGTTTGAGTGTTTGAGTTGGGAAGGCAATATCGGCGCCATGTTGATGAATAATGTGCATGATTTGCAGCAGGACATCTTCTTTCACTTGGTGGTAGCGCACCCAATTCACCGTTTTGGTAAATGTGTACACCAGCATTTGAAGTGAAGATGGGCCGAAGGCATTGAAATTAACAATCAATGTTTGTTTGGTATCGATATCTGGGTGATTTTGGAGCATCGATTTGATGTCATTGACAATACTTTCGACTTTGTGGCCGTCACTATACCGTACTCCAATCGTTTCCTTGATCCTGCGATTTAGCATTCGTGAAGGGTTTTCCACCACGATATTGCTGAAAACAGAGTTGGGAATATAGAGAGGTCGCTTTTCGAATGTTCGAATAATTGTCATTCGCCAACCAATACGTTCAACCGTTCCTTCTATTTGGCGATCGGGAGAGCGAACCCAATCACCGACTTTAAACGGACGATCAAAATAAATCATCATACCGCCAAAAAAATTCGAGAGTAAGTCTTTTGCGGCAAGACCGACTATCAAACCACCCACACCACCAAAGGTTAACAAACCAGATAGGCTAAGCCCAAAAGCTTGCATTATGGTGAGTGCACCTATAATGACGAAGATAAGTCGTGAGACTTTAGCGATCGCATGAACTGTGGTTTCATCATGCGTCTTTTTCTGAAGAACAAAGCTCTCGACATTATTAATAAAGCGTATTGTTATCCAAGCCAGTATCGCGATAATAATTGGCAGCTTTAACGTACTGAGCCAATCAAGCTTGATGCCAAAGTGCTCTTGAATAAAAAAGTCGAGCGAGACGGTTGCTGGCCAACACCATATAAGTGCACTAATGGGTGTTTTTAGCGCATTTAATGTTAAGTCATCCCAATCAAAAGTGGTTTTTTTTGATAGGTATTCTAGTCGATTATATATAATTCTCCATGCTATCCAAGCAAGGAAACTTGCTAGGGTAATAAACAAAAAGTTAGTGTTCCAACTTTGCAAAAATGTAATCATGGACTGTGTTAGAGGAGGTGAAGGCTCCATAAGGTATTGGCTCTCATAGTTACAAACTCACACATCAGTATAAAGAGATGTTGTCCATCAAACTAGTTATGTTCTGCGCAAAACCTTTTATAAATGTACAATAACGAAAGAAAGTTTACGTTTAGCTATTACCGTTTCGCCGCCACGTTCCTTAAAAGGGCTCTTCTCCGCTTAGGTGAGCTTGATATTTGGGTAAAAGTTGAGTGAGTATCGGGAACCGATGTCTGTCTGAGCTTCAATTTGAAATAGTCTGTATCTCTCACCCCTCTTACCCTTCGCCTGAGTAAGCCAATCGAGACATTACCTGCTTCTACCCGAGCGTAAGTCAGCCTGTATTTTCCGTAGTTACAAATACCTACCTTTCTTTCCAATAATCCATGAGCAGGTCTACAAAGCAAGACAGCATTAAAAAATCTTATGTGTCTAGTTTGATTTACTCTAAACACAGATCATACTTACTAGTGACAAAAAAATCACCAAGGAGTATGGTGCTATGTGGCCCTTCAAGAAGCTTGCTGAAAGCGGACAAACAAACAGCGAAAAATGCGATGACTACCAACAAATCGTTGATTCAATGAATGACTCTCTAGTCACAATTCGTTTTGACCCTAATGGAAATATAAAGTCCGCTAGCAAACTATTCCTTGAAGCGATGGGCTACCAACTCGACCAAGTCCAAGGGAAGCACCATAGAATATTTTGCGATTCCAAATACACTGAGACGCAAGAATATCGCAGTTTTTGGCATGATCTAGCGAAAGGCAAGGTAAAGTCAGGCACGTTTGAGCGCTACAACAAAGATGGCAATTTAGTAATTATTGAGGCAACCTACTTTCCAATAAAAGACGCGAGTGGGCACATCGAGAGTGTAATAAAAATTGCCAACGACGTCACTGAAAAGATGGTTAAAGCCAGGTCCCAACAAGATCTCATTCAAGCTCTTCATCAGAATTTCGCCGTTATAGAATTCCAACCAGACGGGACAATCATAGAGGCTAACGATAACTTTCTTAGCGCTCTTGGCTATACATTGGATCAAATCCAAGGAAAACATCACAAAATGTTTTGCTTTGACGACTTTTATGAACAGAATCCTCACTTTTGGAAAGATTTATCGAACGGTCGAGCGTTTTCGGGGCGATTCCTGCGCAAAACAAACTACGGTGAAGAAATTTGGATCCAAGCATCTTATAGCCCAGTGTGTGATGATAAGGGTAAAGTATATAAAGTCGTCAAGTTTGCCTCTGACATTACGCATGATGTGACTCGAGAGTTAGCAGTATCAGATGCTGCAAATATTGCGTATAGTACTGCTGTAGAGACATCACAAGTTACCCAAGAAGGGAAAAGAGTTTTAGAAGACACAGTAAAAATTTCACAGACCATGATGCACAACCTGAATCAATCAATTGATCAAGTTCAGGAGCTTGCCTCTCTCTCCAATGATGTTTCAGAAATTGTCAAAACCATAGGTGGCATAGCAGATCAAACCAACCTACTCGCCTTAAACGCTGCAATAGAGGCTGCTAGGGCTGGTGAACAAGGTCGAGGCTTTGCCGTGGTAGCAGATGAAGTTAGGCAGCTGGCTTCTAGAACTTCTGAATCAACGGAAGAAATTACTCAAGTGGTCAACAAGAATATGTCACTAACTCAAGAAGTGACCAAAGCAATGAATGACGTGAACAGTGTGGCAGAGCAGACAAGCACGCGTATAGAAGAAGTCTCTCGTACCATGGATGAGATCTATAGCGGAGCTGAGAGTGTTGCCTCTGCAGTAAACAACTTTAAAGCAAATAATGCTTAACGGGAAAGAAAATACTGCTCCTTAATACAGCAGCTTGGCCAGTGATTATTGCTGTATTGGTTGTATTCGGCTTTGCTTTTTTAGCTAGAGTTAGACATTCAACAAAACCGAGGGGAGTGATACACTTTTACAATCTTTATACCGAATCTATAGGTGAAACATGAACCCAATAATTGAATTGCTAAAAACCCACGGCATTAGTAATGAGCAAATCAACGACCTGTTCGAAACACTAACACAAAACCCTCTCGCTGCGATGTCCAGCATAGGGGAACTTGGGCTGCCTCAAGATCAACTGCAAGTTTTAATGGGTCAAGTCATGCAAAACCCACAGTTAATAAAAGATGCAGTGGAAGAACTTGGGTTAGACTTTTCAAAAGTCGAGCAAGCAAAAAGTAAATTACACCAATAATGAAGAAGGGCTCCTAGTAAGGAGCCCTTCATTTACATCCCTCTTACTAGTCTAATCTGAGCGTCACACCAGAGTAACTGCTATAAGCACGAACCATAACATGGTAAGTCATACCTGGTGCTGCTGAAACAGTGCACTGCTCATTATTACCGTATTTGTATGGTCGACAATCAAAACTATTAGTTGACGGTTTGCTTCCCGCTTTTACATATAGGTCGGCGTCACCACTTCCACCAGACATAGAGACAACAGCATTTGAAGCCGACTCAACACTAAAGGTATAGAAGGTCTCAGAAAGTCGTGCACCCGACAAATTCGTTACAGGAGTACCCTTGACTAACACGTTATCAGTTGGAGGAGGGGTAGCCCCACAAGATGCATTCACACCTACTGTGTTAAATGCATCTTCTACATCGGCCACAGGATACCCCATATCTGATGCAGCCTTGGCTACGCCACAGCCACCTTCGTCAAAGGTACTATTTGCCGTCCAATACATTTGGTTTGCAAGAGTGAAGATTTCAAAACCTTTACGAACATCCCAGCCAGCTTTATTTGCTAATAGGTAGAAAGCACGATTAAAGACACCGCTAGAGTAATGAACATTTAAACCATTGTAATAATCTGATGCATGATCTATTGAACGTCCGTCCCTAGAAGGCTGATCAAAATAACGTAGTCCTCCTTGAGACTTAAAGATATCAGCTCCCACAATCCAATCAACAGAGCCTTTCATATAATATTCTGCTGCCTCGCCGGCAATATCAGAGAAGGCTTCATTCATACCGCCAGACATATTCGCATAAACCAAACCAGAGTTTTGTTCCGTAAACCCATGACTCACTTCGTGTGCACTAACATTTATGTCTACTAAGGGATAAAATCTATTTTTGCCGTCTCCGAATGTCATTGATGTGCCATTCCAAAAAGCATTCTCATAACTATTACCGTAGTGAACTCGCATGGTAAGTTGGAAAGTTAACGGGGCCGTGTTCATCCAGTCTTTGTACATATCAAAGACAACTTTACCAAAGTAGTGAGCATCATTGAGCGGTGAATAAGCGCCATTTACAAACTTATGGTCGTTAAAATTCGAGTCATCATTACATGAATAGCTATAGGCTGTACTGCCTGATGTACGACCATTGAGGTCCACGGTTTTAACTGCATCGTTATTCATGATACAAGTGTTACCAGATTTGCTTATTACAAAGCCAGGATAGTCAGAACCAAAGTTGTATTGACCCGTTTTTTCGTTCCCACCAGGCCCTGTCCCTGCAGCTTGTGCATGATTCAATCCACGCCAATGCTTGAGTACTTCGCCTGTGTTAGCATCAATAAAGTAAAACGGACGCTGTGGAACTTGAGCGGCAACAAAGAAATCTACCATGTAGACCACTTTTGCCGTATTTGACTCATCCAGCCAAACCATTAATTCAGATTTAGTATTTTCTATTGGTGCATCCGACTCGACTAAAGACTTTCTTTTAAAAGCATTCTTGGCGGCTGAAATCGCTTGTTTTGCATCTAGTGCAGGAGATGGTGTTGTGACATCACCACTGATCCCTTGCATCATTATGCCATGTACTTCACTTTGACTCGTTTTGTTCTGGGTGGCGACGACAGACGTGTTGAATACTGGAAGGCCCATGTAAGTCTGCTGGTAGCGGACTTTTACTTTTCCATTGGGCAAAACCACTCGCTTAACTTCAGAAAAGCCAGTCTCCATAGGTACAACACTGGTTGACTGGGCTTTGAGTGTCTCTTGCAGTAATGCATCGTTTTTAACGGTAATCATCTGTGCTGCCGTTGCTGGTAGGCTAACTCCTAATCCAGCGGCGATTAGCCAAAGTGTCTGATGTTGTTTCATTTTACTTTCCTGTTATTGGTATAGAGTTCTTCTCCCCAACGACTAAATAGGAAGTATCTTTGCGTGTGTTTGCTCCAATAACATGGTTGACGACAAACTAATCAATCAACTGAAAAATGAAATTACAAATCGTTTCATGGAAACAAAAAAAGACATCAAAATATCAGTAAAATGATTAATATTTGATTTTGATGCGTTAAGACATCGAAAAAACAATCATATAAAGACTAATTATACTTCTATGTATTTTTTTTTTAACAGCAGGACGTTTTCATTATTAATTGGTACAATATAACAATTTATATATTTGTTTCATTATTTTACAATACCTCAGATAGAATAAAGGCTCCTTTACAAGAAGCCCTTATTGATAGATTAAAATTTAACTATCTTTATTTAACTTATAGCAACATAGTAAGTCATAACCTTCACCAGATTTCGATGTATATTCTTTGGCCTCAGAATACGCACGAGGCTTGCCTTGTCCATCGGCCTTAATTAGGCTAATCCAATGACGTATAGCGGACATTTCATGTACCTCATGAGGGAACAAAGTACACGTTTCTAGCTGGATATCATCAATAGTTACCAGTTCAACACAACCTGTTCCTTTTTGAGTTCCCAGTGTTAGCTCCACATGGCTACCTTTACCATCTCGAAAGAGAATCGATTCTGGGTTTTCTTTATGACCACAGTAAGCCACGAAGTGTTTGGGGTATTTTAGACCGCTGTGGCTTCCGTCCCTGAAATAAGCCATCACATGACGGTAATCGATTAGATAAGCAGTAACGTTGCTATGAGAACCATGCTCTAGAGGGAAAAGACGATCAAGCAGTTGCTTGGCTTTGACTTGCTTCTCTACTCCCTTGTCTATATTCGCACTTTCCACTTCAAAAACAGCTTCCGCTATAAAAGTTTTATGCTTTGTGTGATTTTTCATTTTGTCGAATGTAAGCATGTTCATATTGTCTTCCCTCAAAGATTTTCCTATTTACGTTGCTAGAACAAGTATTTAGGACTTGTACATCGCAACATGTCGATTTGTGACTTTGCTTACTTGGTATACTAGTTTGTTTTTTACTACAATTTCACAACAAAAATTTTACAGTGTGAATTTTACAAAATGTTGCCAAAAAGCCTAATCCGTCAGTCTCATTTTTTGGGTACCAAAATAAGAAATCTTAGAAAAAGAAACCACTTAACAATGGAGGATCTCTCTGCTCGCTGTATTAGAATCAACCCAGAATCTGCTCCATCTGTCTCTTACCTCTCAATGATTGAACGAGGCAAACGAGTACCAAGTAGCGACATGTTAGAAGTGATTGCTGATGTATTTCAAAAAGAGCCTGCTTGGTTTTTAGACGACGAGCCAGAAAAAGTAGATATCACACCAGAGAAAGGGAATAGAGGTGGCATTCATGGCATGGCGCTAGAGCCTAGTTTTCTTTTTTCTAACGAAATATTACAGATTGCAATTCCAGAAATGTTATCTCAAACAGGGATCTCAGGACGACAATTTGCACACCTTCTCATCCGAGCGCACCAAGAAAGTAACCAAAATCATTTTCCAGATCTTGAACGAGCAGCTGAAGAAGTAGGCTTAAAGCGACTCAACTTATCAAAGCAGGATTTGATGGATATTACTCATAGAATGGGCCTCAGCGTACAATGGGTATCTCGCCCACCAAAGGACATGATTGATGAGTTAGGGGTAAGTACAACCCAAATTGTAACGTCTTTTTTCGAGCCTCCCAACACTATCTACTTAAATGATATTTTAAAGCAGTACCCAACTCGCCTAAAATATGACTTAGCTGTTTATATTGGTCATAGTGTTTTACATAATAAATCCAGTCTAAAAAGTGTACTATCTATTGGTCAGTCAACTAACTGGGAAGAAAATGACCAGTCAAATTCGTCCTCATGCCTTAAATCAAAAGACATTCTACAAGCGTGGCGCGATTTTGAATCAAGCTTCTTCGCAGGAGCCCTACTTTGCCCAAAAGTGCCTTTTCGTCAATTACTCGATCGTAATGGTTATGAAATAAATACTCATATTAAGGCCGGAGTATCACCTTCAGTTGCCATGAGACGCATGACGGTGGTTTCTCCATATCCTCACTGGCACTATTTCGATGCATACGGCCAACATAAACTCAAAGCAGTGTATCGAGGAAACGGAATTCCACTACCATGGGGAAATATGCGCCAGGTCAACGACCCCTGCCAACATTGGGCTGTCTTTCGTCGATTATCGCAACCCCAGCATTCGAGTTCTGCTCAGATATCTATATTGGATGTCAATGGAGAACCCAGAATCTATTGCTGTGAATCAGTCAACATAGCGGATCCTGCAGGAAATAACAGAGTGCTCTGCGCTGGTATCGATCTGAATCCAGCAATCGATGCCCAAGGAGGAGACTCTCAAGCAATCGCAGAATCTCTGAAATCATTATGTGTCGATGGTGGTGGCACCTCATCCATTCCAAATAACATTCGCAAAGAGTTCACAACGGTAGCAAAGATCTTAAATATCAATTGGGTTGAACGTGGAATACAGGCAGACGCGCGAGTCATTTGCTCTCGCGGTGCTGTTTGTCCTAGAAAGCCTAGTTGTTATGACTTGGATAGTTAGCTCATGCTTAAAAGCATACATAAAAAAAGCCAACCACAATAATTGTGATTGGCTATATAAAGTGTGAACAATGTGTATTCACTAACAACGTCAGTTGGCTAGGTGACCCTCGGCTTAATAAGGGTCACTTACACATAAGCACAAGGCGTGCCAACATTGAAAATCAATTTAAAGCCTATTTTTGTATGAATTGTGGCCAGTTGTATACCAACAATACGCATAATAAACTTGCATTATGAATATTTGATTGCAAAATGCAACGGAAGGGGTTTTAATTTGCAATTAATACTGAGATTCACCTATCTTCTATTAATTGCAGCGACCAGAATGATTAAAGGTGAGTTATTTGTGACGAAATACCCATATTGGGCCAATTAAAATAAACCCAATGTATTCTCTGAGCGAAGGCCGTTTACCTTCAATCTCATAACCAACGAACTGTATAATTCCGGATAGAGTCAATACAAGGATGGATACAAGAAATACTGGCAATTCAAGAATGTCGAGAGACCAGACTAGGGATACACAAGCTAAGAAAAAGCCTAACATCATTAAAGAGACACTAAGGGAAAGCTTGAAGTAAAAAATAGCTAGAGGTATAGCTGCTACCCATACCCAGTTTAGTGTAAGGCCCGAAAACGACAATGACGGCATGCTCCATATCAAGCCTACTAAAGATAAGAAAGTGCCAGGTATCGCCACTTTATTAATCTTCTGGTTTACCGGGTGTCGATGATTTTCCCCATAGTCATTTAGCCATTGTGTTAACTCTTGCATTTTCTGCCACTAAATCCTGTTTCCTGTGCCTTGATCATATTCACTAACTAGCTTTCAGAGATAGTCAAATATACTCGATTTAATCTTCCCGCCGCTTTTCATCATACATACTGTCATCAGCGGCTTTGAGCATCTCATCTACTTCTTTATACCGCTCGTCATAGATTGCTAGACCAACACTAACATAAACGCTGATGTCATTTTTTTCATAAATGACTGGATTACGGCAAATGGATTTTTGTAACTGGTTGTTAATAGCATCAACGTCTTCTTTTCGTTTAATTCGAGTTAAAAGTATTAGAAACTCATCGCCCCCAACCCGTGCGACAAGATCCGACAACCTCAATGCACTTTTTATCCTTCTCGCTACCTCGACAAGCACCTTGTCCCCAGCAGCATGACCGAACGTATCATTGATCCACTTAAATTTATCTAAATCAACGTTGAGAATAGCAAAAGACTCGCTTTTTCCAGAACCCGCTACAAGGGCAAAGTGCCGTTCTAGGGTGTACATGAAGTAGCGACGATTAGGCAGAGATGTCAATGAGTCATGTAGAGCTCGTTTATTCGCAGCGTGGTAGAGGTAGTAGATTGTGCCATAAGCCAGAAGGAGTAAAACGATAAGCGGGTAGCCAAGGAGTCTCACTGCATGAACTCGGTACCAATCACTGTATTCAAGCAAATCACTTTTTGTTGCGGCCGCGATAATCCAAGTCCCGTATGGAAACTTGACCGACTCTATAGCGAAAGCGTTATCAAAGGTACTCTGCGTACCATAAAAGATATCGCCTTCTTCTCCCGAGCTATCTGCACCTCGCATTGCAAGATAATATTTCTCGGTGTAAGACTTTACCCCTACATCTTCAAACAGTGACTCGAGAGAAATGACTAAACTACATACTCCCCAATAATCGCGATGGTATATAGGGTCTGAAAAAATTGGGACTTGAGCAATTAATACCCGCCCACCTTGGATCGAATTAAGCGGACCTGCTATTAGTATTTCATGAATGTCTCTCGCCTTGTTAACCGTCATCCATCGTTCTGGGAGAGTTCGATAATCAAGAGCAAGTAAGGCTTCATTACCCTCATATGGATAGACATACTTGACTACGTCATCTGGCGCTAATGTAATGAGTTCAACATGATGTGCTTTACGCATCACGCTGGATGCAAACAAGCCCCATCCTGAAAACTCAAAGTTTGGATTAGCCGCAATCAGAGCTGACAAACCGTTTGCAACAAAAATGTCGTTAAAAATAGCAATTTCTAACTCTGAACGGATAATGGATAATTCTTCTTTCGCTCGAACCAACATACTGTTGTGCATGAAGGTCTTTTGGCTACGATCGATGAACTCTACCAGTCCTACTCCAATAACACATAGAAGTAGTGCCACTAGTATAGCCGCCCATCGACTGCCCAAGCGTTCTCTCATTCGCCCCTCACATAAACCCAGTGCGAGCCCCAGCACTGGAAAACTGTACATCCTCTCAAATTGTCACGTCACTCTATTTTTCCTTGATTTCTGTGTACGACTATAGAATTCAATATCTATGCCCTTACTTAAAACCTATATGAACTTGAGTAAGTTTCCATTGATAATGATAGAAATATTATTTGTATTTATATACCCATTCCCACAAGCTAATAGCGTCATCGCAATGTTTAGGCCTATCATAAGACGCGCAAAAGCTTCTCAATAAGGGTTGAAGCTAGCGATAAGCTCTAAATTCCTTTCAGGCTAGCTTGTATGGCGGGAATGATTTTTGTCACCTAGGTAGGAGCAAGTAGCGCAAACTACATTGGTCAATATAATTAAGATTAGGCCATACACTTGAACATTACTGTATGTCTTTTGGAAGAACAAACACTGCCAAAGCGCAGTAAAAACCAAATTGGTATAAATAACTGGTGCTAACTCTGAACCAGAGCTGGCAAGCTGGTATGCCTTCGAACGAAACACTTGCGTATTAATGACCATCAAACCTAATAAACTAAGCGCAATAATAACAAGCCATGGTCCATCGTCTAGGGGCTGATACATAGTGCGATTATCGATAAAACTGAATGTGAGTATAGGGACAACTACAACAGCTGCATAAAGAAAACTCCAAAAGTTTATCTCGAATGCATTTAAACGGCTTTGACTGATCTTATACAAACTTAATTGAGACCCTGCATTAAATAACCCTGCACACAAACCAACAATCAGCTCAAGCCTAATACTGATCTGGCTTTCATCGCTCGATAGCATGGTTACCCCAACAAATGTCACCACTAGACCTATTGTATTTACAACTTTAATTGGAGTTGTAAATATAAGATTTTCTAATACGGGGATAAACAAAGGCCCTGTCGCGAAAAGTACAACGCTTTCCATCAAGGTTAAGTGTTGAAGTGAAAATATAAAACACACTTGACTTAAACCCAAACACAAAGCCCTGATCCAAAGAGACAGTTGCTCATTAGGGCTTGGCCACCTAACTTCTCGCCCAACGAACACAAGAACCAACATCATTGCTGGAACAATAAATCGCAGGAAGCTTAACAAACTCACTTCAAAGTGATCGGTTAAAAATTTGGAAACCAGTCCTGTTAACGACAAACTGAACGTAGACGCCATCATAAATAGTATGGGATACCAGCGAGTTACCATAAATCCTCCTCTATAATGGCCCAAGTTTATGCCCTTGTAAGTCAGATAAAAAGCGAGTTATATTTACAGTATTTGTAAGAGAAACTTACATATGAAAAGACCTATACCGTTAAAGTCAGTGTATGCTTTTGTTGCTGTGGCAGAAACTGGTAGCATGACTGATGCAGCCCAACTCCTTAGCGTTAGTCATTCAGCGATCAGTCAATCAATAAAAAATCTTGAATCACAGCTCGGGCAGAAGCTGTTTATCCGTCAGGGAAGGAGTGTTTCGCTAAATTCAACTGGACGGCACTATTACAAGCAAATCGCGCCTGCTCTGGAACAAATCGTATCGGCAACTGAAAAACTTATTGAACAACAACACAGTCAACGAATAACCCTCAACATGATCAATTCTCTGGTCATGCATTGGTGGATACCTCATGTTGACCGATTTAACCAATTTGCCCCAAACATCGATATTCGAATTTCAAATCTCACAGGACACTTCAAAATGGAATCCGAAGGCATAGATGTGGCTATTATCCATGGTAATACCCATGACTGGTCTGATTATTATTGTGAGTTGTTAGCGACAGATGAGCTAGTTCTGACAGCCAGCCCCGAATTAATTGATGTGTATACTACGCCAGAATCTATCCTAAAGCAGTATCCAGCAATCATAGTTACCAATGATAGACGAAAAGATGACTGGAAAATATGGTGCAAGAGTCACCAACTCCCAGAGCCCGCCTACACACAAAACCTTAAGTTCAGCGCCTCAATTCAGGCTGTTCAAGCCACAATCCGTAAACTCGGCATTTTTGTTTCACATCGACATTTTATCCGAGACGAAGTGAGTCAAGGCTCCCTAGTTGAAGTGGGATTGCCCATTTGTAACCCAAATCAGGATTTCTACTTCGCATGCCCACCAGAAAAACTTAAGAATGAGAATATTCTGTTACTGCGTAACTGGCTACGCCAGGAATTCAGCCAATGAATTCAATCTATCAATGTTAAGTTTTATAGAACTTTTGACTATATCAAAACACACTTGGATGTCACTCTAGCAATACATACGAAAAATAGTACATCATAGATTAGAGTGAATGCTTAGGTCTTTACACACAAATACATAGTCTTAGCTATACTTTCGGCTTGTATTTTAGCCAGAGTAACACTTGCTATATGCAATTGTATTAATATATGGCATTGAAAGTTATTAATTTATTTCTCAAGTTTTGCTCCAAACTCAGTTTTTTCTTCTAGACTTAAATAGCCGGATTGTAAATTTTGTAGGCAAGGACCATATGACAAACTTTGTGGGACAACATCTCGAAGAAATGGCAGATATGCGCTCTGCTAGAAAATGTAAAATAGTACTCCTGTGCTCTGTTATAGCCTTAATAATCATGGCCTATTACGGGCTCCTACATCTTTCAAATCAAAGCTATTTATTCGGCATCACTAACGGTCTTTGCGTCATAATTTTAGCTGGTAACCTTTTTTACCAGAGGCTAAACCCCTCCGTTAACGTTTCGGACATCGTATTGTCCGGTGTCTTGCTTTTTCAAGCCGCAATGCTCCTTTTTTACGGCGAACATATCACCGACAGATTACTCTGGCTTTTTCCGATCTTGGCTGCTGTCATATTAGCGTGCGAATTTAAGACAGGCCTGATGATCAGTGTATCGTCCTACCTGTTGATCTTTGTCGTCTGTGTGTTTACAGATTTGGTCGTAGTATCCGGCCAGTTTGCAGTAGATCGATTCTTGATTAGCTTACTGGCGCTTAGTGTTCTGTGTAATACCTCTGCTTATTTCTATGCAAAAGTGGCGAGCTACATACAGTCCCTTTACAAAGAAGGCATTGAAGATCTTGCGTACCGTGATCAACTCACAGGGCTAGCCAATCGATGGAGCTTTGAAAGCTGGGCATTGGGCAAACTTGAGCAAGTAAGGGACAATGAAACTTTAACTGCAATGGTCTTTTTAGACATAGACAACTTCAAAATGATCAATGATACCTATGGTCATGAAATAGGCGATCGTGTTCTCCAGCACTTTGCAAATCGTCTAAAAAACAATATCCGCACCAAGGACAGAAAAACCCAAAGAAATGATTACTCCATTGCTCGATTTGCCGGTGATGAGTTCGTACTCCTTCTTTATGGTGTAAACAGCGTTGAGGACCTTAACCGAATTTTGGAACGTATATGTCACCTGTTTGAAGATAGTTATCAAAGTACGGAAAGGATTAATAAACTCACTGTAAGCGCTGGTGTGGCTTTGTTTCCTGACGACGCAGATTCAATGTTAGAGCTGACACGTTGTGCAGATAAAGCTATGTATTCAGCTAAACACAGTGGTAAGAATCAATACAGGTACTACAATCCACATCAATGTGATTCTCTAGATAGTGAAGAAGAACTGGGGTTGGGTAAGGTAACACCCCTGAAGACAGCAAGACCTAACGACTCATAAACATCAACCACAAGCTCACAGACATAGCCACTAAAATCCAAGCAGCATACCTAACTGAATTTGGTTTATCTTTTTTTGGCGCGACCACCTGCTTCATCGCTTTGTCTTTAACAGTGTGAGCGGCTGACACCAACGTCCCTCTTTGCGCTCTCAACTCACGTCTTTTTTGCGCTTCATTAGCAACCTTGCCAAATCGATGTAATTGATCCGTGGTCAATTCCCGATTGGGATCATAACGATCGTGCGGGTCTTTGTGCTTTGGTACTACAGACATATATTACCTCCCCAAATACAACTTCGCCCTTTAATTGTAGTAGATATTTTTGTTAATTGTAAAAAAATAGCATTTTCTCCACTGACCCATTTCATACTTTTGATAGCAACAACAAGTTACGTAGCATTGCAGCTCTATTGATAACTAAAGATATTTAATAGAAATATTAATCCTTATTCTGCAACGTTCACCAGAGAATGGTTATTTGCAATTCGTTAACATCAGGTAGGAATACTCTTTCAATCTGGAGACACAGAAACTGCTAAACTAAATTTTTCACTAATGATGCTGGTTTAAAGGTATACTTATCTTTTGATACCATCAAAAAAGAGCGGTTTAACGTGGCATTAAATAAGAAAAGCAAAGAGTCGGAATCAGATGACTTCAATTTGACAAAAAACGCTTTTCTCAAGTTTTCTGGGATAACCTTACTTATCGCTCTCGGTGTTGCCTTTTCAGCTATTTTATACTTTAGCTACCAAGACTATATTCATCCTAAACACGTCTATGGAAGATGGATTGAAATTGGTACCCCAGAATATGACACTGAGATAATGACATTAAGTGAACGTGGTGTCTTTCGTAACGAGAGGCTTATCACTACAGACTTTGGTTATGATGGGACATTAATTACGGTAACAACAGGAAGTGGTCAGACTGTTTATCAAGTTGCAGGAACGCCAAAATCACCACAGCTTAAGCGTGTAACTCCAAGCAGCCCGGCTCAACGCTTTATAAAATCTGGCTATGAAGACACAGTGAAAAGCGGTGGGGGAGCCGCCAAAAGACGTCGCACCGCCTTATCAGAACACTTCAACAGTAAAAAGTAGTCGTATATTTTCTTACTCCTTACCAACATACCAGGGCGTGTTGATCTTTCATGAGTATTTTTTGAACAGCATAGTAAAGAGTTATAATTTGCTTCGCCAAAAGTAAAACCATAACCAATACCATGCCAAAAACTATGTTAACTGATATTCGCTGGGAACTGCTACTCCAACTTATGAAAAGTACAGGTCGTATTTACGATACAACTGAACATCGAATGACATTTGAAGGAATACTTTATCGAATGAGAACAGGTGTTCCTTGGCGAGATCTCCCCTCTGAGTTCGGAGAGTGGAGTACCGTTTACAGACGATTTGATCTTTGGTCGAAGAAAGGGATTTTAAACATGCTTTTCAGATGCTTATCTAGCATGGCTGATATTCGGTGAATCTTTTGATCGTACCGCAATATTGGGCTTTATTTTGTCAGCAACAGCTGTATTCCTGATTACTCGAACTAAAAACACAGACTGTCAAAAAATTTAAAATATTGATGTTAATATTATTAAAAATTTAGACAGTTACAGGTTATTGATACTTTGTTGGTTATTTTTCTTTAGAACTCTGGCCCAGTGGACTAAATTTAAATAGTAGATAATAGCTGGGAGTAGGATAATGAAGCGAATCAAATGCATTTTATCCTTAGTGATTTTATTAACCGCCCATCATAGCTTGGCAAATAGCGCGCAAGGTACGGGTGATTTACGAGAACTATCTTATTTTACAGAATCATACCCTCCTGGGAATTATCTAAAAGATGGCAAGATATCTGGTTATGCGGTCGATATTCTAAAAGCGGCCAGCAAATTGGTAGGTGAAGAGGTTTCTCTATCGCAAGTTACCTTGCAGCCATGGGCGCGGTCATATCGTACTGTTCTAACAGAAGACAATGCTGTTCTGTTTTCGACTACTCGGTCTGAACATCGTGAGAAATTGTTTACTTGGGTTGGACCTATTACAGACATAAAAATTGTTGTTATGGCGCGTAAAGACACCAACATAAAGATCAATAAAGCGATGGACATGGCAAAGTATCGTATCGGTGTGATTAGAGACGATATCGGTGAGCAAACTCTATTGGATATGGGGATTCCGAGAAATGCAATGCAGGAATCTAACTATGTTACCACACTAGCTGAACAACTCATGAAACGGCGCATCGATTTGTTAGTTTATGCTCACCGAGCAGCGATATGGTGGTCCAAAGAAGCTCAAGTTGACCCAGGCCTGTTTGAGTCCGTGTACACGGTTAAAGAAGGCTATGTCTACTATGCCTTTAATAATCAGGTTAATCCAGAAGCAACGACCAAGCTACAAAAGGGGATTGATATGTTAAAAAGTACGAAAGGGGAGTCGGGTGATTCGCTTTATCAAGAAATAATGTCGAAATACGAGTAGTGTAATCAACGCCGTCACTGCTCCAGACATCACACTTTGGACTTTTTAACAAAATACGGATTATCAAATTTCTTCTGTGGTCCCAACTCCGATACGACGAGCCTATTCCATAGACTTTTGTCAAACTCTCCTTTCGGGATAGATGGATATAGTGTTTCTTCCTCTTCACGGGCGTAACGCAAAAATTCTTTTTTCTTAATTTGATTGTACTTGCGTGCAACGTGATTGTGTTTTGCAATCCATTCCGATTTGAAACGCGCGAGTGCTGGCTCCGCTTCTTCCATAGGTAACCTAGACAGGTAGATGCGCTTGTAGGATACTTTTCGATCGAGCATAGTTCTCATGGCAGTTTGAATGTACTTGCCATGGTGAGTAATGGAAATGTCATTCTTATCAAAAAGGTTGACGCTCCAGCCAGTCAGAAAGAAGTTGGGCTTTCGGTACTGCTTATTACGTACTTCTATCGCTTTATGGATTATTAAATCTGAAGTGCCATTAAACGTCTGTTGCCATTTGGCAATACGTATCTGTGTTGCAGTTGGTAAACGATAGATGTGGGTAAACTTATCTTGGTTCATAAATGAATACACAGAGTGTTTAGTTTAAGAAAAGCCTATTTCAAAGGTAGTAGTTAGCGATCATAACTCTGAAACATATTAGGATCAGCACCTTGCTGACTCAGCGCCATATTGTAGAGAATTCTTTCGCTTACTGCTAGTACTTACCGGTCAAATCATAGTAAATACTAACGAATAGGATTGGTAAGATTTTAATTGAGCAGCAACTTACATTTGGACTTCTAATTTTTCATGTTGGTAGCCCTACTTATTGGTGTCTTTCGAGTATATTTATTATTTACTCTTGTGGAATAGTTTTATAAGCCTCTTTTATCTGCGTTTTTCTTACGACGATTGTACCTGCAATTAAATCATGCCATCCCTGCCTCTTACTATTTAAGCATATCCAAATAAAGCCCAAACACAGTGGAATAGCACTTAAATAGTATGAAAAATATCGAATTATAGATGTTGAAACTGTTAGCTTACTGCCGGTCTTTGCATCTAGCACCTCTAGACCGAAAACTATTTTCCCTGGTGTGGCTGAGCGGTATATCCAAAATGTAACCGTGGCGATCAATGGACATATCCAGTTGAGAATGACATCCCAACCGCCCAATATGAAATCATCGGAGTCCCAGTATAGCTCACCATATACCAAGAACATTACGGGCATAGTGAAAAGAAAGAGTATAACAGTATCGATTAGTGTTGCCGCTAGCCGTGGCCAGAATCCAGCATATTCAAATAGTTTATCATTCACGTTTTTCACCTCGTTGTGAGAATGTAATGGGTATTCTATAAAAATTATGACTCTTATTTATTAGATAAATAACCAACATATCAGAGATTAAATTACAATGAAGCTTTTAGCGTATAGTTTTAACCCAATCATGACATGATGTGGTTAAAACTCTCTGAGAGTTTTTTGGATTAGGCTACATCGTTGTTAGGCAATTATTAGCTGTTAAAATGTGTGCAGGACAAAAAACACATGTTATTCGAGATCTACAAAATCATTCTTTACACGCTACTAATATTAATTTTCTCTTATATAACTATAACCTTTTGTATCTAATCCTGAAATATTAATATTTTCCAGATATAACACATGTTCTAGCATAGTAACTGAGATAAGCATATTTTTCGTTTTTTTTGTCAGTTTGTGCTAAACCTAGAAGTAGAGAAGTGTGATTGGGGGTAACTGGATAGATGGAATTGTTTGCGGACCAACGACAGTCAGAGCAGCCAGAAGCGGATGATGCTAATAAACGAGCAGAACAAGCCGTGCTTCCTTGGAAGGTTCTTCTTATTGATGATGATGAACAAATGCATCAAGTAACGATACTTGCCTTGTCTGATTTTGAATTTGAGGGGCGCAAGCTTGAGGTGATTTCTGCCTATTCTGGTGAAGAGGCGAAAAAGTTGTTTACTCAGCACGACAATATTGCATTGGCTTTAGTCGATGTAGTGATGGAAACAGAACATGCTGGGCTAGATTTGGTTAAGTATGTTCGTGAATCCTTGGAAAATAGTTTAGTGAGGCTTGTGTTAAGAACAGGCCAGGCAGGGCAAGCTCCAGAAGACAGAGTCATCCGAGAATACGACATCGACGACTACAAAGAAAAGACAGAACTTACAACTCAAAAGCTCAAGACCTTGCTCTACTCAATGTTACGCTCTTATCGGGATTTATGTTTAATTGAGCAGCAAAAGAAAGGTCTGAGTAAAGTCATCGAAGCGTCAGCATGTGTTCAAAATACCACGACCCTACAAACCTATGCCACCTCAGTTCTGGAACAATTGACTTCACTACTAAAGCTGGATAACTCTGCGCTTTACTGTATTGTCCAGCCAAGGCCGGATGGAGAAGAGTCCCGTGCCATGACTCTGGCTGCGACAGGTTCTTTTGTCGACACGTACAGTGAGTGCACCTTTGAGAAGCTCCCCACCGAAGTGGCAATGCGATGTAAGCAAGTGTTTGAGTCACGAAAATCGGAGAACTTTGGTGATGCTTATGTTTTGTTTTCACATGATGAGCAAGGGGTCGACTGTATACTCTATGTAAATGTCAATCGCGAGCTGACAGAACTTGATATGCAGCTTCTTGAAATCTATATGCAGAATATAGGTTTAACATTCGAAAACTTGAGCCTGATGTTGGATATACGCGAGACCTCTAAGGAGCTTGTTTACAACCTTGCTAACGCGGTAGAAGCAAGAAGTAAAGAGACTGGTGCTCACGTCCAAAGAGTGTCTTTATTTAGCGAAAAACTTGCCTTGTTATATGGTCTTAGTGAATATGACGCCTCTATGATCAAACATGCCTCTCCCCTTCATGACGTTGGTAAGGTCGCTGTACCTGATTCCATCCTCCACAAACCCAGCAAGCTAGATGCAGAGGAGTGGGAGGTTATGAAAAAACATGTCGATCATGGTGTAGAGATTTTGAGTAAATCAAAACGCAGATTGATGACTGTTGCAAAAGAGATAGCTGGCTACCACCATGAAAAATGGGATGGAACTGGTTATCCCAATGGCCTATCTGGGCTAGACATTCCCGTTGCCGGACGCATTACGGCATTAGCCGATGTGTTTGACGCCCTAGGGTCTAAACGCAGTTACAAAGAACCATGGACAGATGAACAGATCATGCTGGAGCTCGTAGCCCAGAAGGGTAAACAGTTTGAACCTAAGTTGGTAGAACTCCTTATTAAGCATTGGGATGAGTTCTTAGAGATCAGGAAGTCTCTTCCTGATTAAGAGTTGTTCTTCGAATCAGCTCGTTACCTCTAGGGGCAAATTTAGGGGTATTCTTAGTTTAAAAATACTCTATTTCCCACTTCATAGCTGAATTTCAAACGGCATTAGCCAATGTGTTTGACGCCCTAGGGGCTAAACGCAGTTACAAAGAACCATGGACAGATGAACAGATGAACAGATCATGCTGGAGCTCGTAGTCCAGAAGGGTAAACAGTGTGAACCTAAGTTAGTAGAACTCCTTATTAAGCATTGGGATGAGTTCTTAGAGATCAGGAAGTCTCTTCCTGATTAAGAGTTGTTCTTCAAATCAGCTCGTTACCTCTAGGGGCAAATTTAGGGGTATTCTTAGTTTAAAAAACACTCCATTTCCCACTTCAGAGCTGAACTCCAGCTCTCCTTTGAGTTTTTGGTGAACTAGGTTAAACACTAGGTTCAACCCAAGCCCAGAGCCGCCCAACCCTCTTTTACTGGTATAGAAAGGTTCAAATATTTTCTGGTGTAGTGCTTCTTCTACACCGCCACCATTATCGCGATATTCGAAGATAATCATATCTTCTTCTTGGTAAAATCTGATAGAAATTTCTGCTTTAGGCTGGCTTTCGAAAGCATGATTAATGCTGTTCATTACTAGGTTTGAAATGATTTGTGTTAATACGCCGGGCAGGCTATTCATTACGATAGCCTTGTCTCCCTCTAGGGTTGGGCTTACAGGTACTTTCCGAGTCTCTGGATGAAGGCTTGCTAGCAGAGCTTCAATAACTTGTGAGACATTAAATTGAGAACGAGCTTCAGAAACCTGATCGACAGCTGTTTGTTTGAAATCTCTGACCAATTGGGCTGCTCGGTTTAAGTTGTGTTCAAGCATCTGGCTACTGTCTGACATACGTTTCATTAAAGATTCAAATTGGGTACTTGTTAAGGTTTGTGACGCAAATGCGGCATTCAGCTCACTAGTCACATCTCGAATAACAGAAGTGGCAGTTACCGCAATACCCAATGGGGTATTGACCTCATGTGCGACTCCTGCCACCAACCCACCTAAAGCCGCGAGCTTTTCTGACTCTACGAGTTTATCCTGAGCATCCTGCAATTGCTCCATACTTTGTTTGAGATCGAGTGTCCTTGAAGCAACCATGCGCTCCAAGTTTTGATTGAGCTCTTCTAGTTCAATTTGAGTAAGCTTTAGCTCTGTTATATTTATAGCAGTGCCTCGAAAGCCCAGAAACTTACTCTTTTCATATCGAGCAGTTGCTTGGAAGAGTAGGTGAAGAGTAATACTATTTAAGGTAATACTTTCTTCGATTTGGTTAAAGTCGTTGCGTCGCGCTATTGCTTGATGTAGTTGGTCAGCCCCTTTTAGGGCTTCTACGTCAGCTAAGCAGACTCCATGCACGGCAACAAGGGACAAAGCTTCTTTCATTGCATCTGAGCAGTAGGTGAGCTGTCCAAGCTCGTTTGTTTCCCATAGCCAGTCCGAAGATACATTGGTAAAGTCGGCGAGCCTATCCTGCTCTGCCTTAATATTGTTATAAAGCAGTGTAATGTTACTGCTGATCTTGTTTGCCCCTTCTCCCAGCCAGTCTAACTCATCATCTTTTTCTGATATCCAACGCTTTTTGGTTAAAACAAGCGGCTTGCTTGGGTGCCTAGGATTGAAAGCGCGAAGATACTGCGCGATTTGAAATATTCGTCTGTTCACACTTGCGTGAAAGATTAACAGCATAATTGAACAGACGAGAGTGGTTTTAAGGGCATTAAGTACTAGGGTTGATATAAATTGGTGAAGAAGGTAGTCGTATATTTCTTGTGCATTTGACTCGACATAGATAGTACCGATTTCTTCAGAATGCCCGTCTTCTGGGTCTTGATAGGTCAAGGAAAATGTCTCATGTACAACATTATCTGTTGCTTGTTTTCCTGAATCGAAGGTGTAGTTTCCCGAATTAACTTCCAAATAATCAATTTTGGGCAAATTAACAAGACCATCTAGCCTTTCCTGCAATACAGCTAAGTCGAATGACCATAATGACGATGCTAGCAGCCCAGCATGGACATCACGTATCTCTATGTGTCGTTGCTCGACATCATTAAATTCTTTTTTGTAGTCCCAAGAAAGCTGCAATATTGTGGTGAATAAAGTGACAAAACTACTAAGCGTCACCATCAACAAGATGATGCGCCGTCCTATGCGGCTTTGAAAGGGGTTGTTAATACTCTCATCAACTTTTTTGCTTCGGCTCATAATACTCAAAGATGGTGTTTTCAATTGAGTATAGCTTGCAGTTGTCGGTTTTTATCAAGAATATAATTCCACAAATGTAGACACCAACACTAAACTAACTATGTGTTCAACATTTTCCGGAGGCGGTCATGAGAGCATTTATACTTTGCTTGCTCTTGTTAACAGGTGGTGCACAAGCAGAAAAAGTTTTAGTAATAGAAAGCTATCATGCTGAATATCCATGGGATGTCAGTTACATAAAAGGCATCAAGGACACTATATCATCTTCTGCGCAGTTGCATAGGTTTCAGATGGATACAAAACGAATTCCTGTTGAGCAATTTGAGGCGAAAGCCAATGAAGCGTTCGAATATTATAAAGAACTAAAGCCAAATGTTGTCATTCTAGGTGATGATAATGCGCTGAAATACATGCTGCCGAAACTTTATCAAGAGCCGATTTCGATAGTATTCTTAGGCATCAACTCCAACCCTCGCGAACTGTTGAGAAAATATAAAGGCCAAGCCCAAGTGACAGGGGTACTGGAGACTCCGTTATTTGTAAAGAGTATTCGTGATATTAGTCAAATGCTGCCGAAGAAAAATCATAAGTTTAGAGTTATGTTTGACTCAGGAGCCACCTCTCAGGAAGCGACTAAGAATATTAAAAAGCAATATGAGCTAATAAAGAGAAACCTAAAAGTTGAGGCAGAACTACTTCTGATAGGAACCAAAGAAGAGTGGCAGAAGATGGTAAGCAGTGCAAAAGACGATGGCGTTTCGGTGATTATTGTCGGCCTGTACCACACTCTAGTTGATAAGGGTGGTAATAGTGTTCACGCTCCTGAAATATTAGCTTGGACGAATAAGAACTCCAAAATTCCACTGTTCGCATTCTGGGACTTTGCGGTTGGTGAGGGTAAAGCTAGTGGAGGCGTGGTTTTGTTCGGAGAAAGCCAAGGCAAGCAAGCTTCGGGTCTTGTGAATGAAATCTTAGCAGGGAAAGATGCCAATAGTCTTCCTATTGCAATAGGTGAAAAAGGTCGGGCGATTTACTCTGAGAAAGAGATGCAGCGCTGGGGCCTAACGCCACCATCACATTGGAGTGTAATGAACTAACAAAAGCTTGTGCTGCCCCGAAGAGTACAAAGGTCTAGCAGAAAGCTAGACCTTTTTTCTGAGTATGAGTCGAACCAATCGGTCCGATTTTGAGCTCTAGCGAAATCTACTCTTCGTAGCTATCGATACTAGGGCAAGAGCAGATTAGGTTACGGTCGCCGTAGACGTTGTCAACTCGGTTAACCGTTGGCCAGTATTTCCACTGCTTAGTTGCCTGTGATGGGAAACAGCCGAGTTCACGCGAGTATGGACGATCCCACTCAGTAGCAGCCAAGTCTGCTTGTGTGTGAGGTGCGTTGACTAGCGGGTTGTTCTCTAGTGGCCACTCACCCTTTTTCACCTTGGTCATTTCTTCACGGATGGCGATCATTGCCTCGCAGAAGCGATCGATCTCTTCTAAGTCTTCTGACTCAGTTGGCTCAACCATGAGTGTGCCAGCCACAGGAAACGACATGGTTGGTGCATGGAAACCGTAATCCATTAGACGTTTGGCGATGTCTTCCTCGCTGATACCTGTCTCTTCTTTTAATGGACGAATGTCGATAATACATTCGTGAGCCACACGACCATTAGTACCACGGTAAAGTACCGGATAATGAGGACGTAGGCGCTCCATCATATAGTTAGCATTTAAGATAGCGACTTTGGTAGCTTCTGTTAAGCCAGCTTCGCCCATCATAGCGATGTAAGCCCAAGAAATAGGCAAGATAGAAGCGCTGCCAAGATCGGCTGCGGCAACCGCTAGTTCGTCGCCTTCAACACCGTTTTCAATATGGCCCGGTAGGAAAGGCGCTAGGTGCGATTTAACACCAATTGGACCCATACCTGGACCACCACCACCGTGCGGAATACAGAAAGTTTTGTGCAGGTTCAAGTGAGAAACGTCAGAGCCGATAAAGCCTGGGGACGTCAAACCAACCTGAGCATTCATGTTTGCACCATCAAGGTAAACTTGACCACCGGCCGCATGAACCATCTCACACACTTCTTTCACTTGCTCTTCGTACACACCGTGTGTTGAAGGGTAGGTGATCATAATGCTAGACAGGTTATCTTTGTGCTTTTCGATCTTAGCCGCAAGATCGCTCACATCGATGTTACCGTCTTCATCACATTTTACGACCACAACCTTCATCGACACCATAGAAGCGGTCGCTGGGTTTGTACCGTGTGCTGAGCTTGGGATCAAACAAACGTTACGGTGTCCTTCACCGCGACTTTCGTGGTAGCGCTGAATAGCGATTAGGCCAGCGTATTCGCCCGAAGCACCTGAGTTTGGCTGCAAAGAGAAGGCATCATAACCTGTGATTTCGCACAATTTCTGCTTAAGATCTTCGGCAAGCGCTGTGTAACCTGCTGCTTGCTCTAGTGGTGCATAGGGGTGAATCGCACCAAATTCAGGCCAAGTCACAGGGATCATTTCTGCTGCTGCGTTGAGCTTCATGGTACAGCTACCAAGCGGGATCATGCCGTGAGTCAAAGAAAAATCTTTGTTCTCAAGCTGCTTAAGGTAGCGCATCATTTGCGTTTCGCTGTGATGCGTATTGAACACAGGGTGAGTAAGGTATTTAGATGTGCGGCGCAGCGCTTCAGGAATAGCAGCAAACTCGTTTGATGCAATCTCAGTGGATAGCGCATTGACATCTTCTTTAACGCCAAATACATCAAATAGAGCTTGGATATCTTCCGTTGTAGTGGTTTCATCCAAGCTTACCCCCAACTGGCCTTTTAGCAGGCGAAGGTTGATGTCTGCGGCTTGCGCTTTAGCATACACTTCATCTGTATTCGTGGCGGTATTGATGGTGATGGTATCGAAGAAGCTATTATGAGCTAGCTCGAAGCCAGATTTAGTCAGCCCCGCGGCTAAGATAGCCGTCATGTGATGCGTGCGACGGGCGATAGTGCGTAGACCTTCTGCACCATGATAAACTGCGTAGAAAGACGCCATGTTAGCCAGCAGTGCTTGTGCAGTACAGATGTTAGATGTCGCTTTTTCGCGGCGAATGTGCTGCTCACGAGTTTGCATCGCCATGCGCAGTGCTTGTTTACCAGTGCTGTCGATAGACACACCAATAACACGGCCAGGAATGGTACGCTTGTGCTTCTCACGTGTGGCCATAAAGGCAGCGTGTGGACCGCCGTAACCCATAGGTACGCCGAAACGTTGAGTTGAACCAATTACCACGTCAGCGCCCATTTCACCTGCTGGTTTTAAAAGCGCAGAAGCAAGAAGGTCAGTTGCCACGGCAACCAAAATTTTGTTAGCTTGAGCTTTGGCGATGATGTCTGTGATGTCACGAACTTCACCTGTCGTATTCGGGTACTGGACCAGCGCGCCGAAGACGTCTTGTTCTGCCAGTAAGTCTAGTGAACCGACCAACACGTCAAAACCAATGTATTTTGCACGGGTTTTGATCACTTCCAGCGTTTGTGGGTGAACATCGTCTGCAACAAAGAAGACGTTGCTTTTGCTCTTACCTGCTCGCTTACACAGTGTCATGGCCTCGGCTGCTGCGGTTGCTTCATCAAGCAGCGATGCATTGGCAATGTCCATGCCTGTTAGATCCATGACCATTTGCTGGAAGTTCAGCAGTGCTTCTAGACGGCCTTGAGAGATCTCTGGTTGGTATGGCGTGTATGCCGTGTACCAGCCTGGGTTTTCCAGTACGTTACGCAAGATGACATTAGGCGTGAACGTGTTGTAGTAACCTTGGCCAATAAAGGTACGCTTAACTTGGTTTTTGTTAGCGAATTCACGCATGGCACCAAGCATGTCTGCTTCGCTCATCGCTTCTGCTAGAGCCATTGGCTTCTCAACGCGGATTTGCGCAGGCACAGTTTCGTCGATTAAGGCATCAAGGCTAGCTGCTTTGATGACATCCAACATTTTTTGTTGGTCTTGTTTGTTAGGGCCGTTGTGGCGAGCAACGAACTCATTTTGGGTGCTAAGGCTTTGAAGTAATTCAGTCATTGTCCTTTACCTACTCCATCATTCGGGTATTGGATATCACTACTGATATAAGTAATTATACGCCCGAACTTTGAAAAAAAGCTGCCCCCTTAAGTGGGACAGCTTTACACATTTGCCTATTACTCGTCTTCGATTGAGTTTAGGTACTCTTCTGCATCTTTAAGATTGTCGAGCTCAGAAGCATCTGACATTTTCACTTTGACAATCCAGCCGCCTTCATAAGGCTCTTCGTTGATAAGCTCTGGGCTATCTTCGAGTTCTTCGTTTATTGCAACGACTTCGCCTGTAATTGGGGCGTAGATGTCTGAAGCTGCTTTCACAGATTCAACCAAAGAGAAACTATCACCTGCGTCGATTTCGACTTCTACCTCAGGAAGGTCAACGAAAACGACGTCACCTAGCATTTCTTGTGCATGCTCAGAAATACCGATAGTTGCTGTGCCGTCACCATTGTTACGTACCCATTCGTGGCTGTCTGCAAACTTCAGTGTTTTGTCCATTGCTTAGTCTCCAAAAAATAACTTTGTTTAAATTTGTTCACTGGTAAAGAGGGAAGCAGTTACACAATGCTTTCACTTCTTTGCGAACGCGTTGTTCCACTTCTGCGTCACCTTCAGGGTTTTCTACTAGCCCATCCAGTACGTCGCCAATCCAATTACCAATGAGTTTGAATTCTTCAGCGCCAAAGCCGCGGCTTGTCCCGGCAGGCGTACCTAAACGTATACCCGATGTAATCATAGGCTTCTCAGAATCGAATGGAATACCATTTTTATTACATGTGATCCCTGCACGCTCTAGCGCTTCTTCTGCTTTGTTGCCTTTCAATCCTTTAGGACGAAGATCAACCAGCATTAAATGTGTATCTGTTCCACCTGTGACAATGTCACAGCCGCGAGTTTGTAGTACTTCTGCCAATACCTTGGCGTTATTGATTACGGAATCAATGTAGCTTGAAAACTCAGGACCAAGTGCTTCACCAAATGCTACGGCTTTAGCCGCGATAACGTGCATTAGTGGGCCACCTTGAAGGCCAGGGAAGACAGCAGAATTGATCTTTTTGATGATGTCTTCGTGGTTAGTCAATATCATGCCGCCGCGTGGGCCACGCAGAGTTTTGTGTGTTGTGGTTGTCACTACGTGTGCATGTGGCAGCGGGCTAGGGTGTGCGCCTGTGGCAATTAGGCCTGCGATGTGCGCCATATCCACCATGAGAATGGCGTTGACTTCATCGGCAATGTCGCGGAATTTTGCAAAGTCGATAGTACGTGGAATCGCACTACCACCAGCGATGATCATTTTTGGTTTGTGCTCAAGTGCAAGCTCGCGTACGTCGTCATAGTTGATTTCGAGTGTTTCACGATCAACACCATATTGAACAGCATTAAACCATTTACCAGAAAGAGCAGGACGAGCACCGTGAGTTAAGTGGCCGCCCGCATCTAACGACATACCTAGTATGGTATCGCCAGGTTGTAGTAGAGCGAGCTTAACTGCGCCATTTGCTTGAGCGCCAGAGTGAGGTTGAACGTTTGCGTATTCACATTTAAAAAGCTGCTTCGCACGCTCAATTGCGATGGCTTCTACAGTATCAACATGCTCACAACCGCCATAGTAACGACGACCGGGGTAACCTTCTGCATATTTATTGGTTAAACATGTGCCCTGAGCTTGCATCACGGCTTTGGATACAATGTTTTCAGAGGCAATCAGCTCAATTTGTTCGTTCTGACGAGTATTTTCCGCTTGGATTCCAGCAAAAACTGCATCATCGGTAGCAGCAAGGTTGGTAGAGAAAAAATTCTCTAGGCTGTGATTTTGGTAACTGTTGTTCATGGTAGATGACCTTCCATTCGTGCTAACGAGATTATTAATAGGATTGTCGCTCTCGTTAGTCCTCTTTCTGTTTACTGTCTTCATTCCAAAGACAGGGTGAATTCCATACCCCAAATGATGTTTTCATCGCGGGGGAAAACCGAATCTCACTGTTAAATCACGTTATCAGTCAATTCGGAAAACGCATCTCTACAACTAACAAGTTGGTAACATAGCTCTTGTTGGGACTATAATCAACTAAAAATTTCCTATTGGAAACATGGTTTCTGAAAATGTTACAGAGAGCACGGTTTATTTGTCTCAGTTATCTTTTTTATCCGATAGGCTTAGTGCACAATAAAAACCAAGGTGAAATGGACATTCAATAAAGAGGGATACATGCCTGAAGATATCTATGACGAGTACCCATCTTTGACTCTGGCAAAAGAGGGTGATCAAAATATTGAGCCTCTAAAATTAGGCCAGAGAATTAAGGACATTCGAAGTAAGTTAGGGATCACTCTAGAAGAGGCAAGTCAGCGTACAGGGCTGGCTCGTTCAACCTTGAGTAAAATCGAAAATGAACAGATTTCTCCAACATTTCAAGCGATGCAAAAGCTGGCACTTGGTTTGCAAATAGACATGCCTCAACTCTTTGAGCCACCGAGAAAAAAGGTGGCAACGGCACGTAGAGACATTACTAAGACTGGGCTGGGTAAACCTCACCCGACGCCTACCTATGAGCACGAGCTATTGGCAACCCAGTTGTCGAACAAGAAAATGATGCCATTTAAAAGTCGCATTCATGCTCGAAATTTTGAAGAATATGGTGACTGGGTTCGTCATGATGGCGAGGAATTTTTGCTGATTTTGTCTGGGTCTGTACTCTTTTATTCCGAGTTTTATGAACCAGTAGAGTTGGGTGAAGGTGACAGTGTGTATTACGATGCCACCATGGGCCATATGCTGATTTCAACCAGTGAAGAAGACGCCATTATTTTGTGGGTGACCGCCAAATAATGATGCATTTATTATATTTCCTATAGTGAAAGCAAACGTTTGCTTTTTGGTTTTTTGTCGGTACAATAGCGCCATCTCGCCTGAGGTGGCGCTTTCTTTTGCCCTCAGAAAATGTGAAGATGATGTTAAATGTCACATTTTGAATGCTTGCTATCTCGTTAAGAGTGCAAAAAGGTCCAACTCGTGTTTATTATTGGAAACAAGGTTTCCTTGAATGGAAAACGGACCTGATTAAATGGAGACAACAATGACTCAAGATCTACTCAAAACACCCCTTCATTCCCTTCATGTTGAAGCGGGTGCGAAAATGGTTCCTTTCGCCGGCTATGATATGCCAGTTCAATACGCACTAGGTGTGAAAAAAGAACACCTGCATACTCGTGATGCGGCTGGGCTTTTTGATGTTTCTCATATGGGCCAGCTTAGACTGCACGGAGAGGGTGCAGCGGCTTTTCTTGAGTCTTTAGTTCCGGTTGATATTATCGACTTGCCGCAAGGTAATCAGCGTTACGCTTTTTTTACTAATGAGCAAGGCGGCATTATGGACGATCTTATGGTAGCAAACCTAGGCGATCACCTATTTGTTGTTGTCAATGCCGCTTGTAAAGAACAAGATATCGCGCATCTAAACGCTCATTTACCGACTGGTGTTGAGCTTGAAGTGATTGATGATCGTGCTCTATTGGCACTGCAAGGCCCGAAAGCGGTTGAGGTGCTAAAGTGTTTCAACTCTGAGGTTGCTGATATGCTGTTTATGGATGTCAAAAAGCTCGACATTCTTGGTGTTGAGTGCATCGTGAGTCGCAGTGGCTACACAGGTGAAGACGGCTATGAGATTTCTGTGCCGAATACTCATGCCCAAGAGCTGGCAACCAAGCTCACCGCAGAAGAAGAAGTAGAGTGGATTGGTCTTGGTGCGCGTGATTCATTGCGCCTTGAATGCGGTCTATGTCTGTATGGACATGATTTAGATACGACCACGACACCCATTGAAGCAAATCTTTTGTGGGGTATTCAGAAAGTTCGTCGAGCAGATGGTGAGCGCTCTGGTGGATTCCCGGGAGCGGATATTATTCTCAAGCAGATTGAAACCAAAGATATCTCACGCAAGCGTGTTGGCTTGGTTGGTCAAACTAAAGCCCCTGTTCGTGAAGGTGCGGAGTTATTTGATGCTGACGACAATAAAGTAGGTGTTGTAACCAGTGGTACAGCAGGTCCTAATGCTGGCAAGCCAGTGTCTATGGCTTATGTCCGCGCTGATCTGTCGGCTATTGGCACAGAATTGTTTGCCGATGTTCGTGGTAAGAAACTACCGATGACAATCGAAAAAATGCCATTTGTACCTCAGCGTTATTATCGCGGCTAAAAAAAGCTAGATACTATTTTCAAATCAAACCTCTCTTTTTTTCGAGAGGTTTTTGTTTTTGATATCAGAGTATTGATTGTATTATTTTTAATGGAATTAACGATTTATCCTAACCCCTCTCTCTTTTGTCAACTAAACTTAGGTTTAGCAGGCATAAAAGGGAGACGGAAAGATGAAGGCGTTACTTGGGTTTCTTGGTTTTATGCTGGTGTTATCTCGTGCTATGGCAAACGATGTATCAGCCTACATTGTTAATGGCACTAACGTTAGCAATGCTGCTACATATCCTTCTTTTGCTAGCATGTTTTTTATTAGTGGAGCTTCTTACAGTAACTATTGTGGGGCAACGATGCTCAATAGCCAATACGCGCTCACCGCTGCCCACTGCATCTATGAAAACCCCAGTACTATGCTCAACACTTATATCATTCCTCAGCTTTTGGATGAATCAACTTATGCCAGTGCTGAAAAAGCCAGAGCGTTGGAGTTTTATTTTCCTAGTGACTACATAGACTCAGGTTCGGTACTCTGGCCCAACGATATCGCAGTGATCAAGCTTGAATCGCCTCTATCTTCTGTTCCTGATTATACCTATTTGCTCAATATGACGATTAACAACAGTTTTTCTGCTTCAGATACTTATATTGCAATAGGGCATGGCCAAATTGCTGGTAATGTATCGGGTGGGACCATATTACAACAGACTAACCTTGACTATGTGTCATTGAATGATTGCCGGTCTCAATACGGCTTAGTGACCGACAAGCAAATATGTTTTGGTGGCGCTCAGTCTGGTGGGTATAAAAATTCGACGTGTAATGGCGATTCTGGAGGCCCTGTTTATATAGAAAGTGGCAGCCAATACATTCAGATTGGTATCACTAGTTTTGGTCCTGGGTCGTGTGGTGATGCATCTTTGACCGTTACCTCTGTCTTCACAGATGTTTATGACTACATTGGCTGGATTAATCAAGTAATAAATGGTCAGGAAGTACCCAAGTACTATGTTGCAACAGTTAACGGGCAGCGCACCCTTGTTAGTAATATTATTACTTCGAATTCGAATTCGAATTCGAATTCAGATTCAGGTGGAAGTATTAACCTGATTTGTTTAGTTGTGTTACTTGTAATGGGATTATTTAAAGAGCAAAGAAGTAATTCCCAAAGCCGACTTTTTAAAGGCTGCATAATGATAAAATAGTCAAATTAGACTTCGACTAAATTTACCTATTATTTTTAAGATGTAAAAATGTCTCATAACTGATAAGTGATGATTATAATATCGCCATCCTCATTAACGTATTGGGTAAATTGTTTTTTTTATCCAGGTTAGCTTGACAATTGTCACCCAATCAATATTGTTGCATCGATCAATAATAATGAGCCGGAGCATGTTAAGATGGCCAACCAACCAACCTATGAAGTAACTTTCCTCTCCGAAGTATCTTTGCAGTCTAGAGTGTTTAATGATTCGTTAAAAAAAGGCATTGAGCATAATGTTTGTATGGTCGATATCGAGCAATTACTTGAATCTGTATCCCTCGGTGTAAAACTCGGGGACTATGTTTTGTTCGATTATCACTATTTAGATGAAAGTAAGCTCGAGCAATATAACCAAGCAAGACTCGCCAGTGAAAATAATGCTCGAGAAATAATCATAAACTGCTCAAGAGAAACGTCATCAGAAGAGCTATTTAAATGGCGAAATTTAGTTGGAGTTTTTTATCTCGATGATGATATGTCGACACTTTTTAATGGCTTAGAAAAAATTTTTGAAGGAGAGATGTGGTTAACTCGACAGGTAGCGCAAGATCATATCGAGTATTTTCGGAGTATGACTACCGCAAAAACCTCACAAGCGTATGCGAATCTCACAAAGCGCGAAAAACAAATAATGTATTTACTCGGTCATGGGGCGTCTAATGTGCAAATTGCTGATGAGCTTGTTGTGACAGAAAATACGGTTAAAACACATTTGCATAACATCTTTAAGAAAATCAATGCTAAAAATCGACTTCAAGCACTTCTTTGGGCAAACAATAATATTGCATTAGAAGAAAGATATTAAGCCTAGTAATAACAATTCGGTTGCATAAGCCGGTCAGCATCTTCCAATGTATTAAATTTCAACTGCATGACACTAAAAAATATCTGCCTTGGCTAATTAACGACAATGTTATGGTTTCTATTTTTTCACTACTCAGTAAAGAGTGTAAACAACCAGATTGCGATTGGGATATAGTAGAGTCGCTGGTCATCATTTTTATGCGTCACTTAATTCGATATGGTAAACCATCGTAGGTCAGAGCTTATTTGAGTGCAAATAAGCTCTGTTTCTAGTTTGGGAGAAGACCCGAGTTAGTCGTAAATGGTTGGAATTGGCAGCCGTTTATGTTGTGTTGCTTTGTAAATGGAGATTAAGCGGTCGACCGTATCTTGTGAAACGGGTTTACCTTCAAGGAAATCATCAATTTGATCATAACTGAGGCGGAGTGCATCTTCGTCTGCTTTCTGAGGAGCGAGTTCTTCCAAATCTGCGGTGGGCGTTTTGTTTACTAGAATCTTAGGCGCTCCTAGCGTGTCTGCTAGTTCGCGAACTTGACGTTTACTTAGACCGAAAAGAGGTGCTAAGTCACATGCACCATCGCCAAATTTTGTATAGAAGCCTGTAATGTTTTCTGCAGAATGATCTGTGCCTAAAACTAAGCCACCAATATAGCCTGCTATTTCATATTGGGCGACCATTCTGGCTCTAGCTTTAACGTTACCTTTGACAAAGTCGACTTTAGCAGCTTGGGCTGGCATCAAGCCTATATTGGTCAAAGCTTGCTGAGAAGAAGCGTGTAAGCCATCTACGCCAGGTTTGATATTCACCGAGACTGAATGAGTAGGCTGAATAAACTCCAAGGCAATTTGAGCTTCATCTTCATCTTTTTGCTCGCCGTAAGGCAGGCGAACAGCGATGAACTGATAACCTGCATCGGTTTCGCTATTGAGTTCATCAACCGCTATTTGTGCCAAGCGGCCACAGGTGGTTGAGTCGACACCACCACTGATGCCTAGCACTAATACCTTGCATCGCGCATCTTTGAGCTTATTTTTGATAAATTCAACACGGCGTGAGATTTCAAATTGAGGATCAATTGACGGCAGTACACGCATTTCATCGCGGATTTGCTGTTCCATAGGTTTTCTTCCTGCAAGCATGATTTTACGAAATAATAGTAATATCATACCTCAATGAACAGTTTAGAAAACTATGAACACTAAATTTACGGTTATCAGGAAAGAAAATGAACAAAATTGCGGTATTTGGAAGTGCATTTAATCCACCGAGTATCGGTCACCGGAGTGTTATTGAATCATTAATACACTTTGATCGAGTTCTTTTAGTACCTAGTATCAGTCATGCTTGGGGTAAGGAGATGCTTGATTATGCCAAGCGGTGTGATTTAGTTAAGGCATTCATAAAGGACCTGTCTCTCAAAAATGTTGAGTTAAGCCGTATCGAGGAGCGTCTCTACAAACCGGAGCAGAGGGTCACCACTTATGCGGTATTAAAGGAGATTCAAAGCGAATACCCAGACGACAATCTTACTTTTGTGATAGGCCCCGACAATCTATTTAATTTTGGCAATTTTTATCAAGCGGACAAAATTCTCGAAGCTTGGTCCGTAATGGCTTGTCCTGAGACGGTCAAGGTAAGGAGTACAGATATTCGGGCAAGGATAGCGCGAAACCAAGACATTAGCTCGCTTACTACTCCGCGAGTATGTAAGTTGCTAGCCAATAGCCGCCATTACTAACATGTAATTTGGAGTTGAAGTTTGGAGTGACATTTAACAGGTTATAGCCCGCGTAGGTGGCTCACTTGGTCCAAGACTATTTTGTACTTTAATAATGGTCTCTGGCTTCTCTGGGCGAGAGTAATAATAGCCTTGGATTTGCGTGCAGCCCATTTGGTGTAACTTATCAACCACTTGCTGTGTTTCGACCCCTTCTGCGACTAAGTCAACTTTGAGTTGTTGGGAAAGTTGGATAATTAGCCAAACTAAGCGTTCTGAGGTTGAGTTACTCATCAAGTCGCGGATGAAACTTGCGTCAATCTTGATACAATCTATTGGATAACGATGGATATAGTTAAGGCTTGAATACCCAGTGCCAAAATCATCAAGAGCAATACAAAACCCAAGCTCTCGCATCTGATTTAATATAGTACCAATCTCAACTTCTTGTGACAATAACACGGTTTCGGTAAGTTCGATGGTGAACTCTGAAGGCTTAAAACCATATAAGCTAATAGTGGATGTTAAATGCGCAAGATAGCGCTGAGTGTCACTGAGCTCGTGCGCGCTGCAATTTATACCTAACCTGACTCGATAACCTAACCCATCTTCTAGTTGTTTTTTTGCTTGGCATGCGAGCTGAATGATTCTTTCCCCAAGTTCAACAATCAAGCCTGATTGTTCAGCGGCCTCTATAAACTCTGTCGGGGAAATAAATCCTAATGATTGACTCTCCCAGCGAGCGAGGATCTCATAGTAACTCCATTTCCTCTGGTCTTGTTTGACTATAGGCTGGGCGACAACGGAGATTTCGCTCGCTGCGCAGCGGTTGGCTGCAAGTTCTTGACGAAGCGCATCTATCACTCTTGTTCGGCGATAGTATAGGGTACTGAGTTCAGTATCGTAGCATCGAATTTGAGTATTTCTTTTTTGTTTGCAATCTTTGAGTGCAAGGCTGGCGTTGAGAATTAGCTGGTCAACAGTGATCCTAGGATCGGATTTAATCGCCACGCCCATGCTAACATTCACTTTTAAGTTATACTCTGGGTCTTGATAGCCTGGCTCAAGTTTTGCCAATATTGAATGGCATACTTCAACAGGATCACTAGCATAGGTCACAAAGGCAAATTCGTCTCCAGAGATCCGAAACGCAAGCTGTCGACTATGCAAAGAGGACTCGATGGCATGGGAGACAAATTTAAGTACTTGATCACCGATATATTGTCCATATAAATTGTTAATTGTCTTGAAGCTGTCAATATCGAGATAGACGAGGGTTAAATAGCCGGAGTGTGATGCAGACAATCGCTCGAGTTTGTCGGCTAGGTAACTTCTATTAAGCAGACCAGTTAGATTATCATGAGAAACTTCATAACTAAGTTGCCTAACTAAGCTATCGGATCGAGAGGCAAGCCATTTCACTCGAAGGCTGTGCACTACTATATTTGCGAAAAGCATATGGTAATAAATAAGTTCTTTCGGTGATTGGACGGGGTGCTTGAAGGTTGACAAGAGTACACCAAGTATTTCACCTGCGGCGGTCTTTAGCGGGATACCAATATAGGCTTCAATGTTATGTTCACATAGATATGGGTCATTAGGAAATTGTGACATGACTTTCTGAGTGTATAGTACGTAATCTAGTTCGGAATGGCTCACGCGAAATGAAGGTGTGTTGGTGAGCGAATATGAAATAGGAACATTACTTGAATCAAAGCACGCCTGCGCTAAGCAATAGCCGTTGGCATTAAACTTATCTATCTCGACGATGCATGTCGAGTACGTTGTGAAATGCTGATGCAATACACTGGTAACCCGATTAAGCAATTCAGTGCCATCGAGTTGTAACGTTAAGCTCAGAACATCTAAATCAATAGATGTTGCCTGTAATGATGCCCTAGCCATTTGAACTACCTGCTTAGCCGTGATTTAAATCACTTATTTATTGCTAATGTCACGCTTAAATATGGTACAGGTCTCATATTATTTCAAATTTCAGTTTGGATCTTTTTCTCTATTGAAGTAAATCTATTCATCAAGGAGGCGGTTTTTCAGGTAATCTAAAAATAATTTTGTTCGAGTATGTTGGTAATCCAGTTTTGGATAATAGGCGTAGACGGTGGTTTCATCGGTAGTCGTAGATGGTAAGATCCTTCGTAACGCGCCGGTATTTAATTCATCTTTAATCATCACATCATTGGATATGAGTATTCCGATAGCGTTTTTTGCTGCATAGAAAAGGGCTTCAGGGTTTGTTGTCGCGAGGTTGCCGGAAAGTACAATTTTTTTTCCGGTATTGAGTTTCACTTCTCGTTGCGGCCTTTCTCCCCAAATGAGAATGTTGTGCTCTGTAAGCTCCTCTATGGTCGTAGGCTCACCATACTTTTCAAGATAAGCAGGAGAGGCGTAAAACCCGGCTTTGTGTTCAAAAAGTGGGGAGGCTTTAAAACTCAATGAGTTTAGTTGTTCCAATTCACGGCTGATGAATAAATCTAAGCTTAGTTCTGGCAACTGCCCAGGAGTTGTGGTGATCAATTGGATTCGAATATCCGGGTATATCTGGAGAAAGTCATCGAGGTATTGCACCAAGAACTTAGATCCAACGGCGATGGTGGCTCCGATTTTTAAAAGTCCCGCAGGGGTTTGATTCACTGACCGGGTCTCGTCAACAACGGACTGCCACCCCTCCAATTGTACTTTTGCCCTTTGGTAAAACAGGGCACCAGCTTCGGTTTGAGTTACGCTGCGAGTGGTACGTTTTAAAAGTTGAACACCGATCCTTTCTTCAAGCCATTGTATACGCTTGCTAATTGCGGAGCTGGTGGTATTCATCTTACGAGCGGCTCCGTTAAAGCTGCCTTCATCGACTACGCGAATATAACTTTGAACACTTTGAATCCAATCCATTCTCTGCCTTATTCATTCTCATTGGGAATTAATTAGTTTCCAATTGAAGATATTATCATTATTTGGCGCTTAACTTAAACTTAGTTGTACATCAAAAGTATGAGGTATTGAAATGAAAAAAGCGCCGATATTGATGGCGATGCTCATTATTTCGACCGGGCAGGTAGGAGTGAGTATTTATCTTCCTTCTTTACCCATGATCAGCAAAGCGTTACAAATTAGTCAATCCGATGCGCAACTTTTAGTCACTCTATTTCTTGTCGGTTTTGGTGTTTCACAGCTTTTTTATGGTCCCTTATCCGACGCTATTGGTCGCAGACCGGTCTTTTTGCTCGGTCAAGGAATATATTTAATTGGCACTCTAATGTGCATTTTATTTACTCATAACATTTGGATTTTGGTCTTAGGTCGTCTTTTACAGGGCCTAGGCTCTGGTAGTGCCTCTGTGTTAGGACGCAGTGTCTTGCGAGATTGTTATGATGGTCGAGAGTTAACTAAGGCAATGTCTTACGTATCGGTAACTGCTTCGATAATGCCAGTACTTGCGCCCGTGCTTGGTGGTTGGATAGCCTTTTATTTTGGTTGGGAGGCTGTGTTTGTATTTGTGTTGAGTTATTTGGCTGCGACTTTTGTTTTAGGTTATTACATACTTCCTGAAACCATGACTTATGGTACAACCACATTTAGTCTAAATAAGGTGGTATCTAACTATGCTTACTTGATTAAGAGCAAGCAAGTACTTTGCAGTGCCAGTTATAATTGGATCACCTACCTAGCCTGTGTAGTATCTTTGTCTGTAATGCCATTTATTCTTCAACACGAACTGGGCTTAACGGCGGCTCAGTATGGAAGCGTAATGGTGATTCCCTCTGCTGGTTTGCTGGTAGGAACACTGGCATTAAATGTTCTTAACCGCCATGTGACCTCGCGAAAGATTCTAGCGCTAGCCATTTTTATCATTGTCGTTTCAGGAGTGTGGCTGACCGCGACTGAATTGACACTATTCAATATTATTTGGGCTTTTACTTGGATGGTGGTTGCTCAAGGCTTATCTTTTCCCATTTCTATTGCTATGTTGCTCGGGCCACATAAAAGGCAGGCAGGGGCGGTTTCAGCGTTAACGGGAGCAATCCAAATGTGCTTAGCTGGATTATTGGGGGGATATCTGGTTGAGACTTGGATACAAAACAGTGTGGCATTAGGCACATTTTATCTTATTTGTGCTGGAGCTATGGGTATTGTTTTATACATAGGTCGATTGACGGTAGTTACTCGTAGAGAGTTTGCTTGAAAGGCATAAACACCCTGATACAATGCGTTCACTAATGTCGACATGTTAAAGGTCTACGATGGAACATAAAGAATTTTCTGAGTTAGTCACAGCGCTTTGTAAACAAGAAGGTTTGCCCCAAGCGCTCGAAATACTCAAATCGAATCATAATGAGGATGTGGCGCAAGCTGCGCTCTCGTTGGTAGGCCAGTTTTCGCTCGCTGAAGTCGAAGGCGAACGCCGTATTTATCATGTGACGATTGAGCAAAACGATCAAGGTGAAGAGCAAGAGTACATTGAGCATATCATGAACGAAGGTGATGATGTTATTCGATTTGTTGCTTGGTTCTTTGAAGTAATGTTTGATGTAAAATGTAAAGATACTTACCAAGCGGCAGGTAAAACTTTTCAACAGTCGAAGCGATAAAAGAAACAGTTAAGCCCCCTTAACGCGAGGGGCTTAACTCATTTAATTTGCAGAACTTTGGTTATTTTCCATATTAACCACATTATCTGGCACTTTGTTTAGCCCTTTATCTTCAAGCCATGCCGGCAGGTTATCTGCCCCTCCAATGTATTGACCATCAAGCCAAATCTGTGGCACAGTAACTGGCGTTTTTTCACCTATGATTGCTTTGACTTCGGGAATCATTCTATATAGCGCTGCGCTATCTTTGACCACATCGTGGTACTGGTATTCAACACCAGCATCATCAAGTAATTTCTTGGCTTTTACACAGTATGGACAGGTTGCTTTTCCATAAACAATGTTGCCTTTAAGCGTGTCACGCATAGTCCACTCTTTTATGACAGATTGCACTAATATTCCGCGGTTTAATGCTTCGCCTTGGCTGACTACTTTTCCTTCCACCATTAGGATTGGCGCATGCCAAGCACCTACTTTTAGTGGTTCCCACCAATGAGATAGCCAGTCTTTAACCTCTAGCTCGACGGGAACATCGGCTAATTCATTCTCAAAGGTATCTTTGAGAATATCTTTAGTTAGCGTACATTCTCCGCATGGAATTTTAACGCTAAATGGTCCCCAGCTTCCACCCCAGCGATATAGTGTTAATTTGATTGGTTCTGTCATTGAGCACTCTCCCGAATATATGTCTAAATAATAGAACGGGATTGACCATTATTTATTTCACTTCGCGAGATTTTTTGATTCCCATTGAGTGATAAAAGCAACAGATGCAATAATAATAGCGGCTCCTAACCACAGCCTTCCAGGCGGAACCCAGCTAAACACGATCCAGCCTGCTAAGACATTTAGAGGCAACTTTGCATGGTCAAAAGGCTGAACAAACGAGGCATCGGCAACAGAATAGGCTTTGACTATTGCCCATTGAGCTAAAGCGGTTAGTGCCCCTGCGCCAATGAGTACTAGCCATATTAAACCACCTTCTGGTGTGTGCCACTCGGGGATTGCAAGCAGGAGGTTAAATGGTGTGATTAAAATAAGCAAATAAACCACCATAGTCGATGGCGAGTCATTGGAGGACAGTTTCTTTACCATCAAGGAGTAACACGCCCAGAAGAATGCTGCACCAATAGGGAGTAATGCAGCCAAGCTAAAGTCATCAGCCCAAGGCTCTAAGATTAACATAGCACCGATAAAGCCAGATAATGTTGCGCCCCATCTCGCTATCCCTACTTGTTCTTTTAGAAACAGGCCTGAGCCTATCGTTGCAAACAGCGGAGATGTCATCAGTAGAGCGATACCTTGCCAAATAGGTACCGGATAAGCCAAAGCCCATAGCCAGAGTTGGATACCAATGACGGAAAGAAAAACACGAAATATATGCCAGCCGAGGTGATTGGTTTGCAAAGACTCGCGTATGCCCAAGCTTAAAAGATAAGGAAGAATCACCACTAGCGCTATCGCATATTGAACAAAGGCGACAGTAGTCGAAGTTAGTCCAAACTTAATACTGGCAACTTGGGCAAGGCTATTGACCAAAGCAAATGCTAAACCTGCGGTGAGCATCCAGCTCGCGCCCTGTATAGGATGGTGGTTGTTTGAAGCCATAATTATCTTATTGAAAAAATAGTACGCAGAATCATACGATGTTATTGGATATGCGTCACCTATCTTATTGTTTAATTTGCGGTAGATATGATTTAGTCAAGAGGTGGCCGACTCACTTGGTGATCGAGCAATAGCGAAAGCAGCTCGTCTAACTCAGTGACCGTCACTGATGCTTGATGAGAGAATGTGTTGGCTTTGCCATGAGTAACCAGGCATGAGGGCATATTCGCATTGCTAGCTGCTTGCAAATCGTAAACATAATCGCCCACATAAAGAATCTGGTGTGAGTCTAAGCCCCATTCATCTGCTAGTGATAACAAGGAATCTGGGGCAGGTTTAGGAGGGAAGTGTTCTCGACTTATGATACGCGAAATATTTAAGTTATTATGCTCGGCTTTACGCAAGGATGCTTCGAAACAATTTCGCGTGATGATTGCAGTGTGCAGGCTGTGCTTTTCAATAAACCCAAGCAGGTCATGGCAACCTTGCATGGGTGTTGAATGGTTGGCATCATCAAGTTCATGCTTGAGTACTATTTGATTCGCAGCCGCTGCTGACTGAGAGCAATTGAGTTGTTCAATAAATGTCAGTAAATCAATCTCTTTTGGACAACCAATTTGTGCTCTTAGCCAGTTAAAATCAAGATTTGAGCTTACTAGTGTGTTATCTAAATCAAAAACGATCGCTTTGATTTGATGGATATTTAAAGCCACTACTTCCATGTAATCTCCTCTTGGACACTACGCGAATTCTTTTTCCAAATACGCGACGATATCGGACGACTCGTACATCCATTTTACTTTGCCATCTATTTCTATTCTTAGACAGGGAACTTTGACTCTTCCTCCTCCAAGTTCAAGTTCTTTCCTGTATTGTGAACTTGCTTTGGCATCACGTAGCTCAATATTGACCGATTGGCGTTTCATTGCTCTACGGACTTTGACACAAAAAGGGCAGGCTTCGAATTGATAAAGGGCCAATGTTTTGGCTTTTTCGTCGACTGCCTGTTGGTCTTGGTCAGAGCGTTTGAGTCCTTTGGGAGAAAAAATAAAATTAAATAGCAGGATAAGGCGGCCTAATAACCAGCGAACAAACTTCATATTATTCCTTACAGCATGATATTTGATGACGCATTGTACCCAAAATCACTTTCAATGAGTACTTATCTTATGCTGCTTTGTCACCGTCAAGCCGAGTCGTTTGGCAAGTCGAGTCAGGTTGGCTCTGTCTGTTTTGAGCTGTCGAGCTGCTTTAGCCCAATTAAATTCGGCCTCCGTAAGAGCATGAGTGATAAGTTGTCGTTGGAAATCTTCTGTCGATTCGCGCAGCCCTTTGGATACCAGTGACTCTGACATATTAAACAATTGCGACGTTTGTACGGCAGAAGACTCTATTGGCATAGCATGTAATTCGCCTATGTCTTCAATTGAAACTGAAATCAATTTAGCGTTATTCGCTCTTGCTCGAGCTTTCAATGCTGCGCGATTAATGACATGCTCTAACTCACGAACATTACCAGGCCAGTTGTAGCGAGACAGTAGATACTGAGCTTCTTTGTTGAGTTTGATTTGAACTATCCCAAGTTTTCGTCTTGCTTGCTCTAAGAAATAGCCAGCGAGTAGAGTGACATCCCCGTCTCGGTGGCGAAGTGCTGGAACACTAATTGGGTACACGCTGAGACGATGATATAGATCAGCTCTAAATCTTCCTTCCTTCACCTCTTCTGGAAGATCCCTGTTAGTCGCAGCTAAGACTCGAACGTCTATTGTTTCGACCTTATCTTGACCAACGGGCTGTATCTCATTGTTTTGCAATGCTCTTAGGATTTTACTTTGTGCGCTGAGTGGAAGTTCGCCGATTTCATCTAAAAAAAGAGTACCACGATCCGCAAGGGCAAATTTTCCTAATCTTGATTTATCTGCACCAGTAAAAGCTCCTTTGACATGGCCAAATAGCTCACTTTCTACGAGGTTTTCAGGAATAGCCGCACAGTTGACATATACCAAAGGCTGTTTACGTCGATTAGACTGGTGGTGAATGCTCCTAGCAACTAACTCTTTGCCCACACCAGTTTCACCATTGATAAGAATATTGAAATGAGAAGGGGCAACGACTTCTATATCGGATTTTAGTGATAGCATCTTTGGGCTAGCACCGATGATTTCCCCTCCTTCTCTTTCCCACGCATCTTCATTGAGTTCTTCAAATCTTTGTTGAGTTTGTTTTGCTTGTTGCTCAAGCTGATTCACAGTCATGGCAACTTTAAGAGTTGATGCAACGATAGCTGACAGCGCGTCTAGGCTGCGAGTCGGTATTTGGTCGAACACATTAGGCGTTAGGCTGTCTAGAGCCAGAACTCCGAGTAATTTATCAGCGTAGAGCAACGGCAGTCCCATACATGAGTGCATTGGAAGATCGCCCTCGTAATCCATAAGCAGATTATCGAAGGGATCGGGCAGGTTACAGCTTGCGTCAAAGCGGACGGCCACTTTAGATGCACATATTGCTTCAAGGCGAGGGTGTTCACTAACCACAAATCGGCGCCCAAGAGTGTCTCTTGTTAACCCTTGGATGGCCAGTGGCACAAGAGTATCTCCCTGAAGTGAGAGTAGTGCGACACTATCACATTGGATAGCTTTACGTATTGCGTCGAGCAATTTGTGGAATCGCTCTTGTTCATTATGGCCTGTTGCAAGGCCAATGGTCATATCGATTAGAGTAGAGACAGAAATGTCTTGCATGTTAGTGGTAGGCTCCAGAATGCTGTTCAGGGTGCTTAAAAAGCAATCACCCAAGATGTGTAATTAATTTATTATAGTGTCATATAGACACCTTTCAATGGGGTCCTTATGACTTTTTTCTTCTAATTAGTGAAGAAAATCCAAGTAATTAGGTGTTCTTCCTACTTGGCACTGATCGTGCAGAAAGGGTGGAGAGCTTTGAATTATACTAGGAGAATATACAGATGCTTAATAATCAGCATATTGAAGTTGTAAAAAGCACCATCCCTTTACTAGAAGGTGCAGGGCCAGCATTAACTCAGCATTTTTATCAGCGCATGTTTTCTCATAACCCAGAGTTAAAAGATATCTTCAATATGACGCATCAAAAAACAGGTCGTCAGAGTGTCGCTTTGTTTGAAGCCATAGCGGCATACGCAAAGAATATTGAAAACCTAGAAGCCTTAGCTTCAGCAGTAGAGCGGATTGCTCATAAGCACACCAGTTTCAACATCCAAGCTGAGCATTATCAGATTGTTGGCCATCATCTGATTGAAACCTTGCGTGAATTGGCACCAGAAGCTTTTACGAAGCAAGTTGAAGAGGCTTGGACAGCTGCCTATTTGTTCCTTGCGAAGATTTTCATTGACCGAGAGGGAGAGCTATACCTGCAAAGAAAGCATGCTATTGGTGGTTGGGAAAACTCACGTCAATTTGTGGTAAGGGAAAAAAGGCGCGAATCTGAGTTGGTGATGAGTTTTGTTTTAGCGCCAGTCGATGGTGGTATTGTATTGGACTATATTCCAGGACAATATGTGGGGGTTGAGGTTAAACCATCATCAGGAGAACACAACGAGATACGTCAATACTCCCTATCGCAAAAACCCAACGGTAGAGATTACCGTATTTCAGTTAAACGCGAGTTTGGTGAGCACAAAGGTTTGGTATCTAACTTCCTTCATGATGAGGTTAGTGAGGGTGATACTCTTCATCTATATGCCCCTGCGGGCGATTTTTATTACCAAGAAAAACAGGCGCCTGTTGTGCTTATTTCTGCTGGGGTTGGGGCTACACCTATGCAGTCTATGTTGCAGATGCTGGCGGAATCAGGTAAGCAAGATGTAGCCTATTTATATGCTTGTAACGGTCCACACCAGCATACATTTAAACAAGAAACTGAACACTTGACTAGCCAAAATGGTTGGAGCCAGTTTACTTGGTATTTGAATGATAAGGCTGATTTCACAGGTCAAATGGATCTATCCCATGTAGAGGACTCGCTGGCTTTCGGTCAGGCAGATTTTTATCTATGTGGTCCAGTTCCCTTTATGGAAGCATTAGTGAAACAACTGGAAGGGTTTGGTGTTGGAAGAGATCGTATTCATTACGAAGTGTTTGGACCGCACGCTTATCTTTAATATGAAGGCAGGGCTTTAGAAAAAGCCCTGCTTAATTATTTAAAGTAACGTTTTAGCCAATGCATGACAGTATGAGTCTTTGAGGTTTTGGGTGTATTTTCCAAGCCTAAGTAAAAACTGGCCATAAACTGAGTTCGAGTCTCATCAATGTTCAAGCTAGACAACTCGCTAAGAGTATTGGCTGTTGTTTGCGCATACTCATTGGCAAGGCTGAAGTCCATCTTTAAGTAGCCTTGAAGGTAGAGCCAAACGTGTGTGATCAGATAAAGCATAGTGTGCTCTTGGTACTTGAATCGTTTGGCATGCTGTTCGCCAAGATTTGTATTGAGAGCCTGCCACATAGCTGTAACAGATTCCTGGTTGATATTAACCCGTGAAGAGCTTTCGACGTGCGCCTTAGTTAAAACGCCAAGTAAGTGAGATTCGGGGTCTTTATTGGCTTTGGCTTGTTTAACATTTGTGAATAGTGGGGAATGTTGCTGCAAAAATTGTTGCCACAACATTGGGTGTTCTAAGATTGCTGGTAGTGAAGATGCCCCTATCTTGTTGAGCAAATTAGCAAAATCAGTCATTGGATTGCAGCGTTTCTATCTGAACTTCAAATGACCCAGAAACACAGTCAATGAAAATGCTTGTTCCACTTATCATTACAGATAGGTCCATACCTCTTTCAATTACACTTGATAGCGCTTGAATCCCCTCATAGCTAAGGCGAAAAATATATGCATCGTATTGATATGATTTATTTTTTGTTTGTTCCCACCAGACGTCAGACTTATTTGTAAAACTAAATATGTCCACTCGTTGTGCTAAACGAGTTGCTTTTTTTATTCTATCCAAAGATGGCTCACCAACCTCGATCCACACAGATGTTGAACCGTCGAGGGCTTTTAGCCAGAGGTCAGGCTCTTCTGTTGATGATAAACCTTTGGTAAAACTCAGGTCAGATTGATACTTGATGCAATAAGCCAGCACACGAGCCATCATACGCTCAATGTTCTCAGATGGATGCTGAGCAATGGTTAGCTGGGTTGAGTTATACAAGTCTCGATTTGTGTCTGAAATAGACAGACGGAATTTATATATAGTTGGTTTTAGTGCCATAATTATTTGCTACACATAAAAAAATAGCCAGCGTAATGCTGGCTATTGTAAATCTATAGTACAGTTCAATTAAAGTACTTTGATGTTCTCAGCTTGAGGGCCTTTTTGACCTTGAGAAACAACAAACTCTACTTTTTGACCTTCAACTAGAGTACGGAAGCCGTCACCAGTGATAGCAGAAAAGTGAGCGAAAACGTCAGGGCCGTTTTCTTGCTGAATGAAACCAAAACCTTTAGTTTCGTTGAACCATTTAACTGTACCAGTAACAGTGTTAGACATAATGTTTATCCTTGATAAATCTTTTAAAAGCCATGACGGCAACTATAGCGTGGAAAAGGAGATTGCTATTGCGCACGACGTTACGGAAGAAATACCAAGAAATCCAACGAAACGGCGGAATAAAAACAAGAACCGTTTTCTAGCTGCCTCATAGTCTAATGGTAAGTGGCACTAAGTCAATATAATTCATATGATAGTTTTCCATTATCAAGGTTTTTTCACTGGAAATTTGCGCTAGGTAGGGTTTCGAAAATATTACTGGTTTCGGTTTAACTAGTGTAACATTCGATATGTCGGTCGTTTTTTATATAAAACATCGTATAAATGATGTATCTATTACTATAGAGTGGTCGTTTATAAAATTAATGATAAGGAAATTTTATGGTCAAGAGTACCCGAAAAAAAGTTGAGAATGAAACTCAACTGGCAGATCTAGAAGTCGGTCGAGGTGAAGTCCACGATAATGCGCTCAAAGCGATAGTGACTAGCAGATTATTTAAGACCCGGACAGAAAGAGCAAAGAAAGGAAGAGGAAGTTTTAATCGTAAAATGAAACATAAGGGTAAAGAGCCCTATTCAAAAGAGGCACAATCTTGCTTTCTTTTGAATAGGGCTTTTTAATAATATCGATATTCCTATCCCACTGCTTGCTTATCTCCTTGGCAGTGGCTGAATTTATTTTTATCTATCAAGATGTGTCACTTGTTAACGAAGTGTAACTTTATGTGTTGTTTACACTGGTAGTTCAGCTATCTCCTCAACTGTCAAGAGATAAGAGAATACAAAGATTTAACCAATATTTTACATCTATGTTTTGTGAGATATTTCGATGTTTTTATCATAGATTTATCACTTGAATTCGTTAAAAAGGTGATGTAAATATATCGAAAATAAGTTTTCATTAATGAAAGTAAACAGCCACAAACTACAAAGAGAGTAAAAAATGAAGCTTTTTCTGATCATAGTTGCATCGATATCAGCAGGAGTGCTTTCTGCAGAACATCTTCATTCTTTCATGTTGGGACTATGTGTATCTGCTATTGCTGTTGGCAGTTGCTATTGGTTTGCTTTTCGTAGTACCCGTTTTCCTGAATTAGCGGTTTTACTCCTGATTGTCGGTTTGTTCTCTAAGCTCATCATTACTGTTACAGGTGTTGCTTGGGGAATTTCGCAGGAGCTTATCTCGTCGCCGTTTGTGTTTGCCTTGTCATATCTGTTCTTCTCTTTAGTCGTAACCTACTTGTGGTTCACATATAGAGATAGCATCACCCCGAATGCTAAAATAGCCAACAATTCATAAATAACCCAATAAATTAGCATTTTAGTCATGACTATTTCGTTGCTTAAGTTGATTGAAATCAGCGCTACTTGCGCTGATTTTTTGCAATTATTTACCTATAAATCGCGCTGAATTCTCATAAATTGACAAAAGCTACTATCTAAAAGTAACTATTGGTTACAAAGCAAACACATAGCTTAGTTGTTTGTATATACTGGTACAGATAAACTGTACGAGAATTGTGACTTGAGTGGTAATGTCCCATGATAAGAGATTTTGTTTACCGATCTGCCTTGTGGTGTACGTTGGCTATAACATTCAGCGCTCATTCCGCGCCGACCATTGTCCCTGATCCCCCTTCATTGCCAGCAAGGGGCTATGTTTTGATTGACTATAACACTGGTGAGATATTAGTAGAGAAGAATGCTCGCACTAAATTAAACCCTGCAAGTCTAACGAAACTTATGACGGCGTATGTCGCCGGCCAAGAGGTCAAAGCAGGTAATATTACTCTTGATGATGAGGTTTTAATTAGTAAAAAAGCATGGGCAAAAAACTTCCCTGACTCGTCAAAGATGTTTATTGAAGTTGGGACTAAAGTGCCTTTGATGGACTTGTATCGAGGCCTGATTGTCCAGTCGGGTAATGATGCCAGTGTTGCTATCGCGGAGTATGTCGCAGGGAGCGAAAGCGCATTCGTTAATATGATGAATTCATGGGCAGAGACACTCGGATTAGAAAATACCTCATATAGCAATCCCCATGGCTTGGATAGCAGAGGACTTTATTCGACCCCTCTTGATATTGCTAAGCTGGGTAGGGCGATTATACATGATTTACCCGACATCTACTCTTTGTATAGTGAAACATCGTACACCTACAATGGAATTACTCAGTACAATCGTAATGGCCTGTTACGTGATAGAAGCATCAACGTTGACGGTATGAAGACAGGCTATACAAGTGGTGCAGGATACAGCCTAGCGACGTCAGCGACTTATGGAGATATGAGATTGATTGCAGTTGTTATGGGAGCGAAAAGTGCAAAAAGCCGAGAGTCGGTGAGTAAGCAGCTTCTCAGTTATGGATTCCGTTTTTTTGATACTGTATCGCCAAACAAAGCTGATGATGTAGTGACTAATGTTAAAGTGTGGATGGGTGATAAAGACCAACTTCCTGTTGGGGTGCGTGATGATATTTACCTAACTCTTCCACGTGGGGATGCGGACAAGCTTGATGCCGAAGTAGAGTTTGACCGAGAATTAGTTGCGCCAATTACCAAGGGAGAGAAAGTCGGTAGCGTTATATATAAAGTTGAAGATGAACCTTTGGTGGTAAAGGATTTAGTGGCTAAATCTGACATAAAGCAGGGTAGTGTGATTAAACGCTTGGTTGATTGGTTTAAGCGTCTTCTTTCTGGATGGCTATGAGAGTTCAATCATAGTTCCGATTAATCTCGGCCAATGTTAACCATCATCTGACATTTTGGTTAGTAAAAAGTCCATAGTTTGGTTCATTCACTTGAATTAAGGGTCAACTATGGAATTTACGGAGAAAGACAGAGAGGTACTATACTCGACTTGGATGTCTAAGAAGTCAAAGATGCGCATTACTCAAATGGAGTTTGCGAAGAAGCTAGGCATTAGCCAGCTTAATTTTTCACAGCTTCTCAGAGGAGAGCAGCCCCTAACAATGTCGTTTGTCAGTCAATTTTCTCGATTGCTTCATCTTGATCCCAAGCTCACCTTTCCTTCTCTTAAACAAGCAAATGATTCGGGGCCAAAAGTTGTGTACCTGCAAAGTCGTATGAGTGTCGATGGTGAAATTCAAAACGCTTACATCGAGGGCAATCAGATTGTGGTTGAGTATGCACATACTATCGACCAAGGTTAACCGTATTACGCTGGTCGCTACCATGGCTCTTTTCTCAGTGGTATTCTATCTCCATCATACTTCCACATACTAAAAAGTGACCATGTTAGAAAAAGAGAACTTGATTAAACTGGCGAGCGTTCACATGCCATTTGGCAAATATTCTGGCCGAATATTAATTGACTTGCCTGAAGAATATTTGCTTTGGTTCAACAAAAAGGGCTTTCCGAGTGGTGAACTTGGGGAGTTGCTTAAACTCTGCTTGACACTAAAAATTGAGGGCTTGGATAGCTTAGTTAAACCTTTAAAACGTAAATTATAACAAGGGAAATGAAGGAGCACGTGCTGCTTAAATTTCTCCACCCCTGGTCTGACCAATATTCATAAGACATAGATAGCAAACTCGCGTTTTATACGCCGTTTTTAATGCCTGCGTGAGTTTATCTCTATGTACAAACAATTTCTAAAAAGTAGCTGGCTACGCAATCCAGTTCCTGCTTTTAAGTTGAACATCTCTTAACTCTCTATTCTCTGCGTTTTTTTTCTAACTGCGTATTTTGGTGATGCTAAAAATGAGCAAAAGACCGAACCACCCTTTCTAGATTCACCAAGTACTGAGGTCGTTATTGAGGGGCAAGTTGAGCAGAAAGATCCCCTTACGATCAATGACATGCCGTTAACGTCAGAAACTATTCTTGCTAAGAGGAAAGAATGGAAACAACGTCTGAAGAGTCTAAATGTGAGTGCGGGAGAGGACCCTGCAATCAGTAACTTTTCACATACGCAATTTGTAACTATGCCCAGTTATGATCATATGGGTCAGAACACGGTTATTAAGTCTTCAGACCTCTTTGAGCTTTACATGAATAATGTTCAAGAACAACTTGACCCCACAAAAGAGCAAGCATCGGACAGTATAGGATTAAAGAAGCTATTCGACTTTCTGGATGATTTAGGTAGAACGTATACTGGATTGCGTTTAGACAAGTCGGGGACCACAGTGAAGGTGGTGCACTACGGACCTGATGAATATCCTAAGTTTAGAACTCAAGATGAAAAGCGAGTAGAGCCTGCTATATTTGGTGCATTTTTACAGTTCAGCCTCGAGGAAAAAGCCGAGTTCTTACGTTTAGCATCCTATATAAAAACGGTGGAAAAAATAGGAATACCCGATGACGCTTCACCTGAAGCCATAAACCAAAAGTTAAAGAGCTATCAAAACATCGGAGCTCAATTCAACTACTCTGATATGCCCCAAAATATAAACCTTCTCCTTCGAGAAAAAGAGTCTGAATTATCAAAGAAAGAGAAAATACTTGTCACTCATAATGGTATCTCACTGGCATTGAGTACTGAAGAACCAGCGCCGATTAGCATGAACGCAGATGTTCGTTTTCTTACAGATAAATACAATATCAATAATTTTGATGTGATTCGTGATTCCCAATTACTTTCCGAGGAAAACAGGCATGAGGTCAGTGAATTTTTTAGTACCGTGCTTAACAGCGATAGTCGGATCCTGATGTCTGGATACGCGATAGCTGGATTTGGTGATCTTGTGAATTTTCAGATGCTGTATAAAGCCATTATTAAGAAACATCCTGAACTTAAAGATCGAATTGATGCTTATGCTCATTTTTATCGCTACTCAATCAGTAATGAAACATTAGATAAATTGTTAGATAAAGATATTAAAGTGATTACTCACCAAAATGCGAATCGTCAGTGGGACCCCAATTATAGTTATCAGCTAGTTCGTGAACTGGGCAAACGTCATAACCCTCAATTTGAAATTCAGTACAATGTTGGGTCAGTATACAGTGTCGTGGATAGGCCCAATGTACTTCGAGTTGGTGAGATTGGGGGTATGGCTGGAGTTAGTCAGGTCAAAGACGCGTATTTTACCGGTCTTTCTCGTGGTGCTATTGGCTTTGGTATTCCATGCGCCAACACCGATATTGAAAGTCCGAATGTCAAATCTACGCTAGTGGAGATTATGGGCCATGAACCCGATAGTCATGCTCCGTTATCTACGCTTATCCAAGATCACTTTGCCCTCATGATGGCTCGCGAAAACTCTCAAGTGATTAATCAAGGCCGGTTTTACAATGTAAATGATGTTCAAGATGGGCAAAACTTAAGCATAGGTAAGCGAGTTTTGGCCGAAATTTTAAAAGCTATGGCAGAGCATCTGGTGTCTGGCAGCACAATTATTCTCGCGACAGGCAGAATTGATGCACTCCAAGAGCAAGCACAAGCCGTGGGGGTTAGCTTAGAACAACAGTCTAGTTTTTCTGTACAAGGTAGTCGTTACAAGCTGTTCGAGTTGACGACTGAAAGCGGTAACAAGGCATTTGTTGTTCAGGGCTTTTTTGACAATGCTCTGGTCAATGCTGTTATGAAAGATGCCAGTATACCGACGGTTTATTCTGGGGAAGGTTCGATGAATGAAGGCCTATCTTTCCGTGGTAAAGGATTTATGATCCCTTTCTATGATTATCAAGCGACGATATAAGCTAGAGTCATGGGCTAAAGAGTGGCTAAAGTTGATTTACGATCGAGAGAGTTCACAGTTGAATTTAGACAAGCTCGGAGAGCAAACGGCATCGATGCTGAAAGAAGAAACGATTCAAAGGGCAAATTGGTTTGATTTGTTCGATCAACTCATTGACTAAATGCATCAATGATACCTTGTTTCTATGAGAGAAGGCTAGGGTTAATCTCTTCTCTCATAGCTATGGTATTACATGTTACCTAGTTAAGATCCTGCTTCAATATATCGCTGATACTGAATATGATAATCGTGAATTCGGAGGCCTTTCTTGATAAAAAAATAAACATAATGCCTTAGTTTGAGTAAGTAATGTCTGATTTACTATGCATCAAGTTGAGTTTTTTCTGTGGTGTGTACTAGTATGACTTAAGCGCATTTATAACTATATAGCTGACTTAAATAAGCTTTTTCTAGTTTAATGATCGGTTCTGTGGTGGAGAGCGTATTGATAAAATGCACCTACTAACGAGTAATTATCATGATTCATAATGCAATAATCAATATCACTAATCTGAGGCTTAGAACCTACATAGGTTTCAACGAAGAAGAAAAACAAAAGCAACAAGACATCATTATTAATGCAGAGATACATTATCCAGCCAATAACCTGTGCCTAAGAGATGATGTTGAGAATGCACTGAACTATAAAGTTATTTGTAAAAATATTATTCGACATGTAGAAAGTGGGCGCTTCTTGTTGTTGGAAAAACTAACCAGTGATGTACTTGGCTTATGCGTTGATAATCCGCAGGTAAGCTTTGCTAAAGTCACTATCGACAAACCCCATGCGCTAAGATTTGCTGATTCTGTGTCTTTGACTTTGAGTTACACAAAAGAAAACTTAAAGGGGGATTAAATGATAAGTGAAGAAGCGAAGCGAGTAAAAGAGGCACTTATTGAGCAAGGTTTAGAAACCCCTATAGTAGAAAGCGATATGACGCCCGCGCAAAAGTATCAGAGGATCAAAGGGCTTCTGACTGAAGTGATTTCGGTGATGGGGCTAGATCTAAACGATGACAGCTTAGCTGAAACGCCACATCGCATTGCAAAGATGTATGTCAACGAGATTTTTTCTGGGTTAGATTATATGAACTTCCCCAAAATCACCGTTATTGAAAATAAAATGAAGGTTGATGAAATGGTGAAAGTCTCCAATATCAATCTCACATCTACCTGTGAACACCATTTTGTTACCATAGATGGGTTGGCTAAAGTGGCTTATCTACCCAAGTCTAAAGTGATTGGTCTATCTAAGATCAATCGTATAGTGCGCTTTTTTGCTCAGCGACCTCAAGTTCAGGAACGTCTAACTCAGCAAATTCTTTTGGCTATTCAGACATTAACTGAGACAGATGATGTTGCAGTAACCATAGATGCAACACATTATTGCGTAAAATCCAGAGGAGTTATGGATGTGAATTCTAATACTACCACCACAGCACTCGGTGGCTGCTTTAAAACGAACCCTCAAACGCGTGCGGAGTTTCTTCAATGAGTAAAACTATCGTTATTACTGGTGTGGGCAAGCGGCTGGGGTATGAATTATCTAAGGCATTATTAAAGGATGGATATCAAATAGTCGGAACCTATCGCACGGAATATCCCTCTCTTGCTGATTTAAAAGAGCTTGGCGCTGAGCTCTATCCGGTTGATTTCTACCAGCAAACTCAAGTCGATGATTTCATCTCGCAACTATCAAATAAATATAATGTTATACGGGCGATTGTTCATAATGCTTCAGATTGGTCAGCCGACGATAGTGCGCATCATAACGCCGCCGAAATCATGCAACGCATGATGACGGTTCACGCCTCAGTTCCCTATCAAATGAATTTAGCGCTACAAGACAAACTCCGTGCCAGTGGTCATGCTGACGTCATTCATATCAGTGATTATGTTGCTGAAAAAGGAAGTAAAAAACATATTGCGTACGCTGCAAGCAAAGCCGCGATGAACAATATGACCTTGTCTTTTGCGTCTCTGCTGGCTCCTGAAATAAAAGTGAATACTATATCTCCGGCATTATTAAAATTTAATCCACATGATGGTGAGGCATATAAAGAAAAAGCAATGGCTAAAGCTCTTTTGCCCAGGGAAGCGGGTTTTGACGAAGTGATTGAAGGGGTAAAAATGCTGCTGGACAGTCGTTTTATGACAGGTAGGAACCTTCAGTTTGATGGTGGTCGTCATTTGCGTTAGACAGCTACACATTACTTACCATGTGCATTGGTATCATTTAGGCACTAGAATGATGTGATAGGTTTTAATGGATAGCCATTTGGTGGCTGTCCATTTTTGTTTTACTCGGTTTGTCAGTCGATAATCCTGATCTGCTTCAACGCAAGTATTCTTTATTAATGGCTTTTATTTGGGCCATTACGTACCAGTTCCTGTCCGTTTTGGAAAACTTCATCAGTGACCCATCTTGCCAATAGTAATTGATGATTATCATCCAATACAGCGACAAAGTGGCGTCCATCAGCGTTATTAGTTGCGAGAGCAATCCCCGCAATTCCTTCTAATCCAAAGCTGCCATTTTCTACAGCGATAAGAAAAGATTCTAGTTCTTCTATATTGTCAATAATACGATCATCGCAAAACATAAGGTTTATCTCTACAAGCTTCATTGAGAGTTCAATGTGAAAAGAACACACTCTAGCTATCATTATCGTGGATTTCCAGAGCTGGTGGCTTTTTCGAACACAACTTAGACTTAAAAGCTCAATGTACAGTATGCTTCGTTTAGTAAGCTGAGATACCGAATTCTTTTAGCTGAGCGATAGATACTAACACCAAAAAGAGCAGCCGCTAAGTTATTGTACAGCATGCATGATTACAATTGACCGAGGAGTAGCGAGGAACTGTCTACCCTCGACAATTTTTCCTATGTCATAACTATGGGTATCACAGATAGTGATCCAACATTGCATCCTGTCATCTGGCAAAGTAAAACGGGCGGGTGCATTGGTTTGATTAATGCAGTAAAACATTTCATTTCCTTCTTCACCCAATCCAAGGCGTAATGAGACAGCACTAAGAGTATTCCAATCATCATGTTCTATCGCCGTGCCATCAACACGACGCCATTCAATCTTGTTATTATGTCTTTGCTTGCCACTGAAAGCTTTAATCAGCGGCAACATAAAATGCTGCCGAGCTTCGACCATATGACTCATCCATTGTTTAAATCGATCTTTTTGTTGAGAAGGTTGCCAGTTCAGCCAGCTTAGTTCGTTATCTTGGCAATAAGCATTGTTGTTACCATTTTGGCTATGTGACAGTATATCTGCTGTCAATATGTGCGGAATCCCAAAAGAAAATAATAGACTGGCCATAAAATTACGTTTTTGTTTTTCGCGTTTTTCGATAATGGCAGGATTGTCTGTCTCACCCTCTATGCCATAGTTATCTGACCGGTTATCGCCATGTCCATCACGGTTTTCCTCACCATTAGCAAGATTGTGTTTTTGTCGGTAAGACACCAAGTCTTGCAAGGTGAATCCATCGTGATAAGTAATGTAATTAACGGTGAGATTATGTGGCCAGTTGGCAGCGCTGTACAAGTCTCTTGACCCCATTAAGCGTGTTGTGAATTCTTTAAGGTAACCTTGATCACCGCGCCAAAAGCTTCGTGTAATATCCCTTAGCCTATCATTACACTCGTTCCAGCCAACTGGAAACTGTCCAACTTGATAGCCATTAGGACCAATATCCCAAGGCTCAGCAATCAGCTTCACCTGTTTTAGTATAGGGTCTTGTGCTACGGCTTTGAAAAAGGCGGATTGTGAGTTGAAGGTATCGCCTTCGCGGCCTAAGGTTGCAGCCAAATCAAAGCGAAAGCCGTCAACCTGATATTCCACAGCCCAGTATCTCAAGCTATCCATCACAAGGTTGAGGGTAGGTTGATACGACAGATCTAGCGTATTACCACATCCTGTATAGTTGGCAAACCTATCGCCTTGTTTGAGGTAATAGTTGTCATCAAGAGCTTTAAGGTTAAATATAGCGCCCTCACTACCACCTTCAGCCGTATGGTTATAGACCACATCGAGGATGACCTCTATATCGTGACGATGTAGCTCTCTAATGGCGGTTTTTAGCTCATATACAGCATCCGTATCGGCAAAACGTGGGTCGGGGGCCATAAATACATAAGGGTTGTAACCCCAATAATTGGATAGATCGCTTTGTAAAAGATGAGGTTCATGCATGCATGCAGCAATGGGTAACAGTTGTAAGGTATTAATATTCTGTTGCTTGTAGAAGGTGATCATAGCTTCGCTGACTAAGCCGAGGTAGCAACCCTGTTGGCGACCTTCAACTTCTGGGTTCAATCTAGTTAGTCCTTTGACATGAGTTTCAAATAACACTATTTCTTCTTTGCCTCTGAGAGGCTTTTCGATTCCTTGCCAATCGAAATTGCTATCAATGACGACGGATTTAGCGATTTGAAAACTCTTGGAAGGGGTCAGCGGAGGCATATAGTGAAGGGGTTTTTCTATCGCCCTAGCATAGGGATCAGAAATGAGATAATCACCATCTGGATGCTCAACAATAAAACCATATTTTTGACCAGCACTCACCCCCTTAATATGAGTGTGTAATATGCCGGCATAATCATTATTTAGCGGATGTGTAGTGTATTGGTCATCTTCACCAAATAGCGCAAGAAGCAAATTATTGTGACTGGGAGCATAAATAGAGAAATTACATCCTTCACCACATAAAGTGGCACCAAGGGGATAAGGCTTAGAACAAGGCATAATTAACATTGCATTGATTGACGATGAATAACTGACCTAAGTAAATCTCTTTGTTGTAAGGACGTCAAGCGCCTTATAATTGAAAACAAAATTGTTATTAATGGTGTTTTTCTTCAGTCTTTTTATATTAATAAGTGATCCATATAGGATTATTTCCGGTTTTTAAATACACATCCAACACTTTCTCATCCCTATATTTGTGAGGCAAGCCAAAAAAAATTTTTCTGTTTATTTTTCTCATCCTTTCTCATCCCCCTAAGAAATTAATCAGGGTGGAGGAAGTCAATCTTGCCTCTTATAGTTAGTCTGTCAGTAGTTAGAGCATAAGGGTTAAGGCAGTGTTCTTGCCCCTTCTACCTCACTTATTAATGATTCTATTTCTGCCTTTATAGAAGCATGTAATGAGTTAGGTATAAAAATAATAAACCTTGATTGGAGTCAATAATGAAAAAAGTGAACTTAGTTGCGGTTGCAGTGGCTGCAGCACTTGCTGTTAGCCCTGCACTAGCCGTCGATTTTAATGGCTATTTTAGGGCGGGTACCGGGATTAGTGGTAACTCAGGTAGTGATGTAGCTGTTAACAAAGCTGGTATTGGTCGCTTGGGTAATGAAAACGACAACTATTATGAGTTCGGTTTTTCTGAAGAGCTAGAAACGGGTGAACAAACTTGGCGTGTTGAGTCCATGTTAAATAAAGGCGATACTGGCCAATCCGGTAGTGAAGACGGAGATATCAACGTTGCCCAATTTGCAGTCAAAGCCAAAGGTTTGATTGCCTCTGACAAAGAAGCCACCCTATGGGCTGGCAAAACCTATTATCAGCGTAAAGATATTCATATTACCGATTTTTACTTCCTCAATACGTCCGGAACAGGTGGCGGTATTGAAAACTTATCTGTAGGCAATCAGAAGTTATCCGTTGCGCTTATCCAGGATGGGGAAAATGAAAATGGAGCAGGCTATATTTTCGATACGCGATTAGCCAATATTGGTGTGTGGGAAGACGCATCCCTTGAACTTGCATTGGCCTATAACTTCTCTAACGAGAAAGATGGGAAAAATATTGATGCTGATGATGGCCTGTTGGCATCGGCAATCTTGCACCAAAATATGAAGGCTGGTTTTAACCAGACAGTACTCCAGTTCGGAACCAATGGTTATGGCTCTCAGGTCGCATCATTCGGCGCGGGTGCAGATTATAACCGCGCAAACAACGCTCAGAATGAGGCTTCTGGTTATCGCTTACTTAACTGGGGTGTTGTGAGTCTGGGGAGTGACTGGGAAATGGGCCATCAATTGGCCTTTATGGTGGGCAATGATATAGGTGGTACTGACGACTCAGGTAATAATGCGACGTCATTTAAGTCGGATACTGACCAATTCTCGGTAGTTGTCCGCCCTATGTATAAATGGGATGACACCATGCGTACCATTTTTGAAGCTGGCGTAAATATGGGCGAGCAAATCAATTCAGCGGGCACAGCCAAAGAAGACTTTGGTAATACTAAGTTTACCGTGGCGCAAGGCTGGGCAATGGGTAATGATTTTTGGGCTCGTCCTGAACTTAGAGTGTATGGCTCATATATAACTGATACCGAAAATGACAATGCGTTTGGTACTGGTGAGGACTCTGAGTACGTTGTTGGTATCCAAGTAGAAGCTTGGTGGTAATCTCTCAAATTCATTGTGCCTTATGGCTCGTCTAGTTATGATAGCCAGCAATAATAGCTGGCTATTTTTATTGGTATTGTCGGCCAATAATAAAAAATTCAAATAAGGAAGACATCATGTATTTTCGTATCTTTGCTCTTAGTAGTTGCATTGCCTTACTTGGATGCCAGTCCCCAGAGGTAGTTGAACAGATTAGTGTCGCGAATACAAAGCAGGTAACTGTGGTATCAGACCTTCAGTCTGTTCAAATGAAATTACCCAGCAATAAAAGCGTGAGTCTTACCCCAAAGTCTCAGACACTTAAATATCACGATATTGATAGCCCTGTAGCCTTGTTTGAGCTACCTGCAGATAGGGGAGAGTTTTCAATAAATATTACAAGTGAAATCGGTGAAACCGCCTTTGTGCCGAGAGCGATTATTTTGGATAAAAGTGGACGTGAGCTAGAACGCTATGGTGAAGAGGCGTTTGAATACCAACCGCCAAGGTTGGGTGCAGGAAATCGTTTAAGTGCCGAGGTCGATTTCTTTCCGCCAAGAGATGTTGAAAGTGTTTATTTGTTGATTTTCACAGATAAATCTGAACTTAGCAAAACGACCATGGTGACTCATCCTGCAAGATTATATGCTGAGGGAAGAGGAAACTATTTACCTGAAGTTAATGATATCGCTATCCCCAATTCCCAATACGGTTTGGTTAATGTCTCCATTGACAGGGTTGGCTTCTTGAAACAGTTAGGTACATCAAACTCATTTTCTAACTCAAACTCGCAGCCCATGATGGCAAAAACGGTTGACGCCGTTCAACCTGAAACACAGAAATACTATCACCAAGCAATAGCATCAGCGGTTGCTAAGGATGATCTTAATAAAGCGATTAGGCTATTAGAAGAGGCAAAAGCGCTAAACGTTGAGGGGGCTCAGCAAGTCTTTGTTAAAGCGGTAGAGGAGAGTAAGAGTCTGTAACGGTATTGTATTTTCGAATCATTCCAGACCTAGCGAGCAGCCGTTTAAGCAAGCTTTTTCATTAAATAGTACGCCATTTAATCATATTATTTTTAGGGCCTTATGGTGTCCTATCCGGAGGATGTTTGTTGGAGTGAGGGGTAGCAAAGCAGCCAATCAGTTTGACCATTTACATCAACACAAGTGAATCTCGGCTGGATAATGCCGCCCTTATTTGGGTTTTTTTATCATCAAGATAAGGGCTACTTTGCTATTGTTATACTTTGAATCTAGATACAATTGAACCGAGGTTGACAGCCAAACTGGCCACTTTTTTACCTTCCTTAGAGGTCTGTTCGGCTCCTTGAGAGGTCTTTTCTGAAGCATGATAAATATTTGCCATATTCGTATTTATTTCCTCGGATACATTACCTTGCTCTTCAACGGCAGTAGCTATTTGACTACTCATATCCGAAATTTTTGTGATTGACTCTGCTATTGATGTCAATGCATCTCCTGCTATCTTGGTGCTTTCTACACTATCGTTAACATGCATTTCACTTTTGTCCATAGCTACTACAGCATTGTCTGTTCCATTTTGAAGCTTTTCTATCATTTGCTGTATTTCTTCGGTAGATGCTTGTGTTCTGCTTGCTAGAGACCGAACCTCATCAGCCACTACAGCAAACCCTCTGCCTTGTTCACCCGCTCGCGCTGCTTCAATGGCAGCGTTCAATGCCAGCAAGTTTGTTTGTTCTGCAATGCTTTCAATGACATCCAAGATGTTGCCGATTTTATTGCTGTCGTCCTTGAGTTCCTTGATAATTACTGAGGCTGAATTAATTTCAGAGGCTAAGGTATTTATTGCATTGATAGCCGTTTTGACGACCTGTTGGCCTTTTTGTGCTTGTTTGTCTGAATCTTTAGCGTATGACTCAGCGTTGCTTGCGTATTCGGAAACTTCTTTATTTTTTCTAGTCATTTCGCTAATGGCTGTGGCGACGATGTTCAACTCTGATTGCTGTCCCGATACTGACTGGGCTGTTTTGAATGTAGTGCCAGCTACTTGTTCTGCTGTGTTAGCAAGCGAATTTGAGGTTTCGGACACGGTTTGAATACTGCTTTGAAATGTTGCTAACATAAGATTTAGTGACTCACTTAGGCTACCTAATTCGTCGTTGGATGTGATCTTTATCCTTTGCGCAAGATCTGAACTTTTCTCAATCGATTCAACTTTACTTTTGACCTTCTCTACGGAGGATATAATTCCCTTGCTTATAAACATGATAGCAGGAGCTGTAATTAATAGAAAAGCTACTCCTACTACCATGGTATTGGTAGTCATCTTTGCGATAGAATTCATTGCTGATTGCTTAAGATTGTCCCTGACAGTGCTTTGGTATGCCACTAATTCAGAGAAACTTTTCCTGGCGTTTATAGCAAATGGTGATGCACCTTTTTTGTAGCCGATCCATGCTTGGCTTAATACTGGGGTAGTTCTCTCGACAGTCGCTAAAGTTGCCATTCTATCATAACCGTCGTTGAGGAATGCCATAGTATCAGATTCGGATTTCTTTACCAAAATGGTTAAGTCTTCATACGTACTTTTGTTTGTTATGGACTTTATGGCACGATTTAAGTTTAAAAAATGCTCTTGGATATTCTTTTTTGTTGAAGCTAGTTTTTTAAAGTTGCTATCGAAATCGTCGCCAAGCATAATGCTTCTACTTAGCCTAGAAATATAATTCATATCTCTGTTTATCATCAGAATCAGCTTTTGGCTCTCCACTGCGGCTTTATCATACTCAGTGAAGTCTTTCTGAATAGCTTCAGCATTACTAATTATTATTGCAATGATCAAGACTATGGATACCATGATGAGTGAAGTTATAAAATGAAGCTTGGCCCTAATTTTAACTTTACTAAAGAACCCCATACGCTCTCCTTGCTTTTATTTCACAAGTATTCATCCATTACTAGAGCATAGTTTAGGAACTTATTTTTACTATGTTCGGTTTGCTTGGCAGGCTCATGCCTGAGCTTTGATACAGTAATATTCAATATCTATTTTCTTAAAATTTGGCGTTTGTTGGTATCGATACCACAATGTTATTGGCAAAATTATTAATAAACTCCAGATTGTCCCCCTGTTCAAATTCAAACATGAGGGGTGATGGTGTTCAGACAGAATAAGGACGGTATGAGATGAGAAACTTGGGATTTAAAAAGTTATTGCTCATTTCCATTAGTGCATTGGTTGTGGTTTCTGTATCTGTGTCAAAATACATTGCCTACATCAAGCAAGAAGCGAATCTTGTTGAGTTGATTACGGCCTCAAACCAAAGTTATGTTAAAGGTCAAGCTCTAAAGATTTCAGCTCAACTAGAAGAAAAAGTGGGCGGTTTGGATAAGCTGGGTCAGTACTTTTCTAATAAAGAGATAACAGGTACGCCAGAAGAGATTATCGAACTGACTCATACCATCGCCAATGCTGCCAACCTAAACAGCTCAGTCGTGGCCTTCACTAATGGTGATGCTTACTGGAATCAAACCGCTAAAACTTGGCCAAATCATAAGTTTGATGGTGATGTCACCACTCGTGGTTGGTACCAGCTGGCTCGAAAAAATGATTCTGCCGTATTAACAGAACCTTATATGGGAAGTGAAGGGGATGTCTACTGGATCTCGATAGTAAGAAAGACGCTCAGCGGTATGATATCTGTCGATATGCAGTTGAGCTTTTTAAATGAAATTGCCAAAAATGCCAATGAGATTCCAGGCGCTATTGCGGTCATATTGAATAGCGACACCACCATTTTGGCTTCGTCCGTTGATGACATTCAAGCGGGTAATAAAACGGCCAAATATCCTTGGCTGGACACTGTCGCAAAAAGAACGTTAGGCCAGGTGGAAGTTGTCTACGAGGGTAAAAAAGACGAGATAGAGGAGTTGGTCTTTTCGCATGAAATCAATATTGCGGGTAAAAAGTGGTACTTTGTTGTTGGTTTAGACAAAGATATTGTTTTTGCGGATCTCCATGCAGCAAAATATGAAGCCATTATTACCGCTCTTCTTGCGTCTATGATCAGTATTCTGGTTACGCTTGGCGTCATGCAAGTCTTATATCGCCCAATTTTGGTGCTTAAAGAGACGATTGCTGGTCTGAGTGATGGTAATGGAGATCTGACTCAACGAATTGAAGTCAAAACGCATGATGATTTAGGTATGATTTCTGAGGGTGTCAATAAATTCATCGCGAGCTTACAATCGATGATGCTTGAAATCAGCGAAGCGACAAGTCAGCTTAGTGGCAACGTTGAAAGAATGCGCGAACAGAGTCAGCACAGCTCATCCATATTACAAAATCATGTGCAAGAAACAGAGCAAGTCGTCACCGCGATTGAAGAGATGAACTCAACGGCAGAATCTATGGCCTCTGATGCTGCGAATACCGCTCAACTCACGCAAAAAGCAAACCAAGCGGGTAATACTTCCAAGGCTACTGTGACGCAAGCACAAACGAATGTTCAGGATTTGGTTGAAGATGTCAGTGTTGCTTCAGAAAACGTGAATAAGATGGCGTCGGAAACCGATGGGATTAATACAGTTTTAGGTGTTATCGGTGATATTGCAGAGCAAACCAACTTGTTGGCGTTGAATGCTGCGATTGAGGCTGCTCGAGCAGGTGAGCAAGGGCGCGGTTTTGCAGTGGTGGCTGATGAAGTTCGTAACTTAGCGAGTCGGACAAAAGAGAGTACCGAAGAAATTGAAACGGCGCTTGCCAGTCTTCTCAAAGGAAGTCAATCGGTGGTGGATTCTATGGAATCAACCAAAGACAAGTGTGGACAAACCGCTGAAGGTGCGGGGCAAGTTGCGGAGAGCCTAGATGTGATGACGGACTTTGTTACTGAAATTAACGACTTAAGCACACAAATCGCCGCAGCGGCTCAGGAGCAAAATAGCGTAACACAAGAGCTAAGTCGAAACATGACAGCAATTAATGACATTGTTGGTGAACTTGATAACAACGGTAAACAAGCGCTTGAAGATGCGCATAGTATTGCTGAAATAAACACTCGTTTGTCTGATATTGTTGGCCGTTTCAAGCTGTCATAACTTCGTTTGCCACCGATTTATTTACTCCCAACACGGATCATCACAGCATCTGGGCGCCAATATTCGAACTCGGCGTCCATGAGCTGGCCGTCTTGCTTATAATTGACGCGGAAAATCTTAAGAACAGATTGACCCGATGCAATGTTGAGTGCCTTAGCTACATGTGTTGGAGCGGAAGTTGTTAACACATCAAACTGCGAACGCTGAGTATGATATCCATATTTTTTGTGGTAAATGTCGGTAAGCGACAACGTAAGATTTTCAGATAAAATACCTTCGAATAGTGATGATTTCAGTACATTTTCAACAAACAGTACCGCTCTTCCGTCTATATAGCGAAGCCTTTCGATAATATGAATTTGAGTGATTTTATCAATATCTAGAGTTTGTGCGTATTCTCCAATGGCGACTTCGGTGCGAGTACTGACTAGCCTTGTTTCTGCGCTTCTATTTTGCTCTTTGACCATTTGATGAAAATGAGTTCGTGCTAGTGGGTTATAGCATAGGCGCTCAGGTGAAACATACCATCCACGGCGTTCTTCTCGATAGATAAGCCCTTCTGTTTCAAGTGATATTAAAGCGTCCTTAATAGTGATGCGTGTGGTTGAGAAGAGCAGGCTAAGCTCTCTTTCCGAAGGCAATTTCTCTCCTTTAGAAACCGTCCCCGATTGAATCCAGTGTTTTAGATAATGTTTGATACTACCTAGTTGTGTAGACGAGCGATAATCGATAGCTGAATTCATGGTTGACCTAGTCCAATGGTATAAACCGCTAGAGCATAAAGTACTGATATAACAGAAATATGACAGTGCAAACTTTAAGCTAATTTTTTGGATGAAACACAAATGACATTAAAAACCAGTCAAACTGTCAAATCAATAGCACGTAATTGTCATACTTTACTCCTAGCATTCGGGTTGAGTTTTTACTGACCTAGTCCAAAAAAGGATTGAGATAATGAAAGCATTATTAACTAGATCAAACACCATACCCTTGCTCTTTGCATCATTGGTACTTTCAACATCGACAAACGCACAAGATGCTGGTATCGAATCACTGGTTCAGGCCGCTCAAAAAGAAGGTCAAGTATACAGTGTAGGGATGCCGGATAGTTGGGCTAACTGGAAAGATACATGGTCTGATATGAGAGCGAATTTCCGTATTGAACACCAAGATACGGATATGAGTTCTGCCCAAGAAATTGCCAAATTTGCGGCGGAGAAAGATAATGCTACTGCTGATATAGGTGATGTAGGCTTTGCTTTTGCGCGTGTAGCGGTTAAAAAGGGAGTTACGCAGGCCTATAAGCCAACAACGTGGGACGATATCCCTGAATGGGCAAAAGATGAGGATGGTCACTGGGCTCTGGCCTACACAGGAACTATTTCATTTATTACCAATAATAACTTGGTGAAAGTTGCTCCTAAGACGTGGCAAGATTTACTAAAAGGTGACTATAAAGTAACGGTTGGTGATGTTGGTGTGGCTGCCCAAGCTAATAATGCTGTCCTTGCGGCTGCTTTTGCCAATGGTGGCGATGAATCTAACCTCGATCCCGCAATCAAGTTCTTTGCTCAACTTTCGAAACAGGGTCGTCTTTCGTTTACTGACCCTAGCATGGCAAACTTGGAAAAAGGTGAGGTTGAAGTTGCTATAATGTGGGATTTTAATGCCCTAAACTATCGAGACAAGATCGATAGTGATCGTTTTACTGTCACTATTCCACAAGACGGCTCAGTAATTTCTGGCTATACCACAATCATCAATAAGTACGCCAAAAATCCCAACGCAGCTAAGTTAGCGCGTGAATATATCTTTAGTGACCAGGGGCAGATCAATCTAGCAGAAGGCTACGCTCGACCTATTCGCACTAATGTGACTCTACCTAAGTCTGTTCAAGATAAGCTTATCGCTAATGACCAATACGGTAATGTTCAACCTGTCTCTAACTTCTCTGAGTGGGAAAAGTCAGCGCGTAGACTGCCACGTCAATGGCAAGAAAGCGTACTTATCTATCAACAATAAGAGTCTAAGAAATGAACAACAAGGTTATCCTCGTTGTTCTAGATGGACTTAATTTCCAAGTAGCCCGTGATTGTATGGGCTACCTCAGTGGTCTTCTGGAGCAACAACGAGCGTCTCTCTACACTGTGCAATGTGAATTGCCTTCCCTTTCACGCCCTTTGTATGAATGTATTTTGACGGGTGTGCGTCCTGTAGATAGTGGCATTGTTAATAACGATATTGTCCGGTTATCAAATCAAGAGTCGATATTTAGTCTTGCAAAATCAAACGCTAAAGTGACAGGTGCGGCAGCGTATCACTGGGTTAGTGAGCTTTATAATAAAGCCCCGTTTGAGCCTAAGAACGATCGTTACACCCATGATGAAACTTTAAATATTCAACATGGCTGCTTTTACTATTGGGACGATTATCCTGATGAAGCGGTATTCTTAGATGCAGAGCATATACGCGGTAACTATCAGCCAGATTTCTTGTTGATACATCCGATGAATATTGATGATACGGGTCACAAGCATGGTCTTGACTCTCAACAGTATCGAAATTGTGCGAGAAAAGCTGACATTATTTTATCTCACTATATCGAGTCATGGCTTGCTGATGGATATCAAATCATAGTCACGAGTGATCATGGAATGAATAACGATTGCTCTCATGGCGGTATGTTACCTGAAGAGCGTGAAGTCCCTTTATTTGTGATCGGAGATGCTTTTAGTCACTGTGATTGTCAGATTAAGCAAACTGAGATATGTGGAACAGTTTGCCAACTCCTCAATATAGAGCATACAAAATCATATAGACAGGAATTATTGGCACCATGAGACGTTCTGAATTTATGTCTGACCGGATAAATGTCGAGCCTCGTAGTGTGATGCTATTGCGGCGGCTTACATACTTAGCGCCGATAGTATGGATGGTGCCATTTGGTATTCTTTTTTACTTGTTCCAATTGGCTCCTATGCTCTGGGTTTTATTGAATAGCTTTGTCTACGAAGGCGAAATTGGACTCGAAAACTACATTGAGGTCTTGAGCTCCCCATTTATGATACAGGCTTTTGGTAACAGCCTTTGGCTGTCAATATGGTCGAGCCTATTTGGTCTGACTATTGCCACTTTGTTGGTTTCTTCTCTGCGTCGCGTGGATTGTAAAATCCGAGAAGGAGTTATTGCCTTTACAAATATGAGTAGCAATTTCTCAGGTGTACCTCTGGCTTTTGCTTTCATCATCATTTTGGGAACAAATGGGGCAATAACGCTTTTGCTGAAACAGCATGGATTACTAGGCGATTTCGACCTCTATGGTAAATGGGGCCTACTGGCGATGTATACCTATTTTCAGATTCCATTAGGTGTTTTACTTTTGTATCCTGCATTTGATGCATTAAACGATGATTGGCAAGAAGCTTCAGTTTTATTAGGTGCCAGTTCTTGTCAATATTGGCTCAAAGTCGCCCTACCTATACTCTTTCCAGCACTACTTGGCACTTTGGTTATACTAATCGCTAATGCGATTGGGGCTTATGCTAGCGTCTACGCCTTAACTTCTGGTAATTACAACTTAATCACCATACGCATTGCCAGTCTTGTATCGGGGGATTTGTTTCTCGAACCTAATCTTGCTGCAGCCATCTCTGTGTTATTAATGCTTTTGTTAACTTTTGTTGCGGTGATTAATCAGTGGCTCGTAGCGAAAAGTTACACTGTGGCTAAACCGAGGAAATAAACCGATGAGTAATATTAATACTCACTTTCATAAAGTGGTAGTGATGGGTATTATAGGTGCTATGTTGGTTCCCATTTTGGCGACCTTAATTTACTCGATCTCTTCACGTTGGGGGGCAACAGTCCTACCCGAAAGCTATACCTTTGACTGGTATATTAAATTATTTACTGAACCGAGATTTTTAAAAGCTTTTGGTCGTTCAATACTGATTTGTATCGCTTCATTAGTTTTGAGTATCGTTGTGATACTTCCGTCAATATTTGTTGTGTTCTACTATTTTCCTAAGATGAATAAGTACATGAATATGATGATATTACTTCCTTTTGCAGTACCACCTGTAGTTTCTTCAGTAGGTTTACTTCAGCTCTATGCGGGTAGTGGTATTTCTATCGTTGGTACTCCATGGATTTTGATTGGGACTTATTTCACGATCGCTTTACCTTTTATGTATCGAGCGATTGCCAATAATTTTGAAGCAATAAATCTGCATGATCTTATGGATGCTGCCCATTTGCTTGGTGCGAGCAGCACTAGAGCCTTTATTTCTATTGTATTGCCCAATTTGAGAAAAGGCCTGATGGTATCTTTGTTTCTCTGCTTCTCTTTCCTGTTTGGAGAGTTTGTTTTCGCCAATATATTGGTTGGAACACGCTACGAAACGCTACAAATTTATTTGTACAACATACGTCAGACAAGCGGGCATTTTACCTCAGCTTTGGTTATGACTTACTTTTTATTTATTTTCTTATTGACTTGGTTGGCAGGCCGTTTTAGCAGAGGTGCCCAATAATGAGCTATGTAACAGCAAATAATCTTACTAAGTGCTTTGGTGACAATACCGTCTTCGAAGATATAGGTTTTACGATTGAACAAGGCGAATTTGTTACTCTTCTCGGGCCAAGTGGTTGCGGGAAGTCGACTTTGCTCAGAAGTATTGCAGGCTTAAATTCAATCGATTCGGGCGAAATATGGGTTCAAGGAGAAAACATAACTCGCCATTCACCTCAGAAACGCGGTATTGGTATGGTGTTTCAATCTTATGCATTGTTCCCCAATATGACAGTCGAAGGTAACATTGCCTTTGGTTTGAAAATGAAAAAACTCTGTGGTGATGAGATAAAACGTGAAGTGAAAAGAGTGATTGAGCTTGTTGATCTAGAGGGTAAAGAAAAGCACTATCCACACCAATTATCCGGTGGTCAGCGTCAGCGTGTAGCACTTGCTCGTGCGTTGGTTGTAAAACCTCGAATCTTACTACTTGATGAGCCATTATCTGCTCTTGATGCAAAGATACGCAAGCACCTTCGTCAACAAATTCGTGATATTCAGAAAGAAATGAATTTAACGACAATCTTTGTTACGCACGACCAAGAAGAAGCTATGATCATGTCAGATCGTATTTTTTTGATGAATAGAGGTAAGATTATTCAAGCAGATACGCCTGAAGAAATTTATTTACATCCAGCTAATGAGTTTGTTGCGAGCTTTATGGGACATTATAATCTCATCGAATCTCAACTTGCCAAGCGACTGTTCAATATTGATACTCAGTGCACGCTGGCTATTCGTCCAGAATCTATTTACGTTAAAGAGCAAGGTAGAAAATATGGGCAAGGCATTTCAGCGCCGTACGGTGGGACTATTATCGGTCACCAACTTTTGGGTAATGTTATTCGCTACCAGGTAAGGATTGCGCAGTGCGAACTGGAAGTCGATTTATTGAACCGCACCTCAGAGCGTCTTCTCACTAATGGCAGTCAGCTAGAATTGCTGTTCAACCTCAATGAAATTCAACCCGTTAGAGCGTAATTATGTCGAAACCTTTATACGTCTTCGATATGGACGAAACACTGATTAATGGCGATTGCTCAATGATTTGGAACTCGTTTTTAGTTCAGAAGGGTGTTGTGAATCAGCCGGAGTTTCTAAGCGAAGACAAGCGTTTAATGGATTTATACATTCAAGGCAAAATGAATATGCAAGAGTATTTGGATTTTGCCATGGCACCTTTGTCAGAGCTTTCTACTAATGAGGTGGATAAGCTGGTTGAAGAGTGTGTAAAGAGCGAGATACTTGGTCGGCAATTTACTCAAGCAGCATCATTAATAGAATCATTGCTAAAAGACAATATTGATATGTTGATAATTTCCGCCAGTGTTACTTTTCTTGTTCAAGCTGTCGGTAAGCAAATTGGGATAACCAATGCACTTGGCATTGATTTGCAGATCAAAGACAACCGCTACACATCTCGTATTCAGGGCGTTCCGAGCTATCGAGAGGGTAAAGTGACTCGTTTGGAGCAATGGCTGGCTTCTATGGCTGAACAGTATACGGATATTCACTTTTATACCGACTCTATTAATGATCTTCCGCTTTGCGAGTTTGCCGACCAGGCTTATCTTGTTAATCCATGTCCACAATTAGCTGAGCACGGGGAACGTTATAATTGGCCGAAGCTGAGCTGGGATTAAACTTAGTATCACAGCCATTGAAGCTTCGTTTACTGAGGAAGTTACGGGACCAATAGCCAGCGATCACGTATTAAAAGCTAACACTACTCAATACCGTGTTGTTTAAAAGATTCAGCATAAGCTTTATCTTCAATCATGATGTGTTGGCCCAACCAATTTTTCAAAAATTGCATCAGCTCATCCCCGATGTCTTCGCCCTTTTCAACGCGTTTTTGAAAATCAAGAACGCGTTCAACCAGTTGGCTGTGTTTCTTCATATGTTCATCAGTTTGCTGGTAGCCAATTTGATCAAACAGTATTTCCTCATATTTAAAGTGATTGGCGGTGTAGTCAATAAGGCCTTGTACTACGCGTTTGATTGCTGAAAGGCCATAGTTATGTTTGAGTAGATGGTTTAAGTCATTAATGAGATGTAATAAGGTTTGATGTTGTCGATTAATTTCGTTAAGGCCAATATCAAGTTGATCGTTCCAAGTCATCAGTTTATCTCTTTGGCTATCTTCCAGCTCAACTTGGTTTTGGCTAGTTTCAAATCTGTGTAGCAATGAGTCTATTTCACCAGATAGGTTGCGTACCATAAAACTGACTCTCAGGGTTTCTCTGGTGGATTTTACGTTGCTTTCAGCCTCATCAGTTACTTGTTGAAGACAACTATTTAGATCTTCAGTTTGTTTAAGCTGCTCCTCTGATGAGCGAGTAATTTTTTGTCCGTATTCATACACTTCATCAATTTGTTGGCTCAACTCTTTAAATGTATTCTCGGCAGTAGTGGTCAGCTCTAATGATTTATCCATACTCGATTTATTTTCTTTCATTGTCTCTAAGACATCGTCCGTTTTAAGCTGTAAGTTACTAATCTTACTTCTGATTTCTTCCGTTGCTTCCTGAGTTCGCATGGCTAGAGTTCGGACTTCATCTGCCACAACAGCAAATCCGCGCCCTTGCTCTCCTGCGCGCGCACTCTCAATGGCTGCATTAAGTGCAAGGAGGTTGGTTTGTTCCGCAATACTACTGATGGTTTCCATGACTTGGCTGATTTGTGTGGTTTCTTCCATTAGAGACTGAAAATGTGCATTGGAACTGTCTATATGTTGGTGGGCATTGTCCAGTGCATTTTCCAGTGCAACCATATCCTTTGTGCCTTGGGCAGATTTACTTTTGGCATCTTTTGCGAGCAAAGCGGTCGATTCGCAGTACTCTGAAACTTGCTGGGTTATCTCAAAAAGCTGAGTGACATTGGATTGTGCTCTATCGACATCTTGTTTCTGCTCAATAGCACCGTTTTGAGAAAGCTCTGAGTCTTTCTGGACTGCTTCAGCAACTTCAAGCAATTTAGCGGTAGATTTTCTCAGAGCTTGAATGGTGCGAGAGATATCTTCTCCAATTCGATTTACGGTTTGGAAAAGTGATAGGCGTTTGTTGCTTTCAAGTGGTATCCGAGTGGTTAAATCACCCTCCGAAAGTTGCTTGGCTGCGCCTCTTACTTGAGCAAGTATTTGATTAAATGCGCTAAACAATACCATCACTAAGCAGTGGTATAAGACCAAAAATGCTAAACCTGTCCATGAATTGGCTTTTATGCAAAGCACTGCGCTTGGAATGATGAGTAAAGTTAACATAGTCATCCATTGCCAAGGCTGACATTGACTGAGTCTATCCGCAATATTGCCAAACATCTTGTCACTCCCAAGTGGTACTTTTGTTCCTATCTATAAATTTAGGCTAAAGTTTGTAATATCCCCCATTTAACCAGCATGATTTTTCATCCTTGAGAAACTCTATCGAACAGACTTTTTGCCGGAAGCTAAGGTATGATATATTTATATATTTCTTTTACTATTCAGATGATTAGCTGGGTAAATAACGATGGATGACACGGTATGGAAATGACAGTTGGTGAGGTTGCCAAAAGAGCAAGTGTAAAAGTGTCCACATTGCACTTTTATGAGCAAAAAGGGCTGATTACCAGCTGGCGAAATCAAGGTAACCAGCGTCGTTATCATCGTGAGGTTTTACGCAGGCTGGCTGTGATTAAGGCCGCGCAAGAAGTGGGGCTTACTTTAGAAGAAATCAATCAATCCCTGTCTTTCCTACCCAAACATCAGGCACCGTCAAGAGAGCAATGGAATCAAATGGCTTCAAATTGGCATGACTTGCTAGCACATCGTATTCGTCAGCTTGAAGCGCTTCAAGATGACTTGGGAAGTTGTATTGGCTGTGGCTGTTTATCGATGAAGTCATGCGCCATATATAACCCTAAAGACATCAGAGCAAAATCTTTCGAAGGCAAGACTATGCTAACGCATCCTGAGGAGTGGTCAGAGACTTAATGCAACGATGAATAGGCGCCAAAAAATTTACTAAACAGCAGGTTGAAGATCTAATTTTTAACATTCGGCGGATTGTTGTAATTCTACATTCCATACTATTTTTTCATCACCAATTGTCAGCTCTATCACTATTGGCAGCGCTATTTGGTAATTTTCTGACCAGTTCTAGAGGTTTATGTGTGAGGTAGATTGTCTTTTAATTTCTCATCCCCCCTTTCTACGCCTTTTTAACTTCTAGCTAAGGAGGAGAGTATTCACTTCATCAAAATTATAACGTGAGCTTGAAGGTATCTCATTGGGTCAACTGGGGTATCAAATCAATAACGGGAATAATCAGTGGAAAAGTGAATGAAAATAAAGCTAACCAAACTCAATGTATTGACAGCTGCATTTGGATTACTGGCCGGCTATGGCAGTGCATTAGAAGCTCAAACGATAGGAACACGTTTGGACACCAATATCATGCATGGAAGTCCATCACTTAACTATTCTTCAGACAATCAATTGTCGGTCAAACTCGATGGCGCCGCTGCTCATTGGCTCGACCTTAATTCTATTGCTTGGTTTGACCACAGCAAAGCGGTGAGTTATCAGATTTGGAGTAACGAATCTGGATTGAGTGATATTAGTCACCCACAAGATTTCACTAAGTACGACATGGTGGTTGCGGGACTTAGTGATAAACCGAAATTTCCCCACCTCAAGGGGCGCACTGGTTTTGAGCTTACTGTCAGTCCAGAAACCGCTAAAGCGCTACTCAAAACCCAATTAATTGCGGTTGCCCTTGATGAGCAAGGAAAAGTCATTGTTGCCACTCGGATACAGACTCCGGGCGTAATAGATGACTTATATACCTCGGGCGAAAATGATGCTGACGAGGCAAGATTGGGCAGCTGGATGGATGAAAATGGCGCCAACTTTGCTTTGTGGGCGCCAACGGCTCAGAAAGTCGAATTGCATCTATACGATAAAGCTAAGGTGCCGTTATCGGGCTCGCCCTATACTTTGCAACTTGATTCTTCGACTGGCATTTGGCATTTTCAAGGTGAAACTTCACTGAAAAACATGTTTTACCGCTACGAAGTAACCGCCATTCACCCTCAAACAGACCAGATTGAGTCTATGATGGTGACAGACCCATATTCACTGTCACTCAGCACTTCCAGCCGTTATTCCCAGCTTGTTGACTTAAGTGATGCAGAAACCAAGCCTGATGATTGGGACAGTCACAGTACGCCAGAGCTTGTCAACCCAGAAGACAATATCGTTTACGAACTTCATGTTCGTGATTTTAGTGCGAGCGATAAGCAAGGAGAAAAGCGCAATAATGGTAAATACCTCGCGTTTCTTGAAGATGAAAGAGACAGTGTTAAGCATCTGATGTCGCTAAAAAATGCAGGAATAACGACGGTTCACCTCTTGCCCACTTATGATCTTGCCTCAATACCTGAAGAGCCTGAAAAGACATTAAATCTGACCGATTCGGTTGAAAAGCTCTGTGGTATTAACCCTCAAGCAAACTTATGTGCCACAAACACTTCTCGTCATTTATCGATGTTGTCGTTACTGGAAAAAACTGATCCCAACAGTGGTGAAGCGCAGGCATTGCTAGCGGATATTCGCCCTTTAGATGGCTTTAACTGGGGCTATGATCCTTTTCATTACAATGTTCCAGAAGGCAGTTATGCGGTCGCGAGTGATGGTATTTCGCGTATTCGAGAGTATCGGCAAATGATACAAAAACTTCATCAGATGGGCTTTAGAGTCGTTCAAGATGTGGTGTATAACCACACTTATGCCTCTGGAGTGTCTGATCATTCGGTACTCGATAAGGTGGTGCCTGGATATTATCATCGCCTCAATCCGATTACCGGTGCGGTTGAGAATTCAACCTGTTGCGACAATACGGCCTCTGAGCACCGTATGTTTGAGAAGTTAGTTGCGGACAGTGTTGAAATGTGGGCGAAACACTACAAAGTAGATGGGTTTAGGTTTGACTTGATGGGACACTTGATGAAGTCGAGTATCTTGCATGTCTTCGAGCAAACCAAGCGGGTGGATCACGATACTTGGTTTTATGGAGAAGGGTGGAATTTTGGTGAAGTCGCCAATGGTCAACGGGGAGAAAATGCGACACAATGGTCAATGGCGGGCACAGGCATTGGCACCTACAATGATCGCTTGCGTGATGGTGTGCGTGGTGGAGGCCCTTTTGATAGCGGGGATGCGCTTCTTCAAACTCCGGGTTTTGCAAATGCAGGTAATCGATTTAGTGATGAATTAAAGTCGAAGACAGATTTGATTCGTTACGGCATGGCGGGTAATTTGCAAAATTATCCACTAGAAACATTTAGCGGTGCGATGGTGAATGGTCGGGATTTTCTATATGGCGGCCAAGGAGCAGCCTATACACTCGACCCTCAGGAGTCGATTAACTACGTCTCAAAGCACGATAACCAAACCTTGTGGGATTTCAATCAATACAAAGCCGATGCTTGGGTAGGTTCTGCGGAGCGAGCACGCATGCAAATTGTTGGCTTATCCACAGTTATGCTTGGGCAAGGTATTCCATTTATCCATATGGGCTCTGAATTGCTTCGCTCAAAGTCGATGGAGCGTGATAGCTACGACAGTGGGGATTGGTACAATAAAGTTGATTTTACTAAACAAACCAATAATTGGAATGTGGGCTTGCCTCGTGCTGATAAAGATATCGCCAATTGGGATGCCATCCGCTCTGTCATATCTAATCCCAATACCTTTGCTCAGCCACAAGATATCATTTGGACTGACCAAGTCTTTAAAGAATTGCTTCAGATCCGCTCAGCTTCACCCTTGCTGCGCTTAGTCAATGAAGAACAAGTTTTACAACGTGTACAATTTCACAATACTGGGCCTGACGCGCTTGCTGGCATGATTGTTATGTCGGTAAATGACGGGATAAGTGCAGGAGAAGATATAGATAGCAATGTCGATGCTTTGGTTGTTGCGATTAATGCCAATACTTCTGAGCAAACCATTTCGATTCAGGGTGCTAAAGACTTTCAACTTCATCCTGTTCTCGTCAATTCTTATGACTTATCGGTCAGACAAGCCAAGTTTGAGGGCAGCTCTTTCACCATTCCACCTCTTACCGCTGCGGTATTTGTTCAGGTACAAAAAGGTGCTCAAGGACTAGGTTTAGTCGTGGACCCAACTTCTGAACCTGCTCCTTTTGGTCACACCAAAGTGTTTTTGAGAGGTTCGATGAATGATTGGCAAGCCAATAGCCAGCTCATCTACCAAGGTGATGGCATTTATGATGTTGAAGCCTATCTAACACCGGGTGTCTACGAATTTAAGTTTGCTTCATCTGACTGGGAGCAAGTCGACCTCGGTTTTGATGAGCTAACGAACTTGCATGATTCTATTGGGTTTGTAAGAGGCGAAAATGGCAACATCAAAGTCATCATAAACAACCAAGGAGTGCATAAGTTTAGGCTTGATGCTTCTCGGCAAAATACACTTACAGCCTCTGTTCAGTACACTAACCTTGATTACGCATGCTATCAAGATGATAACCAAGCTTGTAATCTGAGGATCTATCAAGTCATGGTGGAGTCTTTTGTCGATGGTGATCCGCAAAAGGGCTATGGTGTTGGCTATGGCAACTCACATCACAATGGTGATCTGCAAGGTGTGATTGATAGCTTAGATTACATCGCCAATCTCAACGTGAATGCCTTATGGTTAACCCCTGTATTTGACTCTTGTGCTGGGCAAGCAGGGGACGATCGATTGGATGCAACGGGTTACTTTCCTTGTGACTATTTTAATGTCGATCCTAAATTTGGTACCAATGACAAACTAAGAGAACTGATCGACAAAGCGCATGCAAGAGGTTTATATGTTTTCTTGGATGGTGTCTTTGGTCATTCTAACCTATCGGGTGTGAAACCTTCTCCTACAGGAAAGTTACCGCATTTAAAACTCGAACAAGGTTACCCTGGCCACTATGTTATCTATCCAGATATGGCAAGTCAGGACTTTTTTACCGAAGTTGCAACGCACTGGATAAAAGAATACGGCATCGATGGCTGGAGGCTCGACCAATCCTATCAACTTCCGTTAGATACTTGGCGTGATATCCGCTTGGCAGTTGAGCAAGCGTCGAAGGAGAATCAACAAGCGGGTAAGCAATGGGGAACCTTAGGCTATATGGTGGGTGAAGTATGGAGCGGTGCCGATGATATCACGGCAACGACTTATGGCAGTGATGCCGATCCAGGACTGTCATCGGCGTTTAACTTCCCTTTGCGTTATGGACTTGTTCAAGCACTTGCGGTGGAAGAGTCGGGCCAAAAGGGCAGTGCAAGAGCCTTAGATGCGATATGGAATAGTCGAGCTAAGTCTCCCTATCATGCGATGCCCAATCTTATGCTAGGCAACCATGATTTAGTTCGCTTTGGCGATCTTATCCAGCGAGGAAATCTGGGAGATTATACTAAGAGGCACAAAGCGGCATTGAGTTTTCTTGCTGCGTATTCGGGGCCAATCACGATTTATTATGGTGACGAAATTGGTGATGAAATAACAGGCTTTGCCAAACAAATTATCCAGAATTGTGCTATTCAAGGCCTGTGTGATGACCATGTCTCACGCTCTAGTGCCAAGATTGAAGGTGTGACAGTCTTAGCGCTAGCACCTGAGCAACAAGAAATAAAACAGTATCTTACCGAGCTAATGCGCCTTCGCAGCCAGCACCCTGCCTTATATGCTGGAAAGCGCCGGAACCTTTGGCTAGATGATAATATTTATGCGGATCTTAAAGTCTATGGCGACGAGAAAATTCTGTACGTGCTGAATACCTCTACCTCTGACCAAATCTTGTTGTTAGACACCCGTTACCTAAAAGCCACCTATTGTCTTAGAGATCTTATTGATGATGAGTTATTCACTATAACAGAGGGTACTGTTCGAGTTGGGATTCCTGCATTAAGTGGTCGTTTTTTGATGCTAGAGTAGGGATTATTCAACGAATCTAAAACTAGATTTTCTCTATCTGACTTGGGATTTGTCGCATATTGCATTTGCACTATGCGATTTCTTTTTCGATTTGCAATGATTGATATGCATTCAATGGCATCTTTTGGACAAAGTTACTGATTTTGGTATCAACATGGGTGTATTTCTTTTGGCACGTATCTTGTAGATTGTCACTTGTGTTCTGGAATGGCTCTTACGAGAGCAAGTGGTATGTGATGCACTTCTCTCTTCCCAACCGCACAAACAAAATGGCTTAAAAGTGCGTACGACGGACCGAGCTAACAACATGTAGTAGAACAACAATAAGCCGAACATGTTTGTGATCATCCAAGGAGTGGAGGCGGCATGAATTTGATAGAGATCGTCTATGTCAGCAAAGCGGGAAAACGGTTCAACCAAGATGAATTGGAAGGCATACTTTCAAAAGCCCGTAAAAACAATACAGATACCGACATCACAGGCCTGCTACTTTACGATGGCTATGGCACTTTCATTCAAGTCTTAGAAGGCCCTGAGACAGCGGTTGAAAACCTGTTCGAACAGATAAAACTAGATACCCGCCATACCAATATCAACCGAATCGGTTTTCATCACATTAAGAAAAGAAGTTTTCCAGATTGGAAAATGGGTTTTCGCGTACTCGACCAAGATCTCGAATCATCACTCCCAGGCTACAGTGATTTTATGAAGCACAGAGGTGAGGTGCAGTACCTTGTCGAGCACTCAAGTTTCGCCATGCAGATGGTCCACTATTTTGTGAAAAAAGATTAGGAGAACTCCCATGCTTTCACATTTTAAAATTGCTCACAAAGTCTATCTACTAGGGTTCTTTCTTCTAGGGGCGATCCTTCTAATGGGTGGTTTTGCACTGAATCAAATGAACAAGATTGGTAATGAGCTTGTCGATATCGCTGAGCGAGATATACCGCTTACCAAGTCGCTCACAGTACTCACTGAGCATCAACTACAGCAAGCCATTTACTTTGAGCGTGCCTTGATCAAAGCGATCCGAGTAGAGCAAGGGCTCGCGCCGATGAATACATTTGAGGAGGCGAGAGGTAAGGTTGAAAAGTTTACTGTAAAAGTTAAAAAGGAAATTGTAGAGGTTGAAAACTTTATTGCCGACTCTATCCCCAAGCTCCATGAACCAAAGGCTAAAGCCAAGTTCGAGGCTAAGTTAGCAGAACTAAAAAAAGTGGAAGACTCGTATCACTCACTGGTCGATGAAGTGAAAAAGACTATGCTATTAGGCTCTCAAGGCAAGATTGTTGAAATGCTCGCGTTTTCAAAGAAAGTTGAGAAGCATGAGGATGAAATAGATACCTCCCTAATCAACATTCTTGATGATGTACAAAGCTTTACGTTGGCAAGTGCCTTGAAGGCGGAAGAAGATGAGAAATTTGCCATCAAATGGATGACAGTGATCGCTATTGTATCGATTGTGTTTGGGATTGTGATGCCAATTTGGATTGCGAGAGCGATAAGAAACCCGATCGTTGCCTTAATTGGAAGGTTGCAGCAAGTAGCCAATGGTGACGGCGACTTAACGATTAGGCTTGACTCAAGCGCTAAAGATGAGACAGGGACGGTGGCAAGCGCCTTTAATACATTTTTGGGTGTGCTGACAGGAACGATTAATGTCGTGACCTCAAAGGCAGAAGATTTAGGCAAATCGTCAGAGTCTGCATTAGGCGCGATGCAAAGAACTCTAGCCAATGTCGAAAAGCAGCACAGAGACATTGAGCAGGTTGCAACCGCAATCAACGAAATGAATGCGACAACACAAGAAGTGGCCAATAGCACGGCCAATGCTTCGGCGGTAACCGATGCGGTGAAAAAACATGTGTTGGAAGGTCGTAAAGAAGCTCAAGAAATTCAGAAGATCATAGAAGAACTGACCAATGAGGTGACGCAGTCATCTGGTGTTATTGAAAATCTCGTCTCGGAGACCAACAACATCGGGACGGTTCTAGAGTCTATTCAGGGCATCGCGGAGCAAACTAATTTACTGGCACTCAATGCGGCCATAGAAGCGGCGCGAGCAGGGGATACTGGTCGAGGGTTTGCTGTTGTTGCTGATGAAGTACGCTCATTAGCACAACGCACTCAAGATGCGACGGTTGATATTCAGCAGTTGGTTGAAACCTTGCAATCTGAGGCGAAAAACGCTGTTACCAGTATGCAAAAAGGAACCAGCACAGCTCAGCTTTGTCTAGAGAAAAGTACTCAATCAGCCAACACATTCCAGTTGGCGGCAGAGTCCGTTAACGAAATCGCTGGATTAAATGTTCAGATAGCAGCGGCTGCTGAAGAACAAGCGGTTGTGGTTAGAGACTTAGATGCCAACTTAACTAACATTAAATCTTTGTCTGAAGAAACGGCGGAAGACTCAAGAAGCACAGCGACGGCAAACGAATCCATTGCTAAAAACGTGATTGATCTCCACCAAAACTTGAATAAATTCCAAGTGTAGTTAACGACTTGGCAACAACCCTAGGGTTCGACTTTGTACTTATGAAGTAGTGACAAAGGAAGATGGCAGTAATCTTGGGGATAATTTGTGAGGCGGTCCTGATGTTCAGGATCGCTTTTTACGTAATTGGTCAAAGGTAGAACCTCAACGGCAATAGTGTGACTCTTGGGTTGCTGGTCAATAAAGAGTTTGGCTTTTTCTAGATGCTGATTGCTTTGGCTGTAGATACCTGTGCGGTATTTTAGTCCTATATCTTGCCCTTGCTGATTAATGCTGTATGGGTCAATGATCTCGAAAAACTGCGTCATAAGTCGTTCTATATTGGTTACCTCTGGATCAAATTGAGTCCTGACACATTCAGCGTAGCCATCATAATCTCCTTTAGTATCCTTGCGAATACCATTTGCTCGCCCAGCCTCAGTCGATATTACGCCGGGTAAATGGCGAATAAACTCCTGAACACCCCATAGGCAGCCGCCAGCAAAGTAAATTTCTTCTGTAGAGGGTTGTTTCATGATTATCGGTTTTAGGCTTGCTCAAGGGGGGGCTATTTATACCAGATTTATTTGGGCCTCTCAAAGGCGCATAGCCTTACAAAACTTTTTTCGTTATAGACGTGGAGGGTTTTAGTTTTTTGGTGGCCTTTAAATTGCGTATAGGCGCCTTATTTTGGTGATTTTGACGCATTTTAAGTTCATGTTTTTAATGGGTTTATTTTTATGGATTGATATGGGTCGACGATGATAGGCTAGCGCCAAAGAAGGAGATATTATGACAATTAAAAATAAAACCTACCGCCAGCAAGACTTTTCACATCAAGACCTTCAATACGCTATCTATGAAGATTGCGAGTTCATTCAATGCGAGTTTGATCGATCGGACTTACGTAATGCAAAATTTATTAACTGCCGCTTTATTGAAGCTAAAGCATTGGAAGGGTGTAGTTTCTCTTATGCCAAACTTAAGGATACAAGCTTTACCAACTGTATGTTGGCAATGAGTCAATTTGTCGGAGCTGATTGCTTTGGAATTGAATTTCGTAAGTGCGATTTAAAGGGAGCGAACTTTCAAAGAGCCAACTTTATTAATCGTATCAGCGACACAGTCTATTTTTGTTCTGCCTATATCACGGGATGCAATCTGAGTTATGTCAACCTCGAAAGGGCTCTACTTGAGAAGTGCGATTTATATGAAAACCGCTGGACTGAGGCGAACTTAGATTCGGCAAGCTTTTTGGGTTCTGATCTCTCAAGAGGAGAGTTTACCAAAGATCAATGGGGCTCATTTATTGTCGAAGGGGCTGACCTTACTCATGTTGATCTTGAAGGTGTTGATGTTTGTCGTGTCTCTCTTGATGGGGTGAAAATTTGTCGCTGGCAGCAAGATCAATTGCTCGATAAATTTGGTCTGATTGTTATTGATTGACTTTCCTATGCCATACTCAGCGCGACTCCGTTAGTGAATGCTGGGAATATGATGTGAAAGGAAACAGTGAAAGCGAACTGAAATCGGGCTAAGTCTATGGCTAGTGTGTCCATGATCATTTCCTGCTTATGATTCACTCACTAAAACGATGCTCTGATGGTGAATGGTCAACCCTGAGTAAAACTTTTATTGCTCTTATTACGCGTCCGATTCGTAACAGAATATATCTGGTTTGCAGGAAGTACGAATATGAGCTTGAAATCCAAAGTTGAGGCTGTGGCTCCGACGTTTGAACCAGGCGGGAGATATGAGAAGTTTTATCCGATATATGAGGCCGTTGCCACTATTCTATACACCCCCGGAATGGTGAATAAAGGTGCGACACATGTAAGAGACAGTATTGATCTCAAACGCATCATGATTTTTGTTTGGTTAGCGACTTTCCCCACCATGTTCTGGGGGATGTACAATATTGGCAACCAATCTATCTTGGCGATGATGAGCCAATATTCGTCTCAACAACTCGAATCCGTCGTCACAGAGAGCTGGCATCTAGCTACAGCGTTCGGCAGCTCTCAGGGGCTAATAGAAGCCGGTTGGGGCAGTAAAATGTTGCTGGGGGCCCTGTATTTCTTACCCATTTATGCGACTGTGTTTGTAGTAGGAGGGTTTTGGGAAATATTGTTCGCGGTTGTGCGTAAACATGAGATTAATGAAGGCTTTTTTGTTAGCTCAGTGCTGTTTGCGCTGATTCTCCCGCCTACCATTCCTCTTTGGCAGGCCGCTTTAGGGATTACTTTCGGTATTGTGGTTGCCAAAGAGATTTTTGGTGGCACAGGGCGTAACTTCTTGAATCCAGCGTTAGCAGGCCGTGCCTTTTTGTACTTTGCCTATCCTGCCAATATGTCTGGTGGAGGAGTTTGGGTTGCTGCCGATGGGTATTCTGGCGCAACACCATTAAGTCAGTGGTATGAAGGAGGTTCGAGTAATCTCATCAATAATATGACGGGTGAAGCCATTAGCTGGAACGATGCGTTTTTGGGGAATTTACCAGGTTCGATGGGGGAAGGATCCACGCTTCTTATCATGCTTGGGGGCCTACTTTTGATCGGGATGCGTATCGCGTCGTGGAGAATTGTCGGCGGTGTGATTATTGGACTTGCGGTCGGCTCCACCTTACTCAATGTGATAAGCTCTGACACAAACCCCATGTTTTCTATGCCGTTTTACTGGCATTTCGTCTTGGGTGGGGTAGCTTTCGGTACCTTCTTTATGGCAACGGACCCGGTCTCTGCTGCCTACACCAATTCAGGTAAATGGGCGTACGGAATTTTGATCGGGCTGATGGCAATAGCAATTCGTGTGTTGAACCCAGCCTATCCAGAAGGGATTATGCTTGCCATCTTATTTGCTAATTTGTTTGCTCCTTTGTTCGATTTTATCTCCAAAGAAGCGAATGCTAAGAGAAGACGTCAGAGGGTTGGTCGTCTCGGATAATTGGTCGTCTGATCACCAAGGCAGCCTTTGTCCATCGTAGGATAAAAAGCTGCCTGTAATTTCAGGGTTAGCCTTTTCTATAATGTGCAAAATATCCGATGCGACTTTGTCTGGCTCAAACAGTTTACCGTCAGGAACGTTGGCCTGAAAAGGCTTTGATAATGGCGTATCAGTAGTACCCGGGTGAATAGATAAAATGCAAGCTTTTGGTATACGTCTTGACCATTCGATACTGATATTTTTGATGAGCATATTGAGTGCTGCTTTTGATGAACGATAGCTGTACCATCCTCCTAATCTGTTGTCTTCTATACTTCCTACCTTAGCGGATATAGTGACGAAACGGGGGTGGCTACTCGCTTTTAAACATGCTGAAAAGTGTTTTGCGATTAATAGGGTTGGTAATGCATTGACTTTGATATTTTCTAAGAAAAATTCAGATTGGCAAGATTGAAGGTTTTTCTCTGGGCCGTTGCTCGGTGTATGCAAAAGACCAATGGCATTGATTATCCAGTCAAGCGATGAAAATTGAGCGGCGAGCTTGCTAATGTCATCCTCAGCGGTAATATCGATATTATGCCATGTGAGGCCACTGCCAAGATCATTCGGTTTATGACTATGGTAAGTGGCGTGAAGATCTATTTCTGGTTGATGGCTCAGTAGTTGCGTACACAGTGAATGGCCTATTCCTCCACTACCACCAAAAATAAGTACTTTCATGCGCTTTCTTATATTGTTGTATTTATTAGAGAACAGCACAGAATTATAGCTTCAGATGCTTTATTGTTTTTTTGTGTGACTTGATTCACGCAAACAATAAAGACTTATATTGAAATATGTAAAAAAACCTCTTATCACTAATTGTTACAGATCTTTACGCTACGTTTATATGAAATATCTCTCTTATTAATCTTGGGGTAATACACCATGTTATTGGTTCGGAGAAGTTTTGTGGCGGCGCTACTCTGTTTTTTTGCTCTCGGAGCCGCTAGTTGGCTTTTTACTCAGCACAATTGGCGAGCAAATTTTCACATCCCCGAGGTAAGGATAGGTGTATCTTTGACTCCTTTAGCCTCACCATTTTTGATAGCAGAGCATCTAGGTTTGTTTGAAAAACATGGCCTCAAAGTTTCACTTTTTCCATGTGCAAGTAGTATGGCATGTACTCAATTAATGCTAAGTCGTGATGTTGAATATGCAACGGCTTCCGACTCTGTTGTCATGTTCCAAAGCTTTGAGCAGAGCGGTTTAGCTTTACTAGTCAGTTTTGTTGAATCAGATAATGACTTAAAACTCTTGGCGCTTAGCCCTTCTAACATCAGCGAAGTTAGCCAGTTAGAGGGTAAGAGAGTTGGGGTAGTTAAAGGAAGTGCGAGTGAATTTTATTTCGACTCTGTGCTTATTGCCAATAACCACAAATCGTTAGATGTCGAGAAAGTATATTTTCAACCTCATGAACTTGTTCCCGCGCTCTTGTCGTTTCGTGTTGATGCCATCTCAGCCTGGGAGCCGATGGGATACAAAGCGGATCTACAGTCAACCTCAACCGTCAAGAACCTTGGTACACTAGGTATATACCAGCATTCGTTTAATTTACTCTCTACCACGCCTTACTTAGAGTTTGCAGGTCAAGAGCCCGTGTACCTACTCAAAGCTCTTGATGAGGCAGTGGAGTGGATCAATACGTATCCCGATGAAGCATCAAGGGTAATAGCAAAAAGACTTAATATTCCACTAAATCAGGTTAAGTGGTCTTGGGAAGACTATGTTTTTCGGTTGTCATTGGGGAATTCATTACTTTCAAACCTCCAGCTTCAGGCCAGATGGGCACAGGCAGAAGGTTTAGTAGGAGGCGCGCAGCCTGACTTTAGGAGACTCCTTTTTACACAACCGTACCAACAAATTGTTGCTCTGAGAGACTAAGCTATGTTGAATTCTCTGTTTAAAAAGCTGTTTGTTTTATCAACCACAACGTTAATACTGACCTTGTTTATTATTGTCTCTTTCATTAGAGTCTCAGCAGAGCAAAAAAAAACCAAAATAGAGTTGGATCAAATTATTGATCTGCAATTATCAGTCGATCTATTGCGAAGTCAGTTATGGTTTTTCCTGCAGTTCGGCGATGAATTAAGTTTAAATCAAGTCGAACTCGCACAAGCTGAGCTCTCAGTTAAGCTTGCTAAATACAAAAAAGAGAGTACTCAGTTAGGTAATATTCAGAGAATGAACCATAGTTTGAATGCTTTGCTGACAAAAGAGATACAACTTTATACTGAAGAAGGGATCGTATCAAATGGTAAAGCCCCAGAGAGCATCAATTCGATAGGCTTTCTTCACTCTAGATACAATATGATCGTTCAAAATATGACAGAAGAATTGGCGTATGTACATAAATCAGTACTCAACGACAATACCGATAATGTACACAATGTTATGACGTATGCAGCGGCTTGGTTAATTGTGTGCTCAGTTTTAGTGAGTGCTACCGCTTGGTTAATCTTGTTTCGTTTTAAAGCCGGCGTTGAAGCGATGAAAAAAGCAATTGGCGATCTTGCGGCTGGGAAGCTCGACTCAAAAGTAGAAGTCATCAGTATGGACGCTGAATTTAGGGAAATGGCTGTTTTTTTTAATGATATGACACATACTCTCAGAGACACCACTGTGACCAAGCAAGAGTTGGAAGATGAAGTAAAACGCCAGACCAAACAACTGATGCGTAAGCAAGAGCAATTGATTTTTCTTTCTGAACATGACCCTTTAACTAACCTAATGAACCGTCGAGCATTCGATAAAGCATTAGAAAGTGCTATCGTCAAAGCAAACCGAAGTAACTGCAAGCTGGCGCTGTTTTTCATCGATCTCGACGAATTTAAATCAGTAAATGATACTTACGGTCATGATGCAGGTGATGCTATTTTAGTCGAAGTGTCTAAGCGTATTCTTACCGCTGTTAGAGAGTCTGATTTTGCGTGCCGTCTTGGCGGAGACGAATTTGTTGTATGTTTAGACTTACTTCATGACTTTGATATTGTGTCAGAAAAGTCAAAGCAGTTGCTAGAAGCGATTAGTCTTCCGATTGAGTTTAACGGTCATAAATTAAAGGTTGGCGCGAGTATTGGAGTAAGCTACTTCCCTGATCATACAAGAAACAAGGAAGTATTAGTCAATCTGGCAGATGAGGCTATGTACTGTGCTAAGCAAATCGTTGGGTCTGCTTGTTATGATGGCCAAGAATCAGAGACTAAAAGGTTACCTCGCCAATACGGTTAACCTCTATGATGTAAGGGAGTGGCATTGTTTAATGCGTTATTAAACCGCTCTATTTCATTGTCATCTATGCTGTAGCCACTTCGGGTACAGGCATGAAGTGTTGCAACGTAACTGATTTTATTATATGCGAAAAATTCACTAAAAAATGCCCTAAATACCGGACACATTCTGCGATTTCCTGAGCTAGAAACCACAAACCCTCGCTTTGTTTTAAGCAGTTGATGATGATTCTTCAGCTTGGGTGAAGCACTGAGTTCTGTCATACGATCAATCAGGTTTTTCATTGGTGCAGTCACGGCATACCAATATACCGGGGAAGCAAAGACGATATTGTCAGCGTCACTGATTCTGTTAAGTAAGTTATAAAAATCGTCATTGGGGTACTGGTTATCATATCGGTAGGGGGTGATGTCTAATTCATCGATATGGATCACTTCGCATTGGTGGTCGGCATGAACCTTGTCGACAGTTTTCGCCGTATTGCCATTTTTGTTGGCGCTCGAGAATAGAATGATAGTCTTCATTTTTTGTCCTTGATATTTACCGAGGACAGTGACTTTAAAACCTCAACTAAACTTTAGGTCAATGCTTATTCGCAATTTTCTGGTAAATCGGATAACTCATCGCTCGCTTTGATGTTTTTTAACTCATTGCAACTCCTTATTTTATGGAGTTTTTTACATTTATGTCTCATATTTGTTACGTATGTCATTAAAAAATAAAGTAAATATCCATATGTAAAATTATTCATATACTATTGTTGTCGAATTTGTATTTTTCCGTATAAAAATTGTTCTCCATGTTCTAGAAGGGTTGTATATGAGAGTGAAGCTGTTGCGTTGGTATTTGCCTTTTGTCCTATTGGCGTTGGCATATGGAGGCTATATTGCAATCTCTTCTGGAAATGCAGAAGCGTTAAAAACAGAGCAGGTTGAAGTACCGCTAACAGTTAAGGTGTCTCATTTACGCTCCGGAGATCATAATGTCGTTATAACCAGCCATGGTGAAGTGGTTCCTGTTGAAATCACGCAGCTTTCTGCGCAAGTTTCAGGTGAAGTTATCAGTTGGCACCCAAGTTTTGTTCCTGGGGGAGTGGTAAAAGAGGGTGAGATCTTGTTTTCAATCGAGAGTGAAAACTACAACGCCGCTGTTTTGCAGGCAGAAGCGGACCTTGCCACGGCTCAAGCCTCTTTAATAGAAGAGAAAGCCAAAGCTGAAGTGGCAAAGCGTCAAGCGAAGAATGTCCCTTCTAATCAAGTCACCGACCTCTACTTGCGTAAACCCCAAGTATTGAGTGCACAAGCTCAGGTAAAGTCAGCGTTAGCTTCACTTAAAAGAGCAAAGAGAGATCTAGATAATTGCCGAGTGGTTGCCCCGTATGATGCGCTTGTTGTGGAGCGTGATATTGGTGTAGGTCAATATATTACAGCAGGGACTCATGTCGCTGTTTTAAATAACATCGAATCAGCAGAAATTCATGTTCCAATTGCTGGATTTGATAGTGTATTTCTACCTGAAGATTACTCAGGTGTTACTGCTAAAGTGACTCAGAAAGGGGTGGTCAATATCGAACGAGAGGGAATCATAAAAAGAGATTTAGGTGTGATTGATAGCGCGACGCGCATGACCAGTTTGGTCATTAACGTCGATGATCCTTACGCATTATCGTCAGACATGTCGCCTCTTAAATTTGGCTCTTATGTTGAAGTGAATTTCATAGGTAAAACCTTAAAACATATTTATCGTCTACCCCAAGAGTTAGTGAATAATCGTCAGGTATGGATTGTTAATGAGGACAACGAGCTTGAGCCTCGCACTGTCAATGTATTGCGCGCAGAACAAGAATTTATGCTCATTAATGAAGGTTTAAAAGATAACGATCGGCTGGTGTTGACCGTACCTGAATATCCGCAAAAGGGGACTCAAGTCCAACTTAGTACTTTTAATGACGAATCAAAACAGTAAGGCTCGCAGGCATGGATGATAGAAAACCTAGAGGTCTGATTGCATATTTTGCACATAACCCAGTGGCGGCGAATTTACTGATGATGTTCGTTCTCATTGTGGGTACGGTCAGCTTTCTTTTTATTCAAAGACAGATGTTTCCCAATCTTGAAGTCAACTACATTAATGTGCAAGTTCAGTATCCCGGAGCCTCCCCTCAGGAAATTGAAGAAAGTATCTTAATAAAAATAGAGGAATCTTTAAAAAATGTATCTGGCATTAAACAAGCGATAACTAACGTCTATCGTGGCGGTGGTACGATAGAGCTAGAGATCGATGTGGACCAAAAGATAGAGGATGTTCTTGATAAGGTGCAACAAAAAGTCGACTCTATATCTAATTTTCCAATTGGTATGGAGCCGATTCAAGTTTATCAATATGAATTTCAGCAGGATGTTATTCAAATTGTTCTAGCTGGTGATAGGCCCCTACTGGAGCTTAAGCCTATAGCCAAGCAAATTGAAGATGAATTATTGCAACTCAATAATGTTTCTTTGGTTGATTTGAGTGCACCAGAATATGAGATTGGTATCGAAGTCGAACCCGAGATGCTGCGCAAGTATGACTTGACACTAATGGATATCAGCACCGCAATCCAACAATACTCAGCGAATTATTCAGCAGGCGAAGTCAGAACTGATGGAGGATTCATTTCTGTTAGAATTGAGAACCAATATTATAGCGGCGATGAGTTTAGAGATATTCCTGTTAAGATAGGAAACAATGGTGGTAAGGTTTTACTTCAAGATGTTGCGACTATTAAAGATGGCTTTACCGAGGACGAACGTTACTTTAAGTATTCAGGTGAAAATGCAATTTATCTCTCTGTGAATGCCACAAAAGATCAAAATATGGTGACGGTTGCAGAAACAGTCAAAGCTTATATAGAACAGAAAAACCCACAACTTCCGGCCGATATCAAAATCAAGACATTAGTTGATATGACGTACTATCTTAACGCGCGTCTCGACATGATGTTAAAAAATCTACTTCAGGGTGCTGTACTCGTTGCTTTGATGCTGAGTGTGTTTTTGCGTGTCAAGCTCGCGATGTGGGTGATGATTGGTCTGCCTGTCTGCTTTTTGGGCGCGGTTATGCTGATGCCTTTGGTTGGCGTGAGTATCAACATTGTGTCATTGTTTGCCTTTATCATGGTACTCGGGATTGTGGTAGATGATGCCATTGTTATAGGTGAAAGTGCCTATACAGAAATAGAGACGCATGGAAGTGGTATTGATAGTGTTGTCCGTGGCACACTAAAAGTGGCAACTCCAGCAACATTTGGCGTCCTGACAACAATTGCTGTTTTTGCACCTTTTCTTATGTCGAAAGGCATTGAAAGTGCGTTCTTTTTTGGTATCGCTGCCATTGTTATCCTCTGCTTGGTTTTTAGTTTGATTGAATCAAAGCTAATTCTGCCAGCACATTTAGCTCACTCAACGTTTAAACCAATTGAAATAGGCAGTTGGCGCTATCGATTTAATCAAAACTTTTTTAATTTTGTCAATGGACCATATCGCCGCTTTGTTGTCTATTGTACGTATTGGCGCTGGAGTGTGCTAGCAAGCTTTATCGCTGTATTGGCGATAAGTATCGCTTTAGTGATGGGGAATTATGTCCGAATTATACCTTCACCTAAAGTTCCTCATGATTTTCCTACCATCAAACTCATCATGAATGACAATGTATCGAGTGAACAGACGATTCAAGCGCTAAAGATAATTGAAACTACGGTGCTTAACATTGATGAAGAAATAGATCAGCAAACTGGGCAGAAGATGATTCGGGATATCTTGACATTTAGTCAAGGGCGTAAAGAAGGTTTGATGGTGATCGCTTTGGTTGATGAGGAAAAGCGGCCGTTCAATACATTTGAGTTAGCGCGTCGCTGGCGAGAAGCAATACCCAACATACCAGGCAAGAAAACGCTGACGGTGTCTGATAATGTCAATGATAGTGATAAAGGAGATGAATTTGGATTTTTGCTGTATGGCTCTGATATAGAAACGCTAAATGCCGCTGGGCGAGACCTTATTTTGCAATTACAGCAGCAAGATGGGTTATTCGATATCTCGTCGTCAATGGACACAGGAAGTAAAGAAATACTGCTGTCACTTAAGCCTGTCGCTTATGATTTGGGTATCACCTTATCTGATATTGGTACTCAGGTAGGAGTCAGCTTCTATGGTGGAGAAGCACAGCGCATGATCAGAGAAGGTGAGGAAGTCAAAGTGATGGTTCGTTACCCTCAATTGACACGAGAGGCCTTCGCCTCTCTGCGCTATGCGCTAATCACGACGCCAGATGGACAAAAAGTGATGTTAGGTGATGTTGTTGATATCGTTCAGCAGCCTGGAGTGAGCAGTATTCGCCGTGAGGGTGGCTTTCGTAGTGTTTACGTATTTGGGTCGATTGATGAGGAGCAGGTTGAGCCTAATGAGGTGGTTGATAGAGTCAATGAATCCATTTTACCCGACATTTTGTCCCAATACAGAGGGGTGAAAAGCCAGCTCGGCGGCTCGATTGAAGAGCAGCAAGCACAGCAGGACGAGCAAATTATTTTCTTTGTTGCAGGTATGATTATTGTCTATATCCTGCTCGCTGTCCCACTAAAAAGTTATGCCCAGCCGTTAATTATTATGTCAGTTATTCCATTCAGCCTGACCGGAGCGATATGGGGGCATTATTGGTTTGGTCTTGATCTAAGTATGATGTCCACATTTGGTCTTATTGCCGCGGCGGGTGTTGTGGTTAACGACTCTTTAGTGATGACAGATCATGTCAATCAAGTTAGAAACAATGGATTGTCTGTCAAAGAAGCGGTTGTCGAAGCTGGCTGTGCGAGGTTTAGGGCAATTATCTTGACGTCTATTACGACGTTTGTTGGTGTTTTACCGATTATGTTTGAAACCAGTTTGCAAGCTAGGTTTGTTATTCCAATGGCTGTCGCTTTGGGCTTCGCTGTTTTGTTCGCAACTATGCTTACCTTGGTCTTAGTACCTTGCTTGTATTTGATTTTGGATGACCTAAAGCGTTTGGCTCATAAGTTGAAAGATCACTTTACTAAGAAAAAAACATTTAGCTCTAGTCACTAGAAAATACTCATTACGCCAAGGAAAACCATGCATTTGGTGGTATGGTTTTCTATTATTTAGTGGGCTCACGATAGTGCGCTGAAGACTTTTTTGAGTGGAGTGGCCCAATTTCTCCTTTAGTACAAAATGTTAAAAACTGGTCTTACCTCTTTGTGTTTTAGCGATCCCATAGACTTAATATGGGATCGGTTCCTAGAAGAAGTATGTCTCGTTAGTTTACTATTTTGACCATAAAGCTCAATTGCATTTGCTGTATCTATGTTATTTAATAGTAAAGATATTTCCTTGAAATGCTTTGTTGTTCTTTGCCCTGTATTTGGGCGTTTTAGTGGGTATTTTACTTAATCCACAGCATGTATAGTTCCTTGTTGTTTATAACAAACTGTAATATTTTGCTATTGTTTTTTATAATATTAATCAGTATTGTACGCTGAAAAGTGACAACAAGAATTGTTCTATCGAGACAGTCTATGCTAGGCATACTCGCCAGAGGAGAGTTCTTACCGACTATCGGTATATCTTATCTAACTACGTGGCTCCAAGGTGGAGTGATGTCATACTTCGAAATTCGGGGTATAAAGGCCAACAACGGCTAAGCTTAAGGAAAGCAGGGGCTTTAGGCATACAGCCTGAGATTTTGTTGAAATACCTAGTTAAGCATTTATGAATTATGAATCTTTATGGCAGTTGTACCCTCTAGCTAGAGAGCAGCTTGTTCATGTTAAAAATCGGAGTGCTAAAAAGCTCAAGGGTACAGAATGCCGTGTGCTGGAGATTTTGATTGCCCAGCAAGGACAGGTAGTGTCCAAGAAAGAGTTATTCGAGAAAGTATGGGGAGAACGCGTCGTCTCTGAAAATAGTTTGACTCAGTGTGTTGCTCAGCTTCGTATTGCACTGGGTGATAGTGGTAAAGAACAAAAATTTATTAAAACAGTACCGTCTCGCGGCTACATGCTGTTTGAAAATGTGGTGGAGCTGGTGGATACCGAGCAACAAGCAGCGAGTGACCATTCGGTAGTTCCTAGCCCTAACCCTACTATACAAACGGAGCCTAAAACAGAAGATGTTAATGAGTACAGCTATCGCCAACAATTTAAATTATTGCTTGCGCTTTTATTAGCAGCTGTATTACTTATCCAAGGTTCGGCTGCTATTCACCGCTTGACATTTTCGTGGAATGTTCCACTAGACACATGGGTGAAAACTGAGCATGGTGGACGAGATTATTTCTATTTTGATAATCAGGCAAGTGAGGCTATGTATCGGTACTTGAGCGAAAACAGTAGCCATTTAAATGATTCCCCAGTGACTGACCTATTAATTTCGACCGGCGTTAGCAACTATTATTTGTCTTGTGTCTACCGATCTGAATCCAGTGGTGATCAGCAAGTGAAGAATTTGAATTTCTCACTGCGTGAAAACTTCTATTTTATTGGAGAAACAGTGCGTGATGTCTGTAGATAAGGTTCTTAAAGCGCTGTTTTTTTTGGTTGTTATTGCAACAGTGTCTAACATAGGTTTAAAACTGCGCGATGTGCCAGAGGTAATGAATGGCAAGGAGAGCCTACTTTATTACAGTAACAACCTGAGTTTTAGTCTTGATGGAGATGTCCTATTTAGTGAGGATTATCATACGATTAACTATAGGTTGTTCTTAAATCAAAAATCTCACACAAGCAGGAAAATATATGGAGAGCCTAAAGGGTTATACTTTAGTTATTACACCCAATTTTATGATAAAGGCTTGATTCAGTTTACCGATTTTACCTTTCCTGACGGTGAGCTTTCTAGAAGCCACATAACGGAAATTGAGGCTCATAACTTACGGCGTATTAGCGAAGAGAAACTGCAAGTGATACACAAAGAAGGCAAAGTCGTATGTTTTACAAAACTTTTGGATGGGGGCGTTAAATGTCACGTCCGGCGCCAATAGTGATATAAAATAGACTCTTTTAGCATCTGGCACTCTATAGAAAATAGCAAATCCTCTTTAACTTTCAATATCCTAATTGAATATTATCTTGGCAGTCATAAGACTTATTGACGCCGAATCTTAATTGTTAATCCACGTGCTCGCCTTGGCTTTAGTGTTAAAACTAAAGCCTACACATCTCTATCTAAGTGGTTGATATTTTATAGCTAGTAATAGATTAAAATAGACAATAAATGAACATTTTTTACATGTTTTAGTATAAATACACTAGTGATTGAGATTGATTTGTAATTAAAAAACAAAGACTTAATGAATATAAGTGTGATTCACAAAGGTTGTTATAACTTCATTCAAGGTTTGACGAAACTAAGGGCATTATGGATAGGTCGTTGAAAAGAGCAGCGGGGCGCACGACGCCCGCCTTTGTATTAAGCTGCATTTTCAATCCAAGATAAACCAACAAATATAGTTAAAATAAAAGAGGTAACTATGTCAGTCACATTCTTAGGAAATCCAGTTGAGCTATCCGGTGAATTACCACAACAAGGTCAAGTCGCGCCTAGTTTTACTTTGTGTGATCATGCTTTAGCTGATATTAGCCCTGAACAGTTTGAAGGCAAGAAGCTAATACTTAACATTTTCCCAAGTGTTGACACGCCTACTTGTGCTAACAGCGTTCGTGCATTCAATGAATTAGCTGAAAATCTTGAGAACACGGTTGTACTGTGTGTATCAGCAGATTTACCGTTCGCGCTAACTCGCTTTGTTGAAAAACACGACCTAAAACATGTGTCTATCGGTTCATTTTTCCGCTCACCAACGTTTGCATTGGATCACGGTGTCGCTATTTCAGATACTGTTTTGCGTGGTCTGGCTGCAAGAGCTGTGATTGTATTAGATGAAGAGCGGACAGTATTGCATTCTCAACTTGTCGCAGAAATAGCGGATGAACCTCATTACCAACAGGCAGTAGCAGCGGTAAAGGGAGTATCATCGTGAAACGAGCTCTAACTCTGCTAACAATGATAACTTCTGCTTGGGCTTATGCAGGTTTTGAGGTAACGGATCAGTCTGCTGGTTTGGGTGAAACACAGAGTGTTACTTTGGAATACAGCACAACATTCAACCTTGGTGGTCAGACGTTGGAAAAAGGCGACCTTATTCCTTCGATGATGCTTTCAACGTCAAGTCTAGAGAAAGTTGAAACTCAAGGTAGTGGTAAGGTTCGAATCTATAATGTTTTGGTGTCTGTTGATACCCCCGTTTGTGTAGAGCAAGCCATAGCATTTGATCAAATAGCTCAAGATAACCCTCAATATGATGGAAAAATCGAGTTCATAAATGTCAGCGCTGATACGCCATTTGCTCAAGCTCGGTTCATAGCTGACAAAAAGTTGAGCCAGAAGGCATCATTCTTATCAGACTCTTTTAATCACGAGTTCGGTCAAAAGACTGGAGCCCACATAGAAGAGCTATGCCTATTGTCTCGAGCTGTTATTGTGGTTGGAAAGGATGATCGCATTCTATATATCCAGCGTGTTCCAGAACTAACACAATTGCCAGACTTAAATGCTGCTATTGATATAGCCAAGCGCAATATTTAACTAATGGCCAAGCCCTAAGTGTGTTTGTGAGCGCTTAGGGCTTTGGACAGAATTCTTATATAGATTTTTATGAAATTGCTTGTCCCGCTATGCCTGGCGCTGTTTGCTGCACTAGGTTTCTATGCGGTATTTTTTCTTGTTATTGATAGCTTTGATGGTTACTCGCTTTGCAAAGAAGCATTGCGTTATCAGCAATTTCAATATCATCCCCATAGAAACCCTTGTATGTAGCGAGTTAGGTTTCTGATATGAAATAAAAAAATCCTCAGATATGAAAACATATCTGAGGAAAAATACGCAGGCATAGACAGGTATAGCCCGCAAATAGCAAATACTTTAGCTATTAATGAGGATTCATACAGGCATAGGGCCATTAATCTGAATCAGCCCAACCATTATAAATGCTCAAACATCAGCTAAATAGGTAGAGTTTTCTGCATAGCTTGCTTGTTTTGCGCAAAGAACGCTCTTACTAGAGTGGACTAGGCAAAATGCCCAATAGTGGGGCGAAAGGATATTCCCTAAAACTCGAAAGGAGGTAGGCGCTCCTAAACATAGCGCTTTAACCACTAAATTGTATTTTAAGAGGAAAGTTATGGCAGAAAGTAATATTCGCCGTCTAAATCAGCTATTGAAGGCATATAAGTGCCACAATACTTACAATGTGCTCGTTGAAGACTTGGCAGTAGCACTAGCTTCATCAAGAAGGAATGTCGCTTTGATTATAAAGCGTTTAGTTGCTTTAGGTTGGATAGAGTGGCAGCCAGCGGTTGGTCGCGGCCAGACGAGTATATTGAAAATTCAGACATCGGTTGATGAAGCACTATACCAGACGATGGTAGAGCAACTTGAAGAAGACCGCTTTGACCTTATTTCCAAATTAATTGAGCAATATAGGGAAAAAGCGGTTAGAGCACTGACTCGTGCAATGGGGATTGAGTGTGAAGGTCTCTCGGTGATACAGAAGTAAATCGAAAAATCGTGTACCAGAAGGCTTAGAACCAACGCCTCGCATACTCACCGTTTAGTTGCATTACAGTATCAAAAACAGATGTGTGGCGGATAAATTGTATGTAAAGCTGTTCTCTGTACTCAAGTTGATCGTTAGCGTTGAGTGAGTTTTTCTAAAAGAGCATCTGAGACTTTAATATGTAACACTTGGTACTCTCTGGTTGTTTTTAGTGCTTGTATGAGTCCGCATGACTGATTAGCGTAAATCGCAGACAATATGGCACCTATATTATTTTCATGTCCAGGGCACATCACAGCGGCTACCATACAGGCGATTACATTGTCGTCGGTTACGTTAAATTCGAGTAACTTTGCACAGCGAATCACTTCTTCAATACGTGTAATCATACCCTCTAGCTCTCTCGTCATTCTTGGTTACCTACATAAATGATCTCAGGTCACAAGTTATGTAAATAACGAATTTGTAAATAATTGCAAACCATATGTTGTCAGATTATAAGAATTAATTACTTTAAATAATGAAATAAAGTCTTAGGTCAATTCATTATTTATTGTTTGACCAAGGTGCTTTCTGACCTATTCATGGTGCATTAAAGGTTTAAGTTGACCAGTACAGGTGAGGCTTGGTTATCACCAAGCCTTTTAAGTTTTGATCTTTGTCTAAGAATTGCTAATTCTCTCCACTAACCATTCTATTCTCGGATCATTATTCCGCGTTTTATGCCAATACAGTTTCACTTGATAGTTAGGTACTTCAAATGGGAGTGGGGATATTTTTATCGATAATTGTTGAGCAATATGGTCAGCGTATCTTTTGGGTATGGCTAGCAAATATTCACTATCAATCACAAACATCGGAGCGGATAATACGCTGGGTGTTTTGATTGCAACTTTTCTCTTCTTTCTGAGTTTAGATAACGTGATATCAAGGATCCCTTTTGCTTCGTTCCAAGGCGTAACCACAACGTGACAATAGCTGAGAAATTTTTCCAAACTCAGTTCGCTTTGATATGGGTGCTCTTGGTGATGTAAACACACATAGTGATCATCGAACCATACTTGATTACTGATACTCTCAAAACTTTCAATTTCATGCGCAAATCCGCACACTAAATCGAACTGACTTTCTCGTAAAGCAATCTCTGGCAGCCTTTCTTCAAGATTAAGAAATTCAATTTTGATGTTTGGATAATCATGACTGAGTTTTGCGATAAAATCGCGCATGCACCAACTGGTGTAGTCAGTAACTGCTATCCTAAATGTCTGCTCGGCATTTGGGTCAAAAGCCGAAGAGAAGGTAATGCCATCTTCTATCAGGCTTATTCCTTGTATGAGTCTGTTTGCTATCGTGTTGGCGTATTCGGTCGGTTGCATTGTATTTCCAATACGCACGAACAAATCATCGTTCAACCGTTCTCGCAGCCTTTGTAGCGCATGACTGCATGCAGATTGGCTCAAATTTAAGGTATCAGCGGTTTCTTTCACTGATTTTGTTTTGTACAAAACAGCAAAGAGGTGGATGAGGTTCAAGTCGATAGAGGATAGCGAAGTCATGTTTATTGTGCATCAGCTCTCTGTAAAAAGTGCATTTCTTTCATCTACAAACAGAGGTTACACTAGTTCTAATGCCTGTCAATGTAATCAAGATCGCAAAAGGCGGGCGTTATCTTGTTATATGTAAAAAAAAGGACGCGAATGAAAACTATCACAATTAGAGAAGCGTGTATTGAAGACGCGCCATTGATCCTGCAATTTATTATTGATTTGGCCATTTATGAAAAAGCTCAGCATGAGGTGAAAACATCGCTCGCAGAATTAAAAGAGGGCTTATTTTCAAAGCACTCTACAGCTCATGCGTTGATTTGTTTAGCCGATGATAAACCGATAGGTTTTGCTGTTTATTTCTACAGTTTTTCAACATGGCTAGGAAAAAATGGCCTTTATTTAGAGGATTTATATGTCTCACCGGATCATCGCAACTTGGGAGTTGGGAAGGCAATTTTAAAACATTTGGCAAATTTGGCTATAGAAAAAGGCTGTGAGCGATTTGAGTGGTCAGTCCTTGATTGGAATCAACCTGCTATCGATTTCTATCGCTCTGTTGGTGCGAAACCTCAAGATGAATGGATAAAATATCGACTCAGTGGAGAGCGGCTAAAAGAGCTTGCACTAAGTTAGGATCATTGACTTGTTAGCCCAAGCGTTTTTTTCATTTGCTCGGGCTATTTTGCAGCTGAGCCTCCAACCATTGAATAAAGGCGGCGTTTTTGGGCCTATTTTGCTGCCCATTTAAACAGATCAAATCATAACTTAGCTCAGCGTTAACTTGGTTAAAAGGTGTGACTAATTCTCCTTTGTCCAAACTAGACTTGATGAGAGATAACCGTCCCATACCCACCCCCATTCCATTCTTTGCGGCTATCATTGCCATGTCTGCATGGTTAAATAAGTAGGTTTTTTCCTTTGTATTGATTGAGCAGAGGCTTTCATCATTTTGATTCTTCAGCCAGAGATCCCATTCTTGACTGTAGTCTCCTGTCTCTATGGATTCATTGCAGTGTATAAAAGTGATGTTAGAGAGCTGACTGAATATGCCATTTTCATTTGAAAAGTGGGTTTTGAAGTAGTCAGGACTGCACACAGGAATAAGTTTTTCATCGAATAGCTTTTGGTGATAAAAACCAGGATGCTCGCCTGAACTGTAGTAAATCGCGATATCAACAGGTTCATGCTGAAAGTTGAGCCGGCTGGCTTTGACTCTGAGTTTAACGTTCAGGTTGGGGTACAAATGCTGAAATTCGGGTAGTCTTGGTAGTAACCAACTTTGAGCAAAGGTAGGAGCCGCACCAATATAGAGTTCACCACGTAATTCATTGAATTTAATGTCTTCTAGTTCAGAAAATATCACTTCTAACGACTGATTTAACGCCTGTAGAAGCCGCTCTCCTTCCTTCGTCAGCTCTAGGCGTCGAGTCATGCGCACAAATAGGTTAAACCCGAGCTGCGCTTCTAGTGATTTAATGCGCTGGCTGACCGCTCCTTGAGTAATAAATAGTTCCTCTGCGGTTTTAGTGAAACTGAGACATTTCCCAGCCACAGAGAAAGTGTACATATTTGATAGCATCTGCTGCTTTTGCGCCATTACTCATCCCTATGAATTAGTCGTGCTAATTCATGTTACGGGTTTTTTGGTTTGTTTTGTAGGTTTTGATGTTTTTAAATTAACAATACTTATCCACTGGCAGGAAATTTCCTGATGAAAGAACATCTCAAGATCACAATTATTGGTGCTGGCTCTAGCTATACACCAGAGCTTATTGAAGGGCTCATAAAACGGCATTATGAACTCCCCATTGGAGAGCTTTGGCTGGTGGATATTAAAGATGGTGAAAATAAGGTAAGCATTATAGGTAGCCTTACACGTCGTATGCTTGAGAAAAACAACTTGTCCCATATTGCGGTACATGTGACTTTTGATCGCAGACAGGCACTTAAAGGGGCGGATTTTGTTTGTTCTCAATTTCGAGCTGGTTGTCTTGAGGGGCGGATCCGTGATGAACGTATTTCATTGAAATATGGCATGATAGGTCAAGAGACTAATGGCCTTGGGGGGTTCGCGAATGCATGCAGAACTATTCCTGTTGCACTGGAAATTTGTCGGGAAATGGAAGCCTTATGCCCTGATGCATGGCTGCTTAATTTCACTAATCCTTCGGGTATGGTAACAGAAGCAATTCTAAAACATACCAAGGTTAAAGTCGTCGGTCTGTGCAATGTCCCTGTGATTATGCAAAAGGGGATTGCTAGTATTCTAGACGCCGATGAACAAGATTTTGTTCTGCAAGTTGCTGGACTCAATCACTTTATTTGGGCACGTCAAATACTTCATGAAGGACGTGACAAAATGCAGGATGTCATGGATGAAATTCTTGCTGGTAATGATCCACTGGTACCCAGCAATATTCCTCCATTTGAGTGGCCTGCAGAGTTGTTGTGCAACATGCGGATGATCCCTTGTGCTTATTTGCGTTACTACTACACCAGTGAAGATATTCTGAATCAGGAGATCAAAGAAGCCAGTGGTGAGGGTACGCGTGGGGAAGTGGTTAAAGCTATGGAACAACGCTTGTTTGAGATCTATCGAAATCCTAATCTAAGTGAGAAACCAAAAGAGCTGGAAAAACGCGGCGGACAATATTATTCAGAAGCGGCGTGTGAACTAATGAGCTCCATTTACAATGACAAACGTACTATTATGCATATTAATACTCGCAACAATGGGGCGATTAATGGACTACCAGATGACTGCGCTGTTGAAGTGAGTTGTATGATCACCAAGGCTGGGCCAGTGCCGCTTAATGTCGCGCCTTTTCCAGACGATACCTTAAGGCTTATCCAGTTGATTAAAGAATTTGAGTCACTGACGGTCGAAGCCGCTGTTAATGGCGATCGTCACGCTGCTCATCGCGCACTAATCCTAAACCCGTTGGTCACTACGGGCACAGTTTTGGAAAAAGCCTTAGATGAAACTATTGAAGCAAATCGAGACCACATGCCTCAGTTTCGCTAGATACGCATTATGAGAAAGGTCCTTTAATCAAGGACCTTTAACGCTTGGTATCACTGATTTCCGAGATATCGCTTGGCTTTTACTAAGGCACTTTGGGGTAAGAAAAAACACTATTTTTGTTTTTTGATTTTCCGGTTTGGGTTTCTACTACATCCCAGTGTTCGATAATCAGGCCATCATGATTAAAACGGAATATGTCAATATAGCCCGTGCCTATTTCTTCTCGCCAAATATTTACAATATTGGTGTCTCTTATCAAAGCGACAACGGCAGCAAAACTGTATGCACTGGTGACGATTTTTCTTTTCATACCCCATTCGTGAAGTAGGCTATCAATGTCAGTGTGGTGAACATGTTCATAGGTCCCGTTGAGCTGATGCTGTGTATTGTTTGTTTTGTTTATAACATGATTCTCTTAAGTAAGACAGGCACTTCAGGTAACGTCCTTTTGTATTTAAATCATGATTAGAAAATATTTAATAGCCTATGATTAAAGTAATTTGCTGATTAATTTTGGTATATTTAAATGCTTTTTCTTAGTGTCAGCAACACGTTGTATTTTCGCATTTGGGTTTTGGGTTATGTAAGGAGCTTTTGAGTCTTTTACTCCTTGTCGAGCGACCATTTTTTTGATGTTTGAGCGAGATGAAGCAAGAAGGGCGGATGCTGTTAGATGAGATAAACCAGATGCCCCCATATGTTGTGGATCGGCAGCAAAACCGTCATTCTCGTGAGATTTTTCCCAATGCCCTCCAGCATGATTGAAAAGAGAGGAATTAAGATCATAGGAAATAGGCCTACGGAGGTAATCGGAAAATCTTGCCAACGCATGATACTGTACTTTCATTTCAACTGAGTGGGTACTGTATTCTTTCCGAACAGTTTGAAAGGCAGAAGTGGCGTTGATACAGCACTTAGAATAAATTAAATAGGCAGCGAGAAAGCAACCTGTTCTGCCTGTCCCTCCCCAGCAATGCGTAACAACCCCCCCATATCTCATTCTAGAGTCTACCAGCTTGCAGTATTCTAATAAGTGTTCAACTGAGGGAGCGTGCCAGTCTTCGAGGAAACAGCTATACCACTCAACAGAAGGTAATGAACCTGCTGTTGCTAACTTGGTGTCTTCCGCGCCACTACTTTCAATAGAGATGATTGTCCGCACTCCCCTTTTATATAAATTAAGTGCACAGGCATACAAATCAGGGTTACTGGCAAAACGAGACATACCAGCAAAGCAACTTTGATTTAACCATTGCAAATTTTGAGGAGGCACATCGTTTGGTAATACTCTAAACAAATAATCAAGAGGTAGCGCGTATTTTTTTAAACCGTTTGGCCCAAGTTGTTGGGTAATTTCCATCACTTTACGGGGAGAAATTGTGCTTTTATTACTGTTTTCAAGGAAATGAATCAAAGAATGCATTATTTGTTGAGTCGGGTCGTATTTTTTTAGCATGCCAAAGCATTGTCGTGATCTGGATGGTTCGTCAACACTGTCAAAAAGTCGGATGAATTTGTTTATATCGTACATAACCGCCCTCATATCGCGCATCGATTTTGTGAGATTCTGTAGAGTTTTCTTTCTTATGCTATTTAAGCAGTATGGATTATTTTTGATTAAATGCTCAATAATAATTACAACACTTGCTTCGTAGCGAAAAGCTATTGGTGCACAGAGTGTTTCTGTGCAGCGTATTTAGGTGAAAAACTGAAGTAAGAACTAGTTTCCAATAAAAATACGTAAGTCCATGAACAATCATGTTTGTGGTTAGCTGTGTATGAGTATGATTGCTATTCCCAATATTAAGCCATACTATTGCTCCTTTGGTGCATCGGGCTCACGAGTATGCTTTTGGAAAAAGTCAAACATTTAATTAATAAGTTAGGTCTCAAACCTCATCCAGAAGGTGGGTATTTCAGTGAATTTTATCGCTCTGAGGAATTTATAAAATGCCAACCCGAGAGGTTTGTGGGTGAACATGTCTATACCACCTCGATATATTATCTTTTGCAGCAAGACAATGTGTCTATGTTTCATCGACTCAAGCAAGATGAACTTTGGCATCACTACGTAGGAAGTAGTGTTGTGATACATATTTTTCATCCAGAAGAGGGGTATCAGAGACGAATTCTTGGCTGTACTTTTGAAGACGAGTTAGCTGATTACCAAGTAGTAGTTCCGAAAAACACATGGTTTGCTGCAGAAGTGAAAGATAAAACGCACTTTTCTCTAGTCGGGTGTACGACAGCACCTGGTTTTGACTTTTCTGATTGGGAGTTGGCCAATCCAGAAGCATTGACTCAGCAATATCCACAACATCGCAGTTTAATAGAAAGGATGATGATCACTCATGAATGTTACCTTGCGTAATAGAAAAAACCCGCACAATGGGCAGACTGTACGGGTAAATAAGGGCAACAATTTTTATTTGCTTTTGTTCGTTTGGAGGTTGTTGGCTAAATATCCATATCCAAACTGTTATAAAGTATTCGTGACTATTTGGAATAACTTCGTACCAGTGTAACCAACGTTAACTAAAGTAACACTTCTGTTACTTTTGGTTAAATGATAAATATGAAATTATAAATTCCATTTATGTTGTGTTTGTAGCTTATTCCATGACTTTACTATCGGTTTGAATTTGCCGTCCATTTTACCGTTTGACCGTTACTTAGTTTTGCATGAATGGAATATGCAGGAAGCTTTCTACCAGCAAAGATAACCGTATTAGCAGTAAAATTTGCAGTTATCGAGCTGCTATCACTGAATGTTGTTTGTTGCACCTGACCAAACTTATCCAGCCATTTAAAGTCGATAAGCTGTTTATCCCATAACTGCTCATGAATTGGTTGATAGCCCTGTTGGTAGTGCTGTAATACTTTTAGCCTTCGGCTTGTTGGGGAGTTGGCTTCGTCACGAGTTAAATGAACCATAGGAGGGGTATTGTAAAGCATGGATATTAAGTCGCGTTCGGTCTGCACATCACTGAATTTAAGGCTATCGCTATGCCAATGATGGCTGTTAATTACTTCATCATGGAAAACGACTTGGTAAAGTGGGATGCGAAATTGAGGTGAAAACAATAGTGTTTTGTAGGGTTCTTTAACCTTGGCGCTTTTAAAGAAAAATTCGGGTTTTTGCTCGGGGTACCAGCGTCCTAAAAAATATGGTGATTGGTGGTTGTATTTCATATCCTTATCTGTCCATCCGAAACCAACGGTTTCTAATCCATGAGCGAAAGCGATTCCAGAGGTTGTTAGGCTATTGCCGTCTTCTGAACCAAGCACTATATCGTTTTGTGTTGCTATCCAGTTCATACGTTCATTGAATGCAGATAGCATGTCGTTTTCACTGCTGCCATCCCTATAATCTTCTCTAGCCATTGCCGTTGCATCTACATCTATAAAAAGGCTATTGAATCGACCGAACTTAATTATATCTTTAACCCTTTGCTTAACGTAATCAAGTTGACAATTAGGATTCAAGTAATAGCCATTATCTCTAAATCCCTTTTTCTTTTGTCCACTCATCAATTCAATCGCACATTGCTCACGTATTGGGGTGGGTAGTTGAGCCGTCAGCCAACCATCATTTAGGCCACGGGGAATTGCGGTATTATATGAGTCATAAGTTGCAACGAGATAGCCTTCTTGTTTCGCTCTATCGACGACTTGTGGTTGATAGAAGGCTGGCATCCAATTATCCAAACCAAGCCATAGGTTTTTAAGTCCAGCTTTCTTCAAATTTGTTATCATCTCGGTCGATAAAGCTTGCCCCCAATGCTCAGAAGCAATTAGGTATTTTGAAGCGTACTTGTTAAGCCATAGCTTCTGCTGTTGTGCTGATTGGTATTGAGCTGCTATGGTATTGTTGGCAAGAGATGGTATTGGTGTTGAGTACTTTCCAGACAATGAGTTATTTATTGAATCTACCAAAAGTTGCTTATGATATCGATAAAGCTGGTTTTTTCCCTTTCGGAGAGATTTAAGCTCTTTGACAGCATTACTGGGAATGACTAAATCTGTTTGTTCAAAATACCATTGTTTCAGTCCCCACCAGTCTGCGACATCTTCAATACTAATAAGGCCTTTACCAAATAAATAAACTTGGCTGGCACCGATAAGCTTTTCCACTTGAGGGTTAAGCTCTATTTGCTTGGATAGAGTTGTTGCTTGATTATTGTCAATTCGCCACTGTCTGTATTGCTTAGCTCCATCTATCCAGCTATCACCAAGGGTTATTCGAACTTTGAAAGGTTGAGCTTGGTTAAGCTCTGTGAATTGGTGTTCGGCGAACATGTCCACATGAGATTGGGCGTTAACAAAAGATAGAATATTGTTGGTGGGGTTGACTAGATGATAGCTGATCGTTTTTGCTTTTTGTTTAGTGACCCAAAAAGGCATTTTTAGATCTTGCGTCGTATTTGCCGTTGAGTAATTTTCTTCAAGGTAGTTTGCCCAATTGTTATTATTAGTAGGTATACGCATTCCCTCACTAAATGGTAAGTAAAGTGTTTCTGTCTCCTCTTGAGGCAAATCGAACCAACTTAGAGTCAAGGGGTGACCACGCTTGATGGCGGTTTTTTGGGGAACAGAGAACGTTATCTCCAAGGCTTGTTCTGATAATCTTGCCGTGACTTTAAGCTTACTTGGGAGCAGAGACCATTCAGCTTGATTGTTAGAGTTATTGATGATCTTTGTACTTGTCTGAGTTTTTCCATTCACAACTAAAGATGGGCTATTGACTGTAATGTCATTCCATCTGACGGCTAAATCATCTGGTGATATGATGATTTTATTAGTTTCATCACCTAATGTTAGATTTTGTGAATATACCGTTTGGGTAGCCATCAAAAGTGGTAAAGTGGTGATCAAGGTTAAAAGCTTGGACTGAAAAAACATAACAAATTCCTTATACACAATGAACAGCTATTAGAACGAATTTAATGTGAGGAAATGTCTCCCATATGTCTCAATTTTTCGAAGCAATACACTGTTCAAGGGGTAAGAGGAATAGCGATCCGCTGTATATACTCAATTTTTACATTTTGTTGATACTCGAAAATAGAAGCGGTAGCGCTAAGATTTTTGGCTCCTTGAGGTTTGTGCTTCGAAGTAGGAATAGGTGTTGTAGATTGGGTAATGGGGATACGGCGTCCAAGTAAATTATATTGACTATCAAACCATTGCCATGCAGCTATTGGATTAGTACATCCGGCTGTTTCAAGTGGCAAATTAACAGTTAACTGTTGAATGGTGTTATCTAGCTTAAGCCAGTTCTGATTGCTGGGTTGTGAGATTACTAAACGGTAAGTACTCTCTCCAGTCTTAAGTTGATAAATACCTGATCTTGGTTCAACAAGTATTTCTTTGCTCTCGATTTCTTGATAGCTTTTCTGGCGGGCTAGTAGACCTTCTAACAAGACACTCTTTGATGGTGATATTAGTTTAACATTAGAAGGAGCAGAGACACTCTCGGCCGATAATTTAATCTGAAATCCCTGAGATGATAGGCCTGAGCGTCGTATAAAGGTAACACTGATATCTGCTGGAAGAGACTCATCATGGTCAAAAAGCTCCTGACCACAAGACGTTTGTTTGAGGATCTCTTGCTTCGCCGGTAGCCAATATTGACTGTCAATATTGTTATTACTCATGGCTAAGATAAGTTCTTGCCACGCAAGTTGAGGTTGATGATTGACAAGCGCTTGATAGACAGGTTGAAGAGGCGTGTCAGCAAACCAGCTCGCCTGCACACTATGGATTTGGCTGAAAGTAGAAAGCGCAATTAATAGGGTTTTTCTCTTCATAATGCTTTATTAAGCCGATAGCCGACTCCACGGTGAGTTTCAATATTGAGTACAGGTAGTTTTTGTCTCAAGCGCAAAATATGATTATCTACTGTCCGAGTACTCGGGAATGCTTGATAGCCCCATACTTTGTTAAGTAATTCATCTCGATGGAACACTCGTCCTTGATTCTGGATAAGTAAGACCAATAGCTGAAATTCCTTTGGCTTGAGAGAAACGTCTTGATCCTCAAATACGGCTTGTCTTTTGGCGAGGTGTATTTCGATACTGTCATAATATATATAACTTTCCCCTAAAGGCCTGAGCTGGCTTGCAATTCGCGCCAAAAGCTCTTGGTTTGAAAAAGGCTTAGTGACATAGTCTTTTGCTCCTGTCATTAGCCCTTCTATCTTTTGTTGTGTTTCAACTTGAGCGGTGAGTATGATGACGGGTAGAGCTTTTAGCAATAACCAAGTAGGAAGATGCTTTAAGCTGTCTCCATCACTGAGCTGCCTGTCAAGGATAACGAGATCGGCTTTATACCAGTATTTCTCTACCTTACTCGATTCTTGAGCCCATAAGCACTGGTATCCATTAGACTCGAAAAAAGCCACCAGACCTTGGCCAAGTAAGATGTCATCTTCAATTAAAAGCAATGTTTTCATAGTGGTAGGACCAAAATACAACGAGTTGGGTGACGATAAATTTTTAGTTTACCGCCCATCATAGTTATTAAATGCCTTACAATACTTAGCCCCATTCCCATGTTATCTGAATTTGGTTTGTTTATAGCTCCGGTTATAAAGCGTGATATAGCGCTAGGAAAGTCTCCTTGGTCTGATACCTCTATTTTAAGCTTGTCAGTCAAAGTGACTGAAACCAAAATGTCTCCTTTACCATGTTGTTTAGCATTTCTCACTAAGTTATCAAGGCAAATTGAAAGCCAGTAATAGGGTAAACTTAGCTCTCTATCCTGATTAAGGTGATAAGCTACGCTGTGTTTCTCGCACATATGATCTAGCCAATCCCTGATATAGGCGCTTTGTTCTAACAATTGATGGGAGTTGTGTGTGCTTAAGTAGACTTTACTGCTTTCTGTAAGTTGGGCCAGTCTTTGGTGATCAGAGACTAGCCTCCATACAACTTGTTGAGTTTCTTCTGTTAACTGTTCAAATTGATCACGCAGCATTTCAACGGTCAGCCCTAAGCTGGTAATCGGTGTACGAAGTTCATGAGTGAGTAGTTGTAAAATAAAGCGTTTCTCTCGGTTTTGCTGTCTTTTAAAATACACGCCTCTACCAAATATAAACAGTAATATGACTGAAATACTGACGATTATAAAACGTTGTAGCAACAGGTTATTGTTTTGCTGACTGATGCAGAGGTTACTATATCTAAGCTCACAACTTGGACCTGTAAATTTGATATTTAATTCATGGGCAATAGGGCGCCATGTACTGCTTGAAATGGCTTTCCAACCTTGTTCTGCACTTAACCATAATGTGTCGTTTTCCATCCAAGCTTGATATCCATTAAACAATGCTTCCCTTCCTTCAATGGAGAGGGTAGAGAGAGGCTTATGTAAGGGATGTCTTGGGTCATAAAGGGTTAAATATTGCAGTAGATTATCACTTGGAGTGACGTTTGACTTCGTAGACAGGTAACGCTCTAAAAAGCTACCTCCAGCAGGATGTATAGGGTCATGTGTTAAGAACCATGTGTCATCGATAGGTTGGTTGTTACAAAGAGCAAGCTCAAACTCGGTTGCTGCTAACAGATGTGTTTGAACAGGGCTGATAGTTTGACAAGTTTTTGAAACGTCGTACAAAAACTGAATATCTTCCCAAGTGTAACGCGAAAAATTAGGATAACGGGCGTTTGCTCTGAGCAGTTTTGGCAAAAAAAGATTGAACTGCTCAGCAGTGACTATCAATGAACCAGTTTGCCAATTACGTTGATAAAAAGATTGCCACTGCTCTTGTATATTTGCAGCTAAACAAACACAAGGAAACAAAGCCGTGAACAAAATTTTCAGATGAAAAGCACGCATCCCTATACTCGATTGAGGAGAAGACACCAGATTTTATAGAATAAAAAATAAAAATTGTAACTTATGTGTCAACAATGTTTCTGGATCCTTTTTTATACCAACGGAGCTAAGTTGTTGTGAGACACGTCATAATGGATCGTTAGGCACTAAAACAGCCACCGACATGGGTGTCGGTAGCTGTGAAGAGCTTCAACACTGACACGCCAAGCAATTTATGCATGGTGATTATTACTCAGTTGATTATTGATACTGGCTCTTAATTTTATCTAATTCACCAGATTGTGAGATTTGATCAAGGCCTTTTTGTAGCTTATTGACGTACTCATCTGGTGTATCTGAACTCAGGCTGTAATAGAGCTGTCCTTCACTGAGAGTGTAAGCAACGTTAAATTTACTCGGATCAACGTTTGCAGCCTTCATTAGGTAAGTCGCTACGCTTTGTTCATAAGCCAACATGTCAATTCGACCTGCGGCAAGTTGTTTTATTAGCAGATCGGCACCCGGTGATACTTTCATTGCAGAAGCGGGAACGCCTACTTTTTTCAAAAGCGCTTCTCCTACATCGTCTCTAACCACGCCGATTTTGTATTTGCCGAGTTCTGATGGGTCGCTCACGGTGACATTTTTATTGGAAAAAACCACCACTTTTGTCGCGATAATCGGGCCTACCCATTTGAATTTCGGCTCTCTCTCTTCAGTTCGGGTTGTCGCGAAAAGTGCTACTTTTGGACCTTTCAGCGCAGCGTCATAACCCCGAGCCCAAGGCTGAAGTTTTACTTTACTGCGTGATACAGGTTCGCCTACGGCTTTAGTCGCCGCCTCTAAGACATCAATAGAAAGACCTTTCAACTCTTTGTTTTCATTGTAATTAAAAGGAGGGTAGGATTCAGTGATATAGTTAAGATCATTTAGGTTATTTGCAAAGATTGATGTAGAGAAAAACATACAAATAAACAGCAAGACTCTCATGGTTGAACCTCATTAAATGGTTAGTACACAATGCAGTATAGTTGTTTTTTACAAAACCAAGTGCGGCGATTAGGTAACAGGAACCAATTGCGTGTCTGTAAGGCCCTTATTTAAAGAAGAGTATTCTGGGTTGATTTGGTGTTTTTATTTAAAAAAACAATGATTTAAATATTTAACTATGATGTAGAGAATAAGGTAGGTCCTTGAATCAGCATGTGTTAATACTGTTACTGGTACAGTATTCACCACTAATTTAGGCTAATTACAAAGACTTGGTTCATAATTATAGAGTTTTTGACATATATAGGTCTGAGAGTGGGACGTTGGAGAATTTGGCTGGTAGTTTATGCTCCAGCATTAGCATGGGCATGTTTGTCACTTCTTGAGTCTACTTGGTGGGTAGAGAATATTGTTTCCTATCCAGGATTATTTTTGGTGATTTACTCCCTACTTACGTTGTTAATGATGTTAGGTCAAAGGTGGGCACCAAGTGCAATATGTATTGTTTTGGCTGGTGCGTTTGGATTAATGTCTCCCAAGCCACACGAGAACTTGGTTGGGCAATGTACAAATTCCGTTTCTATTATTCAGTACAACCTTTATTACGAAAATCCAAGCATCAATTCTTTCATTAACTATTTGTTGACTAAGCCTGCTGATTTAGTGGTAATGCAAGAAGTTGCTCCGGAAGTTGGGGAAAAATTGAAGTTATTAGATGATATTTATCCTTATTCTTATGGAGGACAGGAAGGTGTAGGCTATCCTTCGAGTCAAATGATTCTTAGTGTGTCACCGCTAAAAAATATGTCAGTGTTTAAGACACCCGACGCTCAGAGCATTATTCGCGGTACTTGGCACCCTAATCGCCAGGTTCCCATTTCTCTCATCGTTGCTCACCCTCCTTCACCTATGACAGAGGAGTTATGGTATCGGCGTAATGCTCTGATAAAAACCATTGAATCCCTGCTTTCAGTATATCCAAGTGATGAAGCTCTCGTGGTTGGTGATTTCAACTTGTCGGCGACAAGCTTACGGTTTGCGAGGATGTTTCCAACTTTTCAGAAAGCGCCAGTGGCGAGTTGGCCGAATTGGATTGCATCATTTCGAGCACCGACGGCTTCCATGATAGCGATTGATCACCTATGGTTGCAGTCGGTTAATGCTGGAAGAAAAATATGCCAACGATACAGTTTACCTATGCCAACCGGGTCTGATCACTTACTGGTGAAGACTGAGGTTGGCTATTGACATGTCCATCTATGGTTTGCGTGGCTTACCCTTGGTCATTCTGAGAGTTGGCTTTTGAAAAAACTCAACTGTTAAAGCCGTGTAATACTCAAAAGCCATCAATCGATATTTGTTACTCTGCAACACCACCTTGCGTGAGTTTACTTGGATCAAGTAAGCGCTCAAGAGTTGCTCTGTCGAGTTCGGTTTCTTGCTCCGCAACATCAATGATTGCTTGTCCATTTTTATATGCTTTTTTAGCGATCTCTGCTGCTTTTAGGTAGCCTATCACTGGGTTTAATGCGGTCACAAGGATAGGGTTTTTTGCCAAAGCAACTTGTAAATTGTCCTCACTTACCGTGAAAGAAGAAATGGCTTTGTCTGCCAATGCTAAAGCGCTGTTAGCAAGCAAGTGTATACTCTCTAATACATTATGTGCAATGACAGGTAGCATTACATTCAGTTGAAAATTGCCAGACTGGCCAGCGATGGTAATAGTTGTGTCATTACCTATTACCTGCGCTGCTGACATTGCGACGGCTTCTGGGATCACGGGGTTTACCTTGCCGGGCATAATGGAAGATCCTGGCTGAAGTCCTTGAAGTTCGATCTCACCTAAGCCCGCTAGTGGGCCTGAATTCATCCAGCGAAGATCATTGGAAATTTTCATCATCGACACTGCAGCGGTTTTAAGTTGTCCTGAAAGAGCGACTATCGCGTCTTGACTGCCGAGGTTGTAAAAAAAGTTTTCGCTGGATGTGAAATGTAGCCGGGTAGCTTGTGATAGGTTATCGGCGAATGCAGACGCAAACCTTGGGTCAGCGTTAATTCCTGTACCAACAGCGGTACCACCTTGCGCGAGAGCCTTTACGTTACCAAGGCTTTGCTCAATACCGACCTTTGCTTGCTCAAGTTGGTATTGCCAGCACCCAAGCTCTTGATCAAAAGTGACCGGCATTGCGTCCATTAGGTGAGTTCGGCCGGTTTTTACGAGATGTCCGATCTCATTACGCTTACTTTTTAAAACTGAAATGAGGTGATTTAACGCTGGCATAAGCTGATTTTCAACAGACAGTGTGCAGCTGAGTTGAATAGCGGTGGGGATAACATCATTACTGCTTTGTCCCATATTAACATGATCGTTTGGATTCACGTCCCCGCCAAGTGCTTTACTTGCTAGAGTTGCAATCACTTCATTGGCGTTCATGTTGGAACTGGTTCCTGAACCGGTTTGAAATACATCAATAGGAAACTGATCGTGATACTGACCATCAATGATATATTGAGCAGCGTCTGCAATTGCATTGGCAATATCGCCCTCCATTAAGCCAAGTTGTGCGTTAGTCAAAGCCGCAGACTGTTTGATATAGGCTAGTGACTGGATGAAAGTGCTTGGCATGGTGTGATTACTGAAATGAAAATTGTCTACAGCTCGCTGTGTTTGTGCTTGATAAAGTGCATCAGTGGGTACTTTGACTTCACCCATACTGTCTTGTTCGACGCGAAATTCTGGTTGAGAAGGAGTTTGTGTCATGAGAGATCCTATAAATTTAGTCAAGCGGCATGCGAATACGCTGCAAGTTTTGTTGTAGTTGTAGAAATTTTTTATCGCCGTTTTCCAATTGATGGTAATAACGTTTTAAACATAGAAGAGGGGTATGGATTGCATCTAGGCAAACTCGACGGAAGATTTTGCCCCTGCATGGATCTTGAATAGCATCAATCAGGTGGAAATAGACTTGGCGCAGATAAAATTCACAGAGCAAAGCATTTTCGTATTCAGTATCTTGCTCATACATGGATGATAAAGCCATTGCTGAATGTATATACTCATGAACAATATCGGGCTCAAACCCATATGGGGTGTAGCTATCTAAAAATCTGTCTTGAGCTTTAAAGAATGCATTGTAAAGCGGTGTTTGGGAATCCATACTGACCTCGACTTTTTCGGTAATGATAATTATTATCGTTTTAGTGATTGTAATCAACCTTGTTTGTTATATCTATACCATAAGAGTGTGATTGAGCGCATGTAACTGATACATAACTCTCTAATAAATCAGGACTTACTATACAGTTTGAGCGCTAGTTATAGACGTTATTATTGGTATCTAGGTTTGTTTCGAGTCATTGAAAAATCGAATTTTTGTCATGATTTATGGTAAGCGGGGGGGATTAACCGCTTAGGAATACTATCAATGGCAATCGGTTAGATTAGCTATGAATAGGTTAAACTATAAGATAGCTTAGAGTAGTGAATTAATGTGATAGAAGCTCGCTTATTAAGCAAAGATTTGTATGAGTATTAGTAAATGATTGAGGTAAGACTTTGCCTACGAATAAAAAACTGACATTTGCGACAGCAAATCTTTATAATTTTATTGAGCCCCCTGGTGCGTTTTATGATTTTGAGAACATTTATACAGCGCAAGAGTGGGAAAACAAATGCCACTGGACAATGGAGTCCATCAAAGCCTTAGATGCTGATATCATCGCCGTTCAAGAAGTGTTTAGTATAGATTGTGTCAGAGACATGTTGTTTAAGCTGGGGTTTAACCACTTTGTGAGTGTTGATAAGGCGCACGTTGAAAGCGAATACATCTATAGTCATCCAGTTGTTGCTTTGGCTTCAAAATACCCAATTACACACTATCATGCTGTGACTGTGCCACGTAGCCTGCTTGAAGGGTATGGTATTCAAGATTTGGCATTTAGCCGCCAGCCAGTTTGCGCAGTTATTGATGTTCCAAGCATTGGAGAGGTAGCGGTGTACGTTTGTCACTTAAAATCACAGCGAGAAACACAGGCAAAACCAGACGCAAAAACTCATGCTGTTTTGGGGCAATGGCTGTCGAGTCAACAGCGCGGTTGGGAGGCTTTGATGATTAGAATTGCTATGGAACTGGCCTATAGTAAAAAGCCTATGCCAACAGTGCTTATGGGAGATCTCAATCAGTCCATAAATAGTGAGGTGGTGGGTTTACTGACTAAACCAACAGAACATGAAAGCCATCATTTAATATTGCGAGACAGTTGGGACATTATCAACCCTGACCTTTCTAGTGCTGCTCGCCCAGCCACACACTATCATTTTTCTACTGGTAAGGTACTAGACTACGTACTGCTTTCTCAAGAATTTCAGACAAGTTCATACTGTTCAATGGCCGATCTCATCCAATATCGAACTCTAGATTCACACCTTATTAGCCCTTGTTTTGAAAAAGATAATCAAGCCAGTGACCACGCATTTGTTTCAGTTACTGCACAGTTTGTGTTGTGAGGACACTTTAAAGTTATGTAGGCAGAAGAAATCGTATCTCCTGCCTTTATAGTACTTAGTTAGTGAACTCAGTCTCCAATTCTTGCTCTGCTAATGCGAGCATCTCAAACTCTTCCGCTGCGGTTGAAGCAACAAGATTGTGCCTGCTATAAAGCAAGTAATAAGCTATGCCAATGATATATAGGCCTAGTGTCATGAAAAAAGCTGGCGGGGAAAAGGCATAGACACCCGTCATTGCGACCAAAGATAAAAACAGAGCAATACTTGGTGTCACTACGCCTCCTGGGGTTTTATATGGACGTGCTAGATTTGGCTGCTTGTAACGCAGGAGTATATGACTTAATGACATGAGGGCATACGACACTGTAGCGCCGACTACGGCCATCGCAAGGATAAGATCGCCTTTACCTGAAAGTGAGACGGCAAATCCTAAAATCCCCGGCAGTATTAATGCTTGTGCAGGCACTTTGTTTTTATTGGTCAAGGATAAGCCTTTGGGGAGGTAACCTGCTCTAGATAGGGCAAAGACTAAGCGGCTATAACCGTAGATAATAGAGAAGAAAGAAGCGATTAGTCCAGCAAGGCCGAGTAAGTTGACTAGGGTAGCAATAGATGAATACCCACTTATATTAAGCGTATCGACTAAAGGAACTGGACTATCACCTATCACTTTGGCACCGACTGCACCGGCAAGTAAAAACACAACGAGTGTTGCTGTGAAGAGCAAAAACACCATGGCGCCTATGATTCCTTTGGGAACATCCTTTGCTGGATTCTTAGCCTCTTCGGCAGCAAGCGGTACTCCTTCAACTGCCAAGAATAGCCACATTGCGAATGGAAGAGCTGCCCAGACTCCGTACCACCCCATAGGCAATAATCGTGTTGCTTCAAAAGTTGTTGGTGGAATGTCAAAAAGATTGTTGATGTCAAATTGTCCAATCAGAACGGCTGCGGTCAATAAAATTGCAATAACAGCAAGTGCGCTGATAACCATCATGACTTTAAGAGCTTGGCCAATACCAGAAAGGTGAATAGCAATAAAGATAGAGTAGAAACAAGCGTAGACAATGGGGCCATCGATAGCAATCAGTTCGTTGACTGCGGAGCCGATAAAAATCACTATTGCTGCTGGTGCTAATGCATATTCAATTAATACGGAGAGCCCGGTTATATACCCGCCAAGTGGCCCCATGGCTTGTCGTGCAAAACTATAGCCACCACCTGCTGTTGGTATTGCCGCTGACATTTCAGCGAGGGACAAGACAAGTGTGAAATACATCAAAGCCATAGCCAATGCAGCGATCAAGAAGCCTCCCCAGCCAGCCTGTGCAATGCCAAAGTTCCAACCGGCAAAGTCGCCAGAAATAACATATGAAACTCCTAAACCTGCAAGTAAGATCCATCCTGCAGAGCCTCGTTTAAGCTGCCTCTTGGCAAGATAATTCTGACGTTCATCAGACATGATAATTCCCTCTATCATTGTTTTTTGGGTGAAGTTAAAAAGTTGGTTGAAGAATGGTTTTCGAGCACTTGACCTTTATCAGAAACGCTTCGGTCTTTTAAATCGACACCCGATACTTGTCGTTTGAACGACTCCTTTAGCAGGTAATAGGCCTTCTGGCAGGCTTCTGCATAACCGAGACCCTCTGGCCTTATATTTGAGATACAGTTACGGCTTGAATCTTGTTTTCCTCTTACAGGTTGCCAAGTAATATAAAGGCCCATGCTGTCGGGAGAAGTTAAACCGGGGCGCTCACCAATTAGAATTAAGGTAATTCTTGCCTTAAAGCACTCTCCAACATCGTCTCCACACGCAACTCGGCCTTGGCTAACAATAGTTATTGGTGCGATAGTCCAATGGTGTTCAGTGTCTGTACAAAGAAGGGAGATTAATCGATCAATCACAGGCGCCGCATGGTTTTGTATTGCGATAGATGAGAGGCCGTCAGCGATTACAATTGATAAGTCGTAGTTAGCTTTATTTGTGTCGTGGTAGGTTTGGATTTTTTCCCATGACTCTTCATCGAGTTGGCGACCTAGGTCGGGCCGCTGCAAATACATGAATCGATTAGAAACCTTACTGCTTACAACCATGGGTAAATCAGGTGTATACTGCTTAATATTTTCTTTTGTGCCAAGTTGTTGGGCCAAGTCTTCTATATTCAGTGTCCTATGCACTGCGTCTTTTGCTCGTGCGTGATCAAGCTGAAATGCGAGCATTTCGTGAGTTGGTATGCTAGTTCCTGCTCGACCCAGTGCAATCCTAGCAGAAGTAAATTGGCGCAATGATTGCCAAGGGTTGTCTGTGACTTGTAGTGGTACTTTACCTTTTTGGATAGGGCTATTAGCCATTGGTCTTATCCTTACTTAACGTAGGAATTGAGGCGGAAAAAGGCTTTGCTATACCTTGGGTTAAAACAAAGTTATCTATGTCATCAAAAATGTGCATTTTGATGAGCCATCGCTCGAATTCAGGGGAGGGCTTGAGGCCTAGAACTTTCCTCGCGTATAATGCATCATGAAAAGACGTTGTCTGGTAGTTAAGCATGATGTCGTCAGAGCCTGGTATTCCCATGATAAAAGAGCAACCCGCGACACCAAGTAATGTCAGAAGGTTATCCATATCGTTCTGATCAGCGTAGGCATGATTGGTATAGCAAACATCGCACCCCATCGGAAGACCGAGCATCTTGGCACAAAAGTGATCCTCTAAACCTGCACGTATAATTTGTTTTCCATCGAATAAGTATTCGGGGCCAATAAAGCCGACAACGGTATTCACTAAAAGCGGATCAAAATGCCTTGCAACGGCGTATGCTCTCGCTTCACAAGTTTGCTGGTCCACACCAAAGTAGGCATTAGCGGATAAAGCTGTCCCTTGACCTGTTTCAAAGTACATGCAGTTACTGCCTACTGTGCCACGGTTTAGAGAAAGAGCGGCTTCATGAGCTTCCTTAAGGATGTCAAGGTTAATTCCAAATGCTTGATTGGTGCCTTCAGTTCCACCAATAGACTGGAATACAAGATCAACCGGGGCTCCTTTCTCTATCGCTTCTATAGTGTTCGTCACATGGGTAAGCACACATGATTGAGTCGGTATTTGATAGTGTTGAATTACTTCATCCAGCATCCCTAGCAACCTGATGGTCTGTGGAACATTATCTGTCGCTGGATTGATGCCTATTACCGCGTCACCATTGCCATACATCAAGCCATCAAAAATAGTAGCAGCTATACCATCTAGAGAGTCTGTTGGGTGGTTGGGCTGTAACCGAGTTGATAGTTTGCCGGGCAAACCTATCGTGTTGCGAAAGGCCGTTTTTACATGGCACTTTCGAGAGACAGCTATAAGATCTTGATTGCGCATTATTTTACTGACTGCAGCGACCATTTCTGGTGTTAATCCGAGACGGATTTTATAGAGTGTATCGCCATCGGCTTTTTCGCTTAGTAACCAGTTACGAAAATCTCCCACTGTCAAATGAGAGATGGGGTCAAAAGCTTCCATATCATGAGTATCAATAATGAGGCGTGTTACCTCATCGTCTTCATAGGGGATGACAGTTTGCTGTAGAAATGCTTTGAGTGGTAATTCTGCTAGTGTCATTTGCGCAGCAACACGCTCCGTTTCTGAGTCAGCACTCACACCCGCTAAAGTATCGCCTGACCGTTCTGGAGTGGCTTTAGCCATTAACTCAGCTAAAGAACGGAATTGGTATATCTGGTCTCCTTGCTGCCAGCGATACCTTGATGTCATTATGCTCTCCTTTTCCTCTGCGCGGTTGTGTCTTTGTACTTGATGCGAATGATTCGATCTGCTTAGTAAACAACTGGTGCAGTTAATGACCTGCTATAGGTTAGTTAGAGTTGTGATTAATTAATTATATCAATAACTTATATTGGTGTTGTGCAATGGTGGCAAGAATAAAAAAGTGGTGGTATAAAAACTGAGATAAGTCTCTTATTTTTCTTATCTCAGTTGTCATTGCATGCTGTTTGTTGCAAGAAGTGTATGATTGAATTGTCTTAGAGGGATTTATGACGGTTTATCAATTGTTCTTATTTTACGGCTAACAAATATTGGACTATCTCATTGCATCTTTTTCTGGATAGCCTAGTGCTATCGGTTAGATAGTAAGATTTTCGCTGTAATAGTTGGTCTGTAATAAGCTTTATCTCAACTGGAAGGTGTTGCGTTGTTCTAAAGTAGAGGGCATCTATAATCGCAGGTGTAGCATCAAAGTCCCTCAAGCAGTAGATCATTTTCTGATTGATGTCACTGCATTTTAAAAGCTGATTTTGCAGCTGTGTTTCAACTTTGTGGTCAAAACTTGAGACTGGCAAGTCAAACAAACGAGCAAGCCACTGTTTATTCACCGTCCCTTTGCTAGATGAAGATACATTTATATTAAGCCCTTGATGCCATGAGTGTAATACTTGATTTAACATGTAGTGCTTAACCCATATTTCACATTCCTCGGGGGATAGTTGGCGGATAAATTGCCACACAAAAGCTTTAATAACCCGCGGAGCTTTTTTGGTGTGCCAAATCTTTTCACTAAGGTATTGAGCACCATGCTGAATGATCAAGGTGTTATTGGGGGAGGGCCTTGATAACCAAGAACCGGGCCTTTGATAAGATTTTCTAGTATTCATGACAACTTTTATTGACTTGTCTAATGAAAGCGAAAAGTGAGAATGTCGCTCTAAAGAGTTGGACATTGCAGTAATTGAGATAATCTGCATCTTTGTATTATTTTGACATAGAGATGGCATCAGTAAAGCATGTAAAACATAGCTTTGGTAAATGAAAAGTCCTGAAGTATTGAAGAAATTTACGTTCAGTAAAAATATGTTATAAATGCAATTTTTATGTATGCGAGTGTTCGATAATTGAGCAAGCAGGCTAAATTATGGAGATCTATAAATTGATATGATTATTTTTCTACAGTCAGTGGGAAAAAAAAGATAACTTCATCATAATTTATGTTTTTTCTTGAAAATAAGTCGCTATTTTGAAACAAAGCTTATTTTCTGGTCATGATTTTTTGGGAGAAAGTTCCATAGTTTGATATGTGTAATGTATTTATGTGTGTATAGCAATACTACTTTCCATATGTTCCTGATATCATAAATGAAATGAAATGAAAGTGGGTTATGTTTTCCCAAGCTTTAATCAGGTTGTCATATGAAAAGCAATAGTGAGCAATTGGCTATATTAAGAGATAATATTCAGTTTGGATTACACCAAGGGAAAGAAACTAAAGCATCATTAAGTAGAAAAACGGGCATTACTCGCTCTACAATATATAAAATCTTGGATGGTAAAGTTGAACGTGTGCAAGCAGCTACAGTAGAAAAAATTGCAGATTTTTTTGGAACTACTTGCTACGTTATTCAGAATGAATCTCTTGAATCGCATTATATTGGCTCACCTCTAACGTCTATCGATGGAAATAAAAACCCTATCGCCGTTCCTATTTTGACAGAGCATGAGTTTGTACTGAAAGGAGATCACTATATTAGTGAAATGGTGACTGATTATCCATTGACTTACCATTTCTCTCAAAGCAAGAATGTTGTAGCTATACAAATCGGCACCTCATTGTCTCATTATTATACGAGAGGAAATTTACTTATTGTTGATCGCGCAAATCGTCATGTTGAACAGTCGAATAAGCTGATTGTTCGTAATGGCTATTTATGTGCATTAGCTTCTGATGAACCATTAGAGCACAATGATTACTTTTTTGGCAGTATTCTTGAGGAGCGCTACTGTGTATAACAATAAGTACAAGTTAATCGGTTTTAGTGAAACCCCTAGTATGACTGCAAGCATTATGATAAAAGGGACGGGTAAAGTTGTTGATATACCGCCCGCAGAACTATTAAAAAGCGATGTTGCAGATGATCTTAATCGTAATGAATTAGTAGAGGTGTGTAAGAAAGCGTACTCAAAATCGAGTTTTGAAGGTGCCTACGAATTAGAAGATCGCCATGAAAACTACTGGATGAGTTATTCATTTTTGGTCCTTTGTCTCTGTTCGCTTTTTACTCTATCAAACCTTACAGGTATTAAGCCGATAGAAATTTTCAACACGGGTTTAGTTGTACCGATAGCGATTTTTCTTTATCCGATATCATTCATTTTTGTTGATATTTTGAACGAGTTCTATGGCCTGAGATTAGCAAGAAGGGCGATTATTAAATCGACAACGGTCAATGCTGTCATACTAGCATTTATTTATTTATCGACGCTTGTTCCCAGCATTGAGCCGTGGAAAGTGATGGATGAACAATACTTAACATTGGTTGCTAGTATGATGTCCGTATTTGTTGCTTCACTTAGCTCATACTTTATTTCTGAAAATGTTAACGCTTACATTTTGAACAAAATTAAGCGGATAACAAATTCTCGTTGGTTAGCCATTCGAGTTATTACCAGTACGAGTATCGCTTCAGTAGTAGATAGTGCTTTGTTTATTGGTATTGCCTTTTATAATGTGATACCTAATGATGTGTTATTGGTTATGTTCTTTAGCCAAGTATCCATTAAGGTTCTTTATGCGTTAGTTAGTGTTGGGCCAATTTATTATGCCAGAAAGCTGTTTTCTCGGTTAATCAATGTCAAGGAGTCATAATCAATGGCAATCTATAATAAGAATCTAGGTAAAAAGACAGAGTATGTTTCTCAATATAAACCAGAACTGCTCGATCCAATTCCGAGAGTAAGAGGGCGGGCCGAGATCAAAGAGCGTATACAAGCAACTCATACTGGTTTCGATTTATGGACAGCTTTTGAGATTTCTTGGCTCAATAATAAAGGGAAACCAGTGGTTGCAATTGGAGAGTTCGTGATTCCCCACACCTCGGATAACTTGATTGAGTCTAAGTCTTTTAAATTGTACCTAAACAGCTATAACCAAACCCGATTCGATTCCCAAAATCTTGTTATTCAACAGATGAAACAAGACCTTAGTGAAGCGGCTGGAGCTGAAGTATTAGTATCATTTGTTGCTATTGATGAACCTCAACAAACGTCAGTCGATAAAAACGTACATTGTATTGATGGCTTGGATATTACAGTAGACTCATTTGATTATAATGAGGACTCTTTGATAGGGTGCACTGAAGATCAATATGTTACAGAATCTTTGTGCTCTCACCTTCTCAAGTCTAACTGCTTGGTCACCAACCAACCTGATTGGGGAAGTGTTTATATCCGTTATACAGGAGCCAAAATCGATCATGAGGCCTTATTGCGGTATTTAATATCATTCCGTGAACACAATGAATTTCATGAACAATGTGTAGAGCGCATCTACTCTGATATTAAACGCTGCTGCAAGCCGGAAAAACTGACCGTTTTCGCAAGGTATACAAGGCGGGGCGGTCTTGATATCAATCCTTACCGGAGTGATTTTGAAAGTGAGATCTGTTCAGCAAGAAACCCGAGACAATAAGCCGATTAATATAGTTTTATTGTCTTTACTTGGAAGTCAACCCTATTGACTTCCACGATACTTACAGAGTGAAGTATCGCTGTCACCGCATACGTTACTCTGTCTCAAGTAACTCAGAAATAAAAGCGAAGGCTCAGACTGGAGGACAGGCTTAAGCCAGCTCTTTTTCCGTTTATATCTGATGTTGCCTATACTTAACACAGGACAAACTGGGCAAACCTGTCGTGAGGCGGGGACGCAAAGTGACAGCACAGCTTAAGCTGTGGGCTGCATTGCATTAGCTTTAGGGGAACCTGACTATGCTTACACTACCCACTTCATTAACTAACCAATTCAAACAGTGCATCCTAACGACTCGTATCTTGAAGAAAGAGTCCGTGCCGTTTCATCAATTAATAAATGGTCTAAACGGTTATTCGGGCCTTCTAGCGATGACTAACGAACATCTTTTATGCTGCTGTGACAAAGCGACACTAAATGAGTTTCGTGAAACGGGTGTTCTATTTAGCGGACATTTGTTCAAACTCAATGAGCTTGACGCTCTTACTATTACTGAAGCTCCAGTGTTTGCTAATGCAACTAAAAGCATCAAATAGGGTATTTTATGAACTTCCTACCACTTTTAAACTTTTAGCTTCTTTGAGCTGAATTAGGGTGGTAGAGAAGGCGTAGCGAAATAGAGTATGTACTCTGAATATTTTGGGGTGAATTTTGAATTTATCACATAACAATCTGATTTATATGGATTAAAATATGAAAATTGATGAAATTATGTGATGCAATTAGGCATGATTTGGACTAGTCCAACAGAGTGACTGATACGTCAACACAGAAGCAATAAGAAAAACTTCACATGTATTCATGCCACAAGACTGCATCAAACGTTTATATTGGAGGAGTCTAATTCAGCTAGGAAAAATAAATATGATAACAATAGAGCGCAATGAGTCCCTGTTTCAGAACATGGTAAGCCACACTGATAAAGATGACTCGACAGTCGGTGTGACTATATTTATGGGCGAGAAAATTTTAACTGGAGAACTCATATCCGAACGCCGATACTTTGAGCTAGTTAATGAATACCTACATGATAGTACAGAAAATCTTGCTTTTGATTGCCAACTGGCTTTGAATTCAAGCAATTCCTGTGACAGCCAGTACTTCCATCTAAAGAATGCAATTTACATCGATTCAAATGGGCGTTCTATGCCTGCGGAGGGATGCCTTCTTCGAGGAAGAGTGTCAGGTGTTCAGGCTGTATCTATTGGTTCATGGTTATTGCCCAAGGGGCAATAGGAATATTGGAGTCATTGAGTCTCAGAGTTGTCTCATTACTAAATTCAAGCAGTCGTAATCTTTTTGGTGTTCAGTGCCATTAAAAACTATTATAAAAACCGACTATTGAATGTGATATTCTCAATCCCAAGAAACTACCTTAATTTAGGGCTTAAACCTGTGTGACTAATGGAAGTTCGATGGTTTGAGTAATAAATTGAAATAGGCAAGTAGCCTTCAAAAAGAAGGCTACTTTCGTGTATAAAAGCTGTCTGCAGTAGATCAGGAATCACTTAGTTTTTCTTTGTTGTTCCTTGCGTGCAATCTTCTCTTGTCTGCGCTTCATTATGATTTGATCGGCATCCCCACCAACGTGCGATTCACCACGCGTATTGGCTAACTGAACTTGTTTTTCACGCTCACGGAATCGTGCTTTTTGTTCGTCTGTATGTATATCCACACATTTAGGGCAGCTTACCCCTTTTTCATACGATGGTGACGCCATATCATGTTGAGTTATGGGTAGACGACAAGCATTACACATTTCGTAACCGCTTTTTTCTAACTCATGATTGACAGCAACACGGCCATCAAAAACGTAGCAATCACCTTGCCACATACTTTCCTCAACTGGGACCTCTTCTAAGTACTTTAGAATGCCCCCTTCGAGATGATAAACCTCTTCAAATCCTTGCTCTTTCATATAGGCCGTCGATTTCTCACAGCGAATGCCTCCTGTACAGAACATGGCGACTTTTTTGTGTTTTGATGGATCCATATTGGCCGCAACATAATCGGGGAATTCACGGAACGTGTCGGTGTTAGGATTAACCGCATTTTCAAACGTACCAATTTCTATTTCGTAGTTATTACGAGTGTCGACAACAAAGACTTCTGGATCTGATATTAACTTATTCCATTCAGTGGGTTTGACATAAGTTCCGACTACATGGCGAGGATCTATACCTTCAACACCAAGGGTGACAATTTCTTTCTTCAACTTGACTTTGGTACGATGAAAAGGCTGATGCTGGTCGTAAGATTCTTTGTAGACGATATCAGCCAGACGTGAGTCTCGCTTAAACCAAGCCAAAAGCGCATCAATACCGTCTCGATCTGAAGCGACTGTGCCATTAATCCCCTCGTTGGCAAGTAATAAGGTACCTCTGACGTTATGCTTTTCCATCAGCAGCTTTAGCGGTTCTTGGAGGTCTTTAAAATCTTCCAAGCGCACAAACTTATACAGTGCGCATACTACGTAGTTAGTCATGGTTTTCCCCATTTAGCGAGCTGGATCGTAAGTCCAGAGCCGTTGTTTAAATCTAATGAAGTATATCGAAGTGTTTGCTAAATAAATACGTATATTTATTAAGGGAAAAGAGGATTTGGGGATATAAAGGCAACCTGCCATACATTCCATATGACAGGTTTACAAAAACTATGGTCTCAGATTCAATACCTTATCAATGTCTTTAGCAGAGTGCCGCTCTGGAATCTGTTCCCAGTTTTCCCCCCAAGTACGGTTCACAATACGTCCTCGTTGAACTGCAGGACGACTCTCAATCTTTTCAGCCCAGCCCTTAAGGTGTTTGTAGCTACTTACATCCAAGAATTCAGCAGCGTCGTATAGTTTGCCTAGTACAAGGTTCCCGTACCAAGGCCAAATTGCTATGTCGGCTATGCTGTAGCTATCGCCAGCAATAAAATCATGCTTTGCAAGCTGTTTATCCAATACGTCGAGTTGGCGTTTTGCTTCCATAGAAAAGCGATTGATGGGATATTCGAATTTTTCTGGTGCATAGGAGTAGAAGTGTCCAAAGCCACCCCCAAGATAAGGCGCAGAGCCTTGAAGCCAAAACAGCCAGTTCATTACTTGAGTTTTTGCTTCGATTTGTTTAGGCAGAAAATGGTCAAACTTCTCCGCGAGATAGAGAAGAATATTTCCAGATTCGAAAACATTGATTTGGTTTTCATTTGAGTAATCAATTAGTGCAGGGATTTTTGAGTTAGGGTTAATGTCAACGAAGCCTGAGCCAAACTGGTCTCCCTCAGCAATTCTTATTAAATGAGCATCATATTCAGCGTCTTTTATGCCAATTGCGAGCAATTCTTCTAGCATAATCGTTACTTTTTGACCGTTTGGTGTTCCCATCGAATACAACTGCAGTGGGTGCTTGCCTTTAGGTAAGGTTTGTTGATGGCGGGAACCAGAATCAGGACGGTTTATACTTGACCATTGGCCGCCATCGCTATTTTCCATCTTCCATACGGCAGGTGGTACATATTTATCAGTCATTGTCATTCCTTGTGTAATATGATTATGCCAGTAATAGAAGAAGTTGGGGCTAATGGTCTGAATCCAAGTCCTCAGTGGAAATTTGTTATATCTATGAGTTATTGGTCTAAATATTTTAGGTATAAAGAACCCTATCTTCGTCCGCTTATCTATTTGACTCTAGATAATCCATGACATCTAGTAGTGATGGAAAAATACTATGTCCGAATGACCTAACTTCATCACAAGGCTTTACTAGGTCAGGGATCTGAAATGTGATCATTTGGGCTGTGACAGCACTGCGGACACCATTATTGGAGTCTTCAAATGCTAGACAATGTTGACTTTTAACCCCTAATCTTTCAGCGGCTAGCAGGTATATTTCTGGATCTGGTTTCCCTTTCGAGACCTCACAGCCACAAGTCAAACAATTGAAGAACTTGTCTAAGCCCGACAATTTAAGCTTGATTTCAGCTACATCCCGCTGTGTGGAGGTTGCGACAGAAGTTGGGATACCATTTTCTGTTAGCCATGCCAATAGCTCCACAACCCCTTTTTTAATCGGTATGGGTTGATGTTTGACAATCGCATCATAGTTGCGTCGCCATTCGTTATGGAGCCTATCTAGATCATCTCCGTAAGCTTGGCGAAGAATTTTTTCTATACCTACTGAATTTCTTCCGATAATAGATAGATAAATATCTTCATAAAAAGGTAGGTTGACCGTCGAGCATGCCTGTTTAAAAACGTGCATACTTACTTTTTCGGTGTCGAGTAGTAGTCCATCCATATCAAAGATGGCCGCTTGGAATTTCATTGATAAATCTTAATCAATTCGTTTGGTGGTTGATATTTTTACATACTACACAATATGAGTAGATTCATCGTCGATAATATGCATTATTTGAAACATCGAACTTTAGTGAACTCCTTTTTTGCAAGAGCAGAATCGATGGTGTTTACGTCATGTAGGTCTGATTAGAATGGGGCGTGTTGTTAGGCCGTACTTTTCACCTTAACATGGTGTATGGCTTAATGTTGGGTCTGTAGATGTAAAGGTGGGTAGTGTTGATTTTTGATTGGTTTGGGTATGCGTTGAATAATGTTGCTACTCAACGCCCCCTTTGTATGCTCGGTTAGTAAAATATAAACAACTCTTGTGTGTCAAACAGCCTAAAAAACTCGAATCCTTTCATCTTCAACTCTCCTTAATTAGCCAACTATGATGGACAGATTACTTGTATGAATTAAGTTTCTTAATGAGTACTACTTAACTAAACCTAGCCTATATTTGTGAAGCTGCCATAAAGTCAGGCCATTTAATCAAAGATACCCATGATCCTAGAGATGACCATGGGTAGTATTTTTTTTACTGAATAAGATCGAAACGGTCTGCATTCATGACTTTTGTCCAAGCTTTAACAAAGTCGTGAACAAACTTTTCTTTGTTATCATCTTGTGCGTACACCTCAGCATAGGCTCTTAATATTGAATTGGAGCCAAATACTAGATCGACTCTGGTTGCTGGCCATTTCTCATTACCACTGTTGCGGTCGACAATTGAATATGAATTGCGCCCAGTTGGCACCCATGAGTAGCGCATATCAGTTAAGTTAATGAAAAAGTCATTACTCAACACGCCAACCTTATCAGTAAACACGCCATATTGTGTGTTTGAATGGTTTGTTCCTAGTACGCGCATCCCTCCGATTAGCACCGTCATTTCAGGAGCCGTTAATCCCAATAATTGAGCGTGATTTAACATTAGCTCTTCAGGTCCCACAGCGTAGTGCTGTTTTTGCCAGTTACGAAATCCGTCTGCAATAGGTTCTAAAACACTAAAGGACTCAACATCAGTCTGTGCTAGCGTTGCATCGCCGCGACCAGGGGAAAAGGGTACAGTGATGTTTACACCGGCAGCTTTGGCCGCCTGCTCAATACCCACATTTCCGGCTAATACAATCGCATCGGCAACACTCATTTTGAATTCACTTGCGATAGTTTCTAGTACGCTCAGTACGTTAGATAACCTTTCTGGCTCGTTGCCTTGCCATTGATTTAGTGGAGCTAAGCGTATGCGAGCGCCATTTGCTCCACCGCGCTTATCGGAATTGCGGAAAGTACGCGCACTATCCCAAGCAGTAGCCACCATATCGCCGATGCTTAGGCCGCTATTGGCTATCTTGACTTTTACTGCAGCTACATCATAGTTTGTACTGCCTTTCGGTATCGGGTCTTGCCAGAGCAAATCTTCACTGGGGACATCTGGGCCAAAATAACGCGACTTGGGCCCCATATCACGGTGAGTAAGCTTAAACCAGGCCCTTGCAAAGGTCTCTGAGAAGTAGGCTTGATCCTTGTGGAAACGTTCTGAGATCTTGTGATACTCAGGGTCAATTCTCAGAGCCATATCTGCATCGGTCATGATTGGATTGACACGCATATTCGGGTCTTCCACATCGACAGGCTTATCTTCGTCGTCCATATCAGAAGGTTCCCACTGCCATGCGCCTGCTGGGCTCTTTTTTAAATCCCAGTCATATTCAAGCAGAAGACGGAAATAGCCGTTGTCCCACTGAGTCGGGTGTGTTGTCCATGCACCTTCAAGGCCACTTGTCATGGTATCTCGACCTATACCTCTAGAATTATGATTATTCCAGCCCAAGCCTTGCTCTTCTATATCTGCTCTTTCCGGCTCTGGTCCGATATTGGATTCACTACCATTACCATGAGCTTTACCCACGGTATGGCCCCCAGCTGTAAGCGCTACAGTTTCTTCATCATTCATACCCATACGTTCGAATGTCGTTCGCATGTCTTGCGCTGTTTTAAGTGGGTCGGGCTTTCCATCAACACCTTCAGGATTGACATAGATAAGTCCCATCATCACAGCGGCGAGTGGATTTTCCAAATCTCGCTTACCTGAGTAGCGACTGTTTTCTGAACCGCTGGGCGCAAGCCATTCTTGCTCTGCACCCCAATATATGTCCTTTTCAGGGTGCCAGATATCTTCACGACCAAAAGCAAAGCCGAAGGTCTTGAGCCCCATCGATTCATAAGCCATGTTACCCGCCAAGATCATAAGATCTGCCCAACTTATTTTGTTACCGTATTTTTGTTTGATTGGCCAGAGCAGGCGACGAGCCTTGTCTAAGTTTGCATTATCTGGCCAAGAATTAAGAGGAGCAAAACGCTGATTGCCAGTATCAGCACCGCCTCTACCATCACCTATCCGGTATGTCCCTGCGGAGTGCCATGCCATTCGAATCATCAGGCCACCATAGTGTCCCCAATCGGCTGGCCACCAATCTTGGCTGTCTGTCATGAGCGCTTTTAAATCATTTTTGAGGGATTGAACATCGAGTGTTTTGAGCTGCTCCCGATAATTAAAACCCTTTCCTAACGGATTCGATTTTTGATCGTGTTGGTGGAGAATATCCAGATTTAGGGCTTTTGGCCACCAAGCTATGTTCGATGCGTCGGAGGAGGTTGCACCGCCATGCATAACAGGGCATTGACCGCCGGATTTCGAGTGTTTATGTTCCATGACTTACTCCTTTGTGTCATGTCTTCTACTAGGCCATTTGGTATGGCTCAGACATTCAAAAAAATTAACGTTTATTAAGTCGTGCGATAATTTCGTACCTAGCATTGAGCATAGTTGGCATGTCGGTGTATAGAAAACAGTTTATGACTATATTATCGATAGATGGCGTCTATCTTTTGTACATTGGGTTTGGTATGACGATTTTTCTTAAGTGAGACCCGTTAGAGTTGGCGTTGTTTGTGCTCTCTTAATCACATCCGTAAATATACTTAAAAAAATCGGGCGATATTCTCTGAAAATATTACTATTAACATTAGGGGAAACATAAAATACCGTCCGTTGATGGGCAGTGACCCTTGTTAGCTCGCTCAATGTTCTAAGACGTTGGGCTTCAGGAGGAGTCTGAATGACGACGCTAAGAGTTTTTATACTCATCTGTGCACTGATTACGGTTAAACCTTTGGCTGCAGAGCCACTTGAATTGGTGACTTTGGAATATCCTCCCTACATTGAAACGCGAAACGGCCAAGTATCTGGTGTTGCAGTGTTGCTTGTCAGTTATATCTTTCATCAACTTGAAACACCGGTCAACATTACCGTATTACCGTGGGCGAGAGCATTAGCCCTAGTACAAAGAGGCAAAGCTGACGGTATTTTTACGGCCTTCAAGAATGCCGAGAGGGAAAAGTTTGCTGACTATAGTAGAAATGTTCTATTTGTGCAGAACATAAGCTTAATGGCACTACGAGGTAGCGGCTATCGCCCAGAAGAGATTTTGGTTGGTGATGTTTCGGACATAGCTCTATGCGTGGTAAATGGTGTTAGCTACGGTAAGAGAATGGATACAAAAATTGCTCAGGGTGGTTTTAGGGCGGTTTTCCAAAGAAATAGTGCTAAAGAGTGTGCTCACCTAATTCGCACCAAACGAGCCGATATTTGGGTTAACAATGAGTTTGGAGCGCGCAGTATACTCGTTCAAGAAAGTTTAGATAAAGCCATAGAAATATTATCACCTGCCATTGAAGCCACTCCAAGTTATATCGCATTCTCTAAAAAGCGTGATCGTAAAGCGCTTTTGAATCGTTTTGATGAGGTATTAGCTGAAATGAGACAAGACGGTCGGTATGAGACCATCATATACGGCTACTTTGAAAGTATGAGAATCAAGTGTGAATCTACTTTCGAGTAAGGGTAAAAACCGCTATTCGAATAGCGGTTTTCAATCAAGCTGAATGGATTAACTCGAAGGTTATGACATACAAGTTATCATCGTCAGGGTAAATGTCACGTATTAGCTGCTTTAGCTTTGGTAATGGAAGGTACTCCTGCTGCGCATGTTCTTGATTGATGTCGTCAAATTGAAGGGCTTCTACTGAGACAATCTTGATGTCGCACACTTTCTTGCCAGTTTCTAAGGTAAACACTTCAACTTGACTATTAGGTTCATAGTCGGATTCAGACTTATCACGAATTGTAATGGTCTTTTTGCCTGCGGCAATGAGTGGAGTTAACGACTCGAAAAAGGTCATCTTGGTTGGTGCTTTCACTACTTGTCCTTACCTTGGCGTTTCTTTTTTGGGACATAGTTAAGAATAGATATTGGGACGGGTTTGCGTGGTTCAAACCCTTCAATATCGCGACGTTCGAGCAGATGCCCGAGACGAGACTCAATCATGCACAAGTTCTTGAAATTATCTTTGGAGACAAACGAAATGGCTTCTCCTTGAGCATCTGCACGCCCAGTTCTGCCTATGCGGTGGATATATTCATCGGCAGGAAAAGGCAGATCATAATTGACAACGCGAGTCAGACCCTCAATGTCAATTCCTCTCGCTCCAACGCCTGTTGCAATCATGTATTTAACTTTTCCTGCCTTGAAATCTGCCAAGAGCTGAGTTCGAACCGCCTGACTTCGACCGCTATGGAAAGCTTCTGCTTCTATCCCTCGTTTCTCGAGCTGTTGGACCAGTTTAGCAGCGCCGTGTTTCGTCTCGATGAAGATCAACGCTTGTTCCCAATCATTGGTCTTAATTAAGTGGCTAAGAAGCGCCGACTTTTTATCTTTATCGACGGTAATTATCCATTGTTCTATGTTCTTCTTCGAGGCTTGATTGGCAGGGATAGAAATTTCAACAGGGTTATAGACAGCTGTCTTTGCAAGGTCACGTACTTTGTGAGATAGGGTCGCGGAAAACAGCAGGCTTTGAATATCATTTGGAAGACGGCTTAAAATCTTATTGATATCATCGATAAAGCCCATATCGAGCATACGATCGGCCTCATCGAGGACCAGGATTTCGATTTCTTCAAAATGTATTGCACGTTGGCTATACATATCAAGCAGTCGTCCAGGTGTTGCGACCAATATATCGACGCCTGTAATCAGTGCTTGCTTTTGACTTGTGCTATCAACACCACCGTACATCGCAAGTGATGTTAGTGAGAGGTTTTTACCGTAGGTTGTTACTTTATCGTCAATTTGAATCGCTAACTCTCGAGTAGGCGCCAGTATCAAACCGCGAATTCGTTTCTTCTTCTGTGTTACCCCTTTACTCAACCGTTCAAGCATAGGCAGTACAAAACTTGCGGTTTTGCCAGTGCCTGTTTGAGCTGCGGCAATCAGGTCTTCACCTCTTAGAATTGCTGGTATTGCTCTAGTTTGGATATGGGTAGGGTCACTGTAACCCAGTGTTTCTATAGCTTGGGTTATAGGTTGGCTTAAGCCGAGGTTTGCGAATGGCATTGATACACTCAAAAATGTTGTTAAGTACAGCTGGTCTGTGTCGGTATGGTAGCGAGTGTATCACGATACCGATGTGGGTAAATACAGTTGCGTTCGGTTTGGCGGGTATAAACTCGAACTCCTGACCCTGTAGGTGGAAAATTTCTCAGAAATGGCAAGACAGGTAGTTTGAATAGCATATTGCATTGATAATGCGGGTGATATATTGATGGAGCTATTCGAGAGTCCCTTGACGCTATTGAAACTTTGCGCGCTCAAGGAAGCCAAAACAACTACACTTTGACCCACGTTGAGATGGTTAATTCCAGAGACATTAAGCGTTTTTCAGAGCTTGAAGTCACGGCTGATTTTCAAGTTGGGTCAGATTATATTGCTTACAATGACTACAAGTGGGCTGAAGCTTTCGTGGGAGCAAAACGAGCACGCACAATGATGAATTTGAGATCTTTCTTTAACTTAGGCGTTAACGCATCTTTAAGCGGCAATTGGAATGTCCATGATATTAATCCCCTTGTGGGTATTGAAAATAGCCTGATGATGGAAAGCACTGGTTTGCCTACCGTTGAAGATGCAATAGACAGTTATACCATCAATGCAGCCAAGAGCCTTGGTATTAGTGATTTGACTGGCTCAATTGAGGTTGGAAAAGCAGCAGATTTCGTAGTCTTATCCCATGATATTACTCAGAGTGAGATAGAGAGTATTGCTCAAACAGAGGTTTGGATGACGTTAGTTGCTGGTCGTATCGTTTTTGATATTGATGTGTCTGACTAAAATCACTCTACTACCCCATATAAATTATTTTACATAGTGAATAATTAGATTAATTGGTCTTTTTATCACCCAATAATATTTGCATTTTTTTAAATTATCCAATTTTTTATAATGTAAATTAATTTTTTACTATCAAAAATAAAATGAAAAAGGAAATAATATTGATATATCTATTGCAATTATAATAATGTTAAGTTAATTTTCGTTTATATAAACGTTAAGCTGTTCAATCTTACTAAATGGAGTGTATTATCAAATCAGTAATATGTGATGTATTTGTCAGTAATTCTGCGTCTGGTAATCCTGCCTCGGTCGTTGAACTTGATGTATGGATAAGTGATAACGAATTATTAAGCATCACTAAAACGCTTAAGCAACCTATTACTGCTTTCGTTGTAAATGCTCTCGGTACTTATTATATTAGATGGTTCTCTCTGTCAGGGGAGATTAACCTTTGTGGCCATGGTAGTTTGGCTGCTGGTGCTGTCATGCTTGCTCGTTACTCAATGCAGGAAATTAATTTTCAAAGTCAATATGGACAAGTTTCCATTGCAAAAGTAAGTGATGACTACAGTATCGTTTTGCCAAGTTGGCCTGCTACTTTCCCAGCGAAATATGAGGAAGCAACTAAGTACATATCGGAATCTACAGATCTCTTTTCGACTCGCGACTTAGTGGTTGTTTTATCTTCTATTGAATCAGTAAAGAACTTTAAACCAGACTATGAGAAGGTTGCTCGTATGAAGGTTCACCATGCATTGGTGGTGACAGCTCAAGATGGGGATAGTGGCTATGTACTCAGGTATTTTGCCCCCAAAATTGGTATTGATGAAGACATAGCGACAGGCTCTGCGCAGTGTTCACTTGCTCCGTATTGGTTTGCTAGGCTTGTTAGAAAAAGGCTTCAAGTTAATCAGTTATCTCAAGCTGGTGGCTATTTTGAAGTAGAGAAGTTATCGGAGCATAGTATTAAGCTATTAGCCAAAGTAAACTTTCAATGATTTAATACTTTTAGATTATCCATTTTTAAATGAAGTTTAATTTTTATTTGTATATATCCAATCAGGTTCCATGTAACTTCATCAATCTACTTCTGCATAATACCTTAGCCTAAAATAAATCTAATATTTTCGATTAATTATTTTCCTTTCTAGAATACATACTCAAAATGTTTTTGAATATATATTGTAAAAAATGAAATATAAATTCATTTTAATTCTCATTAATATTTCTCATTATTTTTCTCAGTTTATTTAATATCACTAAGTAACAGTTTTGTTTTCAAGTTATTACAATTATATGTCATTCATACCATTTATAAAGTTTAAAATTCTATTTATAAAAAGTATTATCAACAGATATTTAAGGAAGATAATTGATTTAATTGTTAGGTAAGTTCTGTCTTTGTTTATGCGAGCGAGGCATTGATTACCTTCAGGAGAAATACTTTGGATAATAAGACTTTGCACTCAAATAATATTAATTCTAACACTAATGATTTCTTTGAAAAATCAGCAGATAAACTCGATAGAAAAGAAGTACTGCATAATTTACCAACTGATTTTTCTCGCAAAGCTTATAGCCAAGAAATGAGAGAAGAATACTCTAGTATCTTGTCTGATGAGGTTGTCTTGGAACTTGATAGACTATCTGCCACCTCGTGTACAAGCCAACGGACAATCTTACTCGCTGCATTTGCAAGCCTTGTTCACCGAAATAGTAATGACACCGAAGTGCGAATAGCAGCATCTGGCAGCGTCGAGGGCATAGAGCAGATTGAATCGACACAGTTTACTCCCATTTGCATTGATTTTTCTGACAATCCAAGTTTTGAACAAGTTTTAGAGAAAACTGAGCGAGATCTTAAGTCTGGTGGGTTGGAAAAAGAGTCCGTATTCCCTTTGCAGATAGGTTTTTCATATGATGCGGATATGTCATTTTTAGCCCACCAACCTCAGGAGTTGCACCTTGCTGCCAACCGTTTGGAAAAAGGTCTGAATTTAATTTGGTCTTACAATAGTTCTATTTTTAGTCAAAGGTCGATGGTTTCATTAAACCAACAACTTAATGTTCTACTAAAAGCCATTACAGCGAACCCTAAACAATCTATTTCAGCGCTACCTTTGTTAAATGAGAAGGACAGACAAAAAGTCTTGACTCAGTGGAATCAGACGCAAACAGACTTCCCAAGGGATATTTGTATCCATTCTTTATTTGAGAGGCAGGTAGAGAAGACGCCAGACTATATTGCCATTCGTTATGACAATGAAGCACTTACCTATGAACAACTGAATGTTCGTGCCAACCTGTTAGCACATCACCTGATTGAATTGGGTGTGGGACCGGAGCAATTAGTAGGAATTTGTTTACCACGCTCGATCGACATGATGGTTGCAATACTGGCGGTCAATAAAGCTGGCGGGGCATATGTGCCTCTTGACCCAAGCTATCCTAGTGAGCGACTAAGCTATATGCTTGAAAACAGTCAATCTCAAGTATTAATAACAGACAAGGAACTGAGCTCAAAGCATGATCTCCTCGTTACGCATAATGTACTTGTTGACAGTGTTGAGTTCTGGAAATGTCTCGAAAACACTCCGAAGTTTGGCAGAAACCCCGATGTTGATGGTTTGTCGCCAAGCAATCTGGTTTATGCCATCTATACATCAGGTTCGACAGGTAAGCCTAAAGGTGTCATGAATGAGCATACCGGTTTGGTGAATCGGATTTTGTGGGGAAGCAAAGCATATCCAATTTCTGCTGACGATAATGTGTTGCAGAAAACGCCCTTTGGTTTTGATGTTTCAGTGTGGGAATACTACTGGCCTTTGACCACAGGGGCGACTTTGGTCATGGCCAGACCTGACGGCCATAAAGATGTGGACTACCTCTTTGAGATCATCAATGAGGCGCAAATCACTGTGATACATTTTGTCCCTCCTATGCTGGCAAGCTTTATTGCAGATGGGCGTTTTGAGACCCAAACCCCCAGCTTGCGTCTCGTGGCATGTAGTGGCGAGGCGTTACCCGTAGATGTGCAAAACCGCTTTCTTGCTGGACATCAAGCTCAACTTCTTAACCTTTATGGTCCAACAGAAGCTTCTATCGAAGTCAGTTATCATTTTTGTACGCCAGATTTTGAGGGGAATTCTGTCCCTATTGGTAAGCCAATCGACAATATTAAATTGCACGTATTAGATAGCGATTTTAACCCGGTACCAATCGGTGTCGTTGGTGAGCTATATATTACAGGTGTTGGGGTCACGCGAGGCTACTACAACCGGGAAGACCTAACTCAAGAAAGCTTTCTTGCCAATCCGCATCAACAAGATGATACGGATGCAATCATGTATCGAACGGGAGATTTAGCTCGTTGGTTACCCCAAGGTGAAATTGAATACTTAGGTCGTATCGATCATCAGGTTAAAATCCGCGGATTTCGTATCGAATTAGGTGAGATTGAAACCTCTATTGGTGCGATTGAATCGGTCAGCCAGAATGTCGTGGTTGCTCATGACAATCGTTTAGGAGAGAAACAACTGGTTGCTTATCTTGTTTCTGTGTCAGAAATAGATGATCAAAATCTTTGGTTTACAGCCATTGCGGAGCAATTAGAAAAAACACTGCCTCAGCATATGATCCCAACAGCATGGGTATGTTTAGATGAATTGCCGCTTACGCCAAACGGTAAGGTAGATCGTAAAGCGTTACCAGAACCGGCTATGCCTGTCCAAGAGTCATATGTTGCCCCAGAAAATGATACCGAAAAGTGGTTAGCTCACTTATGGCAACATTTACTCCAACTTCCTAAACCTGTTGGTAGAAATGCAAATTTCTTTACTCTTGGCGGTCACTCATTACTTGCGATGAAGATGTTGTCTCAAGTTCGAGTAGAAAGAAAAATCAGCATTGGTATTGCTCAGGTTTTCGCTGCTTCTAGTTTATGTGAATTTGCCGCATTAGTAGATAAAGCGGTAGGTACTCAAGCTGAGTTTATACCGCAGCGTAACGATACAGATTTTGCGCCTTTGTCTTTTTCTCAGCAACAGATGTGGGTTCTTGATCAGCTTCAAGGCAGTATTCAATACAATATCCCCTTTATATTGAACCTAAAAGGTGACTTAAATTATGCTGCTTTGACTGATGCGATTACGCAAATCGTTAATCGGCACCAAGTGCTGCGTACTGTGTATCGGCTTGATGATACTGATGCGGCTCAGCAAATTGTTCTCAATTCGATCGGGGAGTTTGAGCTAGAGAAAGTCTGCATCAAAGGACTAACAGACACAGATAAGAAAGCGGCTATAGAAGATGTGCAAAATGAGTTGATTGATCGTGACTTTAACCTTGCTAAAGATCTCATGCTTCGGGCTTGCGTAATTGAACTTGATGACAATGATTATCAGCTAGTTATTGTATTTCATCATATTGCTGCTGATGGTTGGTCACTCAGCGTTTTTGAACAAGAGCTACGCCATTTTTATTTGGCAGCACAATCAAATGAACTAGTGCCTCTGGATGAATTAGCGATTCAATATACCGACTTTGCAACATGGCAACGTGCACAGCGGCAAAGTAACTTGGATGCTCAATTGTCATATTGGAAAAATAGGTTAGTCGGCATACCAGAAATCCACAGTCTACCATTGGATTTTGCAAGACCCACAGAATCCACTTTCGCAGGTGCGCGTTACAGTGTCACTATTGATTCTAACAAACTATCTAAATTCAAGGATGTTTGTCAGCAGCAGGGTGCCACTCTGTTTATGGGGCTGCAAGCGCTTGTATCTGCATTGATCAGTCGTTACAGCCAAGAAAAGGACATAGTGCTAGGTACGGTAAGTGCCAATCGTGAGCAAGCCGAATTGTCCGCTTTGATAGGCTTTTTCGTTAACACGCTGATTTGCCGAACGGACTTATCAGGCAATCCATCGTTTAATGAGTTGATAGTCCAGTGTAAAACAAGGTCTCTAGAGGCTCTGAGCAATCAAAACATGCCTTTTGAGCGCCTTGTTGAAGAGCTAGCTCCCAATCGTTCTCTTAGTCATCATCCATTGTTCCAAATTATGTTGGTGTTACAGAACAATGATCAGCCTAATTACGATTTGAATGGCTTGACGGTTACACCCGTGCAACCTAGCAATGTAAAAGCTAAATTTGACTTGACTATTAATGCTGTGGAGTTAGGTGATGAATTGGTTCTTGATTGGGAATACAGTTCGGATCTATTCCTTGCCGAATCCATTCAACGTCTGGCTTCTCACTTAGTCGCTTTGATTGATGCAGTGATAGTCGACCCAGAAATCAAAGTATTAAGCTGCTCAATGCTTAGCGACAGTGAAACGCAGCTTTTGACTCAAGATTGGGCAATGGGAGCAAGGCAGGAAAGCAAAGCTTGGTGTATTCATCATTTGTTTGAACAGCAAGCTGTAGATAATCCACAGGCCATCGCTTTGTCTTATCAAGGAAGTGAGCGCTCTAACACTATGACATATGAGCAGCTCAATACTCGTGCGAATCAGCTCGCCTATTTGCTAGCCAAGCAGGGGGTGAAGTGTGGAGATATTGTCGGTGTCTGTATCGAGCGCTCTGAGACTCTATTTGTTTCTTTACTAGCAATATTAAAAGCGGGCGGGGTGTACCTGCCACTGGATCCGAATTACACGGTTAAGCGCTTGCAGCATATGATCTCAGACAGTCAGTTAAAGATGGTTGTGACCGAACAAAGTGTCTCAAGCTGTCTTGAAGATTCAGAGATTGACCGTTTGGTTCTTGACTCTCCTGAAACGCAAAATGTTTGGCTGCAAGAGCCAACAGAAAATCCAGACTTCTTGGGTAATGTTGATCCTAGCACGCCTGCTTATACCATCTATACATCGGGTTCGACTGGTAAGCCTAAAGGAGTACTTTTATCACACCATGGCTTAGTCAATCTTGCTCAAGCTCAGCAGTCTTTACTTGATGTCGGTAGTGATAGTCGAGTACTTCAGTTCGCATCTATCAGTTTTGATGCGGCCACATGGGAGTGGGTAATGACGCTGTGCTCTGGTGCGCAACTCTTTATCTACGATGAGGAGTGCATCAAGTCTGGTCATGCGTTGTCCGACGCCGTGGAAAAAGCAAACATTACTCATGCTACTTTGCCACCAGCTCTGCTCCCCGCTTTGGAGGTAGAGAAATGGCGTAGCGTTAAAACCTTGGTTGTCGCAGGGGATTCATGTGCGCCGGACTTGGTCTCAGTCTGGGGAGAGAACCGTAAGTTCATTAACGCGTATGGCCCAACCGAGAGCACTATCTGTGCGACTTTAGGTCAACTAAGCCCAGATGAAGATAGTATCCATATCGGCCAAGTTATTCCTGGCGCTGAAGTATTGGTGTTAGATGAATTCATGCAACCAGTGCCTATTGGCGTTGTCGGAGAGCTCTATATCGGTGGGGAAGGCCTTGCGATTGGGTACTTGCATCAACCTGCTTTAACGCAAGAAAAGTTTGTTTCGCACCCATTTGATACCAATCGTAAGCTTTACCGAAGCGGCGATTTAGTTCGTAGGCGGGCAGATGGAAATATAGAGTTTATCACTCGAATAGACCATCAAGTGAAAGTGCGCGGCTTTAGGATTGAACTGGGAGAAGTAGAAAGTGCGTTACTTGAGCTGCCTAATATTCGGGAAGCGTTTGCGTGCGTGACAGAAGAAAGTAGTGGAGAAAAACGTTTAGTTGCTTATTATTCAGCTCTACCTGAACATGAATTGGACGAAACTCAGACAAGAGAGGCATTACAATCCTCACTGCCTGACTACATGATCCCAAGTGTGTTAGTGGCTATGACAAGTCTACCTTTGACGTCCAATGGTAAAATTGATCGTAGAGCACTACCCAAACCTGTTTATCAGTCAAGGTCGAGCTATCATGCGCCTGAGACTCCAACAGAGCAGCAACTGTGTGAAATCTGGCAACAGGTTCTTGGTCTAGAGTCTGTCGGTGTTCTGGATAACTTCTTTGCTATTGGTGGTGATTCCATTTTAGCAATACAAGTGGCTTCTCGGGCTCTCAAGGCGGGATTGTCCCTCTCAACCAAACAAATATTCCAGCATCAAACTATTGCTAAACTTGCGCCGCATGTCGAACACGTGGACTCAACCGAGATAAAGTTTGCAGCGGTGGAGGGTGAGCAAATTTTGCTCCCGATTCAACGTTGGTTACTGTCTGGCGATCCTGTCGATCAGCATCACTTTAACCAAGCGGTCGATTTTTCGCTTTCAAAACAAGTGAGCATAGAGAAGCTTAGGGAGGCGTTAAATGCTGTTTATCAGCACCATGATGTCTTCAGGTTATCTTTTATAGCTGATTCCAGCGCGGCTTATCAGCCACGAGAACAGCAGCAGGTCAACCTTTGTGTATGCGATACTCAAGAGGCCTTTGAAACTGCAATCAAAGCAGCGCACACCGAATTTGATTTGTCTCAGCCTGACTTAGCTCGATGCGTTGTTTTAAACCAAGAAGAGCAGGGCTACCAAGTCTCATGGATCATACATCATTTGATTGTCGATGGTGTCTCATGGCGTATTTTGCTCTCTGATCTTGAACTAGCACTCTCACAGCTTGAGTCTGAAAAACCGATTGATTTAGGTATTAAGTCGAACAGCTATCAGACTTGGGGTCAATGGCTTGAAACCTACTCACACAGTGAGATACTGGCGAAAGAAGCCTCATACTGGCATCAAGTGGTGAAGAGCGATGTGGCGCCGCTTAGAGTTGAGAATCACTTACCTCAGCAAGATTGCAATTCCTGGCATGTAAGCAAAAGGGTATCGCTGGCGGTTAATGAAGAAATGACCCAACTCCTGGTTGGTAAAGCAAACCAGTGTTACAACACGCAAGTTAATGACTTATTGCTGCTGACATTGGTTCGAACTCTCACCGAGTGGCAGCAATCGAGCCAAATTTGTGTTGAACTTGAAGGACATGGCCGTGAAGTATTGGATGACTCTTTTGATCTCAACCAAACAGTGGGTTGGTTCACGACCACTTATCCTGCTGTACTTTCTTTGAATGGCTCTGATCTAGGCTCACAAATAAAGTCAATCAAAGAACAACTTAGAGCGATTCCTAACAAAGGGTTAGGCTACGGTGTTCTAAAGCATCTTTGCCAAGATGAAACCCTCAATCAATACAAGTCTATCGATGTTTTATTTAACTATTTGGGTAAGTTTGACTCGATAGACATGACGGCTAATGGCCTTATTTCTGACGTCACCTTTGCCGATGATACTTTGTGTATAAGCCAAGAACGCAGTCGATTCGCCACCTTGAGTGTCGAAACCATAATACAAAACGAACAATTGAATGTCTGTTTTGAATTCAATCGGAACCAGTTCAGTCAAAACACGATACAAGGGCTTTTAGATCGCTTCAATCAACACCTTTATGACATCATCAGTCATTGTCATTCGGCTAAGAAACAATTTACCCCTAGTGACTTCCCTCTCGCTAACATTCGGGCTCATCAGCTCGAAAAGTTAGAGGAAAGCCATCAGATCGCTGACTTGTATTCGGCGACGTCAATGCAAGCAGGCATGCTGTTCCATTCTCAAATGTCACAGGGCTCGGGCTTGTATGTTACTCAAATGGTATTAGATCTGGGGCCGGTTTGTTCCACTACTTTGAAACAGGCTTGGCAAGCTTTGATAAATCGTCATGATGTTCTAAGAACAGCTTTCGTTCATACGGGTTTGGATAAACCTTTGCAGCTTGTTTCTGCACATGTTGAGGTGCCATGGAGAGAAGAATTTATTGGTGCTAACCAAAATGAAGCGTTGGAAAGCCTACTTCGTAGTGAAAAACGCCAGCCGCTTGATGTCGAACATGCTCCACTAATGCGATTGGTGTTAGTCGATGTTGAACAAGAGTCTTACAAATTGGTGTGGACCCATCATCATGCCTTGGTTGATGGTTGGTGTTTGCCGATTCTTCTTAAAGAACTCGCCGCATTATACGAATCTTTATCAAGTGGCGTGGAAGCGGTGCTACCAACCCCCGCGGCCTATAAGAGTTATATTCATTGGCTTTCTCTTCAGGATAATCAAGCCTGTGAAAGTTATTGGCAGCATTATCTAGCTGATTTTTCAGCGCCGACGCTTATCAGTGATTCAGTGATTCAAGGAAAAGAAGCGGATAAACAGGGTGTTGGCGAGATAAAATCACACCTTAGCCAAGTATTAACCGAAAAGATCTATCAAGGCGCGCGAGATATGAATGTAACGACGAGCGCTTTATTTCAGTCTGCATGGGCCATGATGTTAAGTCGTTACTGCCGATCTAACGATATCGTATTTGGTACCACTCGCTCTGGTCGTCCTGAATCCTTGTACGGTGTTGAGGATATGGTCGGGTTGTTTATTAATACTTTGCCGACACGGGTTCAATTTTTGGACCGAGCAGAAACATCGATTGATTTTGTTCAACGAGTTCATCAATCTCAACTTGATCATGACCAATATTCTCATGTGTCTTTAACCGATATCCAAGCTAATTCTGATATTGAAATGGATAGCTCGCTATTTGACTCTATCATGGTGTTTGAAAACTATCCTTTTGATACTAGAGAACTATCCTCTGAGGCAAGTCACCAACTTGATATACGTGGTTTAACGGCGATTGAACAGACCAACTTCCCGTTGTCGATTGTGATTATTCCGGGAAATTCTGTAGAGCTGAAGCTTCTATTTGATCAAGCTATTTTCTCTGACGCTATTGTAGCAGGCATGCTGGAGCAACTAGAGTATATCGTCTCATCACTTATTGATTTTACTGCCCGAGATGTTAGAGGCATCGCGCTGTCGGATCAGGTCAACCTATCGACTCAACCTGATCCCAAGTTACCATCAATGACAGAACTTTTTGCTCAAAGTGTAGAGTGTCATGCTGATAAAGTTGCAGTAGTTTATGGCAATCAAGCAATGACGTATCAGGAGCTTGATCAACGCTCTGATAATCTTGCTGCCTACTTATTAAATGGAGGAGTATCTGAAGGGGATAGAGTCGGCCTTTACTTAAATCGCTCGATTGATCTGATTGTTTCCATGCTTGCCATCATCAAAGCAGGTTGTGCTTATGTGCCTCTTGACCCTGAGCAAGGTCATGCTCGACTAGCGGTGATCATGGAAGACTGTCAGGCTACAGCTATATTGACCCATGGCGAGCTTGCTGGTGTGATTCAAACTCACAATGAGCGACTGGTTGATTTGTCCGATCCAACCACGATGGAAGAGATTGAGTCGTCCGTTACTGATAAAAACTGGTGTTCGGATATAAATGCTCTGGCCTACATTATTTATACGTCAGGCTCGACAGGTAAACCTAAGGGTGTGGCTGTAGAGCAGGGAAGTATCACTCACTTAGTACATAACAACCCCTATACAAAGATTGATCCTACTCAGATCTTTGGCCAGGCCTCCAACCATTCATTTGATGCGGCAACGTATGAAATCTGGGGTGCTTTGCTCAATGGAGCCAGTTTGGTTTATGTACCAAAAGAAACGCTTTTATCACCAGATAAATTCCAACAACATATCGAGCAGACCAAGATTAACAATATGTTCGTTACCACCTCACTGTTCAATATTATGGCGGAACAAAAGCCGATGGTGTTCGCTTCTTTTGAGCATTTGCTGGTTGGAGGAGAAGCGATTTCTCCGCCTCATATCAATAAAGTGATAACGGCTGGTGGCAAACCTAAGCATTTATGGAATGGTTACGGACCAACTGAAAATACCACCTTTAGTGCATGGTATGACATGCAAGATATCAGTGATGTGTACCCAATTGGCCAGCCTTTACCACACGCTGATGCATTTGTAATGGACCCATTTTTACAGCCTCTTCCTCAAGGCGTGATTGGTGAACTGTATCTCGGCGGGCCAGGCCTAGCACGAGGATATTGGCGCAGACCTGACTTGACTGATTCGAGCTTTATTCATCTTGAAGCTTGTCGCCGAAAACTCTATAAAACTGGCGATCTTGTCTATCGCAACAGGCAAAATCAAATTGTTTACGTGAGTCGCGCTGATAATCAAGTTAAATTACGTGGATTTAGGATTGAGCTGGGAGAAATTGCGTCCACAATTAACCACATACAAGGAGTGACTGGGTGTCACGTTATGGTTAGAAATGATCATGGCGATCGAAAGCTAGTTGCTTACTTAGTTCTCGATGATAAGTCACGAGAAAACACGGAGCAAAGCATTGTTGATATTCAATCTCAGCTTAAACATCAGCTTGCTCAGTACATGCTTCCTTCAGCGATTGTTGTTATGGATAGCTTGCCATTAAATGCCAATGGCAAGCTTGATACCAAATCACTTCCTGAGCCTCAGTCATACCTAGATGATGAACGCTTTGAACCATTGAGTAATCATGCTGAAGTGCAACTCGCTAAACTGTGGAGCGAGGTTCTATGCCATGAAATCAGTAATCGTTATGCCAGCTTCTTTGCTTCAGGCGGGCACTCTTTGCTGGCGATGCAATTGGTGGCCAAGATAAACCAAACTTACGCTACCGATGTTAATATCACTTTAGTGTTCGATAATCCTACGCTTACCGATCAAGCTGAGGCGCTTCAGGCGATGATTGGAACAAGTCTAGCGGGGCTTCCAGCGATCACTCACAACCATGATTCTAACCAGCCTAAACTGTCTTTTGCCCAGCAAAGGCTTTGGTTTATTGACCAAATGGAACGAGGCAGCAGTCATTACAATATGCCGATGGCGATTAAGCTAAATGGTATGCTTTGTGTCAACTCGTTACATTCGGCATTTATTGATGTGATTTCTAGGCACCACAGTTTGAGAACCTGCTTTATCAATCGGTCAGACTCACCGGAAACTAGGCTAGACCCTGTACCAGAAAGCTGGGTGATGCCAGTGTTTGATGTGTCCCAGTTAGATGGTGAAGATCAATTGGCAGAAGTAAGTCGTCTGCAAGGTGAGGAAGCGGTTAAACCATTTAATCTATCGTCAGATTTAATGCTGCGCACTTGTTTAATTAAAACCGCACAAGACGAACACATCTTGCTGCTTACCATGCATCATATCGCATCAGATGGTTGGTCATTGGGAATTCTGTTTAATGAGCTAAAAGCGTTTTATCAGGATGCTTTGCAGGGTAGGAAGCAAGACTATGAAGAGTTGGGCATTCAGTATCTTGATTATGCCAACTGGCAACATCAACCAGAGGTAATTCGTTCTCTTAACGAGCAAGTAACCTACTGGAAACAACACTTATCCGGTGCGCCAGCCGTGCACAATTTGCCTCTTGACTATGCTCGTCCTGCTGAGCAGAAGTATCAAGGCCAGTGGTACTCTACTCATCTTGATAAGAGTCGTAGCAATGCCTTTATCAAGCTATGTCGAGATAACGATACCACCTTATTTATGGGTCTTCATAGCGCATTTTCTGTTTTACTGTCGCGTTATAGCAATGAGACGGATATCCTGGTCGGCACACCTGTTGCCAACAGGAATCAAGCGGGCTTAGAGTCTATGATAGGCTTCTTAGTCAATACCCTAGTACTAAGGCTTAATCTCGATGAAGACCCTAGCTTTGTAGAACTACTTGAGCGAAGCAAACTCATAAATGTTGAGGCATACGCAAACCAAGAAGCTCCGTTTGAGCAAGTTGTCGAGGCGTTGCAGCCAGAACGAGATTTAAGTTATCACCCCTTGTTCCAAGTCATGTTGTCAGTCAATACCGAGCAAACAAAACTGGAATTGTCAGGTCTAGAGTCTGAGACATTGCCACTGGTCGAAAGCCACTCACAATTTGACCTTATGCTGGTAGTTAATGAGAGTGAGGAAGGATTGGAACTAACTTGGGAATACAATACCGATTTGTTTAAACCTGAAACTATCGAGCGGATGGCCAAGCAATTTGAGCTTTTAATCGATAGCATCTTGCTCTCTCCAGATACCAGTGTATTTGGACTATCCTTGGTGGATCAACCAGCCCTAGATCTGATGACACAGTGGAATAAAACCGAGTGTGAATATCCTAAGCAGGAATGTATTCATCAGTTATTTGAGCAGCAAGTATTAAAAACTCCCGATCAGGTTGCGTTGATTTTTGAAGATGAGTCGCTAACTTATAAGCAGCTCAACCAGCGTGCTAATTTACTTGCACACCACCTAATGGACGCAGGTGTAGAGCCAGAAAATTTGGTCGGCATTTGTTTGAATCGCTCACTTGAGATGGTCATTGCTATTCTTGCGGTAAGCAAGGCTGGAGGTGCGTATGTGCCTTTAGATCCAAGCTATCCTGTTGAGCGATTGAATTACATGCTCGAAAACAGTCAAGCCAGGGTGTTGATTACATCGCACTCACTTCAACAATCATTAGAGCTTGAAGCTGATAGATTAATTGTTGCGGACGATACTGCTCTATGGGACGAGCTGACTCAGAACTCTCTCTGGCAAGCAAATCCACAAATAGAGGAGCTATCGCCCAATAGCTTGGTTTATGTGATTTATACATCAGGTTCGACAGGCAAACCTAAGGGTGTGATGAATCAACATTCTGGATTGGTGAACCGCCTCAACTGGATGCAGAATACTTACCAATTGACATTAGAAGATAAGGTTTTACAGAAAACGCCGTTTGGTTTTGATGTCTCTGTATGGGAGTACTACTGGACGCTAACCACGGGGGCAACTGTGGTTATGGCGCGCCCTGAGGGGCACAAAGATGTTGATTATCTACTTGAGATAATCAACAAGGAGCAAATTAGTGTCATGCACTTTGTTCCTCCTATGCTTGCCAGCTTTATTGCTGATGGTCGCTACGCCAATCAGACTCCAAGCCTGCGTTTAGTCGTATGCAGTGGTGAGGCTTTATCGGTAGATGTACAAAATCGATTCTTAGCTAATCATCATGCACAGCTTGAGAATTTATATGGTCCAACAGAGGCCGCAATTGATGTTAGTGTTTGGCGCTGCTTACCTGACTTTACTGGACGCTCAGTGCCTATTGGTAAGCCGATAGACAATATTAAGCTCCATATCTTGGATCAACAGCTAAACCCTGTTCCAGTCGGTGTTGTTGGAGAGCTATTTATAGCGGGCGTTGGTGTTGCTCGTGGTTACTACAATCGTGATGACCTTACCCAAGAGCGTTTTATCGCTAACCCTCACGCTGAATCTGACAATGACGCACGTCTTTATCGTACGGGTGACCTTGCACGTTGGCTACCAGAGGGTGACATAGAATACCTTGGTCGTATTGACCATCAGGTGAAAATACGTGGATTTAGAATTGAGCTTGGCGAGATAGAGACTGCCATTGGACAACAACCTGAGGTTGAACAATGTGTCGTGGTTGCCAATGAGAGTAAGTTAGGTGACAAATTCCTAGCCGCTTACCTTGTTATTACTAACGAAGATAAAGACTCTGATGCCATTGTTGCTGATATTAAGCAGAGGGTTTCTGGTCATTTACCTGAACATATGTTGCCAGCAGCTTGGATGATGCTGGATGTAATGCCACTGACTCCCAATGGAAAGGTTGATCGTAAGGCTTTACCTGAGCCGCAGATGGTTATAGAGCAAGACTATGTAGCGCCAGAAACGGCTACTGAGATAAAGCTTGCCAACGTATGGCAGAAAGTTCTTCATAGCGAAGATCAGGTTAGTAAAACCGCAAATTTCTTTGCCTCGGGAGGTCATTCTTTATTAGCAATCAAACTGCTCGCGGAAATCCGCGCAGACTTTAACGTATCGTTAAGCGTCCGTAGCATCTTTACTCATCCTGTTCTGTGTCAATTGGCAAGCTTGCTTGATTCAAGTGAAAAGGGTGATGCGAATGGTTGTATCAAGCCTTTGGAGCGACCAGAGCGTATCCCTCTTTCTTACTCTCAGCAACGACTTTGGTTCCTAGAGCAACTTGAAGAGCGAAAAGATACCTACAATATGCCGATGGCACTTGAGCTAGATGGAGAGCTAGATTCTCAAGCATTGCAATCTGCGCTTAATGATTTGGTTGCTCGTCATGAAAGCTTACGTACTCGTATTGTCAATATCCAGGGAGAAGTTGAACAGCGTATTACGCAATCGCCATTAGTCGTACCTTTTAAATCAATGGATCTTTCGCATCTTAGTTTTGTGGAACAAGAACTTGAATTGGGTGTTGTTAGGCGAGAAGAGGCAACAACGCCGTTTGATTTAAGCCGAGATTTGATGATACGGGCAACCTTGATTAAGCACACTACTCAAAACCAACAGGTTCGTTCGGTATTACTTGTTACCTTGCATCATATCGCTGGTGACGGAGTTTCATTGGATGTTCTATTACGAGAGCTGGATGTCTTATACCGCAGTCACATTGGCGAAAACCAAGAAAAACTTGAAGCTCTGCCAATTCAGTATGCAGATTATGCATTATGGCAGCTTAACTTTTTACAAGGTCAGCAGTTAGATAATGAATTATCATACTGGCGACAACGGTTAGAAGGGTTACCTGACGTTCACGGTATGCCTCTTGATAAGCCTCGGCCGAACACTCAGTCTTATCAGGGAGCCTTGTATCAACAGACCTTACCAAGTCACCTTAGCGCGTCTTTACAAACCTACCTCAAGATGCAAGAAAGTAGCTTGTTCATGGCTATGCAAGCTGCCTTTAGCTTACTTTTAAATCGCTATAGTGGTGAGACAGATATTATTCTCGGCACGCCAGTCGCAAACAGGGAACAGAAGGAAGTAGAGTCTCTGATCGGTTTCTTTGTTAATACTTTAGTATTGAGAACAGAAATAGATACTACACAGACATTTAACGCATTGTTAACCAGCTGTCGAGATAATACATTTGATGCACTCTCTCATCAGCAGTTGCCATTTGAGCGGTTGGTTGAAGCAATGCAGCCCAATCGCGATCTGAGCCACCATCCATTGTTCCAAATTATGTTGGTGGTCGATACTATGGGCTCGGAGACGAAATCTTTGGGTGGATTGACGCTTTCACCCCTAGAAGCAGAAACAACGACATCTAAATTCGACCTCACGCTAAACGTTGTGGAAAGTGTCGATGCCACCGGATGTCCTCAAATTGATCTGGGCTGGGAATACAGCACTGATTTATATGAACCGGAGACGATTGAGAGGTTATCGGAAAACTTTATTCAACTGGTCGGAGATATTATCTCCAAGCCAAATCAAGCGATGGAAACTCTGTCTCTTGTAAGCCCTAAAGAATATCATCGTTTGCTTGAGAAAGGTCAAGCGAAGAAAACTTGGTCAATCACTGAATGTTTGTTCCAAGAAATAGAACGCCAAGTTGAACATAGCCCTGAAGCGACGGCTTTAGTCTTTTGCGGTCAGTCGATAACCTATGATGAGATGAACAAACGTGCCAATAAGCTTGCACATTATCTCATTAAGCAAGGGGTTGGACCTGATGTATTGGTTGGTATGTGTCTATCTCGTTCTGCTGAGATGATCATTACCATACTTGCCATTCACAAAGCGGGTGGCGCTTACGTTCCGCTTGATGTCAGTTATCCGGTCGAACGTCTTAGCTACATGATGGAAGACAGCCGATGTAAGCTTGTGATCAGTGAAACTGAGCACAAAGAGAAATTGCTTGGCTCACAAGTGCCCACCATGCTGCTAGATACCAAAGAAGTTCAAGATATGTTATCGGTATACAGCGAACAAAATCTGGCAAAGTATGAAATTAAAGTGACGCCGTCACACCTCGCTTATGTAATTTATACATCAGGCTCAACAGGTAAACCTAAGGGTGTGATGATTGAACATCAAGCACTCAGCAGCCATACCAAGAGCATCTGCCTTGAATATGGAATTACCGATCAAGACCATATTCTACAGTTCTCCAACATCGGTTTTGATGCCTCTGTTGAGCAAATTTTTGAAGCTTTGGTGAGTGGTGCCACTCTGTATATTCGTCCGGAAACCTTATGGACGTCTGCGGAGTTCGTTGATTGGCTAAGAGAAAATCCAATCACGATTACTGACTTTCCTCCACTCTATGCTAAAGCTCTTTTAGAACCTGTGTTAGAAGACGAGGCTTTTTGGCGTGACACATCTCTATCGAGATTGGCTGTGGGTGGGGATGTTCTTAATGCAGACTTTGCAAGAGCCTGGCAAACGGGGCCGGCACAGAAAGTCTGTCGATTAATTAATACCTATGGGCCAACAGAAACTACGATTTCTTCTACTCTACATTGGTTAGGCGATGAAGATATTAGTACCAGTGTACCAATTGGTCATGCTGTCATGGACAGAGATATTTATGTCGTTGATGATCAGATGAATCTGGTACCTGAAGGCGTTCCTGGTGAGTTATTGATTGGCGGGATGACAGTGGCGCGTGGCTACTTGAATCGTGAAGAACTGACAGCTGAAAAGTTCATTGCTGACCCGTTTAGTACGCAAGATGGGGCACGAGTATACCGTACAGGGGATAAGGTTCGTTGGCTTGCAAATGGTGAGTTGGAATTTTTTGGTAGGTTCGATACTCAGGTTAAACTGCGTGGCTATAGAATTGAGCTGGGAGAAATTGAAACCGCGCTGCGTGAAGACAATAGAGTATTAGATGCAGCGGTTATCGTCAGGGAAGATACACATGGCGATAAACAGTTGGTCGCTTACCTAGTAGCAGGCACTGATGACGAATCATTGTTGGTCAATGAGTTAAAGCATGCTCTGCAGCTTACTTTGCCTGGCTTTATGATCCCAAGTGCTTGGGCTATTTTGCAGACTATGCCAGTTAATGCAAATGGCAAATTAGATCGCAAAGCATTACCAGAGCCCAATTACACAACCCAAGCCGAATACATAGCGCCACGATCATCAGTCGAAACACAATTGGTGCAAATTTGGCAAAATGTATTGGGTGTTTCATCACCAATTAGTGTTGAAGCAAACTTCTTTAGCCTTGGTGGACATTCACTTCTTGCGGTGCGTTTGATCGCTAAAATCAGCGCACACTTTAGCCGTGAATTGACAGTAAAGCAGGTATTTCTTGCACCGACACTTGCAGAAATGGCAGCTGTGATTGAGTCTTTATCTTTCGCAGGCAAGAATTCAATTCCCCAAATCGACCGAGATCAACCTATACCGCTGTCATTTGCGCAAAAACGTATGTGGTTTATGCAGCAGCTGGAAAGTGGGCATACCTATAATATGGCAGGAGTATATGCATTACAGGGCTTAGTCGACTCTGAACTGATGCGTCAGTCACTCCAGCACCTAATTGAACGTCATGAAGCACTTCGTACTTGTGTTCGTAGCTATAATGAGCAGCTTTGCCAACATATTTTACCGCTACCGATAGACTTCATTCTGCCTATAACAGACTTATCAATGCTGCCTGAAGCTGAGCAGAATCCCAAGCTCAAGACGATGGTGAAGCTAGAGTCTGAACGAGTATTTGATCTGGAAAATGCTCTTATGCTGCGTGCTCAATTAGTGAAACTATCTGAGGATAACTGGACCTTGATGATAACTCAGCATCACATTGCCTCTGATGGTTGGTCTTCAGAACTTCTCATGAGAGAACTTACTGCAATCTATGATGCTTTATCTCGCAATGAGTCACCACAGCTCGCACCTCTCACCATACAGTATGTCGACTATACCGTTTGGCAACACAGTCAGTTGCAGGGTGAAGAGCTGGAAAGACAAACCAGCTATTGGCGCGCCCAATTACAAGATTTGCCTGACGTTCACTCAGTACCTCTTGATAGAAAGAGACCGATTGAGCAGAGTTATCAAGGCGATTTATACAGTCATAAATTATCTCTTGAGGTAAGTCGTCAGTTTAAGCAACTATGTCAAAATAGCGGTGCCAGTATCTTTATGGGAGTGCAAGCCGCATTCAGTTTATTGTTAAGCCGCTATAGTGGTGAAACGGACATAGTAATCGGTACCCCAGTGGCGAACCGAGAACGACTTGAGTTACAAAATGTGGTTGGCTTATTTGTTAACAGCTTAGTCATACGTACCGATTTGTCTGGTGATCCGAGCTTCAGTGAAGTCATTGAGCGTTCAAGAGAAACGGCTCTCGCGGCATATGAACATCAATCATTACCGTTTGAGCAACTCGTTGATTTGCTTAACCCAAGTCGAGATATGGGACACCATCCTTTATTTCAGATATTACTCAATGTTGATACTCAGGGGCTCAGCTCACGTGAGGTATTTGGTGGCTTAACCCTCACAGAAAACCAAACGACTAGCCATACAGCCAAGTTTGACATCAGCCTAAATCTGTTAGTCGAGGAAGATGGAGGTTTCAACTGTCATTGGGAATACAGCACAGATCTGTTTAACCGTGCCAGCATTGAGAACTTGGCAAACAGCTTTACGCTATTACTTGAAGCCATGACTGAAAATCCAGAGCGCTGCGCGTTCTCGGTACCATTGGTTGACTCAAAGACACGTGAGACAGAGCTTTACGCGCACAACCAGACCAAGCAAAATTACCCAAGGGATAAGTCAGTTGCAGACTTGTTTGAAGCACAAGCCTTGCTGACACCCGATGCGCCTGCGGCCACGTTTGATGGGGACACATTAAGCTATCGAGAGTTGGATAAGCGAGCCAATGCGTTAGCGCATGAGCTTCAATCTCGGGGTGTTGGCAGCGATGATTTGGTGGGCGTTCACCAAGAGCGCTCAATGTCGATGTTGGTGTCTTTACTTGCCATATTGAAATCAGGCGGGGCGTATGTACCTCTCGACCCTAACTATCCACAAGAGCGAATACAAGGAATGTTAGCGCACAGTCAACCGCGCTTGGTGCTGTGTGATAAGGACTCAGAGCAAGCGATGGCAGCTTACACGGAGGCGGTATTGGTGGTTGAGCATCATCAATGGGCGAACACCGAGAGCGAGCCAGTTGTGCGTCACAATGCGACTTCTCATGACTTGGCGTATGTTATTTACACCTCAGGCTCTACTGGTGAGCCTAAAGGCATTGCGGTTGAGCATCAATCAGTGGTGAACTTCTTGTGGTCGATGGCGAAAAAGCCAGGATTGAGCGCAGAAGATACGTTACTCGCGGTGACCTCGATGTCGTTTGATATCCATGTGTTGGAGTTGTATTTGCCCTTGATTATGGGTGGTCATGTGGTGGTGGCCTCGAGTGAGGCGGCGTTAAATCCTGCGCAACTAGCTGGCTTGATGCATGAGCATCAAGTGAGTGTGATGCAGGCGACGCCATCGACATGGCAAATGCTGGTCAATGATAACTGGCAGCCAGCGCGGCCTCTGCGAGTTATCTGTGGTGGTGAAGCCATGCCAGAGAGCTTGAAGTCATCGCTACTCACTCATGGTGCTATTGAGCTTTGGAACGTGTATGGGCCAACCGAGACAACGGTATGGTCATCGGTGAAACAGATAGAAAAAGCATCAGCCATCACCTTAGGTCACCCGATTGGAAATACTCAGTTCTATGTGCTCAATGAGCAGCATCAGCTAGTGCCAACCGGTGTTGCGGGTGAGTTGTATATTGCGGGTGAAGGGTTAGCGCGAGGCTACTTGCATCGTGATGATTTAACCGATGCGGCGTTTGTGGCTAACCCCTTTGTTCCAGGCGAGCGTATGTACCGAGCGGGAGACCGAGTACGCCGGCTAGCAGATGGTGAGCTGGAATATTTGGGTCGCACTGACCATCAAGTGAAAATTCGAGGATTTAGGGTTGAGCTTGGTGCCGTTGATGCGGCGGCGCAAAGCCATGAAAGCGTCAACCAAGTGGTGAGCGTGGTTCGCCAAGGCAGCGACAGTGGTGAAAGCCAACTGGTGACCTATGCGGTTTTGAACCCTGACTGGGTTGAGCGAATCGATGAAGCGCGAAGCGGTTTATATGAGCATCTGAAAGGGCAGTTGCCCCACTATATGGTGCCATCGATTATTCAAGCATTAGAGGCGATGCCACTGACACCGAATGGCAAGATAAACCGTAAGGGTCTGCCAGAGCCAACGGCGCTGAGTATGGGCGTGAGTTATCAGGCGCCGCAAGGAGAGGTAGAGACGCGTTTGTGTCAGCTTTGGTCAGAGGTGCTCAAACTCGATGCATCGACCATCAGTCGTGATGCGAATTTCTTTGAATCTGGTGGGCATTCACTGCTTGCGATTGAGCTTGTAAACAAAATAAAGCAAAACTTCTCGGTAAGCTTGCCACTGACAAGCGTCTTCCGATCACCTGTGCTTCATCAACAGGCCTTATCGTGTAAAGGCGACACTCAAATTGGGCTAGACTCGACAAGCGTCAAAAAACAAGTTAACAAACCAGCGCAGCTACCTTTGTCTTATGCGCAGCAACGTTTGTGGTTTATTGACCAAATGGAAGGACGTAGTAGTCAATACCATATGCCAGCGACGCTTTCATTGCAGGGTGAGGTGAATTATCAAGCGCTCCAAGGTGCATTCTCTGCTGTGATTGCCAAACATGAAGTGCTGAGAACCACCTATCATAATGATCAGAAAGGACACGCTTATCAGCATATTGAACCCGTTATTCAAACCTTTGATCTAGTTATGCATGATGTATCTTGTTTAGCTAAAGAGGATCAAGGAGAGAAGTTAGATAATCTGCAACACGAGTTTACTGAGCAAGAGTTTGACCTTAGTAACGATATTATGCTGCGTGCGGCCCTATACAAACTGGCGGAATATGAGTATCAGTTGACGATAGTCATGCACCACATCGCCAGTGATGGTTGGTCAGCCAATGTCTTTATTGGTGAGTTAAGTAATGCGTATAACCAGTTGGTTCGAGGTCAGCAGGCTGAGTTGTCGCCTCTGGATATTCAGTATAGTGATTATGCAATCTGGCAAAGACAGTGGCTACAGGGTGATAATCTCACCTCACAATTGAACTACTGGGCCAAGAAGCTTAGAGATATTCCGGAAGTACATAGTTTGCCTCTTGATAAACCTCGCCCTGCCAAGCAGTGTTATGCAGGGGACGTTGTGATAGAGCGTCTCGAAATTCAAGATCTGCGTTCACTTCTCGAGCTATGCAATGCTAACAACGCCTCGCTATTTATGGGATTGAATGCGGTTTTCTCCATGCTGCTCAGTCGATATAGCGGTGAGCAAGATATTGTTGTGGGTACTCCAATCGCTAACCGAGAACAGTCAGAGCTTGCTCATACAATAGGTTTCTTTGTGAACAACTTGGTTCTTCGTAGTCATGTGGATATGAGTCAGAGCTTCCAACAGTTGCTTGAACAATCTCGTGATACTGCGTTAGCCGCTTATGAACATCAGAATGTCTCCTTTGAGCACTTGGTTGAAGAGTTAAAGCCTGTACGTGATCTCAGCCATCATCCGATCTTCCAAGTGATGTTGGTGCTGCAAAATACGCCTGAAGATGGATTTGCTTTTGATGGTATGCAAACAAGCAGCGTCGATAAGAATACCTCAACCACATCCTTTGATCTGACGCTCAACATCGAGCAACAAGCGAATGGATTGGAGATGCAATGGGAGTTCAACACCAGTTTATTTGAAAAAGCAACGATTGCTCGTATGGCTAAACATCTAGTTGGGTTGCTACGAGGTGTAACTCTGTCTCCTGATGAGAAAATGAGTGAGATACATGGCCTGACAGATGCTGAGATAGACACGCTTTTAGCACTAGGGAGCGAGCCTTTGTCCTCTCAACACAATGAAGTGAAAGGGCTATGTATACATGAGCTATTTGAGCGCCAGGCATTTGCTTCACCAAACTCCATTGCTTTGATATTTGAAGATAGGCAAGTGACTTATCAGGAACTTAACTGTCGTTCAAACCAACTTGCTCATCATCTAGTGGAACTGGGTGTTGGACCAGACCAGTTAGTGGGTATTAGCTGTGAACGTTCAATCGAACTTATTGAAGTTATGTTTGCTGTCCTTAAAGCGGGTGGCGCGTATTTACCGCTTGATCCTACTTATCCAGAAGGACGTTTGGCGTACATGGTGCAAGACAGTCAACTCAGTTTGATCGTCGGCGATAGGAATGTTCAAAATAAGTTGCCTCAAGACGCCCATTTCATAGAGCTTACACAGCTGACAAAAGACGCAGAAGGACAAAGTGTCGAGAACCTCCCGGCTTACCATTTGGGTGTTAGTCCTAGTAATTTAGCTTATGTTATATATACATCGGGCTCGACAGGCAAACCTAAGGGAGTGATGTTGCAGCATGACGGTCTTGTCGATTTGGCAATTTCTGAGCAACAGCGCTTTATGGTCAGCGAATCTTCAAGGGTACTTCAGTTCGCATCCTTTAGCTTTGATGGTGCAGTAGCCGATTGGGTGGGTGTACTCAATGCTGGAGGTACTCTGGTTTTAATTAATCAAGAACAGGTTCATTCTGCTGAGTTACTTACTGAGGTGGTTAACCGTCATCGAGTGAATCATACCATTCTACCACCAGCCTTGTTACCTGCGCTAGATGTTCAAAAGTGGCAGGGAGTTAAGCATCTTATACTCGCAGGAGATTCCTGCCCGCTGCCGCTCGCGCAAAAGTGGGCGCAAGGTCGCCATCTGATGAATGGCTATGGTCCCTCGGAGTCAACAGTTTGTGCCACAATAGGGGACATCAAAGAACAAACTCAGACTATTGATATAGGGACGGGTATACCAGGTAAGCGTCTCTATGTGTTAGATACTGAACGCAACCTTGTTCCTATTGGGGTTGGTGGTGAGCTCTATATTGGTGGTACAGGAACAGCACGCGGTTATCTTCATAAACCTGACTTAACCGAAGAACGATTTATCCAAAACCCGTTTGTCGAAGGGGAATTGATGTATCGCACCGGCGATAAAGTGCGTTGGAATAACCAAGGTAAATTAGAATTCCTAGGTCGTGTTGACCATCAAGTTAAATTGCGCGGATTTAGGGTTGAACTGGGTGAGATTATGTCTGTGATTCTACAGCAGCCTCAGGTCAACGAAGCCTTTGTATTGGTGCGTGAGGAGCAAGGAGACAAGCGTTTGGTCGCCTATTGGTCGGCAAATGCTGGAGAGACTATCGAGTCAAATGAGTTAAGAGAAGGTATTAAGGACTTATTACCTGGATACATGTTACCTTCAGCTATCGTAAAAATGGACAAACTACCGATAAACGCCAATGGCAAAGTTGAGCGTAGGCAGTTGCCAGAACCCGACTATTCATTGCTTAGTTGCGCATTTGAGGCAGCTAGAAGCGATATTGAGCTTGTACTGTGCGAAGTATGGAAACAAGTCTTAGTCATTGATCAAGTCGGTATTAGTGACAATTTCTTCAGCTTAGGTGGCGATTCGATATTAGCGATGCAAGTGGTATCACAGGCTAAGTTAGCGGGTTATAAAATCTCAACGCGTGATTTATTTGAATATCAAACGGTAAAAGAATTAGCACAAGTTGCACAATTGATAGACACGAATCAACGCAGCCAAAAGATTATAGGTAGTCAAAAATTACTCCCTATTGATCACTATTTCTTTGCAGGAGATGAAACCGATCGCCATCACTTTAACCAGTCACAGTGGTGTACGTTATCAGAGTCAATCGATCTAGAGTCTCTTGGCGCTGTTTTCGCTTCCTTGTATCAGCGTCATGATGTGATGCGATTGAGCTTTACGCAGAACAATGCACTGTGGAACGCAGAGTATCTTGCCATAGATGAACGTAGTGCTGACAATGCGTTTGCGCAGAGCCTATGGATTGAAGACCTAACGGTTTTGGACGAAAGCCAATGGGCAGAGCATATGCTTGACGTGTCGAATAAGGCACAAGCAAGCTTAGTGATTGACCAAACGAAAGGATCTATGGTTCGGTGGGTCTGGTGTAAAACACCGTCAGGCCAAAGTGACAAGCTACTATGGATTATGCATCACCTAATTGTCGATGGCGTATCTTGGCGTATCCTTGTGCAAGATCTTCAACTAGCGCTAGAACAAGTGACACAAGGAGCGCCTGTCTTACTTGGGGCTAAATCCGATAGCTATCAAGCTTGGGCATCTGCCATGAGTGAGTTTGCGAGTTCTGAGTCAGTAAACCGCGAGAAAGCGCATTGGCTATCGGTACTCAATGCTCCAAGTGGCAGCTTAGCCTGTAGTGATTTGAAGGAACTTGATGCCTCAATGAATGGCAATAGAAGACGAGTGACGCTGAAATTCAGCGAAGTGGAGACCAAAGCACTAATTTCGAAGTCCAATGAATGTTATCACACTCAAATTAACGATCTCCTATTGGCGGCTTTAGCGGATAGTTATGGACTGATCTCTGGCCAAAATACTCTCAAAGTTGATTTAGAAGGCCATGGGCGTGAATCAGGAGTGATTGTGGATGCTTGCCCAATGATGGATGAGCTTGATTTGAGCCAAACTGTTGGCTGGTTTACTCACGTTTATCCTGTGTTATTAACTAATGCAGCAGGATCAGATCTCGCAATACTGATAAAGGGCATAAAAGAGCAACTAAGAGCAACGCCAAATAAAGGGCTTGGATTTGGCGCTCTTCGATACTTGGCGAAAGATGATGATATTGTCCAAGCAGAACGACCATCTGAAATAGTGTTTAACTATTTAGGCCAATTTAGTACTCATGGTGAAGATGTTGGAGCATTCATACAATTTGGCGATGAAATTAGCAAACGTAGACAGAGAACACATGGCATTGAAATTACCGGTATTATTGTCGATGGTTTGCTGGAATTTACGTTTGACTATGATGCTGAGACTTATCCGCAAGTATCTGCCATTGCGGAGCAATATCAGGTCAGTTTGATTAATATCATCGAGCATTGCGTCTCTAGTAAGGGGGGGCATACACCATCTGATTTCACTCTGGTGGATGTGACCGCTGATGATATTACTTTGTTTGAATCACAATACTGTGAAATTACCGATATCTATCCGAGTACCCCAATGCAACAAGGGTTACTTATGCATAGCCAAATGGCAGAAGGCACAGGCATGTATATGTGTCAGATGGATATGTTGTTTGAGGAATTAATTATTCCGACTTTCAAACTTGCGTGGCAAAGGGTTATCGAAAGGCATGATATATTCCGTACCGCGTTTGTGGAGTCAAGCAGTGGTGAACTGGTTCAAGTGGTCGACAAACAAGCACATATCGAATGGCAAGAGTTGGATTGGAGAAGTATTGCAAAAGAGCAACAGGAAGCTCGCTTTATCGATCTCTCCAACGAGGAAAGAGTTAAACCACTCGACTTAACTTGTGCGCCTTTAATGCGGTTCGCAATGGTAACATTGTCTGATAAACGACAACGCTTTATTTGGACTAATCACCATGCTTTATTAGATGGTTGGTGTTTACCCATTGTCTTTGACGAAGTGATGAAATTGTACCAAGCAGAGCTAGGTGTTGATCTCGGCCCGTTACCTGTTGTGAAACCTTATTCTAGCTATGTGAAATGGCTTCAGAAACAACCGAAATCAGAGGCGAAAGCTTACTGGCAAAGCTACTTGTCTGATGTGACTGAACCATGCAAATTAGACTTCAAGACTAAGCTAGGCAATAGCGAAGAGAGTGATGGAAGCATAGACAAACTGCTCGATGAGCAAACAACAGCTAGGTTGAATCATTTTGCTAAGCATAATCAGGTAACGATCAATACGGTTGTTCAAGGTGCTTGGGCTCTGCTTCTTCATCGATACAGTGGAGAAGAGACCATAGTATTTGGTTCGACTCGCTCTGGTCGAAACATACCTCTGTCCGGTGTGGAAACAATGGTTGGCTTATTTATTAATACCTTACCTGTGCGAGCAAATTTTGCTGATATGCAGTGTCATCTTGGGCAGTGGTTGCAGGAGCTAAACAAAGCACAAAGTGGTCATGATAGCTTTGCATATAGCCCTCTAAGCGATATTCAGGAATGGAGTGGTATACCCAGTGGAGAAAGCTTGTTTGACTCGTTAGTTGTGGTAGAAAATTACCCGATCAGTCAAAGTGAACAAGTCATGAATGATAAGTTACCACGCTTGATTGAATCTAAGGGTGAAGAACAAACTAACTTCCCTGTTACTTTAGTTGTCGTTCCCGATCATCGAACAGAAATAAAATGGTTGTATCAAGGCTCAAGTATATCATCGCAGCGAATGGAGCAAGTGGCCTCTGACTTTGATCGTATGCTTACTATGATGCTAAATGCCAGTAAGCAGCCATTAGAATCGCTAACCTTACTAAGTGAAGAAGATAAACACTTAACAATGGTTGAGTGGAACCAGACCCAGAGTGATTATAATCGCAGTTGGGATATAGCACAGTGGTTTGAGTCTTGTGTTGCTAGAACGCCGGATGGATTGGCTCTTGTTCATGGGGATCATAACGTCACCTACCAAGAGCTAAATGCCAGAGCAAATCGCTTGGCGCATTATTTGTCTTCTAAAGGCATAGAGGCTCAGCAACGTATTGGTGTTTGTTTACCATCTGGTGTTGAGTTGATTACCGCCTTGTTGTCAATTGTTAAGCTCAATGCAGTCTATGTGCCGATCGATTCGAGCTACCCTGCAGAGCGCCAAGCTCATATTTTACAAGATACTCAGACTGGCTATGTGCTGACGAAAAATAGTATGGCTATCGCTGTTTCCCAGACTATGTGTGTACGCATAGATATCGACAGCGAATCGTTGCGATCAACACTAGACACACTATCTTCAACCAATCCTGAGCGGATAAAAGTCAATACCAAAGATTTACCTGCTTATGTGATGTACACCTCTGGCTCTACGGGTATGCCAAAAGGCGTGGAAGTGACGCAGCAAGGTGTGATTCGCTTAGTAAAAAATAATTCCGCGCTGCCACTTACCCAAGATACGGTTATGCTGCAGTGTGCTTCTGTTACTTTTGATGCTGCAACCCTAGAAATCTGGGGACCTTTGCTCAATGGCGGGACTTTGGTTGTCTATCCTGAAACCTTGGTTGATGCCACACAGCTAGGCACGGTTATTGATCACTATCAAGTCAATATGCTTTGGCTAACATCGGGACTATTCGACCAGTTTGTTGCCATTAACGAGCATAATTTACCGAGCCTAAAACACCTTCTGACGGGTGGAGATGTGGTCAATCCGTATTCAGTGTCTCGTTTTTATCAGCAGCAAGCAGATGTGACCGTGATAAATGGTTATGGCCCAACAGAGAATACGACCTTTACGACGTGTTATCCAATACCAAGGGAGCTGGATGTTACCCAGCCTATTCCAATAGGAAAACCCATTTCAAATACCACAGTGTTTGTACTGGATCGCAATCAAAAGCCGGTGCCAGTTGGCGCTATTGGTGAGTTGTACACAGGCGGAGAAGGCGTCGCCAAAGGGTATATAAATCAGAGTACTCTTACCGCTGAGCGCTTTATTCCAAATCCTTTTGCAATCAATGAGGAAGAGGCTGGTTGTTTGTATCGCACAGGAGACTTAGTACGTTGGCAACAAGATGGCACCTTAATGTTTGTTGGGCGCGCTGATAGTCAAGTAAAGGTTCGTGGTTATCGTATAGAGCTTGGTGAGATAGAAGCACAGCTTATGTCAATTGACGAGGTTGACACTGCGCTCGTGGTGGTTAAAGAAAGGCAGATTGAGCAATCGGGAGACAAGCAGTTGCTCGCTTATGTAGTGGGAAATACTGAAATGGATGCTAGCCCAGAGCATATCAGGGCGATACTCTCTCAAAACCTGCCAAGTTTTATGCTGCCAGATCATATTGTGTTGATGGATCAATTCCCACTCAACGCCAATGGTAAGGTTGATCGCCGCGCGCTACCAGAACCTAAAATGTTAGCCGATAGTGACTTTGTTGCGTCAGAAACAGACACAGAACATAGAGTATCTGAGCTTTGGTGCGAATTACTGAAATCAAGCACAGCAATCAGTGCAGTAAGTAGTTTCCTAGAAGTAGGAGGAAACTCGTTGCTGTTGATGCGAATGAACGCACTAATCAAGGATAGGTTTGGTGTAGAACTTACCATTGAAGCGCTATTTGCGTCTCCAACAATCCAAGGTATCTCGAGCATGATTGAGCAACATAAAGATTTGGAAGAGTCGACTATGCTCGATGACATTCTCAAACAAGTTGAGGATCTTGATATTGAAGATTTGGAGTCTCTTGATATCGATGATTTGGAATCACTTATTGACTAAACACAGTGTCACAAAACATAACTAAATTGGCTTAACCCCGCTAAAAAGATGATGAGAAAGCTCGAAATGAGTAGGGCTTTCTCTACTCTAAAACAATGGAATGAAAGAGTATGGCTACTCAAAATAATAATAAACTTGATAACTTGTCTCCTGAAAAACGTGCGTTAGTAGAAAAACTTCTTGCCAAGAAAAAACAACAAAAGTTAGCTCAGATACAAGCCAGTAAAATTACTGTCCCAGATAGGATGAGGACCAAGGGGAGACTCTCCTTTTCTCAGCAGCGACTTTGGTTACTCGATCAGTTGGAAGGAGGAAGTGCTCATTACAATATCCCCTCTGCATTGCATATTCAGGGAAAACTCGATCTTGAAGCCCTGAAATCCGCGTTTATACAAATCATCGACCGACACAGTGTATTGCGAACTCAGTATGTAAAGCAGGGTGATGACGCTCAACAAGTTGTTATGCCTATGCCGGTAGAGTTTTGCTTTGAAGTGATCGATCGTAAGCAAAAGCTTGCCGAAGTTATCAAGGAATGCGGCATAGAAGCGGCTATGTTGACAGTAAGAGCAGAGCTTGAATTACGAACAGAATACGTTTTTGAACTCGAGCGAGATACGTCACTGCGTTGTCATTTGTGGCAGTTGGATGAAGACAATGCAGTACTTTTGATATTGGTTCACCATATTGCCGCAGATGGTTGGTCTATGGGGGTGCTTACTGACGAGCTGAACCAACTTTATCGGCAATCTGCAATAGGTGTTCAACACAGGCTAAAACCTATTGATGTTCAATATCTAGATTATGCACAGTGGCAGCATGAATACTTGAGAGGGGATGTTCTTGAACGCCAGCTTACCTATTGGCAAAAGCAGCTTGCCAACATGCCAAGTATACATAGTTTGCCGCTGGATAGAGCAAGGCCTAGTCTACCGAGTTATCAGGGAGACACAATAGCCACTCACATTCCGATGAACTTGGCATCGTCTTTTAAAACCTTATGCAATGAATATGATGTCACTCTTTTTATGGGGGTGTATGGCGCTTTGAGTGTCCTGCTTTCTCGTTATAGTGGTGAACAAGATATTGTGATTGGCACAACAGCCGCAAATCGCGACCAAACGCAAGTAGAAAACTTGATCGGCTTTTTTGTTAACATGCTAGTGCTTCGCCAGCAGCATGATGACCAAGCAAACTTTATCGATATTCTTACCCAGAGTAAGCGCATTGCGTTGGATGCATTTAATCACCAACAAACACCCTTTGAAAAAGTGGTTGAGAGAATCAATCCAGCTCGAGATATTAGCTACCATCCAATGTTCCAAATTATGCTGGCAGTGCAAAATAATCAATCTAGTGATCTAGATCTTGATGGGTTGAGCTTTAGTGATGTAGAGATAAAGTCGAATAATGCCAAGTTCGACTTATCACTCAATGTTGAAGAGAATGAATCCGGCCTTAGCTTAAGTTGGGAATACAGCACAGATCTGTTTAACCGTGCCAGCATTGAGAACTTGGCAAACAGCTTTACGCTCTTGCTTGAAGCCATGACTGAAAACCCAGAGCGCTGCGCGTTCTCGGTACCATTGGTTAACTCAAAGACACGTGAGACAGAGCTTTACGCGCACAACCAGACCAAGCAAAATTACCCAAGGGATAAGTCAGTTGCAGACTTGTTTGAAGCACAAGCCTTGCTGACACCCGATGCGCCTGCGGCCACGTTTGATGGGGAAACATTAAGCTATCGAGAGTTGGATAAGCGAGCCAATGCGTTAGCGCATGAGCTTCAATCTCGGGGTGTTGGCAGCGATAATTTGGTGGGCGTTCACCAAGAGCGTTCGATGTCGATGTTGGTATCTTTACTTGCCATATTGAAATCGGGCGGGGCGTATGTACCTCTCGACCCTAACTACCCACAAGAGCGAATACAAGGAATGTTAGCGCACAGTCAACCAAGCTTGGTGCTGTGTGATAAGGACTCAGAGCTTGCGATGGCAGCTTACACGGAGGCGGTATTGGTGGTTGAGCATCATCAATGGGCGAACACCGAGAGCGTGCCAGTTGTGCGTGACAATGCGACTTCTCATGACTTGGCGTATGTTATTTACACCTCAGGCTCTACTGGTGAGCCTAAAGGCATTGCGGTTGAGCATCAATCAGTGGTGAACTTCTTGTGGTCGATGGCGAAAAAGCCAGGACTGAGCGCAGAAGATACGTTACTCGCGGTGACCTCGATGTCGTTTGATATCCATGTGTTGGAGTTGTATTTGCCCTTGGTTATGGGTGGTCATGTGGTGGTGGCCTCGAGTGACGCGGCGTTAAATCCTGCGCAACTAGCAGGTTTGATGCACGAGCATCAGGTGAGTGTGATGCAGGCTACGCCATCGACTTGGCAAATGCTGGTCAATGATAATTGGCAGCCAGCACAGCCTCTGAGAGTAATCTGTGGTGGTGAAGCCATGCCAGAGAGCTTGAAGTCATCGCTACTCACTCATGGTGCTATTGAGCTTTGGAACGTGTATGGGCCAACCGAGACAACGGTATGGTCATCGGTGAAACAGATAGAAAAAGCATCAGCCATCACCTTAGGTCACCCGATTGGAAATACTCAGTTCTATGTGCTTAATGAGCAGCATCAGCTTGTACCAACCGGTGTAGCGGGAGAGTTGTATATTGCGGGTGAAGGGTTAGCGCGAGGCTACTTGCATCGTGATGATTTAACCGATGCGGCGTTTGTGGCTAACCCCTTTGTTCCAGGCGAGCGTATGTACCGCGCGGGAGACCGAGTACGCAGGCTAGCAGATGGTGAGCTGGAATATTTGGGTCGCACTGACCATCAAGTGAAAATTCGAGGATTTAGGGTTGAGCTTGGTGCCGTTGATGCGGCGGCGCAAAGCCATGAAAGCGTCAACCAAGTGGTGAGCGTGGTTCGCCAAGGCAGCGACAGTGGTGAAAGCCAACTGATGACCTATGCGGTTTTGAACCCTGACTGGGTTGAGCGAATCGATGAAGCGCGAAGCGGTTTATATGAGCATCTGAAAGGGCAGTTGCCCCACTATATGGTGCCATCGATTATTCAAGTATTAGAGGCGATGCCACTGACACCGAATGGCAAGATAAACCGTAAGGGTCTGCCAGAGCCAACGGCGCTGAGTATGGGCGTGAGTTATCAGGCGCCGCAAGGAGAGGTAGAGACGCGTTTGTGTCAGCTTTGGTCAGAGGTGCTCAAACTCGATGCATCGACCATCAGTCGTGATGCGAATTTCTTTGAAGTTGGAGGACAGTCTCTTAAAGCGATCCAGCTGTTGAACGGCATAAAAGCCGTATTCAATCTCGATATTTCAATGAAAGATGTTTTCATCTCCCCTCAGTTAAAAGACTTAGCAAAGTATATTGAGAATAAAGCGAACACACCGCTTCAGTCTATGCATCAATGTTTACCAGTTGACCGAAGCCAGCCTTTACCTCTGACTGATATGCAGCAAAGACTCTGGATTATCGACCAGCTGGAAGGTGATAGCAGTCATTATAATATGCCTCTGGCGTTTCGTTGGAATGAAGTGGTTGACCTTAATATTCTTCATAAAGCTCTCATCGAAATCGTCAATCGCCATGAAATTTTGCGCACTAGCTTTGAGTTATGCGAAGGGGAATCTGTTCAGAAGGTAAGGGAAGAAATCACTGCTTTTCCATTGGCTATTGATGATCTTCGTGGCCAAGATACCAAGTCCCAACAACAATTCATATCAGCGTTGTTTGTCAAAGAAGCGAAGACAGGTTTTGACTTGGGTGAAGACCTTATGATCAGGGCGCGGATTGTCATTGAACATGATCAAGCAAACATATTGTTGCTCACTTTGCATCATATTGCTGCTGATGGCTGGTCACTTGAAGTGTTGGTCAACGAACTCGACCTCATATATGGCGCTTTTGTGCAACGGAAACCGCATAGCTTGGCGCCTTTGCCAATACAATATGGAGACTATGCTGTTTGGCAAAGAACATGGCTTGCTGGTGAGAATATTGAAAAGCTCCGCTTGTACTGGCAACAGGAGCTGCAATCACTACCCATGGTTCATCGTCTGCCGCTTGACTTACCACGGCCTCCTGAGCAGAAGTTTGCTGGTGAATTATTGGTTGGAAAGCTACCGCCACAGATTTTCGGTCAGTTAACACAGCTTTGCCAAAATCAGGGAGTCACCCCTTTTATGGCCATTCATGCAGCATTTTCGACTTTGATCGGACGCCTAAGTAGTGAAAATGATATTGTCATTGGTACGCCGATAGCCAATCGTGAACATGTCGAGGTAGTAAATAATATCGGTTTTTTTGCTAATACATTGGTTTTGCGCAGTGACTTGAGCGAAAGCCCGACATATCTTGATTTGCTTGCTCAGTCAAAGCAAAAAGCATTAGCTGCATATGAACATCAGCAAATGCCTTTTGAGCAGCTTGTCGAGCTCATCCAGCCGGAGCGCAGCTTGGCACACTCACCTTTGTTTCAGATCATGCTGACTTATGCCAGTGATGATTCTGAGCATGATGGTAAGCAAAGATTTATCGCGTTGGACCAAACGCAGAACAACCATCACACGTCTAAGTTTGACCTCACTCTACACGTCGCAGAAGAGCAGGGCAGTGCAAGTCTTGGTTGGGAGTATGCGTCATCTTTGTTTACCTCAGAGACCATCAGCAGAATAAACGAGATCTTTGTGACCTTGGTGTCTAATTTGGTGCAATCGCCAAGTCAAAGTGTTATGTCACATGAAATTGCTCCTGATGAGGATAAGGCGCTATTGAAAGAGGAGTTTAATGACACTGCCAAGTCCTACCCTGAATTTGAAACCATTCACTCTCTATTCGAGCAACAAGTTGGTAGAAGCCCAAATCGCATTGCATTGACTTTTGAGGGTAACTCTCTGACATATTATGAGCTAAACAATAAAGCCAATGCGCTTGCTACTAGTCTTCAATCGGCCAACGTTGGGCCTGATACCTTAGTCGGTTTGTGTTGTTATCGTTCTCTAGAAATGGTGGTTGCTTTACTCGCAATTCTGAAGGCTGGAGGGGCTTATGTACCTTTGGACCCTGACTCTCCAACTGAGCGTATTAATAACATGCTCGATGATGCAAAGCCTCAACTTATCTTGACTAGCAATGCAACGGCAAGCAGGGTGTCAGCGGATTATTTACAAATAAATTTGGATATTTTTGATTTTTCTCATTCCAATCATCTTTCCAACCCAATCAGTGCAGGATTGACTTCAAACAATCTCGCTTATGTGATTTATACCTCCGGCTCGACGGGCAAGCCCAAAGGTGTGATGAACGAACACAAAGCTTTGGTTAACCGAATTCTATGGATGCAGCAAGAATTTGCTCTTGATGAAACGGATAAGGTCTTGCAAAAAACTCCGTTTAGCTTTGATGTTTCAGTATGGGAGTTTTTCTGGCCTCTAATGGTAGGCGCAGAACTTGTGATAGCTAGGCCCGAAGGTCATAAAGATGTTGATTACTTATTGAATGTCATTGAACAAAGCCAGATCACGACACTGCACTTCGTACCACCTATGTTGGCTATGTTTATGTTTGATGGTCGATACCAAACCCAATCTAGCTCGTTAAGGCGCGTGTTTGCCAGTGGAGAAACTCTACCTTCAGAGCTAGCTAAAGAGTGGACAAAAAACCATGATGCTGAGTTACACAATCTTTATGGGCCAACAGAAGCGGCCATTGATGTGTCATGGCACGCTTGTAAGGCTGAGAACGATTACATCACGGTTCCGATTGGAAAGCCCATTAATAACACTCAGCTTTACGTACTGAACCAAGAACTGCAGATAGCACCAATAGGCGTGGCTGGAGAACTTTATATCGCCGGAGATGGTGTGGCAAGAGGCTATCTGAACCGTCCTGAGTTAACTAAAGAGCGCTTTATCTCCAACCCATTCTCAACTGATAATCAATCTCGGTTGTATAAAACAGGAGATTTAGCCAAGTGGAATCACCAAGGCGAGATTGAGTATTTGGGGCGTCTTGATCATCAAGTTAAAATTCGCGGTTTTCGAATCGAGTTGGGTGAAATTGATGCCCAGTTGCAGAGACATCTCGGTGTGTCCGAATCCATTACCCTTGACGTAGCGGGGGCGAATAGTTGGGACAAACAACTCGTGAGCTATGTTGTTCCCAATCACGGGGAATATGAAGACAAGGATTATACAGAAGGCTTAATGGCATATTTGTCAGAAGTACTGCCTTCACATATGGTGCCCGCACAAATTATTCTCCTCCAATCGCTTCCTTTAACACCAAATGGAAAAGTCGATAGACGGGCTTTGCCAGTGGCTCGCTTTAAATTCAAATCAACAGAGTACTCGGCGCCAAAAAATAGGGTGGAACGCCAACTTGCAAGGATTTGGGGCCAAGTATTGCAAATTGAACCGTCGAGTATCAGCCGTGAAGCGAACTTCTTTGATATAGGCGGACAGTCTTTGCGAGCGATTCAAGTCTTGGCTCTGGTCAGACAAGAGTTTAATGTGTCTCTATCTGTGAAACAGCTGTTCATGACACCAGTACTTTTCGACTTTGCTGCCTTAATTAAACAAACCAATGTGGAGTCTGACAAACATACGATTATACCGAGTCAGCGCGATGGCTTGTTGCCTCTTTCACACATGCAACACAGATTATGGTTTATCGATAAAATGGAAGGGGCAAATGCGTACTACAACATTTGCTATACGATTGAAGCAAAGGAAAAGCTGGAAAAAAGTAGGTTAGAGAATGCGCTGCTAAGAGTGGTTGAGAGACATGAAATCTTGCGCACAAGCTATCTTGAACGCAGTGACCAAGTTTGGCAAAAAGTTAATGCTCATCCAAAGAGCTTGGGATTAGGCTACTCAGATTTAAGTGACCAAGATGCTGAATCTGTGCACGTTAAACTTAAAGCAATCGCGCAGCAAGAGGCAAATACGCCATTCGATCTCTCTCGAAATACCTTACTCAGAGGACATTTAGTCGATATCTCTGAGCACAGAAGTGTTGTCATATTAACCATGCATCATATTGCATCCGATGGCTGGTCTCTTGAGGTTTTACATTCTGAGCTTGAACGCCTTTATGTTGGAGCCGAAATTGAGCTATTACCTTTGCCTGTTCAATATGGTGACTATGCGAATTGGTTACAACAACCTCAAGCAAAGTCTGAACTTGATGAGCATTTAGCTTACTGGAATCGCCAGCTTGATGGCAGTCCTCAAGCGCACTCACTGCCTCTCGATAGACCAAGACCCAAATCTCAGTCTTACCATGGGGAATTATTTAAGTTTGAACTGGAGAATGAACTTGTCTCATCATTTAAGACGCTTTGTAAAACGCATGGTGTGACGACTTTCATGGGGTTGCATGCTGCGTTAAGTGTTTTAATCAGCCGACTAAGTAATCAGCAAGATATTGTTATCGCAACACCAGTCGCAAACCGTGGATACTCCGAGACGGCTTCTTTGATTGGCTTTTTTGCCAACACTTTGCCTCTCAGAAGCCAGCTTAGCGATGACATTACCTTTCACGACATGATTAAGCAGTCTAAGCGCATCGCATTGGAGGCTTATGAGCATCAACAGGTTCCGTTTGAACGCATTGTGGATACTTTGCAACCAGAGCGTAGTCTGAGTCATCATCCAATATTTCAGATCATGCTCTCGGTTACTGACTATGTGCAAAAAGGGCAAGAGACAGATCTGTTTAGGACCATTGATCTGACGGATGAGGAGAATGTGGTTGCAAAATTTGATCTTACTTTGCATGTGATAGAAAAAGAAAAAAACATTGAATTAGCGTGGGAATTTTGCAGAGATTTATTCAATGTTAGCACTATTGAAAAATTCAATAGTGCTCTAACTACCCTGCTTAGGGAAATGCTCGCATCGCCAGAGTCAAACGTTTATATGCTACCAATTACGAGTGACTCTGAGCGTCGCTCTCTATTAAATGAGTACAATCAGACTCAGGTTGAGCTTCCAGATGTAGGCAGTTATTTGTCTTTGTTTGAGCAACAAGTCAGATTACACCCTAGCGAAATTGCAGCCCGCTTTGGTGAGCAATGTCTGTCTTATGCTGAATTGAACCAAGCCTCCGAGCGCCTTGCAAGGCGCATTGTTGCGGCTGGTGTTTTGCCCAAGCAGCTGGTAGGCATCTATCTTGACCGCTCTTTGGATATGCTGATTTCTATGCTTGCAATCGGTAAAGCTGGCTGTGGTTACGTGCCACTCGATCCTCGTTATCCAAACGATCGTATCGAGTACATGTTGGAAGATTCACAGCCAAGCTTGGTTTTAACGCTTAAGAGTTTCTCTGAACAACTTGATGGTGCAGTAAGCAAGCTTTGCCTAGATAGCGAAATGTCGGAGATGATATCTACTGACACGTTACCAGAAGTGACTCGAACTGATCTGGCTTATGTCATCTATACATCCGGCTCTACGGGTAGACCAAAGGGAATTGCGATTGAACACGGTTCTTTGCTCAACTTTCTTTGTTCTATGGCAGTTAATCCTGGGCTTGAAAGGACGGATAATTTACTTGCCGTCACTTCAATGTCTTTTGATATTCACACGCTTGAGCTGTTTTTGCCCTTAACTCTTGGTGCGCAAGTTGTTATCGCAAGTACAGAAGCAACGATGGATGCTGAATTACTAGCTAGTCTAATTGATTACGAACGTATCACCGCCATGCAAGCCACGCCCGCAACATGGCAATTACTGCTCAATAACGGCTGGAAACCTGACGTGATGTTAAAAATGCTCTGTGGTGGTGAAGCCATGAATGCAGCGGTTAAGACAGGCTTGCTTATAAGTGATGGGCATCAGCTATTTGATATGTATGGTCCGACAGAAACAAGCGTTTGGTCGGCAGTAAAGCGTATACGTCGAACCGATGCGTTAGGTGTTATTGGTGGTCCAATTGCTAACACCCAGTTTTATGTTTTAAACCCATACCTTGAGCCTGTTCCGAATGGTGTTGGTGGTGAATTGTATATTGGTGGCTTAGGCGTTGCGCGTGAATATTTGAATCGCCCAGAACTGACTGAAAAGTCATTTGTTACGGTAAATATTGATGGTCAACTTCGCCGTTTGTACAGAACAGGCGATCAGGTCCGCTGGGTAGACAAACATTCTCTGGTTTACATGGGACGTTTAGACACCCAAGTAAAAGTTCGTGGCTTTAGAGTAGAATTAGGCGAAATAGAGTCTCAATTGTTGCAAAATCCATGGGTCAGCGAAGCGATTACCTGTGTCCAGTCTGCCGCGGGTGCAGAGCCTACTTTAGTAAGTTACGTTGTGATTGATGATTCAAATACCGACACATCTTGGCCTTCAATCAAGCAAGCTATTTATCGAGGTATTCGAGCCGAGCTTCCTCACTATATGGTGCCTTCTTCAATCGTCGCAATCAAAGTAATGCCACTCACGCCGAATGGCAAAATAGACCGCAAGGCTTTGTTGAATAAATCGTTTGATCTTGGTCAAGAAAGTTATGAGCAACCAATAGGAGACACAGAACTTCAATTGGCTGAGATTTGGCAACATCTAATTAAGCCTGATGCACCGATTAGCCGCAATGCTCAGTTCTTTGAGATTGGTGGACAGTCCTTGTTGATTATGTCAATGGTCAATAAGGTTCGATCTAGGTTTAACGTTGACTTGGCGGTAAAAGAAGTATTCTCGACGCCTATTTTGTCAGATTTAGCGGGTTACATTGAAGGTAAAATGGATGACGGAGACTCCAACCTCACATCTAATTGTCTGGTGTCGTTTAGTGAGGGTGCACAATCTGACATCTATTGTTTTCCGGGGTTAGGTGGTATGTCGATGGCCTATGCGCCTTTAGCAAATGCGCTGCGTGGGATAGTTAATATCCATGCGTTCGACGCTCCGGGTATGTTTGGACATACAGAGCCAACCGAGTGTTTTGATGATATGGTCGATAGATATGTTCAAGAACTCAAAGCGACTCAGTTTTGTGAACCTGTCATATTGATAGGCCATTCGTTTGGTGGAAGAGTGGCATTCGAAGTGATGCGTAGACTTGAAGCTGAGGCTATAAAAGTTAGCTTGATACTTCTGGATACTATTCTGACCGACGTAAGTTTTGAAGCTGTCAGTCGTGAGCCAAGTGAAACAGAAATCAAAACGGCTTTTCTCAATGGTATTTCGAACTGGCTAGACATAGATATGCCAGTGCTGGAACATTCTAGTGAGTTTGATTTCGACGCTGCATCATTCGCTATTGGTCAAAAACTGTCAGATCAAGGTTTTTGCGATAAAGACGGCTTTTCCCTTGATGGGTTCTGGCAGATTTATAAGCAACAGGAGCTGATGAATCGCAGCTATCACCCATCTGGCCAATGTGTTGGCAGTATACATCTTCTGTGTTGTGAAGAGAGTTCACCTTATTTACAGCAGGTGTTGGATGCTAACTCTCTTTATTCACTGGAACAGATACAAAGTGCGATAGTTACTGGAGAACATAACTCTATGCTTCATAAAAACCATGTTGCTGGTATAGCAGATTATCTGTTGTCACTTATCACCGTCATCAATCAAAAGTAACGGTATGGCTATTGCCCATTTGTAGAGCGGGTAATAGCCTTATCTAATATGGAATAAATTTATGTCTCAGCCAAACAATACGGTTATGGAAGGCCCTGACAGTGGGTTTAGCAATCTGGCTTATTTTATGATGCTTGCTGCGACGCTTATCTCCCTGTTGGGAACCCTAATGACAGATTTTGCATTAGGACAATGGGTATATAAGCAAACGAGCTCTGCAACAGCATATGGGATAATCGGTTTTGCAGCACTTGCTCCACAGTTAGGTTTTACACCTTTGGTCGGTACTTTTCTTGACCGTTTTCCTCGAGGGAGCATTATGATCGCAGGCCATGTTGGTGCGGGGCTTTGCTCACTGAGTATGATGTTTTTGTACTCAAAGGAAATGCTAAGTTTTGAATGGATACTTGTGTTTGTCAGTATAGGCTCAGTATTTAATAGCTTTATTAGTCAAAGTTTTATGGTTTTGGTTCCCGTGCTGGTCAAACAAGAAAAATTGATAAAGTATCAAGGGTTCTCACAGGGCGGTTTAGGGATCGTGGAATTATCCGTTCCTGCTCTCTCGGCATTCTTTCTCGTCACTATTGGTCTAAAAGGAGTCTTCATTTTTGATGTAGTGAGCTTTGTTAGTGCCATTTTTATTCTTTCTTTTATTGTGACCAAAATTAATCGCAATGATGGTAGAAGTGAGTCTCTTGATGGCGAAAAAGTGAGCGTTCTACAGCAAGTGAAATTTGGTTTTAAATATTTGATGGGGCATCAATATCTTTTATCTCTTTTGATATTTATGGGAGTCGTTAACTTTAGTATTGGTATTGTTCATGTATTGCTAACCCCCTTAGTGCTGAGTTTTTCAACTGTTGTTGAACTTGGTACTGTATTAACTGCAGCGGGGATAGGCACTCTTATGGGTTCATTTGTCCTAATGTTATTGAGCGATGTTAAAGATAAAAATGCGTTTTTATGTTGGATACTATTTTTTATAGGCATTATTTTGGTTAATGCATCGCTTATCTTTGTTAATCAGAGTATTACCATATGGGTATTAATGGTTATTGCATTGATGATGACCTTATTGTTTGTCATGGTTGAAAGCGTCAATCAAGTCATATGGCAAACTTCTGTGCCGAGTGAACTACAAGGGCGAGTGCTTAGCGTACAAACTTTGGTAACCCAAATGTCCTTACCTCTGGCTTTTTTAGTTGCAGGACCGATGGCTGATTTTGTTTTTGAACCCATGCTGAATGAGGGCGGTTTATTGGCAAGTAATGTAGGAGAAATTATTGGCATAGGCCCAGGGAGAGGTATTGCTTTTTTATATAGTGTATGTGGATTAATGATCCTACTTAGTGTGGCAATTTTCTATAAAAAATCAAAATAATAACTTAGTTGAAAGGGAAAACAATGAAGGTTTTTGAAAGCTTAGAATCAGAAGTAAGAAGTTATATACGTTCATTTCCTGCGGTATTTGATACGGCGGATAATGCTTCGTATCTAAAGTAACTCATTGAAGATGGTAGCAGTGGTGTGGCTCTGCCTGCCGCTATTATTTTAGAGACTGTCCAAGGAGAGGGGGGGATTTACCCAGCTTCTAAGCAATGGCTAAACCAAATTGCAGACATATGTCAGCAGCACGATATTCTACTCATCATCGATGATATTCAAGTTGGAAACGGACGAACAGGTAAGTTTTTTAGCTTTGAATTTGCCAATATTACGCCAGATATTGTCTGTATGTCTAAATCCATAGGTGGCGGGTTGCCATTAGCTTTAAATCTAATCAAGCCAAAATGGGATCAATGGTTACCCGGAGAGCATACCGGTACATTTCGTGGCAACAACCTAGCATTTGTCGCCGCAACTCAGCTGCTTGATTTCTGGAAAGACGCGGAGTTTTCTACAGAAGTTGAACGCAAAGGGCAGGTGATCGGCGGCCGCTTACATGAGTGGGTTAAGGCTTTCCCTGCTTTGAATATGTCTGCTCGTGGCCGAGGCATGGTATGGGGACTCGAAATTCCCGAAAATAATGTCGCTAAGCATGTATCTAAACAGTTATTTGATGAAAAGCTCTTGCTAGAGTGCTGCGGTGCCAAGGATAGTGTATTAAAGTTCCTTCCACCTCTCACCATTGAGCGAGACACTTTAGTGCGAGGGTTAGATAGAGTCGAAGCGGTGTTTAAACATATTTACTAAGATGTATACTTTGTAACTATAAGATTATAGGGCTTAGCCTATGGGTTTAGCCCTTTAAATGACTGATTATAAGATGTAAATAGTTTGGATAGACAAGAGTTTCTAATTTCATCCCCAGTAGGCTTACTTGATTTCCCCGACACAATTGAAGTTCAACATACTGGCTTTGATGTCAATAAATACCATCAAAGTTTGTTTGACCACTATCAAGTCGACTTCCCAGCCAGTTTAGGTAAGGCGGTTGATAAGCGATGCGCGGAATATCTTGCAGGACGTATTGTTGCTCGAAAGGCAATAGAACGAATTAACGGTACTACGCCGCAAATTGGTACACATAAAGACCGCTCTCCTATATGGCCACAAGGACTAATTGGTTCGATTACTCACTCTGATGGAGTGGTTATTGCTGTCGTGGCAGAGCCAAAGCATCATAGATTGCTTGGTATCGACTTTGAACATTGGATGAGCGCACAGCTCGCTGATGAGCTTTGCGACCAGCTGTTAGATCAATCGGAAAAACAGCTGCTTTTGCAAAGCGACTTGGCATTTGAGCGCGGCGTCACCTTGATTTTTTCGCTGAAAGAAAGCTTTTATAAGGCGCTCTATCCTCATGTGAACACTTTTTTTGGCTTTGACGAAGCGAGAGTTCGCAGCATAGATACCACCAATGGCACTTTTACCATTGAGCTTTTGACCAGCTTTGGTAAAGAATATCAACAAGGCTGGTCAATAAAAGGTTGTTTTTCAGTCTTCCGAGAAGGAGTAGTAACGTATGTATTTCAATAAAAATCAGTTTTCTTCACACAAGAAGTAAAGCCCCTAAGCCGAGAAATACAAAAAAGCCGACAATGTCCGTCACGGTTGTTAGCACTACAGAGCCAGCTATGGCTGGATCAATCTTTAGTTTTGTTAAAGTAAAGGGAATCAGCGTACCTGACAAAGCTGCCGCAATACTATTAATACTTATTGCAAAGAATATAATTAAGCCTAACAAAGCGACTTTAAACACTAAATAGACGATCAGTGCTATCACGGCGCCCATAACCAAGCCGTTTAGGGCTGCAATTTTAAGTTCCTTTTTAACCAATAGCTTGATGTTTCCAGTATGTAAATGGTTCAAAGCGATTCCGCGTAAGGAAACGGCAAGAGTTTGGCTACCGGCGATACCTCCCATGCTTGCTACCACTGGCATGAGTATGGCCAGAGCAACCACTTGCTCGACCGCTGTATCAAATATCCCAATTATGGCCGATGCTGCGAAAGCAGTCGCAAGGTTTATTATTAGCCAAATAGCCCTTAATCGGGCTGCGACATGAAGTGGTGTAAACAAGTCCTCTTCACTTTTTACATTTTCTGGGACTATGGCTTGTAGGCTTTGTTCGCGAAGGGCACTGATGATAGAGACCAATGACAATACCCCTAATATTTTTCCCTCAGCCATAACAGGAAACCATTGGCTTGACCCGTCGATAGGCAGCTGAATACCTATGTCGTAAATGTTGTCGTTGTCATTAACTATTGGGGTCTGGGTCATCATTTCCCGTAGGCGAAGATTGTCTTCCGATAACATTAATACACTTGGGCTTACTATTCCGATAACTTGTTTTTGATCATGGACAATGACCACTTGTATCTGGTTATCGCCTTTTTCAGATAACTTTTTCTTTATAAGCCCAGCACTATTTTGTATGTTTGCAACAATAAAACAAGGTTCGGTATAGCGGCCAACTTTGTTATCATCATACGATAGCACTTGTTGTAGGTGAGTCGCGGTACCGGCGCTTTGGGATAATAAAAACTCATCAACGAAGCTTTCTGATAAAAAACCCGCGTAATTTATAATGTCACTCTCTGTGACAAAAGACATTCTTTCATTGAGAACGCTTTCACTCAGTGATCGATGAAGGTGTTTGGCGGTATCATATTGTAATAGCCTCGCTATTGGCCAATAGCGTTCAGCGGGCAAAGCTTCAATAATGGAAATACGTTGGGTTAAATTGACTGACTCGATAAGGTTTGCAATTTCGGTATCTTGCAAATTATTTAAATAAGTGAGATCTTGACTGTTGGATAAAGCACTCAGTGCTTCCGTTACTAAGTTCTGTGGGTCGCTTACTAAGGCTTGAACGGGATCAGTCATATTTATTGTACCAATTTTTCTTTTTGTCTGAGGGAGACTTATCTTATATTCAGAGTAGGCTAAGAAGTCTATATTTGGATAATGTCGGATTAATTTTAAGTGACCACCTCTTCAATTCTTAACTAAGATGAGAGCTGCTAGTGAGTCTATAAGTTGACAGGCTTGCTTTTAACTTCACTTTGGTCCATGTCATTAATGTGAGTAGCCTGTCCTTTCCCTGCGCTTTTGGAGTGATATAGCGCTTGGTCTGCATGCCTAAATAGTGAGTCTGCATCGTAGGGGTTTTTGGGGGTATGAGTAGAGATTCCGATACTAAAATTCAGCAAGCCATCACTGGCAGGGGAATGCTGAAATGACTCAATGAGTCGATTAGCGTAATTTGCGACGTCTTTTTCTGACATACCAGGGGATACGATAACAAACTCGTCGCCACCCCAACGACATACTGAATCATAGTTGCGTGTGTGCTCTTGCAAAAATCTCGCGACCTGACTTAATGCTTGGTCGCCGGCATCATGACCTTTTTCATCGTTAATCTGTTTAAAGTTATCTAAGTCAATTAATATCAATGAAACGGATGACTTTTGCCGATCAGCGCGGGTAATTTCATTGAATACAATTTTATCGATGCTTCGCCTGTTATATAAATTGGTCAAATAATCTATTTCAGCGGTTTCTTTAAGTTCGTTATGTTCTCTCATGTCTCGAATAACACATATGGTGCGAGGTTTTCCATCGACGATGGTAGAAGAAATAGCAATTTGTACCTCGACATCAATTTGGCTTTTGGTTTTGCCTTGAATGCGCTGTTTTCGGTCGGTCATAACCCGTGATTGTTGCTGACTTTGAAATTGATGCCTTAACTGAATATGTTTGTCTTTTATGTTGGGGTCAATTAGATCTTCGACCTTTAACCGCTTTAGCTCCTTATTTGTATATTCAAAAATTTCACTGACCATTTTGTTTGCACCTAATATATTACCCTCATTATCAATATATAAAATACCATCAGGTGATAAGTTAAATATTTCCCCCAATTCTTCTGTGTATACATTGGTTTTTCGTACCACACGTAATATGAACCAAGTGCTAAAGAACACGATAGGAACGAGAACAATATTAAAGATCCACATAGAAGCTGTCAGTTTGCTGACTTGGTATTCGGTTACGTCTAATATTCGATTGACTTCGGGTAAAACTATGTGATGTGTTCTCAACATGGCGTTTAAAGCAGGAATATCATCTACCTTAACCAGTTTATCCAATTCCGCCGTGGATAAACGGGTTCCTTTTTCTTTTGCCATCAACAGCTTTTCATAATATTCATCTGCCGTTGACTCCACAATCGAGACATCATTCAAAAATGACACGTCGCTAACTAAAAAGTACAGTTTTTGTACATGTTGCTTCACATTCCGGTAGCTTTGTTTTGCTTCTTGGAAGTACTGATCATCTCGGCGAATGACGTAGTTTTTGAAATGATGAATAAAGCCTAAGTACCCCATGTCGGTTTGTAACATGGCAAGTGTTTGACTAATTTGAATTTGGTTTACGTAGTTTTCGCTGAGTTGCTGCTTGAGCACAGATAGGGTGTGAGTTTTAAAGAAAACGTACCCCCCAGCAATAAGTTGACAATGATAACCGTGAGTACAATATATGTATACGATTTATGTAGAGCTTGGACATTGTTGTACATGTCAGCCTCCAAATGGTGCCTGAATATGAGCATAGTTTAATATTTATGGGTTGGTGAAAGTTTTTCTCACCGAAAAGAAGAAAATAGTTGATATTGCCTATTTATAATTACAGTATATTTCAATGTGTTTTTTTTATATCGAAATATAAAACTGTATGACCCTGAATTATGTAGAAAATTTTCTATCACCGAGTGAATTTTGCGATTTGCGTGTCAAGGCTGGGCTGTCGGCCAAATCACTAAAAGCCGCTACTATCGCACTTCCCAATAGCTTGTATGCAATTTCAATTCGAGATGGTGAGCGACTTGTTGCTATGGGAAGAGTAGTCGGAGATGGGGCTTGTAATTTTGAAGTGGTGGATGTCGCGGTTGATCCTGAGTATCAAGGAAAGGGGCTAGGCAGAAAGGTAATGGAGTATATTGATGGGTATTTAGCATCAGTAGCGCTGGAAGGCTCTTATGTATCAATGATTGCTGATGAGCCTGAATTCTACCAAAAACTGGGTTATCGCTTGGTATCTCCAGCATGCCAAGGAATGACAAAAAAGTTTAAGCCAGCAGAACAATAATATGATTCAAAAATGTCGATATGATTTTTTGCCTGCCATCGCAGGCCCATACGTACACGCAGCAAAACACAACCAGACACTTTACATTTCCGGACTGACAGCACTTGGCACAAATGCTCAGTCAGGTGGACTGATTGAACAAACTGAGGAAATATTGTCCCAGATATCGCAAATACTCGAGGCTGAAGACTGTGCAATATCTGACTTAATCAAGTTAACCATATTTGTTACCGATATTAGTTTACTCTCATCGATAAGAGAGCAGCTATTTGACTTTTACCAAGGGCACTTACCTGCTTGCTCCTTGGTGGAGGTTTCAGCATTGATTCACCCTGATTTGCAGATAGAAATTGAGGCCATTGCTGGGCTTGAACATATCCACGGGGTGTAACACCCAAATCCAAACCCATTTATACAAGGATATTGGCTGATGGCCAAAAGGATTATTTTTGTGCACGGCCGCGCGCAAAAACCATCGAAAGATGATTTACAACAGCTATGGTATGAAGCAATCAACCACGGGTTATTAAGAGATGTTGGCTTGCAAGCCATGGAACGATTTCAGGAGATCAACAAAGATTTCATTTATTATGGTGATTTGTCGAATGACTTTTTGCAGCAGCCAACGGAAGATATAGGGTTACGTTATCAATCTCTGGAAAGACTTAAAAGCTACACCAAGCAGCAGTTTAATAAAGCGTCATATCACGCACTAACTCAAGCAGGTTTTCTTAAAGAGGCGCTGGCAGATATTTTTTCTGCTCCGCTCGGAAAGCTTGGTGTCGCCACTCCCTTAATCAAACTTGTTGCTCCAGACATGGCTCATTATTGGAATGGTGACTCCTATTTCGCCAGTGATGTGAGAAGTCGACTGACACCTGTGCTTAAGCAAGCGTTAGATAGAGGGGATGATATTATGCTTGTCGGCCACAGCTTAGGCTCTATGATTTGCTTTGATAATCTCTGGAAGCTCTCTCACTATGGTGAATATCGTCGGCTGTATGGCGCTGATAAAAAAGTAAATCTATTTGTAACCTTAGGCTCCCCCTTGGCAGATGAAAACGTCAAACAGCAGCTTAAGGGAAGTAGAAACCGGGGATTTAAAAAGTACCCAACCAATATTGAAAGATGGTGTAATTTTGCCGCAGAAGATGACTTTATTTCTCATGATACTCGGGTAAGCAATGATTACGATGAGATGTCTAAGTTAGGTCTGCTTAAAGCCCCTATTGAAGATTTTCACATCTACAACCTGACCGTTATGGAAGGGCGATCCAATCCTCATGCATCGATTGGGTATTTAATTCATCCAGACTTCATCTCTGTGGTTAATCATTGGATTAATAATTAGAGGATATAGAGTTCTGGTTGAGAAAAATCATCAATAGAGATAGAGAAAATGGCGATGAAATTGAGATGTATGTAAAAGTTTGTAATTAATAACTTGCTCTATCACTTATATCTATAAATCAGGTATTTATCATTGGGCTCTGATCATCTAATTTATGTTGCAAATTTGTTAGCAATGAAGGTATCTCAGTGATCTTACCGTTTAAACAATACGCTTATCTATCAGGTCTATTGACCTCATGTTTGCTTGCTCAAGCTAATGCCTCATCAGGTAATATACGGCCTAGAGATGAGGCCTTTGAACAAGCGATGGAGGCTTGCTCGGATTACAATGTCACCTTGAGTCTCAACACTGACGATTATGGCGCAGAGACAAGCTGGAAGATTAGAAATAACCAAGATAAGACTCTGTATACGGGATCGGGTTATGACAATAGTCAGAACTACCAAAAGTTAATGTGTCTAGAGGCCGGTCAATACACGCTTGAGTTTCTAGATTCAGAGGGGGATGGTATCTGCTGTCAATATGGCAACGGGACTTACAGTTTGAAGCTTAATGAGCAGCTGCTCGCCTCTGGGGGAAGATTTGATGACTCGATAGAGCACCACTTTGTTCTGGGTGAGAAGAGTGGTGAAGGCAAAGGTTATTATCAGTCAGCACAGGGGAAGTCAGGTTATGAGCTGAAAACCGCATTACACAATATTATCAAAAATCATCAGCGGCAAAGTTATTCGGCAGTATGGAGTTTGGTCAAATCAGCAGATATTGATCGCTACTATGAGAATGACGGCAGTATCCTTGATATTTACTCCGAAAATGTATCGGGGCCAGATTCAATCAACTATGTTGCTAGAGTTGACCAGTGCGGCAACTACCGCCGTGAGGGAGACTGCTATAATCGAGAGCACTCTTTTCCTAAGAGCTGGTTTGGCGGTAAAGTCGCGCCGATGAATACTGACGGCCACCATCTTTTTGCTTCAGATGGTTATGTGAATGCAAAGCGGGGTAATTGGCCGTTTGGAGAGGTCGGTGTGGCGACTTATCAATCATCAAATGGCTCCAAGCTTGGTTATGCGACGAGTGATTTAAACTACTCTGGAACCGTATTTGAGCCAGTTGATCAATTTAAAGGCGATCTTGCGCGTGTTTATTTCTATATGGCGACCCGCTACCAGCATGACATTGCTTACTGGGAAGGGAACACCAGTAGCTCTGATGCAGTTCTTAATGGAACCCCAGATCAAGTTTTTGAATCATGGGCACTTGAGATGTTCAAACGCTGGCACCTAAGCGATCCTGTTGACCAAAAAGAGCGAGATCGAAATGAAGCTGTGTTTCAATTTCAGAACAACCGCAATCCTTTTGTCGATCACCCTGAATTTGTTCTGCAAATTTGGGGTAACTAACGAACCCGGTTTTACAATGGGTTAGTTTATAGATGAAATTCTTTGCCTTGGTTTAAATTAGAATTTCATCTAATTGATAGTCTTTCTCATAATAATAAATCCTTCCTTATTTCCAACTTGTTCAAAATTTCTTGAGGCATAAACAGAAAATAAAGCTTGTGTTGTTTTTAAGTAAACGTTTTTTTGTTTGGTACCTAAAAAAGAAAAAGACAATATATCATCAATCGATGATTTCATCGGGGGGGAAGCGAAGTTTTTAGCTAGCCTTTCTATCCATATTTCATCGTTGAGTATTTTAATGAAAAATACTAAATTAATTTTATTACCTGTCCTATATATCCACACATGCTGTTTTTCAATCTCGGAATTAAAATCGAATGAATTTATTAGCTGGACAGGCCAGTAATGACGAGTGTCCAGCTTTTTTTGGTAGTGTGATGCTTGTAGGTAAATATCTTTAATTTCGGATATGTCAGATATTTCTGCTAAACTAATCATCGAGAATAAATTGACCTGAATTAAAGAAAAGAGAGTCTTCCATAAAAAGCTTGCCATTGGAAAATATGAGATCCATATGATGGCTGCCTTGTTGTCCTCCTCCTAAGCCAAGGTGCAAGCCTGGGTGTCTTTCTTCGAAACCAGCATTTCTACCATACAACTGTTTTATCCCCATATTTGTTCCGATTCCGAACTCCTCTATTATATTGTGATTCTTGTGGTGTAAAAGATACTGATTAAATTGCAATTTGAAGTGTTCGTTATCGCTTTCACAATCAACAATTTTGCTATTTTCTACTGTGATCCGACACAGTTTATTAGAAACACCAAAGCGAATAGCAAATGGGATCGTACTGAGGAATGTTCCAGAGAAAGTTATGCTACCATTCAAATCAAGTATGTGTGTTGCAATTTCTCCAGGAATAATGTCTGTATTACCATGCCCATCTATTGACGTCCATTTGTGATCTTTAGAAAGGCTACCTAAGAGTTGGCCTCCATATCCATCTTCAAACCTTATAGAACTACATGAAGAAAGTTGGCTAATTAATTTATTGTTCCTCTTTTTTATGTACTCTCTTTTTTCAGAAAACGCTTCAAAGAAATATTTTCCATAATCTTTAAAAAGTACAGATTTTTTCCAGTGGAGAGTCATATGCTGTTTCAATGGCCTTAAAAATCTAGGCCCTTGAGGAGATGGAGACTCTAAAGTCGAAGAAGCATAGAGAAAGATGAATATATCGCATTCCTCGATTAAACCTAATATTAATTTTGGTTCTTCTCTATCTAAAGCTATGTACTTAATTGTTGTATTTTTGAGTTTCGCATTTAATAAACCTCTAGCGATATATTGGTGTTCGATATCTGACCCTATCAGGATTGTAATAGACTGACCTTTCTCTCTTTTCTCCTTATAAACAGGATGAGAAGAGAGGCAGTCATACATATTTTTAGTACTGCTTTCCATGATGGCTGCCTTTTTCACTATATTCTTTTACTTATACAGCCCAAAGTGCTGTACCAAAAGGAACAACAGCAGACTCTGCCATCATTTCAACCGCATCTTCATGTGTCTCTGATTCAAACCATTCATTAAGTTCTATAGTATTTTTATTATCCATAATATAATTCCTCTTTAGTGATTATTAGTTAATTACTCACCTTGTTGATTGGTGAGTAACATCAATTTAACGTCATAAGGTGTTTTTATAAACTTGAAGTGAATTAGGTTTTGGTCCTATTCCAAGGTTTATTTTGTTTTTTCTCTTGTATATATTTTATTTTTCATAACGTATATTTTTAATATTGCATTCATTATAGATTCGTGTTTCGAAGTATGATTGAGTAGAATTAATGCACCTTGTTGCACCTTGTTGCACCTTGTTGCACCTTGTTGCACCTTCAGTTCAAAAACTCATTTTTTTTGATAGAAGCAGTATTCATACATCATTACTTCGTTTTATCGAGCATACTAAGCTTTGAAAGTGCTAAATCTCGATATAACCTTTATGGTTGAAATGTAAATACGAAGTGGTGAATCTATTGTTGTGCTTTTGACTTTGTAGCTTCAGAATGTATAAGAAAACAACATTGTCATTAGTGCTCTAATTATTTTTTGAGCCACAACTTTCGCGTAACAAGCAAAAGATATTAAGACCAAAACTAGGTATTGATGTTACTTTTAATTTATTCTCTTATTTATCAATGTGATATGTGATATTGCACATTTGTTCACTTATACTTCAGATGGGCATATGTATCATTTTTGTGATAATTGATTTGAACTCAAATTAATAATCAGGCATTTTATTTTTAATCGAACGTTCAATTAAAAAAAGGAAAAGGGCTAATGCCTAAGGTAGGGATGCCTGATATTAGAAAGCCTCAGTTGGTTCATGCGACTATGTCTGTGATAGACAGAGTGGGTTTGCACGGTGCAAGTGTTGCGTTAATTAGCAAAGAAGCGGGCGTATCGACGGGAATCATTAATCACTATTTCGGGGGTAAGCAGGGTTTATTGCAAGAGACAATGCGAGAAGTGCTTCGTCAGCTGTCTCATACGGTAAAATCACGTCTTAGTCAACTACCGAAGAATGAACACCACCAGAGGATAAACGCCATTATAGATGGTAACTTCGTGGGCTATCAGGCAGAAAATAAAGTGGCAAAAACATGGCTGGCATTTTGGTCGCATTCTATCCATGATCCACAGCTCAAAAGGCTTCAAAGAGTCAATGAAAAACGCCTTTTATCTCACCTGAAAACTGAACTTAAAGCCTTGTTTGATAGTGAGCAAGCTGAGATTGTTGCCCATGGAATCGCGGCATTAATCGACGGCATTTGGCTACGAGGAACACTCAACCCTGGTGGTATTGATGCCAGTAAAGCTCGATTGATTATTAATGACTATTTAGACAATCAACTGAACCAGTATTCAAAAAATAACTAGAGTGCTAAACATAAGATGAAAATGAAATCTCAGTATATCGATGGTTGTGCATGCTATGCCGCATCAAACGAAACTTTTATCACCTACAACCCTGCAAACGGCGAGCCACTGGCAGAGATAGGTCAATCAAGTGTTGACGATTTACACATGGCAATTGAGTCTGCCAAGAAAGGCTTTCAAATATGGTCTGCAATGACGCCTACTGAGCGTAGCCGCATTTTATTGAAGGCGGTCGAGATCCTTCGCCAGCGAAACGATGAGCTCGCCGCACTGGAAGTTGCAGATACTGGAAAGCCTTTGCAAGAAGCTATTTCAGACGATATTGCAACAGGCGCAGATGTCATAGAATATTACGCCGGACTTGCTGTTGGCTTGCAAGGCGAGCAGCAACCGCTAAACGAAAGTCAGTTTTTTTATACTCGACGTGAACCGCTTGGAATATGTGCTGGGATAGGGGCTTGGAATTATCCGGTCCAAATTGCGATGTGGAAATCTGCACCTGCTTTAGCAGCCGGTAATGTGATGATATTTAAACCCTCTGAAGAAACGCCGCTTTCCGTTTTAAAACTGGCGGAAATCTTTACACAAGCTGGTTTGCCAGATGGTGTGTTTAATGTGGTGCAAGGTGATTATCGAGTAGGACAAATGCTGACAGCGCATCCTGACATTGCCAAAGTGTCATTTACTGGTGAATCAAGTACGGGCAAGGCTGTTATGGCAGATAGCTCAGCAACGCTCAAACATGTAACTATGGAGCTTGGCGGTAAATCGCCTATGGTGGTGTTTGAGGATGCCAAACTCGATAATGCGGTATCAGCAGCCATGGTTGCAAATTTCTACACCCAGGGTGAAGTGTGCACTCATGGAACCAGAGTTTATGTGCATGAGTCTCTGTATGAGGCTTTTTTGAGCCAATTAAAACAAAGAACCGAAAAACTGATTGTTGGCGATCCTATGGATATGGATACCCAAATTGGCTCTCTAATTTCGCGTCAGCATCTTGATAAAGTATTAGAAGCGATTGAAACGGCTAAACAAAGTGGTGCCAAACTGCTGATTGGTGGTAATCAAGTGACTGACAATGGGCTGTCTAAAGGTAATTTTGTCGCTCCTACCGTCTTTTATGATTGCTCAGATGACATGCCTCATGTCAAAACTGAAATCTTTGGCCCTGTGATGTCTGTGCTTAAGTTCTCAAATGAACAAGAGGTGATTCGACGCGCCAATGATACTGACTATGGTTTAGCGGCTGGGGTGTTTACTCAAGATCTGGCTAAAGCTCATCGAGTGATTCACCAGTTAGAAGCAGGGATCTGCTGGGTGAATACTTGGGGTGACTCTCCCGCTCAAATGCCAGTTGGTGGCTACAAGCATTCAGGTCTTGGCCGAGAAAATGGTCCGGAAACTTTGCGTCACTATACTCAGACCAAAAGCATATTAGTTGAGCTGGGCCCTTACCAAAGCCCTTATGCCTAAGCCCTTATGCCTAAGCCATTGTGACTTAAGAGGTGAGGAATGAAACAGAGCTACGATTATATCATCGTTGGCGCGGGGTCTGCGGGTTGCGTGCTAGCCGATAGACTCACAGAAAGTGGTCAACATCAGGTGTTGCTGCTTGAAGCAGGCGGCAGTGATAAAAGCATCTTTATTCAAATGCCAACCGCATTGTCGTACCCGATGAATAGCGAAAAATACGCTTGGCAGTTTGAGACGGTCGCCGAACAAAGTTTAGATGGTCGCAAACTTCATTGCCCGAGAGGGAAAGTGTTGGGTGGCAGCTCTTCGATTAATGGCATGGTGTATGTCCGAGGCCATGCCTGTGATTTTGATGAATGGGAAGAGCAGGGCGCTAAAGGTTGGAATTACCAAGCTTGTTTACCTTACTTTCGGCGCGCAGAAGCATGGATTGGAGGCGAAGATGACTATCGTGGCGGCGCTGGTCCATTAGGTACATGCAGCGGCAATAACATGACGCTAAACCCATTATATCAAGCCTTTATAAAAGCAGGTGAGGAAGCCGGATATCCGACGACATCCGATTACAACGGCTATCAACAAGAAGGCTTTGGCACCATGCATATGACGGTTGATAAAGGGGTGAGAGCATCAACGTCTAACGCATACTTAAGGCGTGCTTTGAAGCGTTCAAATTTGACCTTATTGAAAGGTGTACAGGCTCATAAAGTACTGCTTGAGAATAGAAAAGCAACCGGTGTTGAATTTGAGCACAGAGGCAAGCTGGTACAATGCCTTGCCAACAAAGAGGTGCTGCTCAGCTCTGGCCCTATCGGGTCTGTGCAACTTTTGCAGCTTTCTGGTATCGGCCCCAAGGCGGTGCTTGAAAAAGCGGGGATAAAAGTTGAGCACGATTTATCGGGTGTTGGTGAAAACCTTCAAGATCATCTTGAGGTGTATTTTCAGTATCAGTGTCACAAGCCAATAACACTCAATAGTAAGCTTGGATTAGTCAGTAAAGGTATGATTGGCGCTGAATGGATTTTGACCCGTAAAGGTTTGGGTGCGACCAATCATTTTGAGTCATGCGCGTTTATCCGCTCTCGTAAAGGACTCAAATGGCCCAACATCCAGTACCACTTCTTGCCAGCGGCAATGCGCTATGACGGACAAGTCGCTTTTGATGGTCATGGATTTCAAGTACATGTGGGGCCAAATAAGCCGCAAAGTCGTGGCCGAGTGGCAATTAGGTCTAGCAATCCTAAAGATAAGCCAGAAATTCAGTTTAACTACATTTCAACAGAGCAAGATCGTCAAGATTGGCGCGATTGTATTCGTTTAACTCGTGAGATCTTGGGCCAGCCTGCGATGGACGAATATCGAGGCAATGAAATTCAGCCAGGTGAGCACATCACCAGTGACCGAGCGATTGATGAATGGGTTAAGCAAAACGTAGAAAGTGCCTACCACCCTTCATGTAGCTGCAAGATGGGCTCTGACGATGATCCTATGGCGGTCTTAGACTCTCAATGCCGAGTGCGAGGTGTAGAAGGCTTAAGAGTTGTCGACTCTTCTGTATTTCCCACCATTCCTAACGGCAATTTAAACGCCCCAACCATAATGGTGGCTGAGCGGGCTGCAGATTTAATTTTGGGCTTACCAGTGTTGGTTGCTAAGGAACTTCCAGTATGGATAGCGCCAGATTGGCAAGATAACCAAAGAATTAATACCCCTGTAAGAGAGGTTGAGCCTCAGGTTTAGGGGGACAAATAATGATAAGGAAACCATTATGTCTATGATAAAAAAGTCGCTGGCGATGATAGTGCTCAGCGCAACGACAATGAGTGCTTACGCCAATCAATGTTCAACGGTTCGTTTTGCTGATGTTGGCTGGACAGACATCACGGCCACTACTGCGGTTGCAAGTGAATTACTAAAGGGAATGGGATATAAAACCAGAACCGATTTACTCTCGGTCCCCGTCACTTACTCTTCGTTGGCCAATGGTGATATCGATGTCTTTTTAGGTAACTGGATGCCAACGATGGAAGCAGATATTGCTAAATATCGTGAGGCAGGAACGGTTGAAACGGTGCGAGCTAACCTTGAAGGGGCGAAATACACCTTAGCAGTACCCAAATATGTTTATGACTCTGGGATTAAGCGCTTTTCTGATCTAGTAAAAAACGCAGATAAGTTCAAAAACCGCATTTATGGTATTGAACCGGGTAACGATGGTAATCGACTTATTCAATCAATGATCGACCAAGATGCTTTCGGTCTTAAAGACTTTAATCTCGTAGAGTCGAGTGAGGCGGGCATGGTTTCCCAAGTTGCTCGCGCAGTTCGTCGTAATCAGTGGATTGTGTATCTAGGCTGGGCTCCCCATCCAATGAATCAAGCTGTTGAAATGGAGTATCTAGCGGAGGGAGACGAATTTTTCGGTCCTAATTATGGTGGGGCGAATATTTACACTAACGTAAGATCTAACTATTTGAATGAATGCAAAAATGTGGGTCAGTTGTTGAAAAATCTTGAGTTCAGTCTCGAGATGGAGAGTGCATTGATGGAAGACATACTTAATAAAAAAATTAAGCCATCCAAAGCTGCCCAGCAATGGCTTAAAAACAACCCTCAGCTTCTCAATAAATGGCTTAACGGCGTGCAAACTCTCTCTGGTGATGATGCCATTAAGGCGGTATCTGACTACGTCAATGCTAACGCATAAGGTAATTGGCGGGCTTAGGCCCGCTCCACAAAATAAGGCTGTATTGTGAACTTTATAACAAACAACAAAATCCCTTTTGGTCAATGGATGGAGCAGGGCGTTGATTGGTTAACCATAAACGCGGCTGGCTTCTTCGATGCCATTTCTATTTTTCTTGAAACTGTTATTTTGTCTGTCGTCGACCTGTTTAAATGGATGCCACCCGAGGTGCCAATTATCGTAACAGCGGCCATTGCTTGGTATTTGCATCGAAGTATTCCGCTCGTTGTGTTTGTGATTGCGGCTTTGTTAATGATATTGAACTTGGGTTATTGGCAGGAAATGTTAGAGACCTTTGTGTTAGTGTTTGCCGCCACGACTATGTCTGTGCTGATAGGTGTCCCTGTTGGAGTAATGGCTGCTCACCGGCCATGGCTATACACATTATTGCGGCCAATTCTGGATTTAATGCAGACAGTACCCACCTTTGTATACTTGATTCCGACTCTCGTTTTGTTCGGTCTTGGTATTGTTCCTGGGCTAATATCAACCGTCATTTTTGCCATCGCAGCACCAATTCGATTAACCTATCTTGGGATCACCAAAGTGCCTGAAGAGCTTATTGAGGCAGGGCAAGCTTTTGGCGCGAGCAAGAGAAAGCTGCTGTTTAAGGTAGAGTTGCCAGCAGCCATGCCAAGCATTATGGCGGGTGTTACTCAATGCATCATGCTGTCTTTGTCTATGGTCGTGATTGCGGCGCTTGTTGGCGCTGATGGGTTAGGCAAACCTGTGGTACGAGCACTGAACACTGTCAACATTTCTCAAGGATTTGAAGCTGGTCTTGCGATTGTGTTGGTGGCGATCATTTTAGATCGTTTATGTAAATCACCTAATCAAAAGGAGGCTTAATCATGGATGCAATTACGATTAAAAACCTTGATGTGGTGTTTGGTGATCAGCCGCAAAAGGCGCTGTCACTGTTAAATGAAGGAAAAACTCGTCAAGAGATCATTGAGCAAACAGGGTTAGTGGTCGGTGTGGATAACGTCACCATGAGTGTCAAAGAAGGCGAAATATGCGTTCTTATGGGTCTATCAGGCTCTGGTAAATCAAGTCTACTGCGTGCTGTGAATGGGCTAAATCCTGTTACTCGTGGCTCTTTACAAGTGAAAGATGGCGACAGCCAAGTTGAGCTATCTTCCTGTGATGCCAATACGCTTCGCCACCTTCGTACGCATCGAGTGTCTATGGTGTTTCAAAAGTTTGCCTTAATGCCTTGGCTTACTGTATTGGATAATGTTGCCTTTGGGCTTGAAATGCTTGGCATGCCCAAAACGCAAAGACGCGAAAAAGCGCGCGAGCAGCTTGCCATGGTTGAGCTTTCTGATTGGGAGAATAAATACCCACATGAACTTTCAGGTGGCATGCAACAGAGAGTAGGGCTAGCGAGAGCTTTTGCGATGGATACCGACATCTTGCTTATGGATGAGCCCTTTTCAGCGCTTGATCCCCTTATTAGAGCGCAGTTGCAAGACGAACTTATTTCCCTACAGAAAAAACTCAATAAAACCATTTTGTTTGTCAGCCATGATCTTGATGAAGCGCTCAAAATCGGTAATAACATCGCTATTATGGAATCGGGTAAACTTATTCAACATGGCAAACCTGAACAAATAGTCTTGGCGCCTGAAAATGATTATGTAAAAGACTTTGTCGCGCATACTAATCCACTCAATGTGCTTAAAGGGCGTTCACTCATGCAACCCGTGAGTCAATTAGAGCGCGAAGCCGCAAGATTGCAGATTTGCCCTGTGCAAAAAGTCTGGGTTGAAGAACGCGATAGCAAACTCTACCTTGATGATAAAACCTCATTAACACTCATCGATTGGCGAGATGACAAAGTGAATCTTGATGACATATCACATCAAAGTGTGGTGATAGCTAGCCCAGATATTGGCATGCGTGAAGCCATCAAGTTAAAACAGCTCAGCGGACAGCCTATTCTATTGGTCGAAAACGGGGAATTGGTTGGCGTGTTAGATGACAACGACTTTTATTCTGGCTTGCTAGGCAAACATAAGGCAGCATGATGATTTGACCAGTGCCTTAAGCCGATATTGCTTAGCGGCGCTGGTTTTCTTTATCGGCTACGGTGTATAAAGCCGTTTGTTTTAATGAAATGGTCGATTTGTTTTGGCACCGCAGAGTTATATATCATAGTGGTGTGGGCGCTGCGCATCTCGATATGGTCTGTCATGCCTTCGATTTTGGTTTCTTCGACCGTTACCGTGCCATCTGAGAGAGTGTTATCTTCCATCATTAGTAAGCTTCTTGCACCAATCGCTAGCGTACCCGCAATACTGCCCAGCTTTTGTGGGTGACTCCACTTATCTTCATGTTGCTCTAAACCAAATTTAGGCGCATTACCTAATACAGCTCCCATTCCCAAATCTTGGATCCGATTGACGATTGAAGCGCCTTGCAGTGGGGAGCCCACGGCGATTACATGAGATATTTGCTCAACAGTTGGAGCGCGAGAGGTTAGGTAATGCTTAATGATTAGGCCGCCAAGGCTATGCCCAACCAGCACGTTTGTTTGTGTTGTTGATAATGCATGATCAATGACGTTAAACACCTTGTTTTCGTCTATCGCTAGGCTATTGTAGCTAACCGTTTTTGTATCATAACCATATGAATGCAGCTTTTGACTTAGCGGCTTCATGACCAAGCCATGCATATATAGCCCATGGAGAATAACAATATTCATTGGTGGCCCTACTTATCAAAGAAAAGCCATTGTGCCAATTCTCACTGTATTTATCCAGCACAGGGGCGCACGGCTTTTATCAGCTAAACAAGGAGTTGAAACATTGGTCTTTTTGGATGGCCCTAAATTTACAACTCAAAGATGCAAGCATGGCTTGGTGTACAAAGTTGCCCATACTAATGCGTTTTACGCCGAGGCTTTTGAGCTCTGAAAAAGTAGGTAGGTCTGGAACACACATAACATTGATTGGTAGTGATGTACTTGCAACCACTGATTGTATATCGCTGGATGCTTCGATGCATGGTAGGAAGATGCCATCGGCGCCTGATTGTTGATATTTGTTTATTCTATTAATGCTCTCTTTGAGAGGATGTGTGACATTGAGTAGATAGGCATCACTTCTGACGTTAATAAAGACTTCAATATTTGCATCGCTAAGTTGTTTTCGTATTTTTGCCAGTCTTTTGGCAAATACCACTTGATCGCAGAGTTGTCTTTCGCCTTTAACAACAATGCTGTCTTCAATGTTTATCCCCACAACACCAAGGTTGGTAAGCTTAATAATATTACCTGCTATGGCCTCCGGCGTATGTCCGTAACCAGCCTCAATATCAACAGTTAAAGGTAAAATCGTTGATTTGCAGATGATATCGACAATCGACAGTAGGCTTTCAAAGCTAATATTTTCTCCATCTTCCTTGCCTAGATTTTTTGCTATCGCGGCGCTGGAAGTGCCAATCGCCGAAAACCCGCTGTTTTGGGCGATCATCGCACTTGCAGCATCCCAAACATTACAAATAACTAACGGATTTTCCATATTATGCATACTCTTAAACATTTTGTGCCTTCCTTATATTTAGTGAGATTTGATGACTTCAGGAGTATGCTAGCAATAAGGCAGTCGCAAAGTTCGCTACTTTCGGAACTGAATAATAGTTGGTAAAGCTACAGTATAAAAATCCTCTCTTAGCTTGTTTATTCTACTATGCTACATGCGATTTCTTATTTATGTTAGCCAAAAAGAATAAGGGAAGAATAATAAGGACAGAACCTATGATAGTCGGTACGTCAGGTATCTCGTTGAACATAAAGATACCAACAATAATTGCACTAACCAAACCGCTGTATTCCGCAGTAGCAATTTTATGGCTTTCAACTGCTCGATAGGCTAAGAGGCCGAAAGCAGCATATACAAGAATAAACGCTGTTGATGCTGCTGCTACCCCAATCAAGTCAACTTGCAACCTAGCGCCTTCCCATACTGTGGCGATGAGCGCAACAGGTATTCCAACCAAATTGGTCATAAATAACATTTGAATTACCGATTGTTCTTTAGGTAATTTTTGTATCAGCATATTATTGATGGCAAGATACAATGCTACAATCAGTGCTGATATGGCTGCCCAACTTAGCTCGGTCGGGCGTATTACGACGAGTACACCAACAAAGCCTACGATGACAGAAAGTATCGAGTGACGCGAGATGGTTTCTCGCAATAATAGTGACGAAAACAGCAGCATGAGTAAAGGTGCAGTATAAAAAATGGCGCTAGCAGTTGCCAGGGGTAAAGATGTCAGGGCAATTACGGTAAAAAACATACCGACTAGCCATACATGCCCCCTGATCAAATGCCATCGTATTCCAACTTGTAAACTCTTAGTTGATGATTGAATACACCAAGGAAGTAACATAACCACCGCGGTAATCTGTCGAAATAAAATAAACTGAAATATAGAAGAATCATCACTGATAGCTTTTACCATTGCCTCGGAGAAGACAGCACTTAAATTGCCAGCTACTAATAGTATTAGTGCTAATCCTGTTGAAATCATGCGCATTTATTTGTCCTGCATTTGAATTGCTTTATAGATTGGATTGGAGTTTATGGTGATCTAGATATGATGTATAATGATAAATATTTCATTAGTATGAGATTTTTAGATAGTGAAATTGCCACCAATGCGAGCTATTCAATACTTTGAATCTGTTGCTCGTTTAAATAGCTTTTCAAAAGCTGCTGAGAGCTTAAATGTCACCCAAAGTGCTGTAAGCCACCAGATCAAATTGTTGGAAGATTATCTTGATGAACCATTGTTTGAGCGGCAGGGCAGGAAACTGTCACTTACACAAAAAGGTCGCCGATATTATGATGAAGTCGGGGATGCTTTGATGAGTATTTCACGAGCTAGTCAATGGTTCCAAGAGGGTGACCGAGGGCAAATAAAACTAGCTATGTACAGTTCACTCGCCGTGAAATGGCTTATGCCAAATATTGGAGCATTCCGTCAATCGCACCCAAATATTGAACTGACGCTAGAAATGTTTTCTGATCACCCAAATTTATCCGATGATGTTGCCGATTGTTTTATTTTGGCCTATCCGGCAGGGGAGAATTATCACTCAGAAAAGCTCTACAATGAAGTTATCTATCCAGTGTGCTGCCATAACATATGGCAGGAGCTCGAAAGCCTACCACTACCGGAAGGTTTGTGGCAATTCCCCTTACTCTCAGTACAAAGCATGATGCCGAGCAGAAAAAAAGGGGATGATTGGAAACAATGGTGTGATCTGGGAGGTTTTTCTTTACCTAAGGAAGCTCGTGTGCACCACTTCAGTCATATGATTCTGGCATCGGAAGCGGCAAGGTATGAGCAAGGTATCACTTTCATAAACCCGTATTATATGAATGAAATTGATCGGCAGTTTTTAATTCGCATACCTATGCATGAGTTACCAACTGGGGACAGTATTTATTTTGTATGCAAAAAAAAGCGAGCGAGACAACCTGAAATATTGGCTCTTAGTCGCTGGTTAAAGAGATTGGTTGTGGATCATCTTGGGTTTGAACCTCCAGCCTGATGGTTCATCAAAACAAAATTCCAAGTGACATTGATAATCTATCTTTCTCTTTACAGGTGTGTGTCCGATATTACTGCACCGAGGTTTTTGAGCTCTGAAAAAGTAGGCAGGTTTGGAACGCACATAACATTGATTGGCAGTGTTGTACTTGCAACCACTGATTGTATATCGCTGGAGGTGTTGATACATGGTAGAAAGATACCATCGGCGCCTGATTGTTGATATTTGCTTATTCTATTAATGCTCTCTTCCAGAGGATGTGTGACATTGAGTAGATAGGTGTCACCTCTGACATTAATAAAGACTTCAATATTTGCATCGCTAAGTTGCTTTCGTATTTCTTCCAGTTTATTTGCAAATATCACTTGATCACACAGCTGTCTTTCGCCTTTAACAACAATGCTGTCTTCAATGTTTATCCCCACAACACCAAGGTTGGCAAGCTTAATAATATTACCTGCTATGGCCTCCGGCGTATGTCCGTAACCAGTCTCAATATCAACAGTTAAAGGTAAAGTCGTTGATTTGCGGATGATATCGACAATCGACGATAGGCTCTCAAAGCTAATATTTTCTCCATCTTCCTTGCCTAGATTTCTTGCTATCGCGGCGCTGGAAGTACCAATCGCCGAAAACCGCTGTTTTGGGCGATTACCGCACTTGCAGCATCCCAAACATTACAAATAACTAACGGATTTTCCATATTATGCATACTCTTAAACATTTTGTGCCTTCCTTACATTTAGTGGTATTTGATGACGTCAGGAGTATGCTAGCAATAAGGCAGTCGCAGAGTTCGCCACTTTCGGAATTGAACAATAGTGATATTTATAACCTAGTGGCTATTGCACTTATTCTGTGGGGGAGTGTGATGCACTGGTGTTAGTTATGAGAGATACTATCGTGGTTTTGGATAAAAGCTTGCCAGCTACATTACTCAATTAGAATACAACGGATTAGTTGAAGGTATCGAAACTTAACGCCGAATTAAGGTGTAAACTGCGTTTGGCTATACTTGAGAGAAGCGAAACTGGCGAGCGTTGCGAATCTCTCTCAAATGCTTTGTTATGCATTTAGTCAAATAGGTCACCGTTGGTTTGTTCGAGCGCTTCCAAGTGGGACACTATAAGTTTTGGTCGTTTAGCTGCAATTCGACCTTTTTCGTCTAAACGGCTAACGGTACCGACTAGCTTACAGCGCAAGAACAGAAGAGGTTTATATTTAACAACACTACCCACATCAGGGTAAGCAGTAAGAATGTGTCCTAAATATTTAAAACCTAGGGAGTTGGATGTTTTATTTTCCCTTGTAACTTCGCCTTCAATCATAACTGTTGTACCGTGCACTAGCTCAGGTAAAACTAAAACCTCATCATCATCTTCACTGTCATCCTTACAGAAGATTGCTTTGTCTCGTTTACCAATAGTAACTTCGTCCTTAACCCCGTCGTTGTATGTTCCAATTTTTAACGAGCGTCCTTCAGCGACATTACGAGCTAACTCTTCTAGCAACTTTGAATTGGAGTCTAGATAAAGATCTAACGCAGGTTTTGGAACATATATGTACTCCCCACTATTATTGGGAATACCGATAAGTTCGTTATTATTTTTAAACTTAAGGTTGGAAAGATCTTTTTTACCCGTTTCTCCTAGATGTTTGCTGATTCGTGCAAACCACTTTATCCCATCTAGTGCTTTCGAGAATATTGAGGTGAAGCCGAAGTTCTCAAAATCTTTCTCAGCCATTTTTGACGCTGCCTTACTAAAGTAAGCTGTCGCAACAACCCCAAGTCCAGCTTGCGCCCACCCAGCAACTGTTTCTGGAACTAAAGCTTCCCAAGAACCCTTTTGGACCCTCATTGGAATTTCAAAATCAATATGCTTCAAATCTGGTGCTTGTTTAGAAATAAGCTCTCTAATTGCTCCATCATATGCGAGTAGAGCTTTAGCTTGTCTTCTGGCATCCATTAGCCCGTCTTCTACCAACTCACCATCATACTTTATATAACCCAAGTACTTTTCTTGTTCCATTGTTAAACCTCAAAGTCATACTGATTTGAGACTGATATAGCAACAAACTAAAGTAGTAGCTATACATCAGTGTCATAGAGCAAAATCGCCCTTATGATACTACTTTTGTATAAAATTGAGCGCAATAATAGAAGCGTGATGTGCTCTGCGAATTGTGATAAGAGCGCTTAAAATGCATAACGCCCGCCTAACAGGCGTAAAAGGCTTGGCTAAAATTAGCGACGAAGGAGCGCAAGCCAAGCTTTTTACATCCTTTGTTGAGGCGCTTGTTAGTTGCCCCAGTTAAACAACTTTTTCAGACTAGTACCAACACCACTAATGTTTGGCTCTAAGATCAATGCGTCCGCGAAACGACGACCTTTACCTTTAGATAATGTTTTAGCCACCTCAAAGCCAGTAAGTTCTTTTTTCTCTTTTATATCATTGAAAATGGAATTTATAAGTTTAATTACATCATCCGTTGACTCGCAAACGGACTTTAAAGGTATGAGTAATAGCTTATCATCTATTTCGTTTGCCATTCTTCGTTCGTGATTATGCTCGTGGAAATAAGCAGGCGTTAAAGTTGAAATCATTACCGCCGGAAGTAACTTTTCGCCATCTTCACCGTTTATTGAGTGCCATGAAAAAACTTCATTTGCAAAATGAACTGGTTCTATTCCGGCGATTACCATAGACCTAGACTCTGAAGCTTTTCTAGCCATATTGGTAAAGTTTGCGATTAAAGTATCAGTTAAAGGTTCTTTCCAGCCGTAATCGAGAACGTAGATGAAATAGTCACGACCATCTACTGTATTTGGTAAATTTCCAAGATTGTGTACGTGAAGTTCCATTTCAAATTTTCTCCATAGTTCGAAGGGCAACTAACGCCCAATTATGTTCGTAGCCATTTGTACATGACGTAGCTATCAACTAACCCTAGATGAGCATGCTTATATGCCTTAGGAATTGTACCTATGATTTGAAACCCTAGCTTCTCCCAAAGCTTCACCGCAACTTCATTGGTAGAAACCACGCTGTTAAATTGCATGGCATCAAAGCCAAACCCTAGAGCAGTTTCCTGAGAATGTTCACACATAAGACGTGCAATGCCCTTACCTCTAGCTTCGCTTGATACCATGTATCCACAATTACATATATGGCTACTTGGCCCCATTGCATTTGGCTTGATGTAGTAAGAGCCCAGTACAACGTCATTTTCTACGAAAACAAAAGCTTTCAGGGGAGATTCACACCATAGAGCGAATGCTTGTTCTAGCGTCATATTTGGGTCAAAGGCATACGTTTCTTGGGCCTGAATTACCGCTGAAAATGTTGGCCAAAACGACTCAAAATCGGCTTTTGTGATTTCCCTAATCATGAATTTCCTCCTAAAACATAACGCCCAATTAAGGTGTGAAGCACGCAACCACGACACTTAATTTGACCACCGTAAACACTAAACTAAACCCAAAGTAAAAATGCCAAGCGTGCTGAATCACTCTTAAATTGTTTGTATGGAAAATTATACCTTTACATCGACCAGTTTCGGGTAATGTGAGACCCAGGCTTTAGCTGCAACTAAAGCTTTCCATGTAGTAGTTCGATTGAACGCTGGCTCCTCCGTTGAGAGACCGATAACAAACAAGAACACTACATAGGACTCCAAGCATAAACCTCGAATAGTCGACTGGGTCTCGAACCCGCATTACGCAAGCATGAGTTAGATTATTATGAATACGAAATTCAATCAAAGTATCAATGTCGGAGTTGATATAGGGAAAACACAATTAGACATTCACATTAGACCCCTAGAGATATTCTTCTCGGTAGAAAACACCGATAAGGGCATCAAAGAAGCGCTAAGGAAGCTCAAGAAATACGGCCCTGCACGAATCATTATTGAAGCGACTGGTCGATTAGAGATGCCATTTGTTTTAGCCTGTGTTGAAGCGAAATTACCTATCGTCCGAGCTAACCCAGTTCACATAAAACGATTCGCTGGCGCGATTGGCCGAAGAGCAAAAAATGACCGTTTAGACGCAGAGCTTATTGCTCATTATGGTGAGGCTATAAAACCTGAACTGACCGTCATTAAGGCAGAAAATATACGTTTAATGAGTGACTTAGTCATTAGACGAAATCAGCTTCTATCAATGCAAACGATGGAGAAAAACCGAATGCAAATACTGCCCAAGACGCTACATTCAACTATAAAACCAATGCTTACAGCAATGTAATCCAGTTTTTAAGGCGACTTATGCACGGCTTGTTGAAGCTGGGAAACCTAAGAAAGTGGCTATCATTGCATGTGTGCGAAAGATGGTAGTAATACTAAATTCGATGCTAAGAGATGGCGTCATGTGGGATGCGAACACAGCTAAAAATTAGCTATTGACGCCATAGTCGTTTGTTAGGGCTTTTTCGAATGAATGCCTCTTGCTCCTTGAATGAAAAACAACCAACCATTGTCATGAGCTAAGTCAATTTTGTTAGCTCCATCCTTCAAAGCGCTCATAATTCCATAAACAGGTATAGGGGTAGGCACATTGGATAGAATTGCATTCAATAGTGTTTTTCCAAGGTTGGGTTTTGCATATTCCGCGACAGACCAAAGTCCATCAATCGCTAGTTGATCCAGTGCGTCTACAGGATCGTTATCCTTAGATCTAAATGATGAATGCATTTTGGTTCGAAATGACTTTATGAAAGGGTCACTCCGTAATTCTATAATTTGCTCCCATGTAAAGTCACCAAAGTCTGGTATATATTGGCTGTTACCTGAGATGTCTTCAACCAGTATCCCCTCATTCTTGGAGTAATCAGAAAAAACTTTCCCGAGGTCGATAGAAAGGTTTCCAGCTATATTGGGGTCATACTTTTTAAAACTGCTATACAGCTGAAGTTCATGCCACATATCACCACATAACTGCTTAAAAGCAAGGTTATGTATAAACTCGCCTTCTTTCATTTCCTTTTTGTGAGCATAGTGAAGAATCCTACCTTTCATTTGTTCAGATATTGCAGAACTGAGTCCTAACTCGAAGTCTCTCTCGTCTTCTACAAAATCCCAACAATCTAAGAATATGGAAGTGAATTTTTTGTTTTTTTGTAATCTAACAGCTTCGTATTTATCTTTGGCAACAATATAGCTTAAGAATTCTGTTTGGCTTAATTTCCCCACACCTGGAAGTGGTAACCCTACAGGAGTCAATTGATTATTAAAAACTATGTATTCGAAATATATCGCTAAACGTTTGAATAGAGCATCGCGCTTAACTCCATTTCTTTCTGCACTAGTAACGGTTGACCAGCCAAGTAATGTTTTCATTAAGTTATCCGTTTTGTTTAAGTAAGCAGCCCTAACATTCTTAATAACAGGCAGTCTCGTTTTTCTGTCTGCCTGACTTCCCATTAAGCTATCATAACTCACTAAAAATTAAAGCAAATACATCGAGCTATGTATTCTGTGATCACATAAAAACGCGCCAGCGCGTTATCACTTTTTAACAGTGCCTGTTATCTAAGGCATGATCATCACAACTATCCACATAAACAATAACTTACTAAATATTGTATCGACAAAACGAGACTAAGCACTCAACAAAACAAGCCATTTTTCATACTCAAACCAGATTCAAACCTAATAAACTGTGCGGATACACAGCAAGGGAGAGTGGAGATGGCAAGTAAATTTTTAGAACAAAATGTTTTGGCCAAGATATCCGGGCAGTTCAAGAATTGCTAGGCCACTCAGATGTGGCGACGACACAAATCTATACACATGTAATTGGTGAGCACTTTGCTGGTACTGTAAGCCCACTAAATAAAATTTCAGTAGAAAACCACGAGGCAAACCGATAGCTCTTGTAATCAACCCAAGTTCACCAAGTTTTAGTCTGAATCCAATCATTATAAAAACTAAGTCGTATTTGGAATCGAGAGTTGAACAGCGAAAATAATCTAAATTATTTCGGGGCAGAAAATTGCTAGCCAGAATCGTGTTGAAACATACTTGGACAATTGTGAGTTATTCATTTTCCTACATTAGCATTTCATGGATTATTTATGGTATTGCAAATATCGCCACTGCTACACGTTCTAGATGGTATTCCACACTTTTCAATTATTTTCAGCATTAATCTCTGGCAGCTACTAAATCAAACCAAGATACTAACACCAAATATCTTACAGTCTAATCAAAAATTACAGTCTAATCAAAAATTACTGAGGTTAATTCATGCCAATTCAAATTGACGCCCCTATAAAAAATAACTTTTCAAGTGCAATGAAAACAATACCACCACTTTCTAGTATGGAAGAGGAAGAAAAAACTAAAAGCTTATCGAGATTTGATATTCAGGAGGCGATTGAAGAGTTTAATAGCCAAAATAAGAATAAATTCTCCTTGTCTTTTAGAGCATTTCCTTCTGGTAAGGAGCCTTTGCTAACCAAAGGTTTTTGGCGATTGGAAAATATAAAAACAGGTGGTTGTGAATTAACTTTCGTTTCAAATTCATTTAAAAAAGAATCAGAATTAGAGTTAAAAGATACAATAATAAGAATGATTGAATCAGACTTACCCCAAAAGGTAACAATTATCACGGATGACGAAGATTCATGCAATAAAATAAAAAGAACGTTGTTAGAAAAAGAGTTTAATATGTATATGTCTTTACATGTTTCTAATTTAGATAAAGATACAGGCTCTCCTAGAATAAACGTAAGAGATACTATTAAATCTTTAAAAGATGGATTTTTCGATGGTATAAAAACACAACATGGAAGTACTGAGCTTTTTAAGCATAAAAGTTCAGAAGTAACACTTAAGTATCCACCACTCGTAATTACTCAAGAAACAAAAGATACCCTTGCAAAAATGTCGAAAGGAGAAGTTGTTACAGCTGTTCTTAATTTAAGTGATGGTAAAGTTCACGTTGGAACTTTAGGGCAATTTAGGGTCGCATTTAAAAATGGAGTCTATCAAACAAGACAAAGTGGGTTTAATGGAGGTAAAACGTTTAATATTGCAGGTAAGCCATTTGAACAAATACACCATAAATCTCTTGCAGGTAACGCATCTAATCATATTAGGCCTGACACCACATCACATGGACAGCTAGCAAAAATTATTATGAATAATGATAAGTCGATAGAAAGATCAATGCTACGTGGGTTTGCAATTCGAATGGATGAAGATTGTTTTAGAATTGTAACAGCATCGAGAACATTGAATACTATTGATGGAAATAGAATATTACATCCTGAAATAAAAAGATTTTATATTGAACCACTTAAGCATCAACTCAATGAGACTTTACATCCCGCTACTCGAGACTAGTGCACATTCATAGATAGGATATTTAGATATAATATGCTCATTTGAATACAAAAAATGGCTTTATTTGTTATCTGATGTTCATCGGAAACCAAAACAAATAAAGCCGAGCACGATTACCCTCTTTACAAAAGTAATTTTAGCGGTGTTGTTGACTACATCATTTAGTGCATTTCTTTGGACTAGAAAATATTCCAAGTGATGGCATAGTAGCAAACTAATATAGGACATACGTTAAAAGGACTATGAATACACCTAATATACTAGACGCTACACAGATAAAAATAGGTTAAACCACTTCACGATGATTTGTGAGGTTAAGCATCACTGGCACGGAATGGGGCAAAAACATCTTACCATAACAAAACCGCCAGCTTTTGCGTGGCGGTTTAATGTTAATTATTACTCAATCACTACAACTCATCTTCTATTGTCGAAAGTCGTGAATTTCTGGTTGGGAAAGCGGTAATCACATAACCGTCACTGCCTACTACAATGGCGACATTGGTAAACAGATAATGATAACGACCATACACAAAAGTGACGGCTGCATAGTCTCTGCGTTGGCCGCCTTCGCCTGTTCTGGTTGTAATTCTGGGGTTACCATCAACACTGGTTAAGGCTGCCATAATCATGCGTGCTAGCATCTCTCGGTTGTGAAAACCATGCTGCATGAAGTCTCTTTGGTGACCACCATCTCTGTTGGTCCATATGTGCTCTAACCCGAAGCCAAATCTTCCGCTACGACCATTATTGGCTTCAGACAAAACCACAAATCTGCGATTATTACCCGGAGCGGCCCCATCGTAGGCAATTGCCCAAGTGTTGTTGGCGACTTCATTATAAGTCATACGTGAGCTTACCCCACTATTGGTAAATGCTCTTATCATGGTAGTAAAGTTTGCAGAATTTCTGGTGTAAAACTGTCCGCCAGTTTGCAAAAGAGGAGGTAAGCTAACGACAGTGTCTGTCGGCCTTCTATTCGCTCTCCTACGTATTTTTTGTACACATTGGAAACCATCGTCATCTTTGACTTCTGGATCACTGTTGGCGCAAGAGCCGCTCAGAATATTATCATTACGTTTCTTGCCTTTTTTATTCCTTCGTGAAACAAGCTTATCTGGCTTCACATTTGATGCATTGGCAATTAGCATGGCGCTATTTAATAGGTCTATCGCGACTTCAGGGTTGTGATTGATAAAGTCGTTGAGGTGTTCATTACCAGTATCAACTGATAGCGCAGGGCCTGCTCCTTGCGCTGCAAGATTAAGATGCTCTTGGACATCATTAATGACAGCGCCTAGCTGATCACGGGTAAGATCCCCCATAAGATTTATTGCTTCATTTTGTTCTGTGGTGCATATCCCTTCATCGGCGTCAGTATTCACATTGTCATCACAAGCTATTACATTCATCGCGGTGTTAAACGCATCGGGATTATCGCTGTGTGGCTGAGTCTCTATCACTTCATAAACCACATTATTGTTGTTACCCGTTGGTTGAGGTTCATCGACAATAAGGGGAGGGACGTTGGCGATCGGTTGATGGTTTTGCACTCCACAGATGCTAGGCTGTCCTAACAATCTAGCGAATGCCCAAGCCCCGAGACTTTGTAGCGATTGTATGAAATCTTCCACACACCTCTTTTGACGTCGATGCGCAGTGGGTAGCTCCAAAGGTATCGCAGTTTGCTGGGCTAAAACGAGGTTTTCTACATCGTTGGCGTATCTATCTCCTAGTGTCGAACTAGAAGCAGCAGTGATATGTTTTCCACTAAAAAACTGGTCCTCAACTGCTTTTGAGCTTGTGCTGTAAAGAAGGTGATATGAAGACCACTGATTTTGCGAGTAATCATCAGTTCTAAAGTGGATAGGGCTACTGAGAAGAGAGTTACCCACAACGGTAACACCAGTTTCTGGAAAATAGTCAGCATCATTGAGCTCTAAAGAGACATTGGTTTTTTCAATCAGCTGTTTTTGAGCTTTATCCGAAAAAATATTTAGGGTTGCAAGGACATACCCGTCTTCAATACTTTCTTCAAGATTGAGCTTAAATTCCCAGTATTTCATCAGAGGATTACCTGAGCCAGGCGTAAAAAGATAAGAATCTAGAAGAGATGGAGTAGGGCCCAGTGCTCGGTCTCCTGTACCGTTGTATCGCATTTGAAGAATATTGCCGTTGATCTTTCCAGTAAGGCCTACATATCCAAAATGCCCATCTCGGTCTTTGGAGACTCGTGAATCTGGCGTTGAGTCCTCACCTACCGCTCTGATCATAAAGCTTGCGCTATTATCCACATCGACTTTGACTAGCATTCTAATGCGGCTAATCAGGTTATCACCATACTTTGTTTCTGATACTTGATCTGTCGTTGCTGTATGTAATACGCCGTCTCTCAGCTCTTGATCAATAGCTAACTCATTGTAAATGATCTTTTGATATTTAGTTTCACTACTTGTATCAATGGCATAGAAATTTCCACTTTGCTTTGTACAAAGGCTTTGCCCGGTTAGAATATTTGGGTCGTTGTCTTCGATATTAGAGAGATACTCAAAAGCGTCATGGACAGTGTTAATGCTGTTATCTCGGGTGATCGCTAGTGTTTTTCCATTGTCTAGAAAGTACCTTCCCCACATATCGATCTTACCTTGGTTATAGAGTTCGGCAGATAGTTTTCTGGCTTCGGCTGGTTTGAGAAATCGATAACCACTCTCACACTGCTCACCTTGGACTTCAACATGACTCGGAGTGATATCAATCACGGCCAGTGAGCTAGTTGAATATAATGCAGATAGGCAAAGTATTATTTTCTTCTTATTCATTAAATTTACCTCTATTTGGCAGCAAATAAAATCTATATAAACGTGTTCAAGCTTTAAAATAAATAATAGATTGATTAAAAAATAAATTGTTATAGATATAAAACATGACTCAAGACTCAATTTATTAAAATAAATCATATGGATTTCTTTCTTTTTTCGATTTAAATTATTGATTATAAATATATTTTAATTTTAATATGATTAAATTATTAGGAACGATGTTCGTTTTACTCTATTTTTTAAAATCTAAATTTAATATTTTTTCATTTATTTGCAAATTTATTAATTTTATTTAAAATGTGGAGTGTTATTATTGTTTTTAGGCTTATTCTGTCTTGTAAAGTGTATTCTTTCTTAAGGGGTTTGATAAAAACCTTAATTTATTATAATGAATTAAGGTTTTTATTTAGTAATTGGAAAGTTCTTTGGTCATTTATATGTTGTCTAGTTTTGCTAGCCCTTGTTTTTAAAACCTTATAATTAGACGAATATTTACATGTGCACCTTGTTTATATGCAATTATAGTTTTCTAATAAAATACCCATTTAGGAGCTAAACTTTAAGTATGCTCAATGTGGTCTGGAGGTGCGTATGAATGTTCTTATCCAATTTGATGCATCAGGTGAGTACAAGGATGGTACTTGGAAGCAACCTATCTCTTTTAGCAAAGGAGAAATACACTCGGTCAGTCCGCTATCGGCGATAGTGCTTATAGAGCAGCGCAAGGCCCATATTTATCATCAGGCTGACGATGAGTACATGGATGGTTTGGATGATAGCTAGTGCATATTTGGTTTGGTGACGCTAGTGATAGAACCAGAGAGGATCTTCCCCTCTGGTAGCTTTTATACGATCTTCAACTGTAAAACCTGAAGTTAAATATAAATTTTGCTTCTTGAGTACAGCACGGCATGGCCTGATACGATTACATTATCGTCAGTTACATGGCAATAGACGATCCCCCCGCGTTTTGAAGCTTGGTAACCTTTTAAGTTATTTTTGTTTAGTTGAGATGCCCAATAAGGGGCAAGTGACGAATGAGCTGAGCCAGTAACTGGGTCCTCGCAGTCACCAACATCAGGCCAAAAGTAGCGTGATATAAAGTCGTGATCCTGACCTTTCGCTGTAACGATAAGCTCATAAGGAGCAAGTTTCTCCAAGTACTCTCGGCGCACTTTTACCTGTTTTACCTGCTCTTCATTATCAAAAACGGCAAAATAAGCTTGGGATGTTTTGAGTACTTTTGTCGGGCGAATAGAGAGTGATTCAAATACCTCCGCTGGGCATTCGGATTCAATTGGCAACCTATTAGGAAACGTCATTAGAATCCGTCCAGAGAGATCTTTCTCTACATTTAAGGTGCTGACATGAAGGGTATCAAATGAAATTTTCCCCTCTACATCATAGAACTGGTAAAGGCAGAAAGCAGCGGCGAGTGTTGCGTGGCCGCAGAAGTTGACTTCAGAGCTTGGTGAAAACCAACGGATAGCGTACTGGTTAGCTCCGGTTGGTTTGATAAAGGCGGTTTCAGACAGATTATTCTCAGAAGCAATACTCTGCATGATGTCGTCACACAGCCATTCGCATACAGGAACGACTGCTGCGGCATTGCCTTTAAAACGCTGAGTGGTGAATGCATCGCAGACGAACATTTCGAGTTCCATACCAAATTCCTTGTGTCTTGTCAGTTTGTCACAAGCATCATAGGTACCCTAGATAAGTTTGTAATGGATTACATCGTACTTTTGTGATCACTTTTGCCCAAAGTAGTACTTTGGTTACATTGTGATTATCGAGAGAAAGGCTGAGAGTCACCGTCTCAACCTAAGTTGTGTGTATTGGCTGGGCGCTAGATGTGCATTAATGAGTCGTGATTTAGCTGACTGATGTCGTTTGCGCCAGTTAAGGTCATGGCAACCCTCATTTCTTTCTCATAAAGGTCGAGCAGATTCTCAACTCCTGCTCTGCCATAAGCGGCGAGCGCATAAATATAGGAACGCCCCAACATTGCACAATCCGCACCTAAGGCAAGCATTCTCACTACATCAAGCCCAGATCGTATTCCTGAATCGACGAATATTTTTAAATCACCTTTAACAGCATCGGCAATGTAAGGCAGCGCTTTAACGGATGACATAACGCCATCAAGTTGGCGCCCGCCATGATTGGAAACGACAATACCATCAGCACCAAAACTAACCGCATCTTTTGCGTCTTGTTGGTCTAGGATACCTTTGATTATCATAGGACCATCCCAAAAGTCGCGAATCCATTCTAAGTCTTTCCAACTAATTGAAGGGTCGAAGTTTTCTCCTAGCCATCCGATGTAGTCTTCAAGTTTAGTTGGCTTGCCACGATAGGTAGAGATATTGCCGAGATCATGAGGTTTTCCTAACACGCCGACGTTCAACGCCCAGTCAGGGTGACGCATCGCTTGAAAAACTCGTCGCATTGCTGCGTTCGGTCCACTCATACCCGAATGTAGATCGCGATAGCGCGCTCCTGGAACTGGCATATCGACAGTAAAGACCAGTGTGCTCACCCCAGCTTCTTTGGCACGTTCAAGAACATTTCGCATAAAACCACGATCTTTTAATACATAGAGCTGAAACCACATGGGCCTTTTAAGCTTTGGAGCCACCTCTTCAATAGGGCATACTGAAACCGTTGACATGGTAAAAGGAATACCTTTTTGCTCTGCTGCCAATGCCGCTTGAACTTCACCGCGTTTAGAATACATGCCAGTTAAGCCAACAGGAGATAGGGCGATGGGTAGAGCAAAGCTTTCTCCAAACACTTTTGTGGTTATATCAATATCAGACATATTTTTTAGCACTCTCTGCTTGAGTGCTATCGATGATAAGTCCTCACAATTGCGCCTTAATGTATGTTCGTTGTATGAACCACCATCTATGTAATGAAACAAAAACGGTGGCAACTTGGCTTGTGCTGCTTTGCGATAGTCAGAGGTAGATGAAATGATCATTAGTAGCATTCCTAAGGTTAAGTATCAGGTAAAGAACATATCTGGTGAATTTGGTGTTACATCATGAGTGCGTCCGTCATACCAAATCCATATATTGCGATGAGACCAATGATGCCAGTGACAATGACATAATAGAGTGTTGGCAGAATAGTCTTGCGAAGTGTAGCACCTTCTCGCCCTAGTAAACCTACAGTTGCAGAAGCGGCAACCACATTATGTATCGCTATCATGTTGCCAGCCGCAGCTCCGACGGCTTGCAAAGCGACGACGACGACGCTTGATATGGATAATGTTCTCGCGACTTCAAACTGAAACTGACCAAACATCATATTAGAAACGGTATTTGAGCCTGCGATAAAAGCACCTAGAGCACCAATAGAAGCACTCAGTGCAGGAAAGGCTTCACCGACTAAGCCCGCGGTAAAGTTAGCCGTTGTAATCGGCATACTAGCTAAGTCTGCTCCATTGATACCTGAGTTAACAAAGATTCTTACCATGGGTATCGTGAACATCAAGACAAAACCAGCGCCGACTAATGCTTGGCCTGATTCGCCACAAGCTTTGACCAGCGGCTTAACGCTACCAGATTGTAATAATACCGCGACAAAGGCGACAAAAACTAAAATCCCACCCGGCAAATAGAGAGGCTGAATTGCCGCATTAATATCAGCGTAATTGAATATATTTTCAAAGGACAAGTTGATGCCTATCAGCACAGACTTTACATCGCTACTAACACGACTTGATACTAACGCGAGAGCGAGCAAGACATACGGAAACCATGCTAACCACATGCTCATTGGCTTACTTTGCGTTGTATTAAGCTCGATTCTTAACGAGCCTAACCACTCTTTTGGCCATTGAGACTCGTGATCAAAGTCCCATGTAGTTTGAGGAACTAAAAACCCTCTTTTTGCTGCAAAAACGACAACGGATAACCCGGTTAATCCACCAATGAGTGAAGGGAACTCTGGCCCGAGAAAGACACCAGTTAGAGCGTAGGGTAAAGTAAAAGACAAACCAGCAAATAAGGCGAAAGGAATAACATCTAGGCCTTCAGTCCAGCTTTTATTTTTACCAAAAAACCGCGTGAGCATGACCGCCATCAGTACAGGGATGAGTGTACCCACACAGGCGTGAATGATAGACACGCTTGCGGTTATCTGTTGAAGGTAGGCCTCCCAGTTGGAGCCATTACTTACCAATGTCTGACCTATATTGTGGCTATCTAGGCCTTTGTTGATGCCTACTATTATCGGGGTGCCTACAGCACCAAACGAAACCGGGGTTGATTGGATCATCATACCCATTAATACAGCGGCTAAAGCGGGAAAGCCAATCGCTACGAGAAGAGGAGCAGCAATCGCGGCTGGTGTCCCAAAGCCTGAAGCGCCCTCGATAAAGCAGCCAAAGCACCAAGCAATAATGATGGCTTGCACTCGTCGATCTGGAGAAATGTTCGTGAACCCGTAGCGAATAGTAGATATCGCACCTGTATGTTTGAGAGTATTGAGCAGAAATATTGCGCCAAAAACAATCCAAAGCACTGAAATTGTTATGATAACCCCCTGGATCGCAGATGCAAAAATGCGGGAAGTAGACATATCCCAAACTAAAAATGCAATGGCGACCGTGAGGGCGAAAGCGATTGGCATTGCTCGTTTTGCAGGCCAGTTTAGACCTACCAATAGGAAAGCTGCTACAGCTATCGGTGAAAAGGCCACCAAGGCCAGTATTGTTTCATTCATTAGTACATCCTCGTACAAACAGGCCTTGGGACTCCCTTGAATCACCCAAGTTCTTTAATTGTGGTTTTTGTGTTAATTTCTAGTGAAATTAATGCTTTATTTTCTATGGATACAGAGAAATAATGAAAAAAATTGATTCCAAAAATTGCATAATGATATGAAAGCAGATGATCTTATTCTTTTCTCTCAGGTGGCAGACTTAGGAAGTTTTAGTAAGGTTGCTGAAGTAAATAACCTTACAAATTCAGTAGTTAGCAAGAGAATTGCACGGTTAGAGCAAGACGTAGGTACTCAGCTTCTCTATCGAACCACTCGAAAATTAACGCTAACAGAAGCTGGTAAGGCACTGAATAATAGTGCGAAAAATGTGAAGCAAGCAGCTCAAGAGGCACTAGATTCAGTATCTGGTTTTGGAGAAAGTATTAGTGGAAGAATCAAAATGTCTGTCCCATGTATCTCTGGCGATCTAGTATTAGCGGATGCAGTGGCTGAATTCTGTACTTGGTATCCCGAGTTAAACATAGATATGTCGCTAGATAATCGTTTTGTTGATTTGGTCGATGGTGGCTTTGATTTGGTGATTCGAACTGGGTACCTAGAGGATTCGAGTTTGATTGCACGCCATATTCTTGATTCACAGTGGTTAGTGTGTGCGTCACCCTCGTACCTTTCCCGCAATGGCAGACCCCTCCAGCCTCAAGATCTTACAGGACATAATTGTTTACAATATGCCTATCAGACAACTGGCGCTTCGGACTGGGAATTTAAAGGCTTTTCGGGAAATTATATCGTCAAAGTATCGGGTAATTTTTCCACAGATAACGCAATAGCTCTGCGGAAAGCAGCGATTGGCGGGCACGGTATCGCTTATGTCCCACGATGTTTAGTTTACCACGACCTTGGAAATGGTCAGTTGATTGATATTTTCCCCGACTTAGTGGGAAAACGGTTAGGCATTTATGCTGTTTATCCCTTTACTCGCCAGCCTACAAAGAAGGTAAAGATGCTCATTGAGCATATTCGTACCCGCTATCTTGAAATCAAACATTACTTTAAATAACGAAAGTACTAAAAGCCGATGCAAACTAACATCGGCACTATAGTCATTGTGTCATTAGGCTGCTTCTACACCCTCTTCGTCTAAATCAAACGAAGCATCAATGAGCTTTTGGGTGTATGCATTTTGTGGAGAGTGGAAGATCTCATCAGCGGTTCCTTGCTCCATCACTTCTCCTTTTTGCATGACTAAAACACGATCAGATAATGCTTTTACCACGCTTAGATCATGGCTGATGAACAGAAAACCAATGTTGTGTTTTTTCTGGATATCTTTGAGTAAGTCAATAACAGTGAGCTGGACAGATCTGTCTAGCGCGGAGGTCGGCTCGTCCAACAAAATAAATGAAGGCTCTAAGATTAGTGCTCTCGCTATGGCGATACGCTGTCGTTGCCCCCCAGAAAACTCATGTGGATAGCGGTTAATGGAATGAGGATCTAACCGAACTTCTTCAAGAGCCTGACGCGCCCTCTGCATGCGCTGCGAATGACTGAGCTGAGGCTGGTGTACTGTTAAACCTTCAGTAATGATATCACCTACTGTCATACGAGGGGACAATGAACCATAGGGATCTTGAAAGACCATCTGGACGTCTTTTTTGAGGGCAAACCTTTTTTTATAAGAGAGTTCTGCCAAATTGTTGCCTTTGAAGGCAATATTACCCGTAGAAGGTAGAAGCCCAATAAGTGCTCGACCAAGAGTTGATTTCCCTGATCCTGATTCACCTACGATACCAAGCGTTTCCCCTTGTTTTAGCTCTAGAGATATACCTTTAACCGCCTCGAAGTATTGATTATAACTCGGAATAAAATGACTTTTAATGAGAAACTTAACTCGGATATCTTCAGCTTTAAGCAGTGGAGGAGCGCTGGGATCAATAGGATCTTTACTGCCTTTAGGTACCGAGTTAATCAGCATCTCGGTATATTCATGCTGTGGGTTGGCAAACAGTTCACTGCACTTACCTTCTTCCACAACATCACCTTTACACATGACAATGACTCTGTCTGCCAAATGTTTTACTACGCCAAGGTCATGGGTAATAAATAATATAGCCATACCCATCTTCGCTTGGATCTCTTTGATTAGATTAAGTACTTCGGCCTGAACTGTGACATCAAGTGCTGTGGTTGGTTCGTCAGCGATTAGAATTTCTGGTTCGTTGATAAGAGCCATGGCGATCATTATTCGTTGCAGCTGGCCACCGGAAAACTCATGAGGATATTTACTGTATGCTTGTTGTGGGTTGGGCAAGTGAACCAGATTAAATAGCTCCAATACTTTTTGTTTTGCTTGAGAGCGCGAGACAGGGCGATGGCACATAATGGCCTCGGCAACTTGAATGCCGACTCGCATAAAGGGGTTAAGTGATGTCATGGGTTCTTGAAAAATCATACCAATACGGTCGCCACGTATGGTTTGCATTGCTTTTTCTGGTAATGTTAATAATTGTTGGCCTTCAAACAAAATTTGCGACTTTTTATCGACAATCCCATTTTTAGGCAGTAGTTGCATTACAGCATTGGTTGAAACGGACTTTCCGCTTCCAGACTCACCGACAATTGCGAGAGTTTCTCCTTGGAATAACTCGAAATTGACATTCTTGACTGCATCAACAATACCATCATTGGTTGTAAAACTGACGGAGAGGTTTTTTACCTCGAGAATCGGTGTCTGTGACATTTAAATTCCTTTTTAATTCATCTTTTAATGAAAGCTTTCCAAATTATTTCCATAGCTTTTTAGGCTTGAAAAATGATGGTGCGCTTTTTGGACATGTTCAAACTCTAGCATCCACTGCGCATTTCTTTGAGCACTGCAAAATGCTCCCATATGGGACAAAAGATCGTTACAACTTTTGTCTAATATTGAATGAGTTGCTTCAATCAGTTCTGTGGGTTCGATAGATATAAACTGAAGCAATCCATAACTTTGGTTGAGTAAGTCAAATGCACTTTGGTATTGACCCATTTTGTTCAATATTTCTGACTGTGATATTGCTGAATCTCTCAAACTTCTGAGTAAGCAACCAAATTGACAGGGTTTGGTCTGTTCGTCTTTGACAGCGTTATGAATATGACTGGGCAAGTGAGTAAGAACCTGATCATATAAATTATGGGCTTCCGGCCAGTGGCCTTGTTCCAACAATTGCTCTGCTTTTAAATAATTAGTCCAGCACTGTTGTAAGTCCATATTCGATTTACTCCACCAAAGTTATCACAGATACTATTTAAATGTAATTCATTACCTATTGCAAATAATTATCATTTAGTTGTGTGCGGCAACTTGTTGGTTGATATTTGACCACTTAAACTCTGATCGTACCTAAGTCACTAAAATATAAATAAAACTGGCCTACACTTGGAACTTATAGAGCGAAAATATAACGATAAGGAAAAATAGAGATGGCAATTCAAAGGCTTGAATCAAGTCAGCTGTATCACGCTGCGCAGCTAGAAATGCTGCCATGCAAGTCGACGAAAGAGCTGGCTCCTATTGATGAAATTGTTGGCCAAGAACGCGCGCAGAAAGCGGTAGAGTTTGCGATGTCCATTAAAGAAAAGGGCTACAACATCTATGCTATTGGCCAAAACGGCTTGGGTAAGCGTACCATGATTTTGCGCTATTTAAACCGTCACCAACATGATGTAAAAGCGCTTTATGATTGGTGCTACGTTGCGAACTTTGAAGATACTCGAACGCCTAAAGTACTTGCATTACCGAGAGGTATTGGTAGCCAACTTAAGCAAGACATTGAGAAGCTAATGTCTAAGCTAGTCAATGCCATGCCTTTAGCTTTCGATAATGAGCTCTATTACAGTCGTGCTGACAAACTAAAAAATCAGTTAGCTCAAAAACAAGAAGCTGAATTAGCTGCCATCACTAAAGAAGCGAAAGCCAAAGGAATTAGCTTAACCATAACCACCCAAGGTGACTATCAATTCGTTGCTATGGATGGGGATGAAATGCATACCGAAGAGTCTTTTGAGGAGCTAACAAAAAAGGAACAAGAGTATTTTGGATCTACCATCGATGAACTTGAAATTAAGTTGCGGGATATGGTTCGCCAGCTTACAGAGTGGGAAGAAGCCTACAGTGAGAAAATAAAAAAACTTAATGATGATGTGACTCTTGATGTTATTACCCACTCTATAAAGCAGTTGAAGAAAGATTACTCAGGCTATCCGACAATTAAAACCTATTTAACTGAATTACAGCAGGATATTGTTGATAATGCCGATATTTTTCTTGAGCAGAGTGGCGAGCAGGCAGAAGTAGCAACCGCCTCATTAGATAAAAAACTTCCCAGACGCTACAAAGTTAACGTTCTTGTAAGCCGTAAAACAGATGACTTTCCGATTGTTGTTGAAGAAAACCCGAATTATCACAGTTTATTCGGTTATATCGAGACGGCGACGTTTAAAGGGACGGTATTTACGGACTTTTCACTGATCCGCCCAGGTAGCTTACATAAAGCGAACGGCGGTGTGTTGATGATGGATGCACAGAAAGTGTTGGAGCAGCCTTATGTTTGGGACGGGCTAAAACGAGCGTTGAGAGCGAGAAAACTAAGCTTTACGTCACTTGAAAAAGAAGTCACCTTGACCGGTACGGTGTCACTTGATCCCGAAGCTATACCGCTTGATGTGAAAATAATTTTATTTGGTGACTATCGTACTTATCAACTTTTACAACACTATGATCCAGAGTTTAGCGAGTTATTCCGTGTGACGGCCGACTTTGAAGACGAAATGGTTCGCAGTCCCGAATCTGAATTGCAATATGCTCGTTTTATCTCAAGTGTGGTTAACGATAACAATATGCTGCATTGTGATAGGAAGGCGATTGCGCGAATTATTGAACATAGTTGCCGATTATCTGGGGATCAGACTAAGTTATCTCTACATTCAGCCAATATCGCTAATCTTCTCAGGGAGTCAAATTATGTCGCTCGCCAAGCAAACTCGAATATGATTCGAGCGAGTCATGTTGAAGAAGCACTTGCAAATCAGGAGCTTAGAGTTAGCCGCTTAAAAGACAGCGTAATGGAGGGTTTTATCAATGGAACCACGCTACTTCAGACACACGGCCATTCAGTAGGGCAAGTCAACGCTCTTTCGGTGTTAAGCACCAGTGAATATATGTTTGGAGCGCCTAACCGAATCACTGCGACGACATGCTATGGAGACGGTGAGGTGATAGATATCGAACGCAGCGTTGACTTGGGAGGAAGCATCCACTCGAAAGGGGTTATGATACTGACAGCTTACCTCTCTTCGGTGTTTGGCAAAACCGCAAAAGTACCGCTTAAAACCACTATTACTTTCGAGCAATCATACGGTGGTGTGGATGGCGATAGTGCGAGTATGGCCGAATTTTGTGCGGTAGTATCTGCGTTCTCACGCCAACCTAATTGCCAGAGCATCGCTATTACAGGTTCTATGAATCAGTTTGGCCAAGCTCAGCCGATTGGAGGGGTGAATGAGAAAATAGAAGGCTTTTATGATGTATGTGGGATTAAAGGTCGCAACGATAATCAGGGGGTTATTATTCCTAGGGCGAACATGCATAATCTGATGCTAAGGCCAGATGTTGTTAAAGCTGTCGAACGTGGTGATTTTCATATATGGGCAATTGATCACGTAACAGAAGCCATTGAACTGTTCATGGGTAGACCGGCTGGAGAGCCTAGTGATGAAGGTAGCTACCCAATCGATACTATCTTTGGTATTGCCCAAGCGAAATTAAACGCTTTAAGAAAATAAATAGGTTAGCTTGTGGTGGGCCTTCAGTAACAAAGCCCACTACAAGATCAGTCTATCAATTCATTTCCCGATTTAAGTTTGTGGTGAAAAGCATCAATGTTGCCTAAAGTAGTATCTGCAATATTGCCGAGAGCCTCATTGGTGAGAAAGGCTTGATGGCCGGTAAATAGAACGTTATGACATGCTGAGAGGCGACGAAAAACATCATCAACAATGATGTCGTTGGATTTATCACGAAAAAACAAGTCTTTTTCATTCTCATACACATCCAAACCGAGTGCGCCTATTCTGCCCGTTTTTAGAGCTTCAATAGCGGCTGCGGCATCTAATAAGCCGCCTCGACTTGTATTAATGATCATCACGCCATCTTTCATTTTGTCGAAAGCTGTCTTATTCAAAAGGTGGTAGTTTTCATCCGACATAGGGCAATGAAGCGTGATGACGTCACTTTTTTCAAACACTTCATCTTTACTGCAATATGTCGCGCCTAGTTTCAGTGCCAATGGGTTTTTGAAAGGATCGTAACAGAGTATATTCATTCCCAGTCCCTTAAGAATGCGCATTGTAGCTATGCCTATTTTGCCAGTTCCAATAACCCCAACCGTTTTTTGGTGAAAGTTGAATCCAACGAGTCCTTCGAGTGAAAAATTGGCATCTCGAGTACGTTGATATGCTTTGTGGAAACGTCGGTTAAGGGACATCATTAAGCCAACGGTGTGTTCGGCCACCGACTCAGGAGAGTATGCCGGTACTCTGACTACTTGAATACCGAGGTTCTTAGCTGTTTCTAAGTCGACTCGATCAAAGCCAGCACATCGCATTGCGATGAGTTCGACACCATGTAATGACAACTCATTTAAGACTTGAGCAGACAAGTCGTCGTTAACAAAAGCACAAACGACTTTACATCCATGAGCTATTTTTGCGGTTTTTTTAGTGAGTGGAAAATCATGAAAATGCAGTTCAAAGCCAAATGGCTTGTTGGCTTTGTTGAAAGACATTTCGTCATACGACTTAGCGCTGAATAGGGCGACATCTAGCATATGGACCTCTAAAGTTTTCAATGAGGAAAAATCTAGTCATATTGAAGCGCGAAAATGTCAAAAGTTAAAGTAATTATTATTGATAAAAGGTTAACCTTATCTAAATAAAAGCCTTGTTTATACTTATAGTTGCAGTGTTTTTTTTATTATTAAACCTAAACATGTATAAATTCCGACCAAATTCTCCATCAACATCATAATTTACTGCTAAATTATTAGAGACAAAATAAATAGCTCTTGGCTTAATTATCATTAGTTTAGGTGGGTGTTGTAGCTAGGCGCTGAAAGTATCTATTTTCTGGCTAGGGTATATAAACATGATCACACAGAAGCTATCCGAGGTGTCTATTGCGACACGGGCATGGTCCATATTAGGTCTATTTGCCATTGGGCTGCTGGCTAACACAGTTCTTAATATTGATAAATCTCGTGAACACATGCGAGAAAACTACGAACGTGGAGTATCGACACTGGTTGAGGCAGCTTCTGGTGTTGCAAAGCACAATTACCAACAATATAAATCTGGCCTAATTTCAGAAAGTGAGGCGCAATCTCGCACTTTAAAGACAATATCGGCGATGAGATTTGACGGCAACAACTATGTTTTTGTCGTTAGTCGAGAAGGTTTACAACTTGCTTCTGGCGTTGAGTCGTTAATCGGTAAGAACATCATCGGGCTTCAAGATAGCACAGGACGCTACTTTGTTCAGGACCTGTATACGCTTGCTCAAAATGGCGGTGGTTTTGTTGATTACTTCTGGAAAAATCCTGATTCTACCACTGCAGATCTCAAAACAAGCTATGCGCTCATTTTTCAACCATGGGGTTGGATGATTGGCTCTGGAATGAATATGCTCGCTTTAAAAGAGGATACACGGAGTTCTGAGGTAGCCTCAATAAGTTACGCTATAGGTATTTTAATTTTATTGTCCGTGGTGATAGGTTTCTTTATTAAAACCATTACTACACCACTCAATCGTACTGTAGATGCAATGAAAAATTTATCTAAAGGTGAAGGTGACTTAACTCAGCGTTTAGAAGAAGAAGGCAGTCGAGAACTGGTAGATTTGGCTCGTTACTTCAACCAATTTGTTGAATCGGTTCAGAATATTATGCTCAATATCAGTGATGCGGGTAGTGAAGTATCTAGTGCTGCAGGTCAGCTATCTAGATCGGCACTACATATTGATCACAGTCTTAATCAGCAGCAAAGCGATGTTGAAACATTAGCGAGCGCAATGACTGAAATGCTGGCAACCGTTGAGGAAGTAGCGGCGCGAACAGTAGAAGCCAATGATGCAAGTCGTATGGCAGCAAAAGAGGCGAATCATAGTCATGAGATCATCAATAAAAATGTTGGTGGTGCTAATGAACTTGCTGGTGAAATACAGTCTGCCAGTCAAGTTGTACAGCAGTTGGCGTCCGATGCTCGCAATGTTGATACGGTTTTAGAAGTGATTCGTGGTGTCGCTGAGCAAACCAATCTATTGGCTCTTAATGCAGCCATTGAAGCTGCGAGGGCAGGGGAACAAGGTCGTGGTTTTGCTGTAGTCGCAGATGAAGTGAGAAGTTTGTCGCTAAGAACACACGAATCAACGCTTGAAATTCAGAACATTGTAGAGAAGCTTCAATTGGGCGCCGAGAATGTTGTCAAAGTGATGGATCATGGGACAGAGAAAGCAACCAATGCTTCTGAGTTGTCGAGTCAAGCAGGAGTGGCAATTAGCAAGATTAATCAAGAAGTTCACACCATAGAGGAAATGAACCAACACATCGCTACTGCCGCTGAAGAACAGACACTTACTGTTAATGAGATGAACCGAAATATGGTAAGCCTGAATGATATGGCATCTTCTGTATCAGCAGAATCGGCTCAGATGGCAAGTGCCAGTACAGAACTTGATCGTGTGTCTGATAATTTAATCTCTATGATTCATCGCTTTAAGCTTGCTTAGATTGAGGCCCTAAGCTGATGTGGTAGAATCGACTTAGTTCGAACCTAGCTTAATTTATTGATGAGACACTTAAAAACATCTATACATCCCGATATTAACCACTTGGATCACAAAGTTATCATTCAAAGGAAAGCGGCGCGAGCCATAGTGGTTAATGGAGAGGAAATTCTACTGTTATATACACAGCGTTATCATGATTACTCCATTCCCGGTGGTGGAATTGATGATGGAGAAGACATCATTGCGGGTTTGGTGAGAGAGTTAACAGAAGAAACCGGTGCTCGAAATATTCATAGCATCAAGCCTTTTGGTATTTATGAAGAATTTTGACCATGGTACAAGCCAGAAGCTGATGTTATTCACATGCATTCCTATTGTTATACCTGCAAGGTAGACCTTGAGTTTGGAAAACCTTCCTAGTGGGTCAATATTCATGAGGCGATTGCGCATAACGAAAAAACCATGACTAGCAGCCCTAAAAAAGGTATGAGCATTGAGCGTGAAACCTACCTTTTACACCTCATTGCCAAGGAAATGATGTAGTACGCATGTTTTTTTTGACATGATTTATAGTTGGCGTTGCGGCACATTTTTGTTGCGAACATTTCTCCGGCTGTTGTATAAGTGCCTATACTTATCTAAGTAACTGAATTAATAATAGTATACTTAATGTTGGGAAGAATACTGTCTATGATGCCAATACGCCGCATTTTCTTAGGAGCTCTACTTGTTAGCGTAAGCTCTATCGCACAAGCTAAAGTCATTGAATCAACCAACTTAGTAGGATTCGGTAAAGCTAAGTACCCTGATGGCTTTACTCATTTTGATTATGTTAATCCTAATGCGCCTAAATATGGCAAGGTTACCTACGGCCAGGTAGGAACTTACGATAACTTCAATCGCTATGCATCAAGAGGTGTTGCTGCTGCCGCAACAGGCGAACTCTATGATTCCTTGATGTACTCTCCCAGTGATGAAATCGATGCTTATTATCCCCTAATCGCTCAAAGAGTCCGATATTCAGATGATTACACTTGGCTTGAGCTAGACATTAACCCCAAAGCCCGTTTTCATGATGGAGAACCGATTACCGCCGACGATGTCGCTTTTACTTTTGATAAATTTATGAAAGAGGGAGTCCCTCAGTATCGAGCTTACTATAAAGATATCAAGTCTGTTAAGGCAAAGAATAAACAAATAGTTCGGATAGAAATGGCAACGCCAAACAGGGAGAAACTTTTTAGTTTTGCCCAATCTACCCCAGTACTGCCAGAACATTTTTGGAAAGATAAGTCTTTTTCAGAGCCCATATCCACGCCGCCAGTGGGCAGCTCAGCCTATAAAATCATCGATTATAAAATTGGGCAGAGTGTCACTTATGGATTAGTGGAAGATTATTGGGCGAAGGATCTTCCTGTCAATATTGGGCGACACAACTTTAAGCAGATTCAGTACGATTATTATCGAGATGATACTGTCATGCTAGAAGCATTTAAAGCGGGTGAGTTTGATTTTCGTCTTGAGACATCGGCAAAGTACTGGGCTAACTCCTACACAGGAAAAAACTTTGATAAAGGTTTTATTACTAAAGAGGAAATTCCCCATCAAAAGCCCGAAGGTACGGCTGGGTTTGTTTTTAATACTCAAAGGGAAATATTTAAAGATCCGCTAGTGCGAGAAGCTCTTAGTTATGCAATGGACTTCGAGTGGATGAACAAGAACATGTTCTATGGTCAATACTCTAGAACTCGCAGCTATTTTCAAAATACAGATTACGAGGCAAAGGGGTTACCCAGTGAGCAAGAGCGTAAAGTCTTAGAGCGGTTTAAAAATCAAATCCCTCCACGGGCACTAACACAAGAATTTGAACCGCCTAAGACAGATGGCTCTGGACGAATTCGAGCTCAGATGAGAGTCGCTTTCAAACTATTGAAAGAGGCCGGCTGGGAGCTAAAAGATAAAGTTCTTACTAACACTAAGACCGGTGAACCGTTTCGTTTCGAGTTAATGATTTACAGCCCGACTGATGAACGAATTGCGATACCCGTTCAAAAGAACATGAAGCGAATGGGTATTGAGATGAAAATTCGTACTATTGACACTACGCAATACACAAAGCGATTAAGAGACAGAGACTTTGACATGATTTCCAGAGGGTATTCGGCTAACCCATACCCGAGCCCAAATCTGATGATTATATGGAACTCTAACTATATTGACTCAAGTTATAATTTTGCAGGGGTGATGGATCCTGTTGTGGATAGCTTGACAATGGAAATTGCTCAAAAGCAGCAAGATCCGGATGCTTTGCTTACATTAGGTCGTGCATTAGATCGAGTCCTACAGTGGAATTTTTACATTATTCCACAATGGTATGTAAGTAAGTACAGAGTGGCTATGTGGGATAAGTTTGATCGCCCGGCCACTTTGCCTAAGTACGACCTAGGCATTGATACTTGGTGGATATCTAAAGAGAAAGCTGCGAAATTGCCGGAAAAGCGTCGTTAAAAAAGAGGGTTAAGCATGACCGCGTATATTTTTCGCCGATTACTGTTAGTGATACCCACTTTGTGGGCGATAATCACGATTAATTTTTTTATTATCCAGATCGCTCCAGGTGGTCCTGTTGAACAGGCTATTGCTCAACTTGAAGGATTTGACTCAGGGATAATGGAGCGTTTCTCTGGTGGTGGCAGCGAAGTTTCTCTGGATATTGGTAGCGATACTAGTCCAAGTGGTTACAAGGGTTCAAGAGGGTTAGACCCAGAAGTCGTCGAGGAAATCAAAAAGCAGTTTGGTTTTGACAAGCCGATTCTAGAGCGTTACTTCACTATGTTAAAAGATTACGCCACCTTTAATTTTGGAGATAGTCTCTTCAAGGGTGGTAATGTCATCGACTTAATCGTTGAGCGCCTTCCTGTATCTATTTCCCTTGGGTTGTGGAGTACATTGATTATTTATTTCATCTCAATACCATTAGGTGTAATGAAAGCGATACATCACGGTTCAAGATTCGATATTTGGTCGAGTGCAGTGGTTATAGTGGGTTATGCAATTCCGGGGTTTTTGTTTGCCATCATACTGATTATATTATTTGCTAGTGGTAATTATTTTAGCTGGTTCCCACTACGTGGCCTTGTTTCAAGCAACTTTGATCAAATGCTTTGGTATGAGCAAATTATTGATTACTTTTGGCACTTGACCTTGCCGATACTGGCTATGGTGATAGGTGGATTCGCTACGTTAAGTATGTTGACTAAAAATTCATTTTTGGATGAAATCAACAAACAATACGTTGTGACAGCAAGAGCCAAAGGCTTGGATGAAAGCAGCATTCTTTACAAGCATGTTTTTCGTAACGCTATGCTGATCATTATCGCTGGTTTTCCCGCAGCGTTTATCAGTATTTTCTTCACAGGTTCAATGTTGATTGAAGTTATGTTTTCGCTTGAAGGTATAGGTTTACTTGGCTTTGAATCAACCATTCAGCGAGACTATCCGGTGGTCTTTAGTTCTCTCTACATTATGACATTACTGGGTTTGATTTTGAGCATTATATCAGACTTAACATACACTTGGGTCGACCCCAGAATAGACTTCGAGGCCCGTTAAATGCAAAACAGCAAAACGGCTAATCCGTTAAATCAAGCTCGCTGGCAAAGGTTTAAAGCGAATAAGCGTGGCTTCTGGTCGCTGTGTATCTTTATGGTTTTGTTCACACTCAGTCTGTTTGCGGAGCTAATTGCCAATGATAAGCCTATATTAGTAGACTATGACGGCGTTTGGTACTTCCCTATTGTAACCCAATATTCTGAAACTATATTTGGAGGTGAGTTTGAGACCGAAGCCGATTATACCGATCCCTATGTTGCGGGGCTGATAGAAAACAAAGGTTATATGGTATGGCCCCTGATTCGTTTTAGCTATAGTACGATCAATTACGATATTGCTGGCTCAGTTCCTTCTGCACCGGATAACGTTAATTGGCTTGGTACCGATGATAAAGGTCGTGATGTACTGGCGCGTGTTATTTATGGCTTTCGCATATCAGTACTATTCGGGCTTATTCTTACTTTAGTATCAAGTGTCATTGGCGTTATTGTTGGTGCGACTCAGGGGTATTATGGTGGCTGGTTAGACTTATTCGGTCAACGTTTCATCGAAGTATGGTCTGGGATGCCAACTTTGTTTTTACTTATCATCTTATCCAGTTTTGTTGAACCTAATTTCTGGTGGTTATTGGGCATTATGGTGCTATTTAGCTGGATGAGTCTAGTTGGTGTTGTGAGGGCTGAGTTTTTACGTTGTCGAAATTTTGATTATGTAAAAGCAGCACTGTCAATGGGCGTCAGCGATAGTCGAATTATGAGAAGGCACATGTTGCCAAATGCGATGGTAGCTTCTCTAACAATGATGCCATTTATCCTCTCAGGGTCGGTCACAACACTCACATCTCTCGATTTTCTTGGTTTTGGTTTGCCTGTTGGTTCGCCATCTTTAGGAGAGTTATTGGCTCAGGGCAAAGCCAACTTACAAGCCCCTTGGCTTGGTTTCTCTGCTTTCTTGGTATTGTCAATCATGCTCACCTTACTGGTTTTTATCGGTGAAGCAGTGCGAGATGCCTTTGACCCTCATCATCAAGGTAGATAGTCATGGCGAAAGACATACTCACGTTGAACAATTTGTCGGTAGGATTTGGTGTTGGCAACGAGATAAATAAAGTCACAAATAAAGTGTCTTTTACTATTTCTAAAGGGGAAACCCTTGCGTTAGTTGGTGAAAGCGGATCTGGAAAATCAGTGACGGCCAATTCAATACTTAAGCTTCTTCCCAAAGGCTCTTCTCATTATCTTGAAGGCACTATCAACTTTGATGATATTGAGATACTGAACTGCTCTGAACGGGAACTGAGAGGGATCCGCGGTAATCGTATAGGGATGATTTTCCAGGAGCCGATGGTATCTCTTAACCCTTTGCATAAAGTGGGGAGACAGTTGGTAGAGACACTGGCGATACATAGTGGTGTTCGTCAGACTCAAGCAGAAAAATTAGCCGTTGAATGGCTACAAAAAGTGGATATCCGTTATCCTGAAGTGAAGATTAATGCTTATCCTCATGAATTATCTGGTGGGGAAAGACAAAGAGTCATGATAGCAATGGCCTTGATAAACAAACCAGAGCTATTAATTGCTGATGAACCAACCACTGCGCTTGATGTGTCTGTGCAAGCGCAAATATTGGAATTATTGAGAGATTTGCAAAAAGAACTTGGAATGGCGATGCTGTTTATTACCCATGACCTGAGCATAGTTCGCCGAATTGCAGACAAAGTTGCGGTAATGCAAGATGGGCAGATAGTTGAACAGGCTGATTGTTATTCGCTATTTTCCGCGCCTAAGCACCCTTACACACAAACACTGATTCACTCGGATCCTCGAGGACTGCCCGTCGAAGTCGCGGAAGATTCAGAGAGTCTTATCAAAGTAGACAAATTAAAGGTTTGGTTTCCTGTAACTGGGGGTCTATTTAAAAGAGTGGTCTCTCATATTAAAGCGGTGACAGATATGGACTTTGACCTGAAACGAGGTCATTCAATGGGCATAGTAGGTGAAAGTGGGTCTGGTAAATCTACTACTGGTATGGCTATTTTGCGTTTAGTGAACTCTGAAGGCTCCATCTGTTATGAACGACATGAGTTACAGGGGTTGAACCGGAAGGAGATGTTACCTTACCGCAGTAAAATGCAGGTGGTTTTTCAAGACCCATTTTCCGCGCTTAATCCTAGAATGTCTGTTGCACAAGTGATAGGTGAAGGACTATACGTTCATCATGACTTTGATGAATTAACCGTCGATAAAATGATTTGTGAGGCAATGGAAGATGTTGATTTAGACCCTGAAACTCGCCACAGATACCCCAATGAGTTTTCAGGCGGGCAGCGTCAAAGGATCGCAATAGCAAGAGCTTTGGTACTTAAACCTGAATTCATTCTACTCGATGAACCCACATCATCACTTGATCGAACGGTTCAACTTCAGGTGCTTGATCTTCTGAAATCTCTTCAGCAGAAATACGCTTTAACCTACTTGTTTATAAGTCATGACCTTAATGTTGTTAAATCCCTTTGCCACCATACGATTGTAATGAAGCAAGGACTTATCGTTGAGAGTGGAAGAACAGATCAGCTTTTTGAAGGTCCTAAACGTTCATACACACGTAAACTGGTTGAGCTTTCAAGCTTCTAGGCGCTGATAGCATAGGGGGCGAGGGGGAAATGAAGTGTGTTACAGATCTTTTTCTAAGTAAGCTTTGACGATAACTTCAATTTCTCCCTTTTCTTTCAACTGCGTGAGAATAGAGTTAAATGTTTCTACGAAGTCGTCTTTGTAAGGGTATTTCTCAGGTTGGATCGTGGTAAAGCCTAAATACCCTTGCTCTGCACTCACGACGGCTCCTAATGTGAGTTTCCAATCCTCTGGCAGTAGGCCTTCGGTTGTCATACGTTTTATTTCCCAAAGAATAGACAGTCGGTCATTCATATAACAATCAATTTTCTTCTCATATAATTTTAGCAAGCTTGGCCTACTCCCTTTGGCTTCAGAAATGGTTATTTTGCCTGCTTTCACTGCATTCCAAAACTCGTTTCCACCGAGCGCGAAAGCCTCGTTTACGCCTATAGTCAAACCGAGATAGTCCGATGGCCAGTTATTTAGTGGGCGATCTTGTACGCTGTCATTGTTGCAAAATACCACAACCTCTTCGTTCAAAATGGGCTTCGAATACGGGGATATGTAAAGGCGTTTATCAGCATAGTAATAGGGAGGGAATAAAGCGAAGCCACGCCCGGACTTGAGCATTTTTAGCCCACGCTTCCAAGGGATGGGTACAATTTTTATCTTATAGCCTGGCATGTCTTCAAACACTCGACGAAGAATGTCGCTGTATATCCCTCTCGCGATGCCATTTTCTACATAGCTGTATGGTGGATAAGCGTCGTCACCATATACCAAAACTTTCACTGGTGGCTCGAAAGCAGCGGCTCGCCACGAGAGTAAAAGTAGAATGAGTGTCCATTTGAGCAAAGTTCGTCCCTTTAATGTGCTCTTTCTATGTTTAACTTTAGTTTATTTATTGAAGATTAGGCATTAGACTTTGCGTTTTCGCCATTTAATTAAAGCAAAACATGACAGAAGACGACAAAAGTACTCAAGAAATTGAGATCGAAGCAATCGGAGTAGAGGTATCAAGTGAGCCTATTGAGCTGTATAAGGTGTTTAAATTAGCTAATTTAGTCGGTGGAGGAGGTGAAGCAAAATACATCATCTCTGAGGGTTATGTTGCTGTCAATGGTGAACTTGAAACTCGTAAACGTCGCAAAATGTATCATGGAGATGTTTTTGAGTTTAACCAAGAGTTCTATGTGGTTATCTGTGATGCTGATAACTCGGAGTATGAAAGAACAGTTAATGACTCCGTGACAGAGGAAGTTCGTCATGAGGTCGCAAAGCGACAAGTGAAGCCAGAAAAGGCTGACAGCAAGAAAGCAAACTCGAGCAACAAGAAGAATAAGATTGGTCGCTCAGATATCGATTTTTTCTAGCGGTCGGTTTTGCAAGATAGAGTAAGCGCAACCAATTTGGCGAACATAGAAAAAGCCCCGTTTAGTACGGGGCTTTAATCGTTAATACCAAAGGTCTTCTGGGGGGATCTTACTTTCAGGTGCATAGGAATCATCATCGAGTGGATGCTCGGCCTTGCCTCGCAAACTCTCTAGCTGATGCTCAAGCATTTGGACAGTGTCGTAATCACCCTCTGAGCAAGCGATGTATATTTGCTGCTCGATAGCTCGAATACTATCTCGAATACTCATGCCCTACCTCCTGCGCTGTTAAACGCTTGGCCGAATAGTTTACCTATTCTCAAAACGATTATAGTCAAGGAGACCAAATTCGACAGGCTGATCTTTCTTATACCATTGGTGAATTTTGTCACTGAAAGACCAAAATTCAGTTGAACTTCTTCGGATCGCAAATTTATCCAATAACTTAACGTAATCTTGCTCCTGTTTGACCTGTGCAATCATGTTTACAAATAATGGGATTTCTTTTTCACTGAGTGATAAGAAGGCAGCAGGGTAGCTACCTAGAATGCCGCGAACCAATGTGAAGTCATCGTTATCAAAATCTCTGTTTCTTTGCTCATCAAATAGACTGGAGATATTGGTATGGGCATTATTGTGTAAGAGAGTAAAGACCTGACTTTGGCCTGCTTCCGATTCTATGTGCAGTATTATAATCTGAGGGAAGTAACGGATACCTCCTCCTTTTAAGTCATCAATGGTTGCGAGTGCTTGTTCACTTTCAGGAGATAGTCCGGTTTGCTCAATATCATAACGATTATGGAGTACTGGAGAAAGCTGTGTTTGTAAAATGTTATATAGCTCTTTTTTTGGATTATCGGTCTGATAGGGAACCTGACTGGGTTGATTAAAAGGTTTAACGTTACGTTGTAAGAAGTCACTTAATTGAGAACTTTGGTCCTCATACCAGCTTGACTGTTCGACATGGCGAATATCTTTGGGCAACAGAGTAATAAAATTACTTTCCCCTTCTAAGCGAAGAAAATCCATAAACATACGGGTCATAAGTTGATGACCAAAGTTGCCATACACGTCAAACCCAGCGACGAGGAGATAGTGGATACGTTCAATCAGCGCATAGTCAAGGACCCACGCAGTTTTGGGAGGTTTACCTACTAAACCTTGAACGACGGATGCACTATCAAAGTGCCTAAAGACAGTGAGTGCAGCATTTGGGTTGGTTCCGTTGCCTGTCCAAATCACATCGGTTGTGAGATTTTGGCCGTCTTTAAACCACTTATTAATAAATTCAGACTTTGCTTCTAAGTAACGGGCTTGTTGCCGAGAATAAGAGACCCAGTTGGTAATAGGCACGGTATTACTTTCCAGCTCTCCGGGAAGCTTCAAATTATCGGCTTGTGAGCGATAAAACTCGTTGACTTCGGGTATATCCGACTTGTCAGGATCCAAGAAGAATACCCAGAAACGGTCATTAATAACATTTAATGCCAATTGTCCACGACATACAGGGCCTTTTATGTAGGCGTTTATTGTATTTTGTGCATTGTCCAGCATGAACTTAAAACGAGCTTTAACGGGGAGGTCGATAAAAGCTGTCATGGGATTGGCTGCAACTTCGACTGAGTAGTCAGGTAATTTTGCCACATCATACTTAGAGTCGATAAACCATTTTTTCCAGTTAGCCAAGCGTTGTTTATTGAGTGCAAAGGGCATATGGGTCTTATCAACAATGGTGGATTCGACAGGAATCAACCGGTAATAAACGCGCTCGGTTTTAGGGTCATCATATGGACGACGAGTCGTAATGCGCTTGATGGCCTGTCCTGGTGGTGTTGTTGAACGGACCAGTGTAAAGAAACGAGGGGATGACTCTTTAAGATCAGAGAAATACAAATGTGACAGGAAAAGGTGTTCGTATATGTACCTAGCCATTAACTGTACTTTACGCGGACTGGCGTTCAAGAATTGCTCATATTTATTAACCAGAGCACCTTGCTCTGAGGTCAAGGGCAAAGGAGCATTCATGAGCGCTCCATCTTGTAGCCAAGACATTAATGTTGAATATTCTGCTGATGTTAGATTAGGCATGCCATAAGGCATTCCCCAATCGGGATATTTGCTTTCATATTCCGCATATTCCTCGATAGTAGGGCACTGCTGTTCACGATTAATAGAAAAATCGAACCCCTCTAATTGAGTTTGCATAGGTAAAGGGTGCGTTTGTTTTTGCATCAACATTTTTGCCATCAGCCCAGCTTCTATATTGGCAGTAGGCGATTGTGTTCGCTCATTCAAGACAGGGTTAAAATCAAAGTCTCTCCATTGAGAGGTGTTTTGAGCATCTTCAAATAATCGAGTGGGTGTTGCAGCGGTTAGTCGTGTACCTTGATAAATGAGGGCTTTGCTCGCACCGCGATCAATACCAGCTGTGGAGGATAGTTTCAGTTGACAAGGAGCGTCATAACATGCGTGACATACTACACAGCGGTTATCAATAATAGGCTTTACTTGGTTGATAAAGAAGTCACTAGATGGACTAGATGTCTCTACAAGCCTTTCCCTCGGTTGCGCATAACCAAAGAGCTTGTCGTAATTGAGACCCGCATAGGTTGCACAGCCTGCAAAGAGTGTAATAAGAGATAAAATAAAGAGTTTACGCACATTCATGTGAAAAATAGCAGTCCAAATCAGTTCAATCATTGCAATTAAAGGATACTTAATTAGCCAGCAAATGACCAACCAAAGTCGTTGAACTCTATAATTTTGATGAGATTTTACAAGGCGTTCACAGAGACTAGAAAGGCTTAACAATGAAGTTAAGCCTTTTGGAATTTAGAGCGACATCAAAGGTGCGTTAGGCTTTTTTCAGTCGTCCGAGTTTTGCCATAGAGATTGGTTTAGTAAACAGTGCTAAAGCAATACAGGTTGCCATCATGAAGGCCGAAATTGTGTACGCAAGGCTATAGTTTTCAACATTAGACATTGAGAGACCAACAACCGCCGCACCTATAGCACCGCCAATCCCCCACGCTGTATACAGCACACCATAGTTAGTACCGTAGTTTCTAAGACCATAGAATTCTGCTGTTATTGTTGGGAATACCGCTAACAATGTACCATAGCCTACCGCAGCAACTGCTGTTCCTAGGATTAATGTGAACTCGCTATTAAACGTAGCGAACATAACCATGTTAATGCCCTGCAGTATGAACGCTAGAAGCAGTGTTCTTATTCCGCCAATCTTATCGGCGAGTAACCCTGCGATGACTCGTCCACCGGAGTTAAATATCGCGAGAATTGAGGCTAGATAAACAGCGTTGGGTAAATCCGCCTGTATGCTTGCGATAGTCGTGATGTTACCAATGATCATTAGACCAACTGATGCTGCAAAGGCGTACATAATCCAAAGGGAGTAAAATTGAGGCGTTTTTAGCATGGACTTCCAAGTTAAGTCACTATCATGAGCACTTGGATTTGTAGACTTGCTGGCCTTATTATGTGGTGAAGCGGGGGCATAATCTGCTGGAGGATTACTGATTGTGGCTGCAAGAGGAACGGTGATCACCAATATGCCAATGCCAAGAACAATAAAGCTTGTTTGAATCCCCATGCTTTCTATTAGAGATGAGGTAAGCGGAGCGAGATAAATAGCAGCAAGGCCAAAACCAGCAGCAATTAATCCATTAACCATGCCTTTTTTCGATGAGTGAAACCATTTCATCGCTGAGGGTGAAAGACAAGCATAGCCAAAGCCAATTCCAGCCCCCGTCATTACACCGAAAGTGATATTTAACATCAGTGGTGAATTTGCAAAGCCAGATGCAATCATACCTAAGCCAGTTAGGATGGTCCCAAGAATCAAGATCTTACGTGGTCCCATTTTATCTTGTAGGATCCCCGCGATAAGAAGACAAATTGAAAAGGCAATGGTTGCAATAGCGTAGGGGGATGAGGCTTCTGCTGCACTCCATCCAGATTCTGTCACTAACGCTTTGTTGAAGACACTCCAAGCATATAGGATGCCAAGACAAAGGTTGATACAGAACCCTGCTAGTAGTATTCGTGTCGCTTTATCAATCTTGCTCATTTTACTTCTCATTTTACCTCTGTCTGTGAGAGGTTTGTTTTATGGGGTTTTTCAAATTTATTTAGTGTTTATCAACACAAAACATAATGGGCGCGGATTATACCCAATATTGAGGTGATTTAAATCTATTTTTTGTGTGGATTAATATCGGTACGAAAAGAGTTAAACCTTGCGTTAAATAAAGTTCTTATCAAGCGTGCGTGGTAGGCAGCAAACTGGCAGACAGGTCATTAGTGTCTAATATTATAATTATCATTATCGGTCTGAGCTAGTGGACGCAAACTTGAGTAAACATGCTGAAATACTACATCACTCACAAATCAAACAATTTCTGTACAAGGGGGCCTTATTAGCTCAGCTTAGCTTACTGAGTATCACCTTGTTGTTTTCCCCTGTATCAGTAGCAAATCAAGAGAATGCCGAGTCACGAACTTTGATCGTGACCAACTCAAAAGCGTGGAAGCCCTTTTCTTATCTGGACGATGATCAGCAACCCGCTGGGATATTGATTGACTACTGGCAACAGTTTGCCAAGCATAATAATGTCGAGATTGAATTTCTTTTATTAGATTGGAATGACTCACTTGAGGCAGTACGCACAGGAAAAGCAGATGTGCATGCAGGGCTACTGTGGTCTGAAGGAAGAGAAGCCTATCTTGATTACACCCCAGAGATCATCACTATTGATACTCAGATGTACATAAATCGAGATTTAATAGGTCTTGACCTCAATGACTTTATGTTGGGAAAGCACAACTATAAAGTGGGAGTAGTTACGGGCGGATATGAAGAAGAATTTACTCGCAACAATTACCCTAATCTTCAACTTGTGTCATTCAACAACAACCAGAAAATGATTGATGCGGCGTTTAAGGGAGAGATCTCCGCTTTTGTTGCGGATTTACAAGTGGGAAATTTCTATCTTTTGACAAGCAACCAGCCCAACGCTTTCATTGGTGTGAGAAATCTTTACTCAGGAGACTTGAGAGCTGCTGTTAAAGAGGGTAATAAAGCGTTACAAGATAGAATAATAAAGGGGCAGGAAACAATTACAACAAGTGAGAAGCAGCGCATTTTGAGTCGTTGGATGCACATCAATACTGTCTACCCGGCTTATTTGGCACCGATTCTCATTGTGATTGCTGTAGGTGGTGCGATCCTCTATATATTTGCATTGAGGTATTCGGTGCGCATGAAAACTCGTGAGTTAGCGTTGGCCAATGAAGAGCTAAAGAAGCTCTCTGAGACGGATTCATTGACAGGGCTGAGTAATCGTCGACATTTCGTTTCTGAGTTTCAACAGCGTATCGAGATGCAGGGTGACGTATGTGTGATTGTATTTGATATTGATGATTTCAAATCGATAAATGATAACTACGGGCACCAAGTTGGTGATCACGTGATTAAAACGGTTGCAGAGGCAGTACGTGAAAAAATCGGATCTGACCAACTTTTGGGCCGTATCGGTGGTGAAGAGTTTGCCCTTGTGATGAACAACCAAGATGAGCTGCGAGTAAAAGAAGTCTCCCACGTTATCTGTGACTTAATTCGAAATCTAGACTTTAGTGACAAGCTTCCCTATCAGGTTACCGTTAGTTTAGGATGCGCGTATTACCCAACGGCACATCAGGATATACAGCTTTCAGATGCTGACCAACTAATGTATCAAGCTAAAGCACAAGGGAAGGACCAAGCGGTTGTGAAAAACATGGAAAATTCACATTCGTGAACGTCCGTAGAGGTTAAATTTTTACCACTTTGCGCACAAAGAAAGCAAACAAAACCGTTTTGCGAAGAAAAACCTTTTCTTTTCAAATTGCTGTGGCATATTAGACCTGTTTCCACGATGATGCGTGCATCGTATAATGGCTATTACCTCAGCCTTCCAAGCTGATGATGCGGGTTCGATTCCCGCTGCACGCTCCAATCAAAACCTAGTTCAAGCCATTCTTTCCTATCATTTAAACTTCGTATCTAACACTCTGATTCTACAGATTTTTCTCTTTCGCGTTGAAATTAAGCGCTATTGATTGAGTTTCCACTTACCCCCAATTAGTCTTTTTTCCAAAGTAGATTCATAGGTCATGCATTTGTCGTCGATGAATCGATGTTTTTAGTGATGGAACTGGCTTACGGCACGTACCACCATTTGTTGTCGATGGCCTTGAAACCTTCCGTTAGCGTTGGGCTTGGTATACGAATATGAGTTCGCTCTGCTAAGTTGGCTTTGGTAAAAGCATCGCTTGAAAAAGGATGGTTGATCAATAACTCTTGCAAGCTCCCGTCCTCAAATGCGGCCTCTAGGCCTTTGTGCATCACGTCAGATAACTCTTTATCGTTATTACGGATATAGAAAAATCGACCATAGGGGTAAATTAGAACCAATTGGTTCTCGACCATCAGCTGCTTTTGGTTTCCACGATAGGTTTCAAGGAACTGGTGCACTTCTGTTGCACCCAATGGAAATAAGTCGAACCGTTTTCCTCCAACCATTTTGATTAAGATTTCAATGCGTGGTGCAGTAGTCACTTTCAGTCCTGAAGCTTCTAAGATTCGAATATCTCCCCATCCTTGTCCTTGCCCCATTACAAATGGACTCAGTTGGGACACATTTTTAACATTCTCAACTTTTGCCTGTGTATCTTGATGAATAATAAACAACCGCCATCCCGTCAAACCTAAATCTATGGGTAGGTAGATAGGTTTAAAGCGCCCATCCAAGGTTTCGTCAAAGCCAGTATCAAAAATATCGAGCTGACCATTTTCAACAAGCTGTCGCGCCCGATTTTGATTAACTTCATTAGAGTCGACAATTGCTGTCATGTCAGAGCCCGATTTTTCAATCGCCAGTTTCAGCATGGCGAGCCCTATCGATTGTTGACCTATGCCATCAAGGTTGGGATAACGAATTTCTCTTGCCGAAACGGAACTAAAGAGGACAGATAATAGCAATAGAGTGATTATCTTCATGTTGAGCTTCCAAACTTTTTCACTGAGTTTTAGTATAGTTATTTGTCAGTAACCCTCCAGTTCACACTATAATTGATAGACGTCTGTCTAGAGATTATTTAATGAGTAAAAGGTACGTCAGCAGGATTGGGCGTCGTGTGTTGCTAATTTTAGTCGTCATTAGCAGTGTGATAACCCTGACCACTACAGGGTTACAGCTGTACTTGGACTATGATAGAGAATTTAGTGACGTTGAGGCGACGCATCAAGAAATCAAGCAGGTTTACTCTGGGCTGCTTGCCACCTCATTGTGGTTCTATGATATCCCGTCATTACAAAAAAGGCTTAAGGAGCTGACGACTCTGCCCAAAGTTGATTATCTCGAAGTCGGTCTTGATGGAGAGGTAATATCGTCTGGAATAAAGCCAGAGGGAAGCCATGTTACAAGTCGGTTTGAAATAAAGTACTTTGACCAAAATACGGACTTAGAAGCAACGGTAGGAGAGCTTTATGTGACCTCCAATTCGGAAAAAATTTATCACTTTCTACTTCAACAGTTTTTCATCAGCCTCTTACTCAATGCGGTGAAAACCTTTCTGGTGTGCAGTATTTTGTTTTGGGTATTCCATAAGAGTATAAATGCGAGAGTCATCAGTATTGTCAAATACCTACGGCATTATTCGCCACGCTATGCAACCTCTAATTTACAGATGAACAATAAACATTGGACAATTGAGGATATGGACGAACTCAGTTGGGTTGCTGATGAAATTAATAAGCTTACTTGTACTTTTACTAAGCTGTATCAAAGTATTAAAGCTGAGCAAGAAAAGCTGCAAGATTTTACCTATGTGTCTTCTGACTGGCTATGGGAAACGGATAATACTCATAGGTTAACTTTTTGTTCTGATCCGATGAGAGCTGCGTTGGGTATCAGCGAAGACAAGATGCCTGTTGTTCATAAAATTCAAGGGTTAAATAGATCGGTAAAACTACAAGAAAAGCTTGAACAAAAGAAAAGCTTTTCAATGTGCCAAGATGAAATTGAATTTGATGGTAAGGCTTATTACTTCGTTTTCCAAGCCATTGCTAAATACAGCGGTGATGTTTTTGTTGGTTTTCGAGGCACAGCAATAAATGTGAGTGAGCTGAAACAAGCGCAGCTTGAGTTAGAAAAGCTTAATCATTCACTTGAAGCGACTATTGCTATGCGAACGCAAGCTTTGCAAGAAAGTTTAAGAGAACTTGAAAGTACTCAAGAGAAGCTTGTTGAATCTGAGAAAATGGCGGCTTTAGGTGGCTTAGTCGCTGGTGTTGCCCATGAAGTAAATACACCGCTTGGCATTGCAGTAACGGCTACTTCATTGGTTGAAGACAGTTTGAATAAGCTCAGTGATAGCTTTGACAATCAGACACTGACCAGTACTGAGTTTACTAGTGAAAGCCAGATCATGGATAAAGGGCTCTCAATGCTTAAAGCGAATTTAGAGCGTGCTTCTATCTTGATTAAAGACTTCAAAAATACGGCGGTAGATCATATATCAGAAAATCAGTCTGAGTTTAATATTCGTCAGATGTTAGACGCAGTGTTAGTGAGCCTTGAAAGTGAGACAAAAAAAGTGCCGGTAAGCATCGAGTTGATAGGTGAAGAAGGCATTACAATTAATAGTCTACTAGGTGTTCTAACTCAAGTGATGAGTAACTTGATCCTGAACAGTGTTTACCATGCGTTTGAACAAACCAGTAAACCTGCCAATATTTTGATTAGCTACCAGCAGTCCGAGCACGGCATCACTTTTGTGTATCAAGATAATGGGCAGGGTATAGCTTTAGAAGACCAGCAAAAAGTCTTTGAGCCTTTTTATACGACTAAACGAGGGAGTGGGGGCTCTGGGCTAGGTCTTACGTTGGTATATAATTTAGTCACTCAAAAACTAAAAGGAGAGATCCTGCTGGAATCGAGTATTGGTAATGGTGTGCGCTATAAAATAACTTTGCCCAAATCCTTGTCGAAATAAACCACTCAGTAAACCATTATCTACAAGCTAAACTATATAATTGATAGTATGAAGAAGGGAAGCGAAAATGATGAAGGATATAGGTAAGCTAGGCATAGTGATTGCTCTTTTTATCTCCAGCACTTTTGCCTCGGCTCAAGAGGTTAAGTACCCAAATATTGATGGAATTGGTAAAGAATCTATAGGCTTGGCTGTATTGGAGTTAGCGCTCAGTAAGTCTGGTGCTGACTATACTGTGACTGTAGATAAACGCAGCGTCAATCAAAACAGAGCACGAAGTATGGTTGAATCTCGGGACTTAGATGTGTTTGACACAGGGTTTCAAAAAGACTTAGAGCAGAGGTTTTTACCTATCTATCTGCCACTAGAAATGGGTTTACTGGGCTGGAGGGTACCTATCGTTCATCGTGATACAGAGGCACAGCTTGGTAACGTTAAAAATTTAGAACAGCTCACTAAATTCAGTGTTGGTCAGGGGCAAGGCTGGGGAGATATTCCAATATTAAAGAACGCTGGTTTTAAAGTTGTTACGGCGTCTAAAATTGAAAAGTTGATTAAAATGGTTGATGGACAACGTTTCGATCTATTTCCTCTGGGTGCAACAGAAGTCTATCAATTTTTAGATAAATTTGGATCAGGTAGCAATAATTTAGTTGTAGACTCAAATGTTACTATTGTTTACCCCTATGGCCGATTTTTCTACGTTACTAAAGATAATCTTAAACTTGCAGATGCCATTACCACTGGGATGGAAAATGCTCTTGCCGATGGTAGCTTGCTTAATTTGTTAAAACAACATCCGTTTTCTAAGGACGCGTTTGACAAGGCAAATTTAACCAATCGTGTCAGAGTTGATATTGACAGCCCAGATACCAAAGAAAGCTTCAGTCAAATTGATAGTCGCTGGTGGTATACCCCCTAGTGGTTCTAGTGAACAGGAATGTTATAGCTAAGGGCTCATTATTTATGCTTTATCGCGGTTTTGACAGAGCAAAATGCCCTTAGCTATTTCTTTAAACCAAGCCCATTTTATCGCACTATTTCGTTATATAGAACATTTTAATAAAGTAAAAACGTCAACCAAATCTAACAAATAGTGTGATTGAAACCTACCTTTTTAGTCTTAGATACGTTCAACCTGAAATATCACTTTCTTTTACATGCGGTATAAATATAACTGATGGGTTTGTTTATAAAAATACGAATTTAACAATAATGAAACAAAAATCGTTGTATTTACATTGTTGCCACTTTTTCATGTGTTCTAATAGGAGCATAAAAGAAAAAAGTGGTGCGCTATTTCAAACGGCTTTGTACGGCTTAACTAGGACATTGCTAGTTTGACTTAGTGGGGATATGGTTGTCGAACCGCCCCGAGAATAGTAATCACAACGTCACTCAATTGTGTAGGACTCAGACCAGATACATAAATGGTTTGTGTACCAAGGACAGGTTTTTAGTCAGAGCATTTCTCGTCAAATGACCAATTATGGAAAGTATGTTTTTCAGGGTGACCTGCGTAAGCAGAATTTACCACGTGCATAGCCTAGCGACAGGTACATTTGATGAGGGATTGCCTGCACCACATCTTCGTACTTTCTCAACAACGTCGATTCGTACTAGGAAAAAATAATGATAAATACAATAACGTCAGTGTTCTTTGGCGCGGCTGCGCTTGTTAGTCATAATGTTTACTCGCTTGATATAGCCATAAAATGTCCGGACGAACCCATTAACACTATGAAGATAGTGGACGATCAGGTATATGTTGTGGTTGACAATAATCTCATCCGCAGTAAAGCCCTACTTGATAACCTAGAGCAAGGCAACATCCGTTTTTGTACGACCCAAGTGACCAATATGTCCTCTTTATTTAAAGGTAGAAAAAGCTTTAATGCCAAGATAGGAGACTGGGATACATCAAACGTTACCGATATGTCTTCAATGTTTTATTGGGCAGAGATTTTTAACCAAGATATTAGCCGCTGGGATACGTCAAGCGTGACTACAATGCGAGAAATGTTTTTTGGTGCGAAAACATTTAATAAAACGATTGGTCATTGGGATACTTCAAGTGTTGAAGATATGGACTCAATGTTTTCTTGGGCTAGTGCATTTAATCAAGACATCGGCTATTGGGATACTTCTAAAGTGGTTAGTATGGCTTGGATGTTTTTTAGAGCCAAAAAGTTTAATCAAGACATCGGCTACTGGAATACATCTCACGTGAAATGGATGCATTCGATGTTTGGTGGAGCAGAGAACTTTAATCAAGACATTGGCCGTTGGAATACCTCAAATGTGACTAATATGTATGAAATGTTTTATAAAGCAAAGAATTTTAACAAAGATATTAGTAGATGGGATACGTCTAGAGTATTATCCATGTATCGGATGTTTTTTGGTGCTGTGTCTTTTAATCAAAATATTGGTTATTGGGATACTTCAAATGTGACTCATATGAAGCAGATGTTTGATCATGCAATTAAATTTTCTCAAGACTTAAGTGATTGGAATGTGTCTAACGTAAGTAATTATAGCGAGTTTTCAATAGGTAGTGGTCTTGCTGCCGTTCAGAAACCTAGTTTTAGTGATTCGCCTTGGTTAAACCAAAATAAATCTGTGGCCGAATATTATACTATCAATCAATAACCTTGGCGATCCCTTACTGATGCCTTGTTAACGCAAGGCATTTTTTCTAGTTGCTTTTTGATTATTAAATTAATGATTTATATAAAAATATTCAATGTCATTAATGTTTACTTTGTCTTTGTAACGATAAAAATATCGAACTGATATCTTACTATAAGAATTTTTCCGACAAATTCTCCTTGATTTACTTATAAACCTGCCTTTACTAAAATATACTTATATTTTTGTTTGTATAAGGAAATAAAAATGAAAAATACATATGCTTTATTAGCTTTAGGGTCATTTTTAGTCCTAGGCCATCAGGCCCATGCTTCAGAAATTTCAGTTAAATGCTCAAATGACGCGGTGAACTCTATCATCATAAAAGGTGGTATTGAATACTTAGTGGTAGATAATGAACTTATTAAAAATCGATACAGATTATATGATTTAGAACAAGGAAAAATTCGATTTTGTACAACACACGTCACGAGCATGTATAGCGTATTTTCTTCATCAAAAAAATTTAACGCTGATATAAGTGATTGGGACACATCAAATGTTACAGATATGGGGATGATGTTTTCTCAAGCGCTTGCGTTTAATCAAGATATCGGCAATTGGGATACATCAAAAGTAACTAGCATGGCTGGAATGTTTGCTAGCGCTGAATCCTTTAATCAGAATATTAGCCACTGGAATACATCCAGTGTAAGCGATATGTCTATGATGTTTTCAAATGCTAAGTCCTTTAACCAAAACCTTGGTCGCTGGGATACTTCCAATGTGACAGACATGTCCGATATGTTTAACTGGGCTGAGTCATTTGATCAAGATATTGGGGATTGGGATACCTCTAATGTAGAGCTTATGTCAGGAATGTTTTCATCTGCTCGCAGTTTTAATCAAGAGATTGGTTCATGGGATACGTCAAAAGTGGTGTCGATGTCTTCCATGTTTGGTGATACTAGGGCGTTTAACCAAAACATTGGCGATTGGAATACGTCTAATGTAACCAACATGATGGCGATGTTTAGCGGTGCTACAGCATTTAACCAAGATATTGGTAACTGGAATACCTCCAAGGTAACAGACGTACAATTTATGTTCTCGGGGGCTCAAGCCTTTAACCAATATATTGGCCTATGGGATATGTCCAATGCTACTAATATGATTGGTATGTTTATGGACGCTATAGAATTTAATCAAAATATCAGCCCATGGGATACATCAAATGTTAAATATATGGCCCATATTTTTGAAGGTGCTTCAAGTTTTTCACAAAATTTGACAAACTGGAACGTTAATAATGTTGAGTGGCACGAAAACTATAGAAAAGGGAGTCGCTTATACAATAATAAAGTGCCGTACTCATTCAGGTATTAACTTTGTACTCCATTCTAATAAAAAACCTCGCAATAGTGAGGTTTTATATTAAAACTATATAAATGAATTATATAGTTTATATTAATATTTTTTAGTTCTTATTCGTATCAATATTAAAATACCAACATTGTGACCCTAGTCTATTGTTTTGATTAAAAATGCATTAAGAATAAAATTAATTTATTTTTCACAAGCAATTCAAATATAATCATGCAAAACAACAAATTGCTGTTCTCTGTATCTAGGGTAAGTTCTAGTTATTGACTTATCTAACCGCGTCTATTCAAACTAGGAAATAATAATGATAAAGAAGATTACTTCCATACTTGCTGGATCCTTCGTGCTTGCTAGCCAATGCGTATTTGCCATCGATATTTCAGTGAAATGTCCGGATCAGCCAATTAATTCGGTGCTAATTGAAAAAGGACAAGTGTATGTTGTCGTAGATAACGCGCTTATTCGCAACCAAACCATGCTGGATAAACTCGAGAAAGGGCATATAGGTTTTTGTACTACCCAAGTGACTAATATGGACATGGTGTTCTTTGAGAAGGCGAGCTTTAATGCAGATATTAGCGACTGGGATACTTCTAATGTTACCAGCATGCACTCGATGTTTTTATATGCAGAGGCTTTTAACCAAGATATTGGTTTTTGGGACACGTCGAATGTTGCCACTATGCTGCAAATGTTTTCTTTCGCCAAAGCCTTCAATCAAGATATCGGCCACTGGGATACCGCCAGTGTCACTGAGATGCAGTCTATGTTTCATAAAGCCCAAGCTTTCAATCAAGATATTGGTCATTGGGATACATCCAAAGTGACTAATATGTTTGGCATGTTTTATCAAGCTGATGCTTTTAATAAAAATATCAGCCATTGGGACACCGCCAATGTAACGAACATGAATAACATGTTTCAAGGCGCTGACGTATTCAACGCGAATATTGGCAGTTGGGATACCTCCAAAGTCACGACTATGGACTACATGTTTAATGGCGCAGAAGCGTTTAACCAAGATATAGGCCACTGGAACACCTCCCAAGTCACCAGTATGCAAGGAATGTTTATGGTCGCTTATCGCTTTAACCAAGATATTGGCCATTGGGACATGTCGAAGGTGACGAATATAAACCGAATGTTTCTGGGCGGCTATGCGTTTAATCAAGATATCGGTCACTGGGATACCTCCAAGGTGACCGATATGTCAGGTACCTTCAACGCGGCGCTTTTATTTAACCAAGATATAGGCCATTGGGATACCTCCAATGTGGTCAATATGAAAGAGATGTTCTCTCAAGCCACTCGCTTTTCACAAGACTTAAGCAATTGGAATGTTAGCCAAGTGACAGAGCATAACGATTTTGCCAAAGACAGTATATTAACTGAGCAGCAGCTGCCGATATTTACCCAGTAGCGGTTGATCCTTTTAGATTTACAACTTATCTCTAAGCCTCGCACAAGCGGGGCTTTATTATATTTCACGTATTAAGCGGCTTATTTTCTCATTTTTAATATTTTTATTATGTAGTTTCAAATAAATGATGGATTTAAATTTAAAACTATCATTATAAATCGCACATATGTGTGATTTTTCTCGATATATTTTTGTTTTATATATTGTTTCCTTGATTAATTATTACTTTAAGACCGGGTTTTAGTATTATTTCCTCTCATTAAAATAAAAATATAGAAATAATACGTCATGAAATTAACGTCTGTTATTTTAGCCTGCATGGCTTTGGGTAGTGCGGCTAGCTTTGCCGAAGAAGATCATATCATTCGTTGTGATGCCAATCCTCCGGGCAGTGTGGTGATTATCAATGAGCGTTTATATGTGGTGGTCGATAACGCGCTATTACGCCAAGAAGATTACTGGCAAAACTTTATCCACGGCAAGATAGAGCTGTGCACAAGTCATGTCACTGATATGAGCGATTTATTTGCGCAGTCACCTTATTTTAATTACGACATCAGCCAGTGGGATACGCGCCGCGTGACCAATATGGATCGTATGTTTAAAGGGGCAAAACGCTTTAATCAAGATTTATCTAATTGGTCGGTGGAAAAGGTTACTCGCCACCAAGACTTCGCCCTGCAAAGTGGCTTACCTGATTATTACCTGCCGCAATTTCAACACTAATTTCTGTTTATCATGTCTATTCAACCTAGGAACTAACCATGAAAAAAAACCTTCTGTCACTGCTTGTCGGGGCGGCAGCGCTTGCCAGCCAGCAGGCGTATGCCATCGATATTTCAGTCAAATGCCCAGATCAGCCCGTCAATTCCGTGCTAATGGAAAATGGCAAGGTGTATATTGTGGTCGACAACGATTTGATTAGAAACCAAACCCTGCTCGATAACCTAGAGCAAGGCCATATTGGCTTTTGTACCACCCAAGTCACCAATATGGATGGCGTGTTCTCTAAAAGAAGCACCTTTAATGTCGATATTAGTGATTGGGATACCTCAAATGTTACTTCTATGCACGAGATGTTTACACATGCTAAAGCTTTTAATCAGGATATCGGTCATTGGGATACGTCCAAAGTGACCACTATGCAGAGAATGTTTGCTGGGGCATATGCTTTTAACCAAGGTATTGGCCATTGGGATACCTCTAATGTTACTTCTATGAATTTTATGTTCAATGGTGCAGATGCTTTTAATCAAGATATCGGTCACTGGGATACCTCTAATGTGACTAATATGTGGGGCATGTTTTATGGGGCGGACGCCTTTAATCAAGATATCGGTTATTGGGATACCTCTAATGTGACTTATATGGGGGCCATGTTTTATGGTACAGATACTTTTAATCAAGGTATTGGTCAATGGGATACCTCTAATGTCACTGATATGAGGGACATGTTTTATTTGGCAAAGGCTTTCAATCAAGATATCGGTCAGTGGGATACCTTTAATGTGATTAATATGGGCCGCATGTTTTCTTATGCTGTGGCATTTAACCAAGCTATCGGTCATTGGGATACGTCTAATGTGACTGATATGAGGAGCATGTTTTATTTGGCAAAGGCTTTTAATCAAGATATAGGCTTCTGGGATACGTCGAATGTCACCAATATGAAAGAGATGTTTAAAGGCAATGCCACTTTTTCACAAGACCTAAGCAACTGGAATGTTAGCCAAGTGACTGAGCATACGGATTTTGCTAAAGACAGCGTATTGACTGAGGAGCAGTTGCCGATATTTATCCAGTAGCGGTTGATCTATAGATTTACTACTTATCTCTAAGCCTCGCACAAGCGGGGCTTCATACTTATAGCAGGAGAAAGAGTGCTGCTTAATTGATAATCCACATTGTACTTTGAAGATAATTTTTGCTCGGTAATGTGAGTCGAGGTTAAAATTTTATTTCGACATTTTTAGGTTCAATGCTAAGTTGAGCGTTGCAATCAACATAGCAAAGGATTATTTCGTCACATGTTTTCTCATCTACCCACGCCAGTTCTTGATCCTATTCTTTCGTTATCCGTCGCCTACCGTAATGACCCTAGACCCGATAAAGTGGACTTAGGCATAGGTGTTTATAAAAACAGTGCGGGTGAAACCCCTGTTATGAAGGCCATTTCTCAGGCGCAAGATATTGTTGTGGCAAGCCAAAAAACAAAATCTTATGTGGGTCTAGCCGGCTGCGAGGAGTTTAATCAGAGTATGGTTGAACTGCTTTTATCAGGGACCTCTGCGATGGAAAGAGTTGCTGCGATTCAGACGCCGGGGGCCAGTGGTGCGTTAAGAATGCTAGGCGATTTAATCAAGGTTGCCCAGCCTGATACTTGCGTTTGGCTGTCCAACCCAAGCTATGTCAACCACAGACCGGTAATGGAAGCGGCAGGTTTAAAAGTTAAGCAATACACCTACTTTAGCCCGCAAACCAAGCAAGTCGATACGAGTCGTATGTTGGAAGAGTTGGTTCACGCTGGTCCCAATGATGTGGTTTTACTGCATGGCTGCTGTCATAACCCAACGGGCGCAGACATTGATTTTACGACATGGCAAGCCATCACAGAACTTGCACAAAAAAATGGGTTTGTGCCGTTTGTCGATGTGGCTTATCAAGGTTTTGGCGATGGCTTAGAGCAAGATGTTCAAGGCTTACGCTTTATGGCTGACAATGTCGAAGAGATGATGATCACTACCTCATGCTCGAAAAACTTTGGTCTTTATCGTGAGAGAACTGGTGCTGCTATTGTAGTGGGCAAATCTTTGCAAGAGGTTACGAATGCAAAAGGTAGAGCGCTGACCCTTGCTCGCTCTACTTACACTATGCCACCTGATCATGGCGCAGCTTTAGTGAAAACCATCTTGCAAAGCCATGAACTGACAGGGATATGGAAACAAGAGCTGAGCGAAATGCAGCAAAGATTGGTTAGCTTGAGAAAGAGTTTATGCCAAGAGTTTCAAAATACTCATAACACGTCACAGTTTGATTTTATCGAAAACCACAAAGGCATGTTTACTATGCTAGGATTTAGCCAAGAGCAAATGGCGCAACTTCGTGAGACATATGGTATTTATGGTGTGGGCGACGGGCGAATTAATATCGCTGGTTTGACTGAAAAAGACATGGCATATGTTGCCGATGCGATAGTGAAAGTTTGTTAGGTTTTGTATTAAGGCCCACATAAAGTGGGTCTTTCTGTCAAAGACACGTTGTTAGAAAGTTAGGTGATCAAATGGATAGAACGTCAAAGGCTTTGATAGCTATGCTACTTAGTGGAGGATTGATGGCTTGTTCCACTACAAGCCAGAAGCCTGAGGAGCCCCAACCTAAGCCCGCAATTGAAGAGCCCAAAGATAATCCTGAAAGTCCAGAGGCTGAAAAAGATAAGCAAACTGCTGAAAAGCCCAAACCTCAACCGAAGAAAACTGCGGATGGCAAGTTGATTTTAGGTCAGCAGGAATGGGTTTATGTTCCGGGGCTTGAAGAGAACTTTAAAGCGCGCATTGATACTGGCGCAACGACCTCTTCGATAAGTGCAACAGATGTGGTCGAATTCGAGCGTGATGGACAAGATTGGGTCAAGTTTACCATTGAACATGACGGTAAAAAGAGTAAGCAGATGGCACTGCCTGTGGTGCGATGGGTTAAAGTTCGCCAGTCCAGCTCTGAAGAATCTCAGCGCCGCGCCGTGGTGGAGTCTTGGGTTCAACTGGGCGATCTAAAAGAAAAAACCGAGTTTACTCTGGCCGACCGTACCCATCTTAACTACCCGTTACTTTTGGGTAGAAGTTTTGTCACCGACGTGGCGATTGTGGATGTGAGTAAAGAGTTTGTGCAGAAAAAGTACAAGTAGGTAGTTTGAAAGTAAAACTCATCATTTAACGGCACCTTAAAGTGCCGTTTTTGTTATGGATATCGTGTTTTTTGAACACAGTATCAGAACTCAGCAACATATTTCGCTAATCTTGCGCTTTGGATGAAGATGTAACATCGCAAGGGAAGCGTACTTCTAGTCGTTTGTCCCTATTTTTGTCGTTCAGCCGATAATGTCTGCTTATTCTCAAGGAGTCTTTAATGAAGTATTTATCGATGGCGGTGGTCATCAAACACGGTAAGGTTTTGATCCAAGAACGTTATCGCTCGAACCAAGGTATGGTGTTTGAGTTTCCCGGTGGTGAAGTAGAAACCAATGAGTCGGGCACTGACGCTGCTATCCGCGAGCTATACGAAGAAACGAACATGAGCGGCTTATCTCACGTTGCAACTTATAGCGATATTAATGAATACGGTGGTCGTATCTACTACGTGGTGTTACATGCCAGTCATCATGATGAGCCAAGAGCAAACGACTCAAGCCGCCAGCAGACTTTTCATTGGCTTTGCTTGGATAATTTACCCATTGATGAATTTTACAAAGCCGATGTGAGTTTCATTCGCCAACATTTAGCTAAGCATTTACAAAGAGAAGTAGGAGAGATGGCCTAATAGGCGCACTATTGAGCTTTGGTGTGACCCTTCCACTTTGCCATGAAAGGGTCATAAGCCAGTTATTGGATCTCGAGTAGTTCTACATCAAAGATCAAAGTCGATGCTGGCGGGATAGGGCCTGTGCCTTTTTTTCCATAAGCTAGGGTGCTAGGAATAAATAGGCGGAATTTATCGCCTTCAACCATATAAGTTAAGCCTTCTTGCCAGCCTTTGATCACTTGATTTAAACCAAATGAAATCGGCTCACCTCGCTCCACTGAACTATCAAAGACTGTGCCGTCGATAAGTGTGCCATGGTAATGCACTTTTACCTTACTTTTGGGACTAGGATTGGTTGTACCTTCGCCTTTCGAAAGCACTTTATATTGCAGGCCGCTTTCGGTGGTAATAACACCTTCTTGTTTGCCATTTTCGAGCAAAAAGGCTTGACCCGCCGCGAAGTTCTCTTCTCCCGCTTTGCTTGTCACTAATGTGCGGTAAATCATAAAGCCCGCCAGAACCAAGATGACGATAGGAATAATAATTTTAGACATAAGGTCTTTCCATAATTGTTAGGGTTGTTGGATAAGATAGTTGATAGTGTTTGCGATACCATCGAGATCTTTGTGCCCGGCAAGGAGTACCATATATTTGCCGTTAACAATAAAGGTAGGGACAGCATTTATCTGGCCTTTTTGAGATATTTCAGCAGCTTGTTGCATGGCGGCGAATAAGGTTCTTCGCTGATCCTCGGTTAATTTATCAGGGCTGGATAGATCTTGGTCTGTAAATGCTTTGTTGATGGCCTGCTTTTGTTGCTGCGCAGTCGCGCCTTCCATTTGCACCGCATTAAACATGGCATTCATCAAGTCGTGGCTTGGGGTTGTTCCTAGTTGGGTTTGCGCGCTGTAATAGATCATGGCACTGACTTGGGCACTTTGATTAAAAATCACATGGACCTTACCAAATGTCTGATTGGTCGCGGCTTCAAGCTGGGGGATCGCAGACTCCATATTTGCGCAGTGACCACAATTGAGAGAGAAAACCTCAGTGACCACGGGAAGTTGATAAGCGGACAAATCGGTAGGTAAGCGTTCAAATTGTTTGCCTTCTTGTGGGTGTTCGCTTTTGCTGCAACCTGCCAGCAAAGCCACGAGGATAAGACCTGCAAAGGCTAGTATTTTTCTCATACTTGGTACTCTTTACCATTAAGGTGATGTATCAATCTTAGGTATTGATTCTACCTTGTCATGGCCCTGAAAAAAACACTTTGAAGCTAGCATTTCAACGACAAAAAAGTCTTCATTTATAATTAAAGTATTTCCTAGTTCGCCGATATAAATCATGTATCGCAACAAAAAGTATGGTGGAACGATGAAATATCTTGCTTTACCGCTTCTTCTGCTACTGACTGGGTGTGGCAACCTTGCAAAAGAAATGCGCTATATGACAGACGATATGTTAGAAACTGCGCCTAAAACAGATATGGACGTTCGTTATCCATCTTGGGGTAATGCGCCGAGAGTTGCATCTAGGTCAGGAGTGATGGGGCCGATGGGACGTGAAGCCAGTTACAGCGATTTACAAAGCTTTTTGATGAAAAATGGTGTTGAGCATGAGGTTTTGCCTGGCGATCATCTGATGGTAAAGCTGACTGACACCATTAAATTTAACACGGGGTCTTCAATGGTTGAGCCGAGCTCAGCTTATTGGCTCAATAAAATGGGCAGTTATTTAGCCACCCAGCCGGGCATTGATATCGTCATTGATGGGCACACAGATAATACAGGACCACCTTCGCGTAATGATGTGCTATCGATGAAACGCGCAAAAGCAGTAAAACAACAATTGATACGCAATAATGTGGCGATGGACGCTATTTTCACCCGTGGCTATGGTGAGTATGTGCCAGCATGTACCAATAGTACAAGGGCAGGTAAAGCTTGCAATCGACGTGTTGAGGTTCTTTTTATCGTCGCTAACCAGAGATAAAATTCGCACTTGCTAATGCCAAAATCTAGTCCCCAAAGCCAATCCAATATGGCACTATTTAACCAAGGGCTTAAGGTGATTAAATCAAATGGTGCGATGCAGTCAATCCTTAATGATCACCTCAACTATCGCTAATCAATACCATTCAAAGTTCTAAGTATTTCATTTTCGATATTCTTCGTTTTTGCTCGTTTATATCTTGCTCTAAAAGTCTAACCAACAATACCAGCTTAGAAACTCTCTTGATTGAAACTGAGTCATTCGCTTTGGTTTATTAGTGACAACCTTATTGAGCAATTCAATCATTTCAACTGAAGTACAGCTGATGCTGTCAATTCTTTAGCTTTATCGTTTCAACTTTGTTTACTCGTACTCAATTGTTAAAGAAGAGTATAAAAAGTAGAGTTAATTAACAAAATAGAGAACATAAATGAAACAAAATGTGTTCGAACGCTCATTAATGGCCTAGGAACGTTTCATCTGTTAGTCAGGTATGCAGAATACAATTCGCAATTATAACAAAACCAATCATACCCAATAATGTAAACAAGGACTCTTACTATGATGACGAGAAAACCCACTTTACTCGGTGAATGTATTGCCGAGTTCATAGGGACTGGATTACTGATTTTCTTTGGTGTTGGCTGTGTCGCTGCCCTAGTGTTAACAGGGGCCCAGTTTGGCCAGTGGGAAATTAGTGTGGTATGGGGCTTTGGGGTAGCAATTGCCATTTATTGTACTGCTGGTGTATCGGGGGCGCATATTAATCCTGCAGTGACTATTGCATTGGCAGCGTTTCATGGTTTTGATAAAGCTAAGGTTGTGCCTTACATTGTCGCTCAAATGTTAGGGGCATTTTGTAGTGCTGCATTAGTGTATAGCTTGTACAGCAATCTATTTATCGATTACGAAATTACCCATGGTTTTGTGCGATCTAGTCAAGAAGCTCTTGCAACAGCAGGTATATTCTCAACTTATTCTCATGCGTCTTTGTCATTTTCTGGGGCGTTGGCGGTCGAGTTTGTGATAACGGCCGTACTTATGTTTGCGATTTTGGCGCTGGGCGATGAGAATAACGGCGCCGCTCGCGGCCCTATGAACCCGCTTTTGATTGGTGTGTTGATTGCTGTGATTGGCAGCTCTCTAGGCCCGCTAACTGGGTTTGCAATGAACCCTGCGCGTGACTTCGGACCAAAACTTTTCGCCTACTTCGCGGGTTGGGACTTTGCGCTGACAGGTGCTAAAGACATTCCTTATTTTATTGTTCCCATTCTTGGTCCTATTGCGGGCGCATGTTTTGGCGCTTGGGCTTACCCTAAGGTGATAGCGCAATATCTACCGAATACGGGCACGGGCTGCACGATTCCTAATCAGTGTGATGACGCCGAAGAGAGTCAAGAGGCTCACGTTTAATACTAAAACTATTGCTATAAATATCGAATTAAAAGGAAATTATTATGACGGAGCCAAAATATATTGTCGCGCTCGATCAAGGAACAACCAGTTCCCGCGCAGTTGTACTGGACCATGATGCCAACATTGTCAGTGTGTCTCAGCGAGAGTTTACGCAAATTTATCCTCAGGCTGGCTGGGTTGAGCATGATCCTATGGAAATTTATGCTACGCAAAGTTCGGTATTGGTGGAAGCTTTGGGCAAGTCTGGCATCCGAAGCGATGAAGTGGCGGGTATTGGTATTACTAACCAACGTGAGACCACTATAGTCTGGAATAAAGACACAGGAAAGCCCGTTTATAATGCGATTGTTTGGCAGTGCCGCCGCACAGCAGCCATTTGTGAAGAACTGAAAAGTCGAGGTCTGGAAGAGTACGTCCAAGAGAATACAGGCTTGGTACTGGATCCGTATTTCTCAGGCACAAAAATTAAGTGGATTCTTGATAATGTAGAAGGTGCGCGCGAAGACGCTAACGCAGGAAAATTGTTATTCGGTACTGTCGATACTTGGCTGCTATGGAAAATGACTCAGGGCCGAGTGCATGTGACTGACTATACCAATGCCTCTAGAACCATGTTGTTTAACATCAACACACTTCAATGGGATGAAAAACTGCTCCAAGAAATGGATATTCCTTTGTCCATGATGCCAGAAGTGAAGAAGTCGTCAGAAGTTTACGGACAAACGAATATTGGTGGCAAAGGGGGGACGAGAATCCCTATTGCAGGTATCGCCGGAGATCAGCAAGCGGCACTTTATGGTCAAATGTGTGTTAATGCAGGGCAGGCGAAAAATACTTACGGGACAGGCTGCTTTTTGCTGATGAACACGGGACAAGAAAAAGTGATGTCAAAGAATGGTCTCCTAACCACATTGGCATGTGGCCCATCTGGTGAACCTGCTTACGCCCTTGAAGGTGCGGTGTTTATGGGGGGCGCCTCTATTCAGTGGCTTCGAGATGAAATGAAGCTTCTGGCCGATGCAAAGGATTCAGAGTACTTTGCCACTAAGGTCGACTCATCCAATGGTGTCTATGTGGTTCCAGCATTTACTGGCCTTGGCGCGCCATACTGGGACGCCTATGCAAGAGGAACTATTGTTGGCTTAACCCGCGGCGTTAACTCCAACCATATTATACGGGCAACTCTAGAGGGCATTGCGTACCAGACACGTGATGTGTTGGATGCTATGCAAGCGGATTCTGGGATAAAGCTTGAGGCACTTCGAGTTGATGGTGGCGCAGTTGCCAACAACTTTTTGATGCAGTTCCAATCTGATGTATTGGATACGCAAGTGCTTCGCCCTCAAGTGACCGAGGTAACTGCTTTGGGAGCGGCTTATCTTGCCGGATTGGCGGTAGGGTTCTGGCAAAGTATTGATGAAGTTGCAGGTAAAGCCACCATAGATAAGACCTTTGTTCCTCATCATGATGAAGAAAAACGCAGCCGTCGTTATAAGGGATGGAAGCGTGCAGTAAAATGCGCTCAAGTTTGGGCACAAATGCATGACGAGGATGAATAAATAACTCAAGGGTGCTATAAAAATGCCCGCTTGAGTACAAGCGGGCACACTTCAAGAAAAACTGGGGTTATTTCTTTTTACCTTGCACCACTTGTTTATCTTCTTCAGTCAGCTCACGAATACGTCGGCTGATATCACGGCGCTCTTTGGAGATCTCCGCACTTTTTATGATATGGTCGTCTACACGATCTTCGTAATCGGCTTTCATATTTTTGATGATGGCAACGATCTCATCGGGCGTCATGTCTGGTTTGATATAGTCCATCAAGTTATCCAGAAGATCGACTCTTTTACGGTTATCGCGAACTTTTTTTTCATTGTCGAGCAGTTCACGCTTCAGCTTATTCTTTCTGCGTGCTTGAGCTACGATTTCAAATACTCCACTCATAAGTGTTTTTCCTGCTTTTACTTACCTTAAAACTACAGAGATTAAACCACAACATTTCTGTCGATAACAGGTTTAAGATCAACAACTCTCTAATGATGACTAGTTTATCACCAAAAAGCCAATCCCGTCGTTGAGTGCAGGCAGCAGTCAGGATATGATTTCGTTATTAATAGAATAAAAAGATAAAGTTTATGCGAGCGTCTGACATTGTAATTCCAAAGGTTGAAAAGGCAGAGTTGTCTCAGCAGTCGAGCAAAATTGTTGAGGCTTACCGTAAAGAATGTCGCAGTCAAGAATTGACAGAAGTTGAATTAAATCGTAGAAAAATCATTATGATTGACGAGTATGGTAATATAAAAAAGCCATCGATTCTTTCTGAGCACTAAGCTAGAAAGGTATGACTTAAGGAAACGATAATGAATATAGAATTAAGCGATATTGAAGCGCGCGTCATTGGCTGCTTGATAGAAAAGGAAGTCACCACTCCAGATTATTACCCTTTGACCCTCAATAGCTTGACCAGTGCTTGTAATCAGAAGAGTAATCGTGAACCTGTTATGACCTTGTCTGAAACCGATGTTCAACAAGCAGTAGATGGATTAATTGCTCGAAGATTAGTAAGTGACGAGAGTGGATTTAATAGCCGAGCCAGTAAGTTTCAGCATCGTTTCTGCAATACAGAATTTGGCGATTTAAAGTTAACATCTCAGCAAAAAGCCATCGTCTGCTGTTTATTGCTTCGTGGCGCACAAACTCCGGGTGAACTTAGAACTCGCACTAATCGCCTAGCAGATTTTTCAGATGTTAAAGAAGTAGAATCAATTCTAGAAAATATGGTTTCTGGTGATGAGTCCCCCTTAGTCGTAAAGTTGCCAAGAGAGATGGGTAAACGAGAGTCCCGTTATATGCATCTATTTAGCGGTGAAGTCGATGTTGATGCTATTGCGACATTTTCTCCCGCTGTAAATATCAGCTCTGATAGTAAAAGAATCGAATTGCTTGAGACCGAGGTGGCTGAATTGAAAGCTCAGATTGAAGTACTTCGCCTACAAATAGAAAGCCTCACTTCTTAAATGACATCTGAACAGTTAAAATCATCGTGTTCGATATGGTATGTCTATTTGATTCGGACACGCTTCGATTCCCTTTATTGCGGTATAACAACGGATGTATCACACCGGTATTTGCAACACTGCCAAGGCTTAGGTGCCAAATCTCTTAAAGGTAAAGGTCCATTAACGCTCGAGTGGTTTGAAGCGGTTGGGAAAAGCCGCTCCACGGCCTCCAAATATGAATACCGCATAAAAAACTTGTCCAAGGCATTAAAAGAAAAGCTGATACAGAAAGCTGTTGTCTTAGATGAACTTATCGATATTGAAGAGACTTAAGTGAATTGGATGTTTTTAACATCTGGGAGTTATGCTTTTCTGTAAGCAGCGAGGTAATATTGAATCTTCCCCACAAAAATCACTTCGCAATTCGTTGCTTATCTGATTGACCATCGCATGATCAAATTTTGTATTAACCTTAAGTTTGTAACTCTAATAAGGTTGGTATGGATATGAAATTGTTAATAAAAACCACGATAATCTGGTCTATTGCATGGATGGCTATAGTGGTTAATGCAGCAACCGTGGTCCCGGATGGGCGTGGCAACGGTATGGGGAATACGGGGGTAACGTCGGCCGATTACCTTTTGGCTCCTTTTTACAATCCCGCATTAGTTGCGCTTCACAGAGACTCAGATAAGTTTGGTGTATTGTTTCCTGGTGTCGGTGTCAGGCTTAGAGACACAGATGACACTCTTGATACTGTTGATAAACTTCAGGACGAGATTAAAGCGTTCAAAGCTAACTCCTCAGATTCTGGCGCAGAGGCGAGGCTGAATAGTTATTTAGATCAACTTTCTGATGATAAGCCACTTGGAGTAAATGGAGGCGTGGTTGCTGCGATAGCACTTCCGGTTGATGTTTTATCGACGAATATATTCACTCGTGGCTACGCTGAAATAATCGCCAAGAGTGACATTTCTAGTTCAACAGATACTCAAACACGCTATGAAAATTCAAGTGTTGATGTAATTGCATTTGGTTACGGTGAGATTGGTGTAGCGATTGCAAAACGAGTGAATTTTCTAGGGCAAGATGTTTCCATTGGTATTTCTCCAAAGTTTCAAACCATGAGAACTTACAAGCAAGCCATCACGGTCGAAGATTTTGATATTAGTGATTACGACAAAAGTGAAACCAAAAAGAATGCATTCAACGTAGATCTAGGAGCGGTATGGCTATACGAGCAGTTTCGAGCAGGTGTCGCGGTCAAAGACCTCTTCTCTCAAGAGCTTAATACCTTAGACATTGGTGGTGTCAGTAGATATAAATTAAATACCCAGATTACGGTATCAGGAAGCTATGTACTTGAATATTTTACCGCTTCTACTGACTTTGATTTAACCAAACAAAAAAGGTTTACGGATCAAAATGATGATACGCAATTTTTACGCTTTGGTGTGGAAGGAAATGCGATGGGTTGGGCGCAACTGAGGCTTGGGTACGAAATTGATCTAGAAGATACGCTCGATAATTCCTTCACATTCGGTGTTGGTATAAGCCCTGCTGATTTAGTGAGTTTTGACTTAGCGGCCAGCTATGCTGGTGACAATCAATATGGACTATCCGGAAATTTAGCGTTTACTTTTTAGACTCTTATTTTGAACTGTAAATGGCTATGAGTGCAAAGTTTGTATCTATTGGTTTTTAAATCTAGATACCATACAAACTGTGCTTAAAACAAAAACTTTCAAACATTTGATAATTCGGCTCGAAAGGCGGGCAAACCCTATGTAATATATGCAGCAATATAAATATCTTTATTCAAAGGGTAAATAATGTTCAAAGTAGCGCTCATAACAGTCGCCATAGTTGTCCCTGTAGTAGTATATGCGCATACGACTCAAGTCTTAAATGGGTACTGGCAGTATGAGGAATACTTAGAAGCAAACCCAGAACAGAAAGGGCTAAGTCAAGAGTTAACGGAAGCTGTAAGAAACGCTCCAATCCCAATCTCAACCAAACAAACTAAGCCTCTATCCATCTCGGTTGTCTATCCCGGACAGCAAGTCTCAGATTACTGGGTGAGAAACATTAAATCGTTTGAGGCACGGCTTAAAGAGTTGGGTGTTAAATACGAGATTAAACAGGTGTTTACTCGCCCCAACTTAGACGTAAGACAGCAAAGCCTATCGCTGCTAGAAGCAGTGCAAAATAAAGCGGATTATTTAATTTTCACCTTGGACACTACCCGACACCGAAAATTTATTGAAAATGTACTCAGCTCTACTGATACCAAGCTTGTTTTACAAAATATCACTACGCCAGTTAGAGCATGGGGAGACCAAAAACCCTTTATGTATGTCGGTTTTGACCATGTTAAAGGTATGCGCCTACTCAAGAACTACTATAAAGAAAACGTGCCAGTTGGAAGTCGTTATTCGGTGTTATATTTTTCTGAAGGCTATGTCAGTGATGCTCGTGGAGATACTTTTATTGAAGAAATGAGTCACCACGATTCTTATCAACTATCGTCATCTTTCTATACGGCTGCGACACAAGAGTCTGGCTATAACGCTGCTATCAAGGCTGTGGAGAAAGACCCTGAGATTTCCTTTATTTACGCATGTTCTACAGATGTAGCACTGGGTGCTGCTCAAGCCCTGAAAAAATTGAATAGGAATGACATTCTTATAAACGGTTGGGGGGGAGGCAGTGCCGAGCTAGAAGCATTGAGTAAAGGGGAGTTGGCGGTGACTGCGATGCGCATGAATGATGACACTGGTGTTGCTTTGGCTGAAGCGATTAAATGGGATATTGAAGGCAAAGATGTGCCAGATGTTTATTCTGGGGACTTTGAATTGGTAACGAGAACTGATATGCAAACCAAAATTGACAAATTAAAGCAGAGAGCTTTTAGGTATTCGGACCAATAATGTCATTTTTAGCTCGGCGAAGGACTAAAAAGCGTCTTGCCACTTTATTAACGCGTTCGATTTTTCTTACCATAGCAGTTTTATCCTTGGTGGTCGTATTACAGAATTACCAAGTAAATCGACAAGTGGTCTCTCAAGAAGTGGCTCGATCTAAGCTTCAAACCCAAAGTTTGGTTCAGCAAATTTTAAATTTTAGACTCGAAGCCCTTGAAATACAGCAAGATAGTTATAGTCGTAATGGCTCACTGGTCGATGCCTTTATCGCAAAGGATACAAATCGACTTGCTCGATTTTTTAATGGTATTGATCAAGCGACTCCAGAGTTAGCGCCTGATTTTCGTTTTATTACAGAGCAATCTCAAATAGTTTGGGATGATGCCAATTATCAGTTTTATGGCCTTTCAATGGGACAGCTATCGCACATAAGCCAAGACATGACGACAGGGGGTAGCTGGCATTTATCTCAAACCCCTTCTTTACTGGGTACCCGTTATCTTATGGTACGTCGTGTTCCTATTGTCAATATGGCGTCTGGAGAGGTACTGGGTTACTTACATATTGCGGTCGTACTAAACAACAACTTTTCTCTTATGAGTGCAGTGTTGAGAGGCAGTAATGCTGATCAAGTATTGCTTGCTGTGGGATCAGAAGTTATTGCATCAAGCACGAAAGATATCGATTTAAGTCATATCGAATGGTTGGAAGAATCAGCCGTGGATTTTACTGTAAGTCAATATATGGTTTCGAAAACAGATTTGACAATCAGCGACGTTCCAACGTTTTTGTCTATCTATACCATTCAGGATAACAAACCCATTGTTATTATGGTGCGCAGCCACTATATGTGGGTTGCAGTGGCTGTTGTACTCCTTTTCTTGATCGCAGTATATGGCCGTTTATGGCTCGGTAAGCGAGTCTCAAAAGAACTGGTGAAGCTGATGAAATATACAGAAAGTTCGGTCGAAACGAAAGGAATGACTCGATTTCTTGGCTCACACATAGAAGAGTTTGACCAAATCGGTTCCTCTTTTGAACTCTCTTTCCAACGATTTCATGAGCAAGAGAAGCAATTTGCGGACTTATTCAACTTCTCTCTATCGCCAATGACGTTATGGAATGCTCAAGGACAGTTATTAAGAAGTAATCCAGCCGCTGAAAGAAGCTTTTTGGTCAATAACGAGTCAGAGAATGGCGATTACCACTTACTAATTGAAAAGCTTGGCCCTCACATCCGCTTATGTGCAAAAGGTGCGGCATTAAAAGGCATTAACATATCAATAAGAGACAAAACATATCGTTGGAACCTGTCACCTATATTTATAGATAAGGGAGTAAATAATGTTTTGGCTCAAGGGCAAGATGTGACAAGCTTTGTTGAAGCTGAGGTTCAAAGTCTTGCTGCAAGGAGAGAAGCGGAAGAGACGGCAAAAGCAAGGTCTGAATTTTTGGCAAAGATGAGTCATGAACTGAGAACTCCCTTAAACGGCATTTTAGGCGTTTCGCAATTACTAAAAGGAAAGTTATCAGATACTCAAGATGTTGAACACCTCGATGTACTTTGTAATAGTGGTGAACACTTATTGGCAGTACTCAATGATATTTTAGACTTTTCAAAAATAGAGCAAGGTAAGTTTCAAATCCAGTCTGTAGATTTCCGACTTGTGGAATTGGTCAGTGCCGTAGAAAAAATATACACACCTTTGTGTGAAGAAAAAGGTATTAGTTTTGAAGTTTTTACTAATCTTAGCGACGAGACTTTTGCCCACAGTGATCAGGTAAGGCTTAATCAGATTTTATTCAACCTTGTGAGTAATGCTATCAAATTTACACACAGGGGTAGTGTAACAGTATCAATAATGTGTCGTAAGCAACCGACAGGGTACTATTTGAATGTCGGTGTAGAAGATACAGGAATTGGTATAGAACAAGAGCGGATAACCTACATTTTTGAACCGTTTGTACAAGCTGAATCGACCACCACAAGAGAATATGGAGGGAGTGGTCTTGGGCTTGCTATTGTTCATAGTCTAGTAGAAATGTTGAACGGTGAAATAGAAATAGAGAGTACTATCGGAAGAGGTACGCATTTGCAGTTATCCATACCCATTGAACTCGTTGAATCTGCAGAGCAAGTGGAAACCAATACGTTAGTCGAACCAGCGAGCTTATTTGCGCGACCGCTAAATGTGCTTTTGGTCGAAGATAATCATACTAATGCGTTCATTGCTAAGGCTTTTTGTGAAAAATATGGTATGGACGTAATATGGGTTCAAGATGGTTATAATGCGATCGAAAAGCTCAAACAACAGAACGACATTGACCTAATTCTTATGGATAATCAATTGCCCAATTTGGGTGGGATTGAAACGACCAAAATAATTCGTAACGATATGATGTTGGATACGCCGATCTTCGCTTGTACTGCCGATGGTATGCAAGATACCAAGCGTGCCTTTCTAAATGCAGGCGCTGATTATGTCATCATAAAACCAATCAAAGAACTTGCATTAAATCAAGCGCTTATTCATTACAAAGAAAGTCACTTAAGTAAGAATAAAGACTTTTAATCGATGGATAATTGAAGTAAAAGCCCAATAAAGCGCTATTGGGCTTATGTGTTTTGTGTTCAAGCACAGTATTTATTTTTCTCGTACTCGTGGCTTTCTAGGTAATTGGAGATTGCAAGATAAGACTCATCATCACACAGCAAATGTAGCTTACTGCGGCGCTTAAGAACATCGTCAACGCCTACAGCGAACTCGTGTTTAACGAGATAATCAATTTCTTTTTGATAGATACCTGGCGCAAACATTATGCCTAAATCTTGTTTTGTTTTGACACCACTGAGCAATCGATTCACTCGACTGCCATAAGACTGAATCCAACGTGAACGTGTATCAGCGTCAACAAATGGAATATTAGCAGCGAGTTGGGATTGCATGGCTGGCCATGAGAAGTTCTCCCCTCCGGGTAAAGGAGTATCTTTCGTCCATGGTTTGTTGAGGTTAAAATATGGAGATAGTTGCTGCATCGCTGATTCAGCTAGCTTTCTATATGTTGTCAGCTTACCACCAAAAATTGATAATAGTGGTGCTTGGTTTTCTTTGTGATCTAACGAAAGTGTGTAATCACGAGTAATCGCTTGAGGTGAATCTGACTCGTCATCGCAAAGTGGACGAACACCACTAAAGTCAGAAAAAATGTCATCCAATGTTAATTGTTTACGGAAGTGGCTGTTGGTGACCTTGAGCAAATACTGTTTTTCATCATCGCTTATCGATACGTTTCTGGGATCTCCTTTGTACTCAACGTCAGTGGTTCCTATGATTGAAAACCGACCCAAATAGGGAATCACAAAAACGATACGATGATCTTCATTTTGCATAATGTACGCCTGTTCTTCATCGTGAACTTTGGGTACGATAATGTGCGATCCTTTTATTAACCGAATACCATAAGGTGAATTTAACTCAGCATTTTCAGTGAGGAAGTCTTTCACCCATGGTCCGGTAGCATTAACTAAGGCTTTCGATCTTCTAATAAGTGTTTGCCCTGAACGAAGATCATGTATCTCTACATGCCAAACACCGTTCTCCCGTCTTGCTTTGGTTACTTGACAATAATTGCTTACTTCAGCTCCCAGCTCACGGGCTTGGATAATGTTAAGTACCACAAGCCTTGCATCATCAACCCAGCAATCTGAGTATTCGAATCCAATACTCAGTTCAGGCTGCATAACGTTTTGGTTATCAAGCGCAATTTTTTTACTCCCTGGTAGAGATGTACGCTTTCCTAGGTGATCATAGAGGAAAAGGCCTGCACGAATCATCCAAGCGGGGCGTAAAAAAGGGCGATGGGGTAATCTAAATCTCATAGGGAAAGCGATATGTGGCGCTTTTGCTAATAGAACTTCTCGTTCTGCTAAAGACTCGCTGACTAGACGAAACTCATAGTGTTCTAGATATCTCAAGCCTCCATGTATTAGCTTTGAACTTGCAGAGGAGGTAGAACCAGCAAAGTCTTGGGCTTCATACAGTCCAACTTTGAGGCCTCTTCCTGCGGCATCGACCGCGATACCAGCGCCATTTATTCCTCCACCTACAACAATGATATCCAGTAGTTCCTGTTCTTTTTGGTCACTTAAGTAACTATTAGTCATAAAACCGCCATTTGTTATGTTCGTTCGAGCGTTTATTTTTCGTTATACAATCATATTGTAGCTTTTATTGTTAGCGTTTGTCTGGTCAAATATGACCAAGATCATCAAAATAATCACGATTCGAAATTAAATCGAACGAAAAATGTGTTTTTGTGAAAGCTTTTAGGAGTGAATGATGAGAAATTAGGAGGGATACTGGAGCGGCTAACCGCTAGATTCTATGTGTCTATCTGATAAAAAGTCTAGCCCGATGGCTAGACTTTTCTCTCTAGTTTTAAACCAGCACTTTTTTATGGTGGTCTATCCGTATTGCTGGGTGCACATTTGTCCTACCTAGGATTAAGACCTAGCTCTTGTAGCACCAGTTTGAAATTATCACGGCGCTCTGTCATGTTATGAACATCACCAGTTGAGCAAGTTGAATCTGGGCACCCACGGTTAACGATGCCTGAAATATCATCGATAAACTGATGACCTTGCAGGCCGCTATCCACATACTTTTTTAGTTCGTTGTAATAGTTCCAGTCAGGGTATTGGCCACCTTCATCATTGTATTCCTGTACTGACGTTACCCAATAAAAGAGGCCGGCTATCCACTTGATCTCTCTATTTTCCTCAGAGCTACATATCAACCCAGGGTTTGAACAGAAATCCAACTCTGCATATAGAGGATTAGTTGGTGGCGCTTCAACCGTTACACCATCAATTGTTTTGCCTATAGTAGATGGGTCAACGTGTGAACGACCTAGATAATGGTTAAGTGTTCCGAAGTTTTGACGACCTGTCGTTTGGATAACGCCTCGTCCCCACCATCCGCAGCCTTCTACGCTTTCTTGACTACTGCCATCCCAAATAAATTTACCGGCTTTCTGACCGACATAGGTCTTACAATCGTCGCGTTCCCAAACTTGTTTGGATGTGTCTACGTTTTCAGGTACATCGTTACAGTGACCGTCATTCGTCCATCGGCCAGCCGCACCATTCACCAGCAAACCTCGTTCTTCTAGCACAGAGTCTGGAGCGGCAAAGATAGGAGCCGGTGCACCGTACCATTTTGCGTGGGTGAGTGCGCTGACTTCCATCTTGTCATTACGTGGACAAGAATACGCGTGATCTAAACCAGAAATTGGGTTTACACCATAATCCGCATATTTTTGACCAAGTTGACCACAACTTGCGGTCATCGGATAATCGGTTGGCGCACCGTATCTTATTTCAGACCAGTTGTTTTCGTCACATGCGTTGTAACGGATAGTTTCTTGCATGCTTTGAGCAAGGAAAGCAGCAATGGCTACTTTTGCATATTTGATGTTTGTATCATCGTCAACACTGTCGTCCATCAACCAAAACTTGTTACCGGCAACACCAATATTGTGCATTGCATTGAGGCCATCTAGGAAGTCGTTCCACTTGTAAACCGTTGACGGAACCCACTGAGATTGTGGTGTTTCGTAAAGGAAGACTTCGTTATTCATTACACTTTCAGCATTGATTAGCTCGTCGTTTAGCGCTTCGATACGAGTTAATGCACCTTTTTCTAGCTCGTCACCGACGTAATACAGTGGCACCTTCGCAGTTTGGTATAAATTAATTTTGTTGGTAAGTTCTTGAGAGTCTTTATCATACATTAATGCAAACACATTGCTGTATGCCGCTTTACGGATCTGCTGTTCGCTTTGTGTATTGCCCATAAAGTAGTTGACCGTCTGCTCTGTTGGCATATCTGAGAGCATTGCTGGCGTTTCAATGTAATCTGTCACCTGCTTGACGTACTCAAGTGCGTGATGCCATTGCTCGCTGTTTAGTGCAGTCGTTGTATTTGATTTGGTGAACACAACAAAATCGGCTTTGTTGGCTGAACTGGCCTTATACAGTTCAAAACTTTCGAGTAAGTCAGCGGTGAAAACAGAAGCTTCATCCCATACTGATTGACGACCTGAGTGCTTATCGTATGCAAATTCTCCAATGCTTAGTGACCAACCAAATGTCGCTTGTGGGGCAAGAGTGGTGAAAATCAGGTTATGAGCAAGTGCCCATCCCTTCACATCGTCAGTCAATGCATGAATAGCATTCGCATCGATACGGCTGCCAGTAATTTCAATGGCGTTTGTTAACGCCTGTCTAACTGCAATCGTACCAAAAGATGCCCCTTTATCTCGCGTTGCCAGATCGAGAACATCAGATTGAATAATAATCGACGTCGAACCTGCATTTTCAGCCTGTCTTAACAAGGAAACAAAGGTAAGTGTTAGTTGTTCTACGTCGGACAGTGACACACTGCTGCTAGTCTCGATCGTTAATGTACTTGGCGCTTGAGTAGAAGGGCTTGCGACAACGAATGTGGCAGGCCACCCCGCTACTTCTAGACGAACAGGGTCCATTGGATTTCGCAGTGATAACGCTGGGGCTGTGCCCGGCTCAGTGCCATCACAGTTTAAATGCAAACCCCATGAATCATCGCTACCTGGAATCGTTTGTGTCCAGTAATTCGCTGAGTAAGCGATATTATCGTGAACCATAATATCGCCACCAGTCGCGTGGTCACCACGAGTCCAGTTTGGATAAACATTAAACTCACTGCACAGCTCACTCGGTGGTGGTGTCGGTGTTTCTACTTCTTCGACGGTAATTCTTACACTGGCAGTGGAGGTCAGATTTTTGGCATCGGTCGCGATTGCTTCTAGAGTTACAGAGCCAACTTCAGACGCTGTCCAATTACAAGAGAATTGGCTTGTGGCTGATGCATCAAATTCACAGATTTGCTTGTTGTTTGCTTTAACGGTTACGCGAGACAGATCGTCATCAGCATCCGTTGCTTGAACAGAAATCGAAACCGAATCATTTTTGTCAAACTTTGAAGCGTTAGAAGGTGAAGAGAAACTTACCTCTGGTTTGGTGAAGCTCTGACCTGCCTCTACCGCAATGACCATACTACGCTGTTCAACCATTTGATTGTTTTGATCAAGAACCACCACTCTAAGGGTTGTGTTCCCAACCTCGTTTGGTGTCCAAGGCTGTGTGTATATGGTTTGGGTTGGTGTAATATTTTGTTGGCTTAGCTTGTGATTATTTGCCCAAAATTCAAGTTTCGTGATTAATTCTCCTTCAACACGAGCCTCAATCATCGTTGCTTCATCTAGTGTTAGTATTTGACCTTGCGTAGGTGCTACAAAGCTAAGTTCGTGTACTTCAGGAACAATTGGCGGTTCAACTTGTTTTTCTTTTACCAAAATGTTCACCACTTTCTGCTGCGTTAAACCAGACGTGTCTTCTACGACGGCTTTGATAGCATGGCTGCCAACGCCCACCGCTGTCCAGTTGGCTTGATATGGGGATTGTGTTACGCGTGCAATATGAGTGTTATCAACAAAAAAAGTGACGGCTTCTATATTGGTGTTCGTTGCCTCTGCGTTTGCTAGCAGCGTAACTGATTGGTCTTCTTCAAATTCGGCACCGTTAACTGGCGATACTAACTGAAGAGAAATTTCGGGTTCACCTACTTCACCATCGCCATCGGCGATCAGGCTAATCGTGTTTTGAAGAAGAGAGAGATCCAATACACCTCCGACGCCCAAAGTCAGTTCAATACTGCTTCCCCCTAGAAGCTGTGATTTAACCCAGCTACCATCGTCAAAGCCTAAAACCAGCGTGTTTTTGAATAGATCTCCTTGGGCTTTACTGGTGAACGTCATCTTTGGGTAGCTAACACCTGATGCTGACCAATTGGGTGTTGACATGGTTAGGTTCGAATCAAATACAATTTTTGCGTCACGCAGTTCGACGGGTTTTGAGCTATCGTTTGTTAGAGTCACTTTGTATGTATTCCACCATTGGCTTTCTGAGCCTACGATACTTGCGTCGGTGTTCACGCCAGCCTGCACAGTAGGTAAGCTCATACCGATCGCCAGTGCTAATACACTCGGTATTATTGCTAGTGTATTTTTGTTCATTTACTATCCCTTCGAGTAATCTTGATTGGTTTTTTTAAAGTGAAAAATAACTCAAATAGGATTGAACAAGTTCTTGGTTGTTACAATGTCATCAATAGTGAAATCATGATTTTTCAATGTTTTTATGAGACTTTTATATTTTTGACAAGGTAACACTGGGAACATTTTGACGTAATCAACATACGCCAATTTTAGATTAGCGTATGTTGATGATGAGGGGAGTTGATTGGTTTATCGTGCGAGCTTTTGGTGGGCTTTTGAGAAATGGCCAGCACAAAATGCTCCAACAATGGACAGCTCACCAGCTAAGCATAGCCCTGCAGTTACTTCAGCGAGCGCTTTTGATTTTCCAGTGCCATATAATCCCATGATTTCTAGACATGCTTTTTGGCTGGGTAGGTGTGTACCGCCACCCACAGTACCGACCATAATATTGGGTAAAGTAACGCAAGCGTATAAGCCGCCATCCGTATTGAGCTCCATGCGAGTGATTCCGATAGCTGACTCAGCGACACACGCTATGTCCTGACCACAGGCTGTATAGAGAGCAGCCAGCGCATTTGCATAGTGGGCATTGACACCAATTCCTCCACTAATAGCGGCGCCTGTTGTTGTCATCTGACCAAACTTGACCATTTTTTCTGGTGTGGTATGCAGATATTTTTCTACCAGCTTTTTAGATAGGTTTATTTCAGCAGAAACCTTTTTACCCCTGACATGCTTTAATGTGCAAGTGTTGGGTTTTTTATCGCCCGATAAGTTTCCATCAAGAAAAGCTTCTTGAGCTTTGATCGGTGAATGTGCACATATGTAGTTAAACACCTCATTGGTTGCTATCGTAACCATGTTTTGACCTGAAGCATCACCTGTATGAAACTCAAAGATAAGGTATACTCGATTGCCCTCTATATTTACACTAACATCATTTAACTGGCCATGTGCAGTCGTCGATTCAGCAATCTTCTTACATTGCTCATACTGCGTTACCACCCAAGCTACAAATTGTCCTGCCTGAGTCAGGCTATGAAATTCAAACACTGGTGTTCGTGTCACGCCCTCATTGAGCAATATCGCACTCGCACCACCGCCAGATGTAATGAGTTGGGCTCCACGATTGTATGATGCAACTAATGCTGCTTCAGTGGTGGCAAGTGGGATCAAGTAATCGCCATGAGCATGTAAGCCATTAATACGAAGGGGGCCTGCGACTCCGACAGGAATTTTTACTGTGCCGATAAAGTGTTCAATGTTTTTGTTATAGGCATCAGATAGGCTTCTTGTGGTCGGATCGAGTAAATGTTGTTGTTGTGTCATGTCAGATAAAACGTTCCAGCGCTTATCCAAGTTTTTTGCTGAGATGTATGGACTTTGCGTTAGCGACTGCTCAATTGGGGCCGAGTTGGGCAAAAGCCTACTCTCTAGAGTAGCTGAACATAATTCTGTATTGAAGTTTGACGTTCTGTCATGACTAGACAAGTTGAGTTTGGGCATGGTGATGAAAAAAATAGTGTTGTCGAGCGATTCTAGCGTCTGCTACGAGGAAGACAACATTTATTCTTTAATGAGAAGTAAATTTAACCTAAACATGAATATCAAGCAATGTACCGATCATTTCTTGGTCTCTCTGTAATACATTGGTACCAATACGACTATACTGCTCTGCTTGGGTGAGCTTAAACATAGGTTCTATCTGAGAGGCCTCAGGCGGCTTGAATTCCACCTCATTGAAATGGTAGGAGTTATCTTTTTCGATAGGGTTGGTCGCTTTGGGTTGGTATATTTCGCGCGCAGCTTCCTCTGCCATTTTAGATGACTGCTCGATTAGCTGATAGCCGGGTTGCACCGCAGATACTGCCATAATCACCCCCCTATACCTAGTTAAAGCGTAATGTGGATTTGCTTTTTTAGCAAGTTATGCTAGCGAAATAAGCTCGCTATAAGTCGTTGCTCTTCATCAGTTAGTAGAGCGTTTTTAGGCTCTGATAAGGTTTGAGATATCTCAGTTTTTAGTGTTCTTAGCTGACAGGGTGTCATATTTTTAATTTGTTTTTTAAGAACTTCAAACTGCTTTGAATTCATGTTGGGTTGCCTCCGAATCAAATCAATTTTCTCATTCGAATGGCAAGACATGTCTCCTTTCATCGTCTCACCTTGTTACAAGATTTAGGATCCCATCTTATGCAGAATTGCTGCATTTATGTCCGAAAAATGTCAGATGGCTTTTATATCTTTGTGAATTATGCCATATTAATGAACGATAAAGATAACTTAATTGTCATTAAGGCGACTCAGTTTTTTGCACGAATAACGAATTTTTTAGCTAAAGAGTGCAGTTCTGGAAGCATTCGGTATATGAGGTAGAGTTGTTCTAACACCATTTTCACTTCGCTGTTATCTTGATCTCGCCATTCCTCTAGTCGACTTTTCAGATCTAGATCAATACTATTATTTTGTGAATCATAGTGTTCCGAACCATCGAGCAGCTTAGTCAATATTTCCAAGTGATGATGGATAACTTTATGTGCGTCTAAAATCAGTTTGTGGGTCCCCGCTTCACTGATGCGTGTTCTATGGGCACCAAGAGCAGAGGCGTAGCTCAATAAAGCGTGACTTAGTGTCAAGAAACGGAAGCTTTCGTCTGTGGCTGTACGATATCGTCCTGGTTCTATCAGCATTGAACTTATGGCGTTGTTTAGCTTTGCATCGTGGTTATGCGCCTTGCGCCTTGCTATTCGGTAAGGCAAACTATCTTTCTTTCCGATTCGATATTGACCTATGATTTGTGCAAGGTACTCTTGGTTGGCTTGAATAGTTCCAGCCATTACTTTATGCAGCCGTTTTGATTGCCAATCTGGTAAAATGAAAGTGACTGACAATACCGCCAGCGCGCACCCAATCAGGGTATCAGTTAATCTTGGAATAACTATCGCGTAGCCATCGCCGTGCTGATGAAAGCAGAACAGAACTAAAATTGTGATAAAGCCTGTCGCATATCCATAGTTTGCAAGTCGCAGCATAAAAAAAGCGACGCCCGAGATCACAATCAGCAGTAATTGGCTTTCTTGCGAAGGGAACAGAATAAGTAAAGGCACACCTACCAATAGACCAAGTATGGTACCAGCCACTCTAGCAACCAGTTTATTACGAGTTGCACTATAGTTAGGTTGGCAGACAAATAATGTTGTCATCAGTATCCAATAACCTTGTTCAACATGTGTCAGCTGAATTAGACAATATCCCACCGTTAGTGCCAAAGACATCCTCACTGCATGGCGAAATAGCATCGAATCGAGTGAAAAATGTGATATGACTCGTTGCCAGCCCTCTTTCAGGCCATGAGCCTCCGTGTCATCAAGTTCGGTTGTGTCGAGCATACCTGCGTTTGAAGTGCAAATATTACCGAGTTGCTTTTCAACGGTGGCAAGATTGTTAAAGAGATAGTTAAGCTGGTTAATCAATGACTTCTTATCACTCTTTATTTCTGTTTTTAGGTGTTCCAGTGAGCAAACTAATTCATCGAGCGCAAGTAACGACTGACCAGTATGAACATATTCCTTACCTAGCTGGATTGACTTCGCTACTTGTTTACATGCCTGTGCTTGCGTTTCGAGTAGGTGCTTGAATCTAAAGAGTATGTCTGAACGACCAAACTGCTCACACAGCTCTTGATAGCGATAGTGGCTTGAACTGATGCGTTCATGGATGTCTTGAGCAAGGAAGTAAATGTTGAGAAATTCATCACTAGACGATTGAACATGGCCCCGTTTAGAGCGGTTTAATAACGTAGTTTTACATTGGTTCAAAGCAGTCACTGTTGCTGCGTTTAGTGCCGCTTGTTTTATTCTATAGGGTTGGGGATCTAGACCAGTAACAGGGTGAAAGAGTTGGCTCCGCGACTCTAGGTAGTTCGCGAGATGAATAAATACGTTAGCTAAACTTTGTTGAACAGGTTGTTGGGGCCACAGTGCTGACCAAGTTATCGATAATATGAAATACCAAATAGAGCCTGAAAGCATCCAGATAGGTTGTTGCCAGATATTAGAGCTTTGCTCAGCCCCCAACATTGTGTATATGGCGACGAGTAATGACCCAAACGCGATACTTGCGTAGCTCGCACTGATTGCGCCAAGCATGATGAATCCGAAAGTAGAAATACATAGCCCTATCGCAAACAAAATAGGCATGGAAAACAGCAGTTCGATAGAAAATGACGCAATGGCGAAGCAAACTAACGTAATAAATGTAGCTTTGATGCGGCCTAAGACACTATCATCCGTTTCTGATAGTGCGGCTGCGATAACACCTAATATTAATGGAATAACAGAACTGTCGATGGAATAAAACCAGCTGACACTAACTACACCGACTAAAGCGACCAGAATCAGTAGGCCGTAATTGATGGTTTTGTTTACCCAGTAGAGGTGAAGTTGACTTAAAAGTTGCACAGTGATTGTTTTTCGCTCATTTTTAATGACCATGTTAACTAATAATACATGTTAAATTTATGATGTAGATAAAGAAAAATGCTTATTTTCGAGAAACTAACTCGACGTGGATAGTTATCTATTGACAAGATCTTTTCATTGTATGCACTGGTTACGTTATTATGTGGATAATTAGGCCTGAGGAAATGTAAACATGCAGCTAACTGCAACCAAGACTGCACAGTATTTGATACAAAATGAATATAACCGGGTTTCTCTAGAATCTGATGCCATCATACTCAGCTCCAAATGGTTTGAAGAACATATCCCGTTTAGTGTATGGAGTGGTGAAGTTAATCTAAAACGAGGCTTAATTTGGGGTGGTTTGCAGTTTTTTTCTCACTCTAAAGACGGTAGTAGGCAGTCATGGTTAATTGAAGGCCTTTCATGGCAGAACTGTCGTCAGTTTGCTCACCTAGCGGTTGACTGCTATCAAAAATGGCATAACAAACAATGCCAACAGCTTTATACACTTCTTCCCCAATGGGAGATGGCCTTACAGGGGTTAGAGCGTCAACCTGCGTACCTAACACACTCTACCGTTGATTGCCAACTAACGAAGATTTTCGACGATCTAAAAACGGCTCAAATGACGCTGGAAGATGCCGTTTTGATGGCACCCCAGAAGATGGCTAATCTAGTGGCTTGGGTGACCGATACTGAAAATGTTATGCAATTACGAAACCAAAGGTGGATGGAAATCGAGCTGGAAAACTGGAAAGTGCTTTTTTCTCAAATAGAGTCGTCTCCATTGAATTTATCTCAGCAACAAGCAGTTTTACTGAATGATGACACCAATTTAGTGCTTGCAGGAGCTGGCTCAGGCAAAACCAGTGTGCTAACCGCACGAGTCGCATACCTTCTTCAAAGTCATCTTGCCCAATCGGAAGAAATTCTTATGTTGGCATTCGGGCGCGATGCTGCAAATGAAATGCGTCAGAGGCTAGAAAATAAAATCGGTTTAAGTGCTGATCAAGTGAAAGTTAATACATTTCACCAGCTTGCACTAGCTATTTTGAATGATGTGGAAGGCTCCTCAGTCACCATCTCTCCTATTGCCACTGACGATAACCTAAAAAATGCATGGTGTATGGCGTGGTTAAAAAATCATTGGGCTTCATCAACCGCATTCAAACGTTGGCAAAAGCACCTCAAAAAATGGCCAATTGCTTACATCACGGGAGACGATGAGTTAGCAAGCCATGCTGAAAATCCAAAGTTGATTAATTGGTTAGTAAAGCAGCTCGAACAACTTTCTGCATTAGGGTCTACCAAGAAAGATATCCAAGAGAAGTTAGTGACGTTTGATGACTATACACGTCTTAACAGTGAACTTGCCTTAGTTTGGCCTTGCTATCAAGCTTGGATGGCGAAGCTTAGTGAAGAGGGGCATGTTGATTTCAATATCATGATTAGCAAAGCGATAGAATATGTTGAAAAAGGGAAATACAAGCCTACATGGAAATATATCATGATTGACGAATACCAAGATATTTCACCAAAACGTTTACAGTTAGTGGAAGCTTTATGCAATCAAAAAGGATCGCCTAATTGTGTATTGTTTGCTGTCGGTGATGATTGGCAATCGATTTATCAATTCGCGGGTGCGGATGTCGAATTAACGACAGGGTTTGCAAAACGTTTTCGCTATTCAACGGTACATAGGCTTGATACAACTTATCGCTTCAATAACCAGATTGGTGAAGTGGCCAACCAGTTTATTCAGCGTAATCCTAATCAGTTGATAAAAATCTTACAAAGCTATAAACAGAAAAAATCTAAGTCTGTAACCTTGTCAGAGAGTAGTTCGGTAGAAAAGATTCTCGAAGAGTTAAACCGCAAAGCGAAAAGTACTCAAAGCGTGTTGCTGCTCGCCAGAAATCACTATCACAAGCCTGAGCTTTTACCACAGTGGCAAAAACAGTTTGCTTTATTGTCTATCGACTTTATGACGTGTCACGCTAGCAAGGGACGCGAAGCTGACTATGTGATTATTTTATGCGTCGATGAAGGCCAGTTTCCTCCCAGAGTTAAGAGTTTACATATTGATGGTGCTTTGACCCAATCTACGGACCCTTTCCCTTATGCGGAGGAGCGACGCTTATTTTACGTTGCGCTTACACGAGCCAAAAAGCATGTCTGGGTGACGTATTCAGGATCTGGATCCTGCTTTATTCATGAACTTAAAGACCAAGACTATCCAGTTAATGTTAAAAAGCGCGGTGTGTAACAGGATGAAAGAAGAATTATGTATTGTCTTAACGACAACAGATTGTCAGAAAACGGTACAAACAATAATAGAAGCAGCATTAGAGCGGGAGTTGTCTGCTTGTATCCAAACTTTGCCCATTCAAAGCAGTTATAAATGGGAAGGGAAGTTGCACCAAGATAGTGAAACTCTACTTATTTTTAAAACGCAAAAGGTTTGTTACAAGAAACTAGAAGACCTGATTAGTTCGCTCCACAATTATGAGGTACCGGAAGTGATTCAACTGTCAATCTCAGAGGGATTCAGCCCCTACCTGACATGGCTGAAGGAGTCGACACGTTGCTGAGTTAAAAGAAGAGTCAGTGATGTCAGTGCTCCAATAGTGTCCATTAACATATCTTTTTGAGCATCCCAGATGTCCCCTTGAGAACCCAAGAAAGCTATTCCTTCATCCCCTCCGGCAAGGGCAGCATACCACCACTCAACGATTTCGTAGCCTGCAGCCAGTGACATGATAGCAAATAAAGCAAAACATACAGCCAGCTTAACACTCATTAACTGGCGTCGAATCATGTACTCAGCGATGGGGTAGGCATATAACCCGATAGAAAAATGCGCGACACGGTCGAAATTATTACGTTCCGAGCCGATAAGCTGATTGAACCAACTGAATGGAACCTCGGCAAAGGTGTATTTGGCTCCAATAGTGTGCAGTGTAAGCCAGATAAACATAAGAATATAGGCTGTGTTAGAGAACTTGAACTGCTTTGAAATTATCCAAATAAGAGACAATATTCCTAAAGCGGGAATTATTTCTGCTACCCATACAGTATAAGAAGTTGGGGAAATGGCAGAAAAGGCAAATACGACCGCATAACCAAGTGTTAACCAAAATAAAATTGATAGTGATCTATTGTTGGTATCCATTTGGTCATTGCCTCTTTATTCAGTTAACATGTGTATAATGCCATCTAATAAAACACCGCTCAATTAAAGTTTAACTGTTTATCTTTCACATTTTACTAACTGATAATGTTGAAATGCATAATTAACACACAGATAAAATCTGTGTTATTGCGCTGTACCTTGGCAAAGTTTGCTTTACTGGGCCACGAGATTTAGAATCCTGCTTCAACCATAGCACAATGAAATAAAGTGAAGCCATGAAACTGGAAACCGTCGATTATAGGGCCGAAGATGCGGCGCAAAAATTTGTCAAATCACTTCGAGAAACAGGGTTTGGAGTACTGAAAAATCATCCAATTCCCAAAGAACTCGTCGAGTCAATTTACGAGAACTGGTATCAGTTTTTTATGACAGATCGGAAGAATGAGTTCACATACAATGTTGAGACGCAAGATGGTTACTTTCCTCCTTCTGTTTCTGAAGTGGCGAAAGGGCATGCGGTCAAAGATATCAAAGAGTACTTCCATGTTTACCCTTGGGGACAAATACCGGAGGAACTAAAAGCGCAAATTTTGGATTACTATCAGCAAGCAAATAAGTTTGCTGAAGAGTTGTTGGGGTGGGTCGAAGCTCATGCACCAGCCGACATTCAGGACAAGTTTTCTGTGGCACTATCGGAAATGATTAGTGGTAGTGAAAAAACCTTGCTAAGAGTGCTGCACTACCCACCGATGACTGGCGAAGAAGAGCCTGGAGCGATCCGAGCTGCGGCTCATGAAGATATAAACCTACTTACTGTCCTTCCTGCATCTAATGAACCTGGTCTCCAAGTCTTGGGCAAGGATGGGCAATGGATTGATGTGCCCTGTGACTTTGGTAGTTTAATTATTAATATCGGTGACATGCTTCAGGAAGCGTCAGATGGCTATTTCCCTTCGACGACTCATCGTGTTATCAACCCAACAGGTGAGCGCCAAGAAAGTTCAAGAATTTCATTACCTTTGTTTCTTCATCCCAAACCTGAGGTGGTACTCTCAGAGCGCCACACGGCAGATACATACCTGACAGAGAGACTAAAAGAGCTTGGAGTGCTTTAGCAAAATTTGTTTAGCGGGCCAGTGAGAACTGGCTCTTTTTTTGGGTAATGATCGTTAAATCTTAGATATTGGCTCGACAAATCGACAATTTTAGCTTTGTATTATAAATAAACGCTAAATAATTTGGATATGAACGAACATCAGGAAGTCGCCGCCCAATTTGAACAGTATATGGAAAACCCATTGCTGTGGCCCATAATGGAAGTCTTGAAAAAACAACCTTCTGGATGGAAAGTTCACACACTTTCGTCCCATCTTTGCGATCTAGAACTTTTGCCTGTTCTCGATGCTTCACCGGAAAAAGATCTTTTCAAACGCAACTTCCTAATCATGAACGCTTTATATCAATTGCAAGAAACACTGTACCCAGAAAACTGGCTGCAAGTACAAGCAATGGATATTGTGTTGATGCCTCAGTCTCAAGTTTTCGGTCATGAAGTCGATCACGCAGACCCGCTCAGAGACTATTATCTTGATTGGCATAATTACGAAGCGGAAGAAGGTGAGGTGAAACGCTTATTGAACGAGTTTTGGACACGATATAGAGAGTTTGTTGGGAGCATTGATGTAAGCGATATGGATCGGACTAAAGCTCTGTCGTTATTCGAGCTTCCTATGGATGCAAGCCAAACTGAAATTCGTAAGACGTGGCGAAAGCTGGCTTTAAAATGGCATCCTGATAGGGAAAATGGCAATAGCGAACGATTCAGAGTATTGTGTGAAGCTTGGCATGTATTGAGGCATTGATAAGTGTGGTTAGCACACTTATCAATCCAAATTTATGTTAGGTGGCCCAATCTACTTTTTTTGCTGAAATCTTGCTCTTCTAAAACGATTCAGAGCTGCAATCACATCCAGTGCTCGGGGTTTTGCGAGATCACCATACTTGGGCATGTTGCCCAACCAATTTTTATCAAGCATCGTCTGAATTTCTTTAGTTGGATCATCAGATAGGCCTGTTTTATGGGCAAGCTCAAACCAAATCCAGCCTATGGCGTTTATCTCACAACTCGACTCTAGCTGTTCCAATGCAGAAAGATCTGTAAACTCCTTCCCGAAACGTAGCGAACTTGTTCCTTTTGCAGACACCCTAAACTTACCCTCAGCAAGAATTTTCTGTAGTACTGCTCGATTGAGCTGGCGAGGTGAAAAAGTAGACAAAGGAGTTAATGACTCATTAGTACGCTCAGTTGGATACTGTTTGATCACCTCTTTCGCTTTTTGAGTGACGTCTATAGCCTGATAATCATGCATTTGGATAACGTTATCGGCAATATCAAAATAGTCTCCTGAGCCACCCATAACCAAAATTGTTGATGTGTTTAGTGAGTCTCTAAGCTGGCCTATACGATCGACTAGAGGCGTTATCGGCTCTGCATCTTTGCTGACTAATGCTTGCATCCGTTCATCACGAATCATAAAGTTAGTGGCTGATGTATCTTCATCAATCAGGATTGCTTGAGCGCCAGCTTCTATAGACTCTTGGAGCCATGCAGCTTGAGAAGTTGAACCGGAAGCATCTTGAGTAGAGAAGTCACTCGTATCTCGGCCCATAGGTAAGCAGTTTATATAGTTAGATAGGTTTAGGCTATGGACACACCGACCATCTTCTGCACGAATTTTATTCGTATTCCGGTTAGTGACAATATACTCTCTTCCGTCTCCGGGGATATGGTTATAGATAGAACGCTCTATCGCGTTTAATAGCGTTGACTTGCCATGAAAACCTCCACCTACAATCAAGGTAATACCTTTTTTGATACCTAGGCCCGTCACTTTTCCTTTATTTGGAGTGATGATATCGATTTCCATCGAACTTGGGGCTGTAAATGGTTTGGCATCCTGCATAGGTAGATCACTGTTTCCAGCAATTCTCGGAAGTATTGACCCGTTACCTATAAAAGCAATTAAACCGAGCTTATCAAGCTCATCACGCATAAAGTCTTGGTCTTCCACAATCTGGCAGTGGAGCTCGAGGGCTTGCTTATCGATTTCTCTCTCTAATGTAGACCGCCTAATGTATTTAGGCAGGTGAAAAGTAAGCAGGTTGTCTGCTTTCTTACCAAGTACTGAGCGTCCTTCTGCTGGGAGGTTGATGCGAAATCTGAGTTCGATTCCTTCGTCAGTGAATAGGACCGCTGTAGAGTCTAATACTGTTTGCCCTGTTAAAGATATATCAAGGCTGTTTTCTTGTTTACAAAGCTGAGAGAAATAGCGTGCAATGAAATCACGCGCGGCGGTTTGATAAGATAGAGACTTTCCTTGCAACCATTGCAGTCCTGTCAGTGACCATGGGCGAACTGCTCGTACTCTCGAAGCTGATGCATAGGGATCGGACTGTACCTGATCGATCAGGAACCTGTAGTCACCAAAATCATACTCACCTTTGATTTTTTGGTAGGCACGATAGTTTTGTTTTTCAATTTTTTTTAGCGTCGCGGTTAACTGTTCCATAAAGCGATCTCAAGCGCGGTTCATTAGAAGCGAGGATTATAAGAACCGCATGCTACAGAGTAAAGAGAATCAATGCTCTTGAAGTATAACTTGACGGTAGAGATAGTATTCAAACTCATTGCTAGGTATTGGCTTAGAATATAAGTAGCCTTGGCCATACTCACAGCCTTCACTCACGATAAACTCTTCGTGCTTTTTATTTTCAATACCTTCGGCTGTGACTTTCATATTAAATGCACGGGCTATCCCTATGATGGAGCGAACTATTTCTTGGTCCTTACGACACTCATCGATTTTTTCAATAAAACTCTTATCTATTTTTAGGGCATTAAATGGGAATTTTTTTAGGTAATCATAAGAGGAATACCCCGTGCCAAAGTCGTCGAGTGACAGCGTCACTCCTAGGTTGCGTAAACGCTTGAGAGATTTTTCCATTACGATATCATCAATCACGATACCGCTTTCAGTAATTTCTAACTCAATGTTTTTGGCAGAAAGTTGGTGAGTAATGAGTAAATGTTCGAGCTCTTGTACAAATTCCAAGCTGTTGAGTTGGACAACAGAGACATTGATGGCAATTTTAAATTCGGAATTCCATTCTACCCACTTAGTACCTTTTTTGACTGCTTCGGTTAGAACAAAACGTCCTATTTCAAAAATAAGTCCATTTTTTTCGGCTATGTTAATCAAAGTTTCACTGGAAATGTCTCCCATTGTGGGGTGCCTCCAGCGTAAAAGAGCTTCTGCACCTATCCAAGCCCCGGTTTTTGTACAAACCTTAGGTTGAAAATGCAGAAGTAGATCATTGTCCCTTATTGCCTTGAGTAAATAAGACTCCATTTCTTGAGTGTCTGATGAAAAAATTGCTAAATCTTGTGAGTAATAACGGTAATTTTGTCCGCTATCTTTACTTGATAGAGCGACTTTTGAAGCAAATTTCAGCAGGCTATTTGGGCATAATGTATCTTTAGTCGTGCAAACTCCAATGTAAGCATTAAGATGAAATGACTTCCTATCAATCACAAATGTCGATTGGCTCGACTGCACGATATGTTTACACAGGTCATCAAGGTCGCTCTGGTCTTTTAAATCACTAACAACTAACACTAGATCGGCAGACGTAGGTAAAGAAGTAATAATTTTGTCATTTCCTTTATTTTTGATCTTCCGGTCAAACTGAATGAGAAGTTGTTTCCAAGTTATACTGTCGGTCTGTTCTTGAATCAGCAGTCCATTGATGAAGTTAATGTGTATAACAGCATCAAATTGTGTATTGTTTTGGGCTTTTTTTGCAAGTTTGGTTACCTCTTTTTCAAGGGCATGACGATTTAAGAAACCCGTTCTAATATCATGCCATCTCAGGTAATCAATGATTTCCTCGGCACGTTGCCGTTTCTTGATCTCTTGTTCAAGATACCCATTGACCATGTCCATATCATGGTTTCGTGCAACAACTTTATTTCTCAGTTCTATGTTTGTGTTCTTTAACTTTTCTTTTTGATAAAGAATCGATAACTGTAGTTCGATTGAGTTACGAAAGCTCGAGATAAGCTCTTGGTAACAAAACTTGGGTGAATAAACGTCTTTACCCCAAATACAGATTGTGCCGAATACATTGCCATTGGGCCATTTAATTAGTAAACCTTGACAAGAATCTGACCAGCTCTCATGAGACAAAAAAGTGTCTGAACCTGGGGTAAGCTTGTCTTGTTCGGCGAGCATTATATGTTCATCTTCTATCCAACAGCATAGATCTTTATTTTTGGCCCTAGATTTACTGATGTTGTATGAGCTCCATGCATTTTTATTTGATTTAACGGCTCTGGCTTTGTCTTTTTGGGTGTCTACAATCAATGCAGTGGGAATGGACATGATTTCAGCAATTAAGTTAATATTGTTTTGCCAGCTACTTGAGATATCTTCTGGGATAACTAAGTTGGCTGTATTGATGTGTGACATTGGTACCGAATCCTTTGCTGCTAACCGCTTTCATATAATAACTTTAAAGTCAGTAGCATTTGCCCATAGATGTTTGTCTAGTTGACTGACAGGAAGTGATACATAGACTGCATACTTCTGTGTTCTCAATGTTAAGAGCTGCCAATCCTACTGGTTTGTCGCGAAGAGGTCAGCTATATGAGCCTTTTGTTACATCCTGTCTCAGAATTGAGATATTTTCTTGCAAAGAGTCCAGAATTTGAGATAAGCCACGCTGTTCAAGGTTTGAACGGTGAATCAGAGGTGTTCGATCAAATTTTTGGCGACAAATTCTGCAATCCAAGGCTGTGCTTTTTCGTTAGGGTGCAGTCCGTCATCCATCATCCACTTAGGGTTAGTGATCACGCTTTCTAAGAAAAAGGGCAACAGTGGAACATCAAGTTGCTTCGATAGCATAGGGTATAATTCAGCAAAGGCTTGAGTATAGCGTTTACCATAGTTAGGCAGGATATGAATTTGCATAAGTAACGCTTTTGCCCCTCGAGATTGAACTAACTGGATAATCTGACGTAAATTATCTTGTATGAGTTTGGGTGAGAACCCCCTCAGACCATCGTTTGCCCCAAGTTCTATAAGGACGATATCGGGTGTGTGTGTGTTTAATAAGGTAGGTAAGCGGTCTAATCCATTGCCAGTGGTATCACCAGACACACTGGCATTGACCACGGTGAGTGCTCTGCCGGTTTTAGCGATGACATTTGGTAACAATGTCGGCCAAGCTTTATCAATCGACATTTGATAGCCTGCACTTAGGCTATCACCCAACACAAGAAGTTTGGCAGCGTTCAATGGATTTACGTAAGTGAGTAACAAGAGTAAGGAAAGTAATCGAATCATGCATCCATCCGTAATCAAAGCAGAGTCATTATCGAAACTAGTCTCTAACAAACAAGAACAATTAACAATCCTAGAGAACATAAATTTGGATATCAAGGAAGGTGAAAGCATCGCAATTGTTGGGACATCTGGAGCAGGTAAATCGACTTTAATGACTCTTCTTGCAGGCCTTGATACACCCACATCAGGAAGTATCTCACTTTTGGATAAACCGATAAGCGAAATGAATGACGAAGAGAGGGCGCTTATTCGTAGTGAATCAGTCGGGTTTGTATTTCAAAGTTTCCTTTTAGTACCAAGTTTAAGCGCTTTAGATAATGTGATATTGCCGTGTTTACTGAAAGGTGAACCGGAAGACAGAGAACGTGCTCAGCAGTTATTAGCTTCTGTTGGTTTAGAACACAGAATGCGGCATTTTCCTACACAGCTATCGGGAGGGGAGCAACAACGTGTTGCTTTGGCGCGAGCCTTTATGATTCAGCCTAAAGTGCTGTTTGCCGATGAGCCAACCGGAAACTTGGATCAAACAACAGCTGAAAAGGTGATTCAGCTTTTATTTGAACTCAACAAGCAACACGGTACCACATTAGTTTTGGTGACTCACGATATGCAGCTAGCTGACTTGTGCGATAGGCGACTCCACATTCAAGCTGGAAAATTGGAGGAATGCTGATGTGTTCATTTAGACCTCTCACAAATATCAGCAGAATGGTTTCGTGGAGTTTCAGTGAGATACGCAACGCCCACTTATGGCCAATCTCAGTTGCTATTACGCTAATTATTGCCTGCATATTTGCAATAACGGCTCTTGCAGAAAGAGTTGAGCAAGCTGTTGTTAAGCAGGGAAAGGAAGCTCTAACAGCCGATACTGTTTTTGTGTCTTCCAATCCTATCCCTGAGAGGCTTTACGAACTCACTCGTTCACCTGATATTTCTACCTCATTGCAAACCCGTTTTGCAACCATGGCGTTTAGCGACCAAGCCATGAAGTTGGTCATGGTTAAGTCAGTTGATAGTCGTTATCCACTTCGTGGCAATCTTGTTCTGGCTGACAACGAGGGTATACGATCGAGTGTACATCCAAGAGAGTTATGGCTAGATGAGCGCTTATTTACTATTCTAGACATTTCTATAGGTGACAATGTCACTATAGGTGATGCAGACTTTCAAGTGACAGGGCGTGTTGTTGAAGAACCAGGATTGAGCTTTAACCCATTTCAGCAAATGCCGTCAGTATATATACACGGTTCAGATCTCGATAAAACAGGCGCTATTCAACTAGGGAGTAGAGTTCGTTTTAGCCTCTTTATTAATGCTCAAGATTCATCAATTGAGTCTATCAAGCAAAATCTGACTTTGACCCCAAGTGATAGGTGGAAGGATCAGAATACCGCTAGTCGAACCAATGAGGTATTTCAACGCACCGAGCAATACTTGTCTTTAACTGTTGTGATTGTGGTTCTAATGGCCGCAACAATATTAGCATTTACTTGCCAGCATTATGTTGAATCTCGGCGTAAAACTATTGCTATGTTAAAGAGTTTGGGTGCGAGTAAAGTTTGGCTTATTCGCTGGATCTCAATTCAAATCTTGATTTTGTTTTCAGGCGCGATTATCGCAGGCGTATGTGTCGGTATTGCGCTTGAGTATTTTCTTCGTATCCCCTTGGTTGATGTTTTACCAACCCCTCTTCCAAGCTATGGACTAAGCCCTCTCTTTATCTCCGTTTTGACTAGTGTTTTGATCTGCATACCGGCACTTGGAATTCCTCTACAAAGACTATTGAACATTAATGCATTGGAGGTAATGCAACCTAAAGGTGACACAAACTGGAGTTATTGGACCTTTTCGTTGCTGTTGGTCCCCATAATACCCATGGTATGGGTCTACAGAGACAACACGCTAATATGGGTAGTGTTAGGAGGAGTTGTGTCGCTACTTATACTGCTCGCGTTTATCAGCGTTTTTATTATGAGGTTACTGACGAGTCTCAGGTTACCGACGTCTTTCAAGCTAGCTTTGAGTAGAATGAATCGTTCGCCAATAGCGACAAGCTTACAGTTTGGTGCGCTTGCACTTTCACTTATGCTGCTTGCGGTCATTTGGTTAGTGCGGAGTGATTTGTTATCGGATTGGCAAAGAACAGTTCCTGTGAATGCTCCCAATGCATTTGCACTTAACATTGCCCCCTATGAAAAAGACGCGTATCTCGATGCTCTTGATAATAATAATGTCGAAAGATCGGATGCGTACCCTATTATCAGAGGTCGATTAAGTAAAATAAATGGCCACGAAGCAAAAAAAGTCGCTCAAGGTAGAGAAGGCACAGATGTTCTGCGCCGAGAGATAAATTTCACCTATGCTACTGAGGTTCCAGATCATAACCTTTTACTCCAAGGCAGTTGGACGACACAAAAGGGAGTATCGGTCGAGTCTGATGTAGCGAAAGACTTGAATTTAGAGATAGGGGATAGCCTAGAGTTCGTCATTAATGGTCAAGTGGCGATAGCTGAAGTTAACAGCATACGTGAGGTTGAGTGGCGGGACATGAAGCCCAATTTTTACTTCATCTTTACCCCTGACGTGCTTAAAGATATCTCAGCTACTTACTTGGTGAGCTTTCGAGTCGAAAGCGATCAAGATCTATTTCTTAATGGCTTATCAAGAAATTATCCGACGGTAAGCTTGATGGATATTCGACAAATGGGCGCAAAAATTCAGCAACTGCTCGAGCAGATGGTTTGGTCAATCACTCTTCTCGCAGCATTGGGTGTTGTCGCTGGTGTATTGCTGATCTTTACACTTCTTCGTCTTAGTTTGAGCCAAAGACAAGAAGAAATAAGACTATACAGAACTTTGGGTGCTAGTAAGAGGCGAGTTATGAGAACTATTTGGGCTGAGTATGGATTACTGGCAATCATAGCCGGTTTGATTGCTGTACTCGGGGCTGAGTTAGTGGTTGCTGGTGTGGTTTCATTCGGCTTCGACCTCTCGCCAAGCCCTCACTTTGTTATGTGGTTTGTGCTGCCATCATTAACTTTTTGCACACTTGCCTTGGCGATAAATAGTTTACTCAATCAGCTGTTAGCCCCCACAAATAAAGAATTTGGTTAGGTTTGTATGTGCTAAGTTATCCAGTTATCCACAAAAACGGTGGATAAACTTTGGGATAACTTAGCCTGTAGATAACTTAGTATTGCTCTTGAAGCCTGCTGGCATAATGTGTAGGGATGTTTTGTTATTCACAGTACTGATTTTTATGTTTTTCATGAGATGTTAGTCAAGTGCTTTTTTGATTTTTTTTACTTGAAATTAGTTCATTTATCCCCTTTAAAAAATGTGATTTTTTTCACTGAATAAACTCAGTAAAATGTACTGATAATGAGCAAATTAGCGTCACATATGTTAGAAGAAAACAAAAAATCGGATAGGCCTACCATAGCAATCATCGGAGGTGGTATTGCTGGCTCTACGTCAGCTTTGCATCTGGCTGAGATAGGCTTGAACGTTGTGCTGGTTGAAAAATCGCCCTCGTTAGTGAGTGGTCCGCCTATTTGTCATTTGCATGCTGGAGGAAACTTATACAGAGATATTTCGGCCGATCAGTGTATAGAATTACTAAAGCAATCTATCGACTCTGTACGTCTATATCCTCATACAATCAATCGGCGTCCTACCGTTATCGCTGTACCTAAAAGTGATAGTGGGAATCCACACGACCTTATTGAGCGCTTAGAGACCATCAAATCTTGTTATCAGAAGTTGGTCGATGCTGACAACAGAAATCAAGTCCTTGGGTTACCGGCAGATTATTATAAATTGTATAGCTATGATGACCTTCAAACAGTGGCAAAACTTAATCAGAGTGCTCAACCTAGCTCTTTTGATGATTGGGTAATTCCTTTTGCCAAGTCTGTAGATATTGACTCCTTGCAGTTTCCGGTGATAGCTGTACAAGAATATGGTTGGAGTGCATTTCGTGTGGCGTCATCGGCAACCATTGTCCTAGAGTCACTGGACAACTGCCAACTATATACCGACACACAAGTTGTTGCTCTGAACAAAAATGATACAGGTTGGCAATTAGAATGCTTGAATGCTGAGGGTAAAACAATCCATATAGATGCCGATTATTTAGTTAATGCGTGCGGTTACGAAACGGGTAAGATTGATGATTTAGCGCTCGCACCGCGTGAGAGGTTGGTTGAATTTAAAGCCGCCTATGTGACATGTTGGGACGAATGTAATGAGTTTTGGCCTGAAGTGGTTTTCCATGGTCCCAGAGGCACGCCAAATGGTATGGCACAGCTTACTCCATACGCAGGTGGTGTTTTTCAATTACATGGAATGACAGAGGACATCACTCTATTTAGCGACGGACTAGTATCATCTAACAGTATGAGTTCTCAACCTCAGTTGCCTCAAAGACTTACCAAGAAACTCCACTCCGGTTGGGATAAATTCATGGCCTCAGAAAGAACTTACCGTGCAATTGATCATATGGCGAAATTTATCCCAAGCTATAAATCGGCACATGAACTTGGTACCCCTCTATTTGGAGCGCAACAAATCCCCGGTACCGACCAAACCCTTCGTGCTGCGGATGTCTCTTTTGAAGGGCAAAACTATGCAAGAGTTGAGGTAGTGAAGGGCTCTTCAGCCCTTGAAGCCGCTATGCGAATTGCTGATAATTGGAAGTTATTTAACTACGGGGGTTCTAGCATAGAATCTCTTCATCCGCTTAGCATGTCACTCACTGCTCGTGACGTAGAACTAAAAGCAGAAGAGCTTGCGATTCAGCGCAATTATCCTATTGAACTAGCGTTAATATATGGCAATTAAACTGATCCGTGTATAAGCTGATTTGATGAATCCATGTACTGATGGCTAAGACACCCCGTTATTCAGAATGGTGGCCACCACTCTCGTGCATATTAGTAACCAAAAAATCTTGCCCATTGGCACCAAACTTCTTGTAGGCCAAGTAGATCTCCTCTTACAAATCTAACTTTTTGCCCTGGTTTTGATTGTGCTAGTCTGGGGAGATCTATACGGGCGACGCAGCCTACTTTTGGATAACCGCCTATTGTCTGTCTGTCGTTAAGTAATATAATAGGTTCACCATCTGGAGTTATCTGAATTGCACCTAGTGCAATACCTTCACTCAGATATTCTCTTTGTGGAGGGGCAACGTAACCGTCACACAACCTATATCCCATTCTATCAACCAATTTACTAACGCAAAATGTCTGACTGTATAAAGAATCTAATGCGTCCGTTGAAAAGTCGTTTGCTTGATAGCCCTCAATTACTCTCAATTCAAGAGGTAAGTTGTAGTCGGGCTTGTATCTAAAGGTCATCTGTTTGGTTTGAGCTATCACTTCATGCGACTCAAAATGAATGATATCCCCAGCGTTGACCGGCTTTCCATTCTTGATACCGCCAAGCTGATCTCGCGTGACCGTCGCCGTACTCCCCAAATGAACGGGTACTTTAAACCCACCTTTTACCGCTAAATAGCTTCGTAGCCCGTTCTTGGGCAGAGCAAAAGAGAGAGTTTGCCCTTGGCCTGCGATAAAAGTCGACCAATTAACAATAGGTTGACCATCTAATTTAGCATTCAAGTCACCACCTGCGATCGCCATTTCACAGTTTGAGTGAATGAGAAACTCTGCTTGTCCCAACGTAATTTCCAATGATGGGCAATTAGTATGGTTACCAAGCAAATGATTTGCCCAGCTATAAGCGTAATCATCTACAGGGCCACCTTGAGTAATTCCTAAATGTGCAAGCCCGAAACGTCCAAAGTCTTGAATAAGCGTTTGTTGGCCTGGCTTAACGGCTGTGATCGCACAAATATCAGTCACTGCCACCCCCTCGTAATGCGTCCACCAAGATGAAGAAATTCGTCGTTAGTAATTGATTTAAAGCGTACCTTTGTTCCTATAGAGAAAGGCAGAACAGTTGATTTATCAGGCGTGTATAAATCTGTTGGGCAGTTTCCTATTATGTTCCATCCCCCCGGTGAGTCTGAGGGGTAAACGGCGGTGTTATTATTGGCTATTCCGACACTTCCTTTTGGCAACTTGACTCTAGGAGTGGATTTACGTGGCAAACGAAGCGCTTCAGTTATTGAGGAGAGAAAGGCAAAACCGGGAGCAAAACCAATTGCGCATACTGTATATTCCTCCTTGGTATGTAATCCAATAATATCGTCTAAGCTCAGACCTTTAGCTTGATACAGGCTAATCTCAGGACCCACATCTTGATGATAGTATACGGGAAGCTCGAGTACTTGAGTGTCGATACTATCAGGAAGGGCTTTAATCGCCTCTTTAACCAGTTTTTCTAAATAGGGTATAAATTCAAAAATAGAGACTCTATGGGGGAGGTAATCAATCAATATAGAGTCCATTGATGGCGTAACATTCATAATAATGGCGCCAAGCTGATTGGAAAGATATCTGCTTATCTCACCAATTAATAGATAAAGTTTATGACTACACTCGGCCTCAAAGCGAATGAGTATTGAGCATTCCGCTACAGGGTCAACAGAGGTTTCTATATTCACCTTTGTCTCCTTAGAGAGCATCTCTAATTTTATGTATCATTCTGATAGCTTGATCATTGTCACCGTGCACGCAGATAGTATCAGCCTCTATCGGGATTAGACATCCATCTATGGTTCGAACTTTTCCATACTGAGCGATTTGTTTGACTTGATCGAGAATCTCTTCTTCTTGGGACAGCACCGAACCTGACATTGAGCGAGGGGCAAGTTCGCCATTCGATAAATACGCTCTGTCTGCAAATGCCTCAAATAACAAAGGTAATTCATACTTATCGGCAATGTCGAGAAGCTTTTCATTGTCACTCATGGCTAACGTCATAAGTGGGACTCCAAAGCAAGCCACAGCATCAGCCACAGCGTCAAAAATAGTTAAATCGCGCAACATGCTGTTATACAAAGCGCCATGCGGCTTTACGTAACTAATCTGAGTGTTTTGACTTTCAGCCAATGCTTTCAAAGCACCAACTTGATAGATCACCATGTTTGTAATTGAATCTTTATCCATATCTAACTTACGTCTACCGAAGCCTTGTAAGTCGGGATAGCTTGGATGAGCACCTATTTGAGTGTCGTGCTTGATTGCAAGTTTTATCGTATTGAGCATAATATCTGGGTCAGATGCATGAAAGCCACAGGCTAGATTCGCCATATCGACCCATGGCATAATAGCTTCATCATTGCCCATTTCCCACATCCCGAAACTCTCACCCATATCGCAATTGAGAGTTATAGTTCGTTTTGTCATCGAGTAGATCCCAATAGTCATGCATATTCAATATGTTATAAAAATAACAGACAATCAGCGACTTTTTCATGATTTTTGTAATTAAAACGTAATTTTCAGTGTTGTGATAGCTTATTTTAAGTTCAGCTTTGAGAGATATATTGTAGGTGGCGCGCAAAAAGATACTCTATATTTCGTATTAAACATCCTTTACTATGTGATTGAAAATAATGATAAGGTTATTACTATGAATGTGTTAGTCACTGGTGGGTTAGGTTATATTGGTAGCCATACTTGTATTCAAATGTTAGAAGCAGGCATGACACCGATAATTCTAGACAATTTGTACAACAGTAAAAAGTCTGTGCTTGAGCGCATTGCGAAAGTTACAGGTGTTGAGCCTTTGTTTATTGAAGGTGATGTACGAGACAAAGAAAACTTAGTTAAGGTTCTGAAGGAGCAAAATATTGGAGCGGTTATTCACTTTGCAGGGCTTAAAGCTGTGGGTGAATCGGTAGAGAAACCACTCGAGTATTACGACAACAATGTTAATGGCACCTTGGCCCTAGTAGATGCAATGCGTCAAGTTGGTGTCAAGAGTTTGGTCTTTTCTTCGTCTGCAACTGTTTATGGTGATCCTGCGTCCGTGCCTATTACAGAAGATTTTCCTACTAGTGCAACAAACCCTTATGGTCGCAGCAAACTGATGGTGGAAGAATGCCTCACAGATTTTGAGAAAGCGAATCCAGATTGGAGCATCACCTTACTGCGCTATTTTAACCCCGTCGGATCTCATCCGTCAGGCGATTTAGGGGAAGACCCGTCGGGTATACCGAACAACCTAATGCCATTTGTATCACAGGTTGCTGTAGGAAGAAGGGAGTATTTATCTGTATTTGGTGATGATTACCCAACGCCCGATGGAACTGGTGTACGTGATTATATACATGTCATGGACTTATCAGATGGTCATGTTGCTGCGCTGAAGAAAGTAGGGAATAAGCAGGGTCTTCATGTTTTTAATTTAGGTACGGGTAATGGCTACAGTGTTCTAGAAATGGTGGCTGCCTTTGAAAAAGCGTCGGGTAAACAGGTGCCATACAACATTGTGCCAAGAAGGCCTGGTGATATCGCGGAGTGCTGGGCTGACCCATCAAAAGCAATACAAGAACTGGATTGGAAAGCTGAGCGAACTCTAGAACAAATGACGACAGATACATGGAGATGGCAGTCGAATAATCCCGAAGGTTATCCGTAGCCATAGGAAGGCCGCTATCTAATTACTCCTCCCTAAGCTAAGTGATTAGCTCTGGGAGGTACAATATGGGTTGTCTAGCACTACTGAATTTGTTCAATATTCACCCTATTTAAGTAATGGTTACCCTTCTAGCTCTTGTACTTTAGCTCTGCATCCTTAGCGGTTTGGGTAGCCGAAGATTTTGAATATTATTAGACTAACTTGTATGACTGTAAGTGAAAACATTAGCAACAGTTGGTGAAGTACTGGCGACGCTAACTCAACTGTGCGACACAATACAACTGGACGTATTTACGAAGGGCTTGTTTATCAATAGGACGTTGAAGAGGGTGAGTGTATTTAACAAAATATGGACTCAAGGAGAAACAATCTTCCAATAGATGACCTAACAGACTATCGGCTTCTGATAGTTTTACACCTTGTGTTGTATATTGTTCAACATCATCTGGTAGCTGTCCTGTCCACCAATGAATCAGTTCTCTGCTCTGTCTATTTCGTGAGAACCAATGATCGCCAATCAGTAGAAGTAGATCATTAGGTTGAATGGCAAACGAGTATTCCCCTTGCCAATGATCTATGGCTTGAAGAAACGTTTTTCTGCACATGTTGCCACCTGTGACCATATGAGACGCTAAGACCCATACTGTTCCTACATCAGAGGTAATTCTGTAGTGATGGATAGGGTTGAAATGAGCAGTGGAGCCTAAGGCTACATATTCACAGTCATGGCCGAATTTCGTCAATGTACGGGATAGCCGACGGGAGAAGGCTAAACTCAAGTGGTGCTCATCCATCCCCTCACTATGAATATTTGGGTAATGTTTCTGGTAGAGCCTCATACAATCTGTCTGAAACTCATTAACACTCTTTATCAACAAGTCCAACAGCAAGGTGATTCTCCAAAACGTTGCGATACTATCAAAAATGTTAGCACGTGAATTTCGTAATTAGTTACATTTGGATATAAAAATATTAAACATTTTTAGAGGTTTATGGTTAAGATTGAAGTTGCGTCACAACACTACAAAGAGTGTTATTTGTTATGTTGCTATATCTCCAATATCGACTAAACATTTATCGTCTTTCTTGATCACAGTTATGATCATGTCAGTTCTGGGTAATATGGCTCAGTACTCGGGGCCAAAAATTAGTCATCAATTTTTTTGAACAACTTGATCAACTCAGGATGATTTTATGAATGTAAAGATGGGTAAATAATCTGTGATAGGAATAACCTAGACGATAGTCTAGTTGATAAAGAGATGCGTTTACTATTGGATAAGAGCTATGAGTTCAGAAGTTAAAAACTACAATCCAGTTACCAGAGCTATCCATTGGACATCTGCGGTTGTTGTTACCGGTATGTTTGCAGTTGGGCTATGGATGGTTGATTTAAGTTACTACAGTGAATGGTATAAGACTGCGCCTCATTGGCATAAGTCTATCGGGATACTTCTTGCGGGGTTGACCATATTTCGTATCGTATGGAAGAAAGCAACAGTTTCGCCCGATATTGAAGGTAAGCCGTATGAAGTTATCGCCGCCAAGCTGGTCCATTTCTTGATGTACTTAGCCTTGCTGACACTATTTATTTCTGGATACCTAATCTCTACAGAGGATGGGCGAAGTATTGATGTGTTTGATTGGTTTGCAGTCCCAAGCCTAGGGGCATTATTTGAAAATCAGGCTGATATATCTGGAGAAATACATTTCTATTGTGCTTGGGCACTTATTCTGATGGCAGGAGCACATGCTGCGGCTGCGATCAAACACCACGTGATAAACAAAGATAATACTCTACGTAAGATGATAGGAGCTTTAAAATGAAAAAAAAGGTATTCGCTACTGGACTAGCGGCTTTCGTTATGTGGCTGCCATTTGGAGCCAGTGCAGCGGACTACGTTATTGACACTAAAGGTGCTCATGCATCGATCAACTTTAAAGTAAGTCACCTAGGGTATAGCTTTATAAAAGGTCGATTCAATGACTTTGAAGGTGATTTTTCTTATGACCCTAAAAATGTGAGTGCTTCTAAAATATCAGTTACCGTTGATACTACCAGCCTAGACTCTAATCATGCAGAACGAGACAAACATATACGTAGCGGCGATTTCATCAATGCATCAAAGTTCTCCAAAGCGACATTCAAAAGCACAAGTGTTGTCGATAAAGGAGATGGTAAGCTCGAGGTTAATGGCGATTTAAATCTACATGGCGTTACCAAACCAATCACAATAGACGCTCAGTTTATTGGAGCAGGAGCGGATCCATGGGGTGGTGAAAGGGCCGGCTTTGATGGCAAAGTTCGTCTCGAGCTGGCTGATTTTAAAATTCCGGTAGTGGGTTCTTCCAGCTATGTTGACATGGAGCTGCATGTCGAAGGTATCAAAAAGTAACAAACAAGATGCCTCTGATGATTTTGTCAGAGGTATATTTCTATGTATTTCCGTTCGCCATCGTGACAACGCGTTTTAACGTCCACCTAATCAATAATGGTATGCAATCCATCCCTTTCGTCTCGCAGTATGAAACAATAGCAAGTGCAAGGTCAGGTTTCGCAAACTTTTTCAGAACTCTGGTGACCACTTTTTTGGGCGGAATTGGATGATCTAAAGGTATACGGACCATATCTTTAAAAAACGCCTCAAAACCATTGTTATATAAATAATGTTCAATATCTCGATCAGGCAGTTCTGTTAAGCGATGCCTTTCTTGATCATTATCTAATTGAGCTCTAACTGCGGAAGCGTATTTTTTACCTGCGGCATCACCATCGGTGACCACATGCCAATCAATTCCAAATGCTTTTGCTATTTTAACCAAGGACTTTAACCCTGATTGTGCGAACTCGATAATTTGTACACCTTCAGCAGCGAGGTTGTAACCGCATTGATTGGCAAGCTCATTGAATAACCAAACCTCTGTTTCCCCTTCTACTAGAAGCCAGCACCTAGCGAAAAGTGCACCAGAGCGATGGAATCTTATGTGGAATCCAATTCGTCTAAGTTCATCTTTGGAGAAACCTTGAGCGGGAAGGTAAGTGGTAATGGTTCTATCAGACTGCCTCACCAAACGGCGGATACTGTTAAGGGGGACTTGTCCGAGTAGGTCACCGCTATTGGTAGTAAGAATTTTTTGCATTGGCAATAATTGAAGCAGGCTCCAAGCTCTGGCTAAATGGGTCGGGTGAAGTCGACCTTCTGGGTCTTCAAGAATAAGTAATGGTCTAGCACATCGACGTAACTTATTCGGCCCTTTTGCTTGCAAGTAAGCGTTAAGCAAACCCATAAACAATAACCTAGTTTGTTTGCTTTGAGTTTCTTCGACCACTTGAGAAATACTTTTGTTGTTCGGTGAGCTGTTAAAGAAAATGCCATCTCTCTGCTTGCGAAGGTTTTTACGCGTGTTGGATTTGAATGAAAAATAGTGTTCAACCAACACATTCATCGAATTTAAACTGCTTTTCATCTCGCCCTTATTTACGTGGCCAGGAACCGCCATCAAGCGCCGACATGTATTGTTGATTCGCTTTTCGATTCGGTCATTATCATCACCGTTAAAATTTATAGGCCTTTCAAATCTGCGAGAGTCTTTCAGTCTTATAACAGGGTGAAGGGTCATCAGTTCTTGAGCAAGTTTTTCTGAGTGATGTAATGGAAGTGTGTTCCCTTGGTTATCCAGAAATGAGTATCGTGTTTTTACTTCATGCCCATTTCGACTCGCACTCAAACAATAAATGATTTTGTTTGTCCCTTGAGCGTTTTGAATCCATACAGGCCTGACTTTTCGGTAACGACCGGAATTTATTTCTTTTTTGTCAGTAGAAACTAGACTCAATACAATTTGTAGATGTTGTGTTTGAGGATGAGCAACGGAGTAATCGACGTGAAAGTCAGCCATTTCGAACTGATATGGTATGCCCTTCGGTGGTAGTGCAACCGCAAGAGCATCCAGTAGTGATGATTTACCCCAGGTATTTTCTCCAATAAGGGTAGTGAGTTCTTCAAATGCGATGGAAAGTCGCTTGATTCCACGAAAGCCGGAAATTTCTATCCGCTCTAGAAGCATTAACCGATCCCAAGTGAGCTATCCTTCTTATGAGCATAATAGAAAAAGCTCTATGAAGCAGAAGGTTAGTTCACAAAGTTAAAAATATTTATCCCCTTAATCTAGCCATATGTATTTTGTAAACCAATAAAAACATGAAAGTTAATGAATTTGTCATAAGTGTCCATGTATTATGTGTGTGAAAATGAGAGATAAATATGAAATATAAAAAGAATAAGATGTCAAAAATTAGACTTGTGCACATAAATGATACCCATTCACACTTCGAACCTACCTCACTTCAACTATCGATTAGTCTACCAAAGCAAGATATATCACCCTATGTTAGTGCAGGGGGCTTTGCCAGAATAGCCACTCGAAAAAAGCAGCTCGAATCCACTCTTTGTGATTCCAGAGAGATGGTGTTTCTTCATGCGGGTGACTGCTTTCAGGGCACTTTGTATTTTACTTTGTTTAAGGGAGAGGCGAATGCAGAAATGCTTAATGCACTTAACCTTGACGCTATGGCTTTGGGCAATCATGAGTTAGACATGGGTAACCTGCCTGTCGCCAAATTTGTAAAGCAAATTAATTTTCCTTTACTGGCGGGCAATTGGGATCTTTCTGGAGAAATGAGAGACAAAACATACAGGCTCCGAGATAGTGAGAATGTACATTCATTTGATCCTAAAACTCAAACGGCCAGTTGGATTATAAAGTATGTTCAGGAAGAGCCCATCGCTATCTTCTCGTTAGCGATTGATAAAATGTCCGATATATCGAACCCTGACCATGACACGCCCTTTACTGATTCAATACAAACAGCGAAAAATACGGTTGAGGCAATTAAATCTCAGGGAATCAACAAGATAATTTTACTGAGCCATATGGGTTATGAAGCCGACTTTGATTTGGCCGAAAAGGTTGATGGGATAAGTATTATCGTCGGTGGGCATAGCCATCGCTTGCAAGGTGACTTTAGCGCTTTAGGGCTTAAAAAAGACGATGACTATGGAATGGTCGTTAATGATACTTACATTGTTCAAGCAGGTTATCACTCCCTTAGCATGGGACATTGTGATATTGACTTTGATGAGAAGGGTAACGTTATTAAGTTTACCGGAAAAAACGAACTCTTACTCGGTCGGCGTGTTTTCTTGGACGCCAGAATGACGAGTGCAACGGATCAAGCGCCATATAATCTAGCTCGTCAATTTATTGACAATCATCCTAATGTGATTGTTTGTAAGAAAGATCTTAATGTTCAGGCGATTTTGAATAATAGGTACTTACCTCGAGTTCGAGAATTGCAGAACCAAATGATTGCTGTGGCAGGTCGGCCAATGCGTCATGTCAGAGTTCCGGATGAACTTGGTGCAAGTGAATTGGCACCTATTGTTGCTAAGTCTTTTGCTTATTCGATGAGTAAGCTTGGTTATAGTGTGGACTTCGCTATTCATAACGCAGGGGGAGTAAGGAACTCACTGCACCAAGGTAATGTTTCCGTTGCTGATATTGCCGGAAAACTGCTCCCATTTGCCGTCCCTGTTGGTGTTTATAAAGTGAGAGGGAAGGATATTGCCGCGGCACTCGAAGGGGCAATAAACAATGCGCTGAATAATGGAGTTAAGGGGACTGGTGATGGTTCTTATCCATATACACATAACCTTAATTTTAAATATTTAGGCCAAGCACCGATAGGGAAAAGAATTGTTGAACTTCAAATATACACTCCAATCGAAGGCTGGCAACCAATTGATAATAAGAAATATTATTTAGGTACATCCTCAGCTTATACAATGAAAGGCAAGGAAGGGTTCGATGCCTTATTGAATATGGACGGAGAGGAAATTGTTACAGATTGGTCCATGACGGATTGTTTTATTGAGCTACTCAAAGATAATCCGAATGAGCTTAATGCCCCCCAACTGACACAGCAAATTTGGTGGCACAAAGGTTGCTAGTCATCCATTGAGCTAATGTTAACTTGGGGGACCTATGCTAAAGAGAAATTGGTTCGATATCGTGGTTGTAGTCAGCTGGGTAGGAGTTTGGTCAGCGCTGGTTTACTTCATCCCGTCTGGCGGCATATAAATGCCAAAGGTCAGTTTGTGGGGAGGATCTCCCCGCAAACCATTTAATCTCTGTTCGATTTTAACTACGGCAAGATTTCTGCAGCACTTTTCTCTTAAAAATAGATAAATATATCTATTCTATTTTCTTGTTCCAAAATACTTAAATAGTAACACTTCAGTTGTAATAGACATGTCATAATTCGATCATCAGGTTGTAACTCTTAGGTGGGTTAAAAATCACTATTCACAAACTCTTCAATCAACAGTAAGTACCGATTAATTAAAGCTAAAATTTTCAATGTAAACAAAATGTGAACGTAAGATTCTTCGAACTGACAAAGAAACATTCTATGCATAATGTCTATGTTTATCTTCATAATTTTGCAGTTTTAGTGCATTTTATTTTTACTTAATGTTAATGTCTTGTTTCATTAGAAAAACTAATGTCAAGACTGAAAATTTGTCATTTTTTGAACAGCAAATTATTGACTAATATTCACTCATCGAAACAAGTTAACCCAATTTATAGAGAGGAAATCATGGCTCAAGCAATGCACATCGGAACTATTGAAGCACCTATCTCTATGGACAAAAAAACCTATACGGTTTCATTCAAAGGATTGATTGCACACCTATTCGATATTCTTTTTACAGACAATACTCCTCATACGTACTATGCAGGTGATATGTCTGGTCATATTCAAAAAGATATAGGTCTGTATCGATAGCAATAGTAATGCTATCGATAGTGAACTTAAGCGCCAGCAGTAATGTTGGCGTTTTTTAATTTTGGTGAGTTTACTTTTTAGAAATATGCCTGACTGTGGTACTCGTCAGGGAGTCAATACTGCTATTTTTAGTCGTTAGATAGCGTTCAAATTCAGGCAAAAGTGGCCCTAGAGCATCAGTTAATGTATTTCTGATGGTATCGACCACCACTTGAGTCCCTCGTTCAATTTCAATATTGACATAATCTCCGAGAGCTTTTTCTTCAAATGTCGTTTGGCGGCGAGTTTCAGGGATGAGCCAAACCTCAAACCAATTGCTTGATTTATCGACTTCAGAAACTGTAAGGCTAGCACCATTTATCGCTATGTATCCTTTTGGAAAAATATAGGGCTTAAGTGATGGTGGAAGCTCAAGCCTAAGACGGTAATTATCTTCTATTGTTTCAATTTCAGCGACCTTAGTTTTGTCATCAATATGTCCAGAAAGAGGGTGTCCGCCAATTTCTGCCCCATCTTTCGCTGCCCGCTCCACATTTACCTTTGTGCCTGCGTTACAGCTTCCAAGCGTGGTGAGCCGAATACTTGGCAGCATTACATCAAATGAGGCTTTGTTCGGTGGTAGCAGCTTGGTGACGGTTAAGCACACACCATCGACAGCTACACTTGCTCCTATGTCAAGGTCATTGCAAAAGCCTTGTTCAAACTCAATGTCGAAAGTACGGATCCCATTATGATCCTCTATGTCCTGAATGGCGGCGATTGAGGAAATAATTCCAGTAAACATTAGTGCTGCTCCGATTTGATGTTTATGAAGGCATAGAGGCTCTGACAAAGCTTGGTGGCTATGGTTGATAGAACAAGCTTGGAAGCGATGAAATATGCAATTCGACGTATGAACTGAATCTGATTCATGGTGACTCCTAGATAGTTAACCTGAATCAGGGCGATGTGATACAAGAGCCAGCATAGGTCACTCTAATAAGTCAGAGTAAGTGTTGGCTCTTATTCTCTTTCATCCGGACTATAACCGTCGGCTCTGGTTTCTCACCAGATCTGCTGACCTCGAAACATCGAGCGCTCGCGGGCTCATCTCGATGAGATTTACCGCCGGTGGGGAGTTGCACCCCGCCCTGAGAATAGTTGTAAGGTCCAAGTTTGGATTATGGCAGAATAATAGATTTATCCCTAATTGGAAAGTGAGGCTGGTTTAAGGCTATGATTTCTAGCTCTCAATTGGCAAATCGGAATTTGCTCCCCATTCTGTCCAAGAGCCATCGTATACCAATAAGTCACGGTAACCTGCAATTTGAGCGGCAACTAAAACAATAGCGGCGGTGACACCAGAACCACAGCTAAATATATACTTTGCTTTTGCTTGATCAAGAGAGGTGGACAAGATTTGCTTTAGCTCAGTGGGTGATTTGAGCTTATGCCCATCTATTAGTTCAAGAAATGGCTGACATATCGAGTTAGGGATATGTCCAGAACGTAAGCCCACTCTTGGCTCAGCAACTTTTGCCTTAAAGCGCTCTTGAGAACGAGCATCAACGATTTGGCAAGTTGAATCATCTATATGGCTCAACACAAAATTAGAGTCGACAAAATAATTGGAGTTTAGTTGACCAATAAAATTACCTTTTAATGAAATCTTCTCATAAGAAGTCGTTGTTTCGAGACCTGAGTTTTTCCATTCTGTTAGGCCGCCATCGAGTATATACACCTCTTTATGTCCCATTGCTTTAAACATCCACCAAGCTCGCGGTGAAGCGAAGGTGCCGCTGTTGTCGTACACAACGATAATGGAGTCTTGATTTAACCCTAAGTCGCATGCAAGCGTGTTAAAGCGCTCTTCAGTGGGCATCATATGCGGAAGTGACGAGTCAATATCACAAAAGACTTTATCGTAATCGAAACGAATGGCACCCGGGATAATATTTACTTTGTCATTTGTAGGGGCCGATGGGGCTTGGAAATCAATACTTGCGTCGAGGATAGAGAGCTTTCCAGTATTACGCAGTTCGTTTAACTGTTTTGGTGTGATAATGGGTGACATAAATTTCCTTATTTACACTTGGTGAGTTTGTGTTTGGCCGTTTAGAAAATTTAACTACATACAATGCAGCTACTTTGCTTGGATACTTTCAGCTCTTGCCATGACATGGTCATGCCATCCATAAGTAACAACATGCCTTGTTTAGGTTGACCAAAATTTGCGATAAGCTTGATTGCTTCTAGTGCTTGTATTGTACCGATAATACCGACGATAGGCGACATAACGCCTGACTCCACACAGCTCAAATTAGTGTCTCCAAATAGAGAGCTCAGACATTGATAACATGGCTGACATTTATCCTTATAGGTAAAGACACTTATATGTCCTTCCATTCTTATCGCTGCGCCTGATACTAGGGGGACTTTGAGTTTGTAACAAAGTCGGTTGAGCTGGTTTCGAGTATCAAGGTTGTCAGAACAATCAAGGACTAGTGTATGCTGACTAACCTCATACTCTAAATCTGGTTCATCTAATCGCTTGGCTATGGAGTGAATATTTAGGTGAGGGTTCAATTGTTTGAGCGACTCAGTTGCAGAGTTCACTTTGTATTGCCCTTGGTTACTGTCGTGATGCAAGACTTGCCGATGAAGGTTAGACAATTCAACCACATCGTCATCGATAAGCGTTAAACTGCCGATGCCGGCGGCGGCTAAATACTGGCTAGCAGCACACCCTAAACCGCCAAGACCAATAATAAGGACTTTGCTTTGTTTTAACGCCTCTTGCCCCTCAAAATCAAAGCTTTTGAGAGTAATTTGGCGATTATAGCGCAGCATTTCTTGATCAGAGAGAATGGTCAAATCAATTCCTAATAGAGTGAAGGATTAAACAGTTGAATGTTGACAGTGTCACCTATTTCAACATGCCCACGGTCTTGCTCAAGCACTGCAAAGCAATTGGCGAGACTCATAGAACGGAATGCTCCTGAACTTTGATTGCCCGTACTTTCAACAAAGAATTGACCATTTTCAATACTATATATGGCTCTTTGGTAATCTGTGCGTCCGGGAACTTTTCTAAAGGCAGAGCGCGACTCAGCCGGTATCGATTCAGGTGCTTTCCATTGAGAATGTCCTGCTAATTTTGCTAGTAGAGGTTGAACTAAAACGTACATAGTGACGACCGCTGATACCGGATTTCCTGGAAGTCCGCAGAACCATGCGTTTGTTAAAGAGCCGAAAGCGAATGGCTTACCTGGCTTGATCGCCAGTTTCCAAAAATCAATATTTCCGATTTCTGCTAGTATCTGCTTTGTGTAATCTGCTTCACCAACACTGACGCCACCAGAAGTCACGACAACATCAGCCAATGCTTGGGCCTTTTCAAAAGTAGACTTTAGCTCGCTTGGACTATCAGGGATAATACCTAGATCTATGGCCTCACAACCGAAGTTTTCAATCAAAGGTTTTATACCATAGCGGTTGCTATCATATATTTGCCCTGATTGGAGAGGTTCACCCAATGAGACTAATTCGTCACCAGTAGAGAAAAAAGCGACGCGTGGCTTTCGAAAAACATTAACATGGCTAATGCCCAAAGAGGCAATCATAGGGATATCTCGAGCCGTCAATCGAGCGCCTTTGGGCAAAACCAAGTCACCTTGTTTTATATCGTCGCCTTTTGGTCGAATATTGCTTTGTGGCTGGATGTTCGATGCCTCAAAGATAGCGCCTTGGTCTGTCACTTGTGCTTTTTCCTGCATAATGACAGCGTCACAACCCTTAGGAACTGGGGCTCCGGTCATAATTCTCACACAGGTATTTTTCGGCCAAGTCCCGCTAAAAGGTTGCCCAGCATAAGATGTACCGGCCACAGGTAAGGCTTTATTTTGGCCTAAATCCTCAATGCGTACAGCGAATCCATCCATGGCAGAATTTGCAAAAGGTGGGACGAAAATGGGAGAGTTAATATCTTCTGCGAGCACATAGCCAATCGCATCGAGCAACGGGAGTGGTAAGTCTGTTTGAACTGGTTTAATTGATGCTAGCATCTTAGCTATCGCATCATTGATTGGCATTAAGCCAGGCGCGTCACAGCAACCCATCATATCGCCTCTGTATTATTGTTGTTTTGTTACTAATGTCGTTAATGATTATCGTACCATAGATAATGGCAGCTACAATAAAAGCCATTGATAAAATATGGGTGTAATTGTGCAAAAATACGAGTATCCTAGCTTTCCCAAAATCTTACCCATTAGGGTGAGGTTCGTAGCCACTCAGATTGAGTGACTTTTTGGAACAACAGATACCATAGGTTGATGTTAAAACGGCAAACAAACTTTGAGAGGAAGTAGGATGTCAGGTCTGAGTGAATCTGCAAAATTGGTAAAAGAAGCGCTAGAGAACCGTGGGTTAGAGACGCCAATGTTACCAAATCAAATGAACCGAGAAGAGAAAAAAGAAAAAATTCAGCATCATATGCGTGAAATTCTTACTCTATTGGAACTCGACCTTACAGACGATAGTCTTGAAGAAACACCACATCGAATCGCCAAAATGTATGTCGATGAAATTTTCTCTGGTCTGGATTATTCAAATTTTCCTAAAATCACTGTCATTGAGAACAAAATGGACATGAGTGAAATGGTACGTGTTAAAGGTATCACAGTGACCAGTACGTGTGAGCACCACCTCGTTACCATAGACGGACTGGCGACCGTTGCCTATATTCCCCGAGGAAAAATAATCGGCTTATCTAAGATTAACCGTATTGTGAGGTTTTTCGCTCAGCGCCCTCAGGTCCAAGAGCGAATGACCCAGCAGATCTTGGTTGCTCTGCAAACTTTGCTCGAATCTGATGATGTTGCTGTGACTATTGATGCCACTCACTACTGTGTTAAATCACGCGGAGTCATGGATGCAACTAGTGAAACTACGACTACAGCCCTTGGTGGTATTTTCAAGAGCAATCCTGCCACAAGACATGAGTTTTTGCATGGAATACGCTAGGTAATAAACTAAGCCAACTATTTTTATGAGCCGCTTCTTGTATGAAGCGGTTTTTTGCTTTTTACGGTCAGTACCAACAATGGACCTGACCATTCTTAAAGGTTTTTTTATGAGCAACACATTTAAGAGTCTTAACCTAAAAACTGAATTGATTGAGACACTAGATAGTTTAAATTATTTTGAAATGACACCGATACAACAGCAAGCATTACCTATTGTATTGCAGGGGAAAGATGTCATAGGGCAGGGTAAAACTGGTTCGGGGAAAACCGCGACTTTTTCGTTGGGGTTACTCAGTAATCTTAAGGTAAAGCGCTTTCGTGTTCAGTCATTGGTGTTGTGTCCAACTCGTGAATTAGCTGACCAAGTCGCTCAAGAGATTCGCATGCTTGCTCGTGGAATTCACAACATCAAAGTATTAACTTTATGTGGCGGGATGCCCATGGGCCCACAAATTGGTTCTCTTGAACATGGAGCCCATATATTGGTGGGCACCCCAGGGCGAATACTTGATCATTTATCAAAAGGTCGCATCAATTTAGATGAGCTTAACACTCTAGTGTTGGATGAAGCTGATAGAATGTTGGAAATGGGCTTTGAAGAGGCCATTGATGCGATTACTGCACAAGCTCCTAAAACAAGACAGACGCTATTGTTTAGTGCTACTTTTCCCGCCAATATTGAAACATTAGCATCAAAAGTGATGCAAGAACCACAGATGGTCAAAGTTGAGTCAACTCATCAGCTAAGCACTATTGAACAGCAATTTTTTCTACTTGAGACGCTAAAAGAACGTGATGAAGCACTTGAAGCTTTGCTTTTAACCCACAAACCTGAGTCTTCAGTTGTGTTTTGTAATACCAAAAAAGAAGTTCAAAATGTCACCGATGAACTGAATTATCGAGGCTTTAGTGTTACAGAACTTCATGGTGATATGGAGCAACGTGACCGTGAACAAGCGCTGACGATGTTCGCCAATAAAAGTATCTCAATTTTAGTTGCAACGGATGCGGCCGCTCGAGGTCTGGATGTCGATAACTTAGACGCGGTCTTTAACTATGAGTTATCTCGTGATCCAGAGGTTCATGTCCATCGCATTGGGAGAACAGGGCGTGCAGGGGCGAAAGGTATGGCGTTTAGCTTTTTTAGTACCAAAGAGTCGTATCGTGTTGCTCAAATTGACGAGTATATGGACATTGAAATTTCGCCAGTAAATCTACCTGAGAAGCCTATTGAAAAACCTTTCTACCCCAAGATGCAAACTATTCAGATTTTGGGCGGCAAAAAACAAAAAGTTCGAGCTGGTGATATCTTAGGTGCGCTAACTAAGCAAGCGGGGTTGGATGGAAAGAAGATAGGCAAAATAAAAATCTTACCTATGGTTTCATATGTTGCGGTCGAGCATGATCTTGTAAAGCCAGCCCTTAAACAGCTTCAAAACGGAAAAATGAAAGGCCGGGATTTTAAAGCTCGCATCATGAAGTAACGGCACAACCCAATAAGTAATCATTCTATTAACAAAATAAGACTTTCTTATCGAAAGTCTTATTGTCTACTATGAGTAGCTCGTAAAGAAAAAATTAAGCCAGCCTAAACCGGATGGCTTGGCTTATTCGTTTTTAGCTAGCAAATAAATACAGGTACTCGCCATAACCTTGTTGCTCTAATTCTTCCTTGGGAATGAATTTCATTGCTGCTGAGTTCATACAATAACGCAATCCAGTTGGGGCAGGGCCGTCTTTGAATACGTGACCTAAATGAGAGTCCGCAAAGCGACTTCGAACCTCGGTTCTTGGATAAACAAGGTAGTAATCGGTTTTAGTCACTATGTATCCTTCGTTAATCGGCTTGGTAAAGCTTGGCCACCCTGTACCTGATTTGTATTTATCAGTTGAAGAGAATAGCGGCTCGCCAGAGACTATATCAACGTAGATGCCTTCTTGCTTGTTATCCCAATATTCATTATTGAAGGCTTTCTCAGTGCCTTCTTTTTGTGTTACGTAGTACTGTAAACTGGTTAGCTTGTCTTTAATTTCTTTATCCGATGGTTTTTTATACGGCTTCACATTGGCAACGGCGTTATGTTCATCAATCAATTGACGCAGTGTTTTAGGGTTTTTCTCTCTGTCATCACCAAATATATCATTAAGATACTGATCTCGCCCTGAGGCATAGCGATAGTAGTTATAACGAATTTTGTTATGTTTGTAATAGTCTTGGTGGTAGGCTTCTGCCGGCCAGAATTTGGAGAACTTGATCAATTCCGTTTTGAGTGGTTTTTTAAAGATTCCAAGGCTCTCAATTTCATCCATAAAATCTCTCGCAATCTGCTTTTGCTCATTATTATGATAAAAAATCGCTGGACGATATTGAGGGCCTCGGTCTACAAAGGACCCTTTGTTGTCCGTTGGGTCTATGTGACGAAAGAACTGATCGAGCACTTGTTCGTAGCTGACAGTATTTGGGTCAAATTTCACTTCAATGACTTCAATGTGCCCTGATTTACCGGAAGAGACCTGCTTATATGTAGGATTTTCCAGCTCACCACCTGAGTAGCCGGACACTACGTCGATTACACCATTGAGCTTTTCTAGATCAGATTCAGTGCACCAGAAGCAGCCTCCCGCTAGGGTTGCTATTTCATAACCATTTACGTTTTTAGTGTTTACTTCTGTTTTAGCGGCGCCTAAAAATGACGTTAGGGCTGCCATCAGAGCAAGGGCAGAAAGGACTATCTTCGACTTAACTTTCATATCAACCTCTTCGAATACTTTGTCTTTGACTAATAAGAAAGGTGAGAACACAAAAAAATTGCATTTAATATGACTTTTTAACAATACGAGTCGTAGGGTACAAAAAAGGCAACCTAAGGTTGCCTGTATTTGATTGATATTATTGGACTAGCCCAAAGAGGGAAGAACGCCAGTAGTAATCAGGATTTGAGCGGTAATGATCACTAAGCCGACTGACCCACTAATCATAAGTCCTAGATTGCCGCCAATAACCTGATATGTTTGCTGATTGTTTTGACTCACGCGGGCTTTTTTTACCATCAAAACAGGAAGGAAAATGGCGAGAACTGCGAGAGATATGGCCGCGTAACCTAAAGCCATGATAAAACCTTGTGGGTAAAACAGAGCGAAGCCCATAGGTGGCAAGAAGGTGATTGCGCCTATGATAATGCGGTTGGATGACGCTTTCTTTTTGTTGAAGGTATCGCCCAAAAACTCAAATAAGCCTAAGCTAACACCCAAGAACGAAGTCAATAGAGCAAGATCTGCAAACACACCAATAGTCTGGCTTAGGTTTGACTGATGAACTTTGGTTGATAATGTCGCAATAAGTCCACTTAAGCCTTGATTCTCTATCAATGTATCTTGGCTGACTACGCCTAAAGTAACGATTTGCCAAAACACATAAATGATCAATGGAATAGAAGAGCCTATAATGATGGCTTTTCGAAGTGATGGTGTGTTGCCATCTAGGTAATTGACGATCGCAGGTATGCTGCCATGGAAGCCAAAAGAGGTAAAAATAACCGGTATAGCAGCCACAATTAAGCCTTGCTCTATTGGCATGCTAAGGAGATAAGACTCAGTCACGTTTGGGGCGAGAAAGCTCAGTGCTGTGGCCATAGCGATCAGCTTTACAGCAAATAGGACTCGGTTCACCTTATCTACGGTACTCGTGCCTATGGTTACCACTGAAGCTACGATAAAGGTAAATAAAACTGTCGATGAAGTACCGCTTAACTCAAAACCCGTAAAATAAGCTAGGCGTTGACCAAATTGAGCACCACCGCCGGCTATGTAGGCCGCACATAAAGAATAAAACAGAAAAAGCATAGAGAAACTAGCTACCCATTTACCTTTACTTCCCAAAAACTGTTTAGCAAGAGTGTGCAGAGTAGCACTTGAGTCCGCATGCTGGTGCAACTCAACCATTAATAGTGCGGTGTATGACATCAATGCCCAAAGTGCAAACATAATAATCAGTGATGACGAAAACCCTATCCCAGCAGAAGCCAGTGGTAGAGCTAGCATTCCTGCTCCAATGGTCGTCCCGGCAATGATCAAGGTGCTGCCTAGTACTTTTGATTTCTTCATGTATTATTTTCTTTACAGTTATTTATTGTGGGTCTTAACGCTTTTGCACATGACAAACTACGTTTTATATCTTATTGAATAACGCATTTTGTAAAAAAAAGGATTTCATTTCAAGTGTTGTGTACATATTTTTGATCATTGGTGTAATTTATATTTTACATTTTTTTCACGATAAAGTGGAGTTCATCCTGTTCAGGATGATCAAAAACCAATCGATGACTCAAAGCTTCTGAACATCATTTTTTCAAAAAAATGTCATAAAGTTGGTGTAAAACGGTTGGGTAAACTTTATAGTCGAGTTGAGACTTGGAAATAAGTCTTTAGAAACGATGTATACAAGGGAGGTCAGAATGAGCGACCAAATCGTAAACGATGAATGTCTTGAGTTAATAGATGCGATGGAAATAGGTTTTACCTTGTCAGATTATGAGTGGGTAACCGATGAGCTGATAGATGATACGTTAAATTAATCATCTTTTATACATTCATACCAAGAAAGAGCCAGTGCAAAAGCGCTGGCTTTGTGCTTCTATGGTACTTGTCTTTTTATTTTGTAGAAACTGATGAACTATCTTGCCCATTTGCATATCGCATCGTACTGTCAGTCAAGTTTACTGGGTAACTTACTTGGTGATTTCGTCAAAGGTGATCCAGCCTCTCGTTTTACCCCTTCGATAGTGCAAGGTATTAAGTTGCATCGTTATGTGGATAGCATGACGGATGGCCATGACCAAGTTAGAATAGCAAAACAACTATTTCTTGGTAGGCGTAGGCGATTTTCTGGTATTGCTCTTGATATGTTTTGGGACCATTGTCTTGCATTAGAGTGGCAGCAATACCATCAGAGTAATCTGAGCGATTTTTGCCAAAAGGCAGAATATAAAGTTCGTGAAGAGTGTGACCAAGTTCTACCCGAAAGATTTATGGTTGTCACCGAGGCGATGTGGAAAGGCCGATGGTTAGAATCTTACCAAAGCATGGAAAACATACACTTGGCGTTGCAAAGGATGTCAACACGCTCACCTAGAATGGCAGAGCTAGTTTCCTGTTCTGATACGTTAGATCTGCACTATGACTGCTTGAAAAGCATTTTCCATGTTTTATATCCTGAGATACTAAACGCTTCGAAAAGATTTTGATAGAATACTAGTCCCTGTTTTATCCGGAAATCTAACATGCCTTCATTTGACCAATTAGGCTTATCTCCAACTTTAACCAAAACTCTAAACAAATTGGGGTTTAGCACTCCGACACAGATACAAGAGCAAGCAATTCCTGTTGTTATGCAAGGAAAAGACGTGCTTGCTGGAGCGCAAACAGGAACAGGCAAAACAGCGGCTTTCGGGCTGCCAATACTGAATAAAATATTAGACGCTAGTGATGAGCGAGATCGGCAATCTAACGACGTACTGGCTTTGATTGTTGTTCCGACACGAGAGTTGGCGCAGCAAGTATTCGAGAGTCTTACCGCTTATGCCGAGTCAACAAAGATAGAAATTGTCACCGCATATGGTGGAACCAGTATCAATACGCAAACTCGTAATCTTGAATATGGGTGCGATGTCCTTATTGCAACGCCAGGTCGATTACTGGATCATCTGTACTGCAAAAATATAAGCTTAAAAAAAACTAAATACTTGGTACTCGATGAAGCTGATCGTATGTTGGATATGGGCTTTATGCCTGATGTGCAACGTATTCTTAAACAGATAAATGCTAATCGTCAGACTCTATTTTTTTCAGCAACTTTTGATAAGAAGATTAAAGCTATTGCCTATCGACTGATGAATGAACCTGTTGAAGTTCAAGTCACGCCATCCAATAGCACTGCGGAAACTGTTAAGCAGGTGGTATATCCCGTCGATAAAAAGCGAAAAGCTGAATTACTCGCTTATTTGATTGGTTCTCGAAACTGGCATCAGGTGCTCGTCTTTACCAAAACCAAGCAGGGTAGTGATTCTCTGGCTAAGGAACTAAAGCTAGATGGCATTGTTGCGGCATCAATCAATGGAGACAAAAGCCAGGGCGCTCGTCAAAAAGCGCTTGATGATTTTAAATCCGGCAAAGTGAGGGCATTGATAGCGACTGACGTAGCGGCTAGAGGTTTAGATATCAATCAGCTAGAGCAAGTTATAAACTACGATATGCCTTATAAAGCAGAAGATTATGTTCACCGTATTGGGCGGACTGGTCGTGCAGGGTATGAAGGCATTGCTATTTCTCTGATGAGTAAAGATGAGGAGTATCTACTTGCCGCAATTGAAAGGCTTTTAGATACTCGTTTGCCGCAAGAATGGCTACAAGGTTTTGAGCCCAGCTTGGAAGACACGGGAGACAATGAGCTGAAACAAACTAAGCGCAGCAAAAGCCGTTCTGCGGAGAAGCGAAAACTTAAGGCTCAAATGAAAATTCATTCTAATAGAGGAAAGAAGAAGCCAAATAAATAAAGTTGTTCATTTTGATATATCAAAGGGCTTGATATGCGTTTAGAACTATTGTCAAAAAAGCATGATAAAAAACTCCTTAAGTTTGAACTTGAGAATAGAGACTGGTTCGAGTCTATGATTCCTCCCCGAGAGCCCGAGTTTTATTCTTTATTGGGAACTACAGAGCATATCCAATTGTTTTTACTTGAGTATAAAGCAAGAACTTTAATCCCAATGTTAATTATTGATGATAAAGGGAACTTGGTTGGAAGGATCAATGTATCTAACATAGACAGCAATAAACATCAGGCACATATTGGTTATCGAGTCGGTCAAGCGTTCGCAAATCGTGGAATCGCCAACTATGCGGTGACTAATATGGTGCGAATAGTAGAAAAGTTTGGCATTAAAGAGCTACTAGCTTATGCCTCAACAGAAAATATTGCATCGCAAAGAGTACTCAAAACCAACGGTTTTAAAGCCGTGGGATTGGTATCAAACTATGCTGAATTGCATGGTGTTCCGATTGACTGTATTGAGTTTAAGCTATGCTTGAGTTAGTAAAACAAGCTTGAATCATTGCTCGTAGTCTAAACATTTGTATTTCTATATCGGGATTTTTCTGGAAATTTTTTTCGCTGTGTTTTAGTGAACAATAAATAAAGAATATAAAAATTATAGAGTTACAAAAATTTAGAGGGTTTTTGTATGCTCTTAGTGCAGTTTGTAGTCTTGACTTAACCTAACCATGCACTATTACTTACCGTTAGTATCTATTAATGCTGAAGGAACAGTGTTCGGAGTCACTATGAAAAAAACCTTAGCTCTACTTTGTACAGTTCTAGCCTCTACCTCAGTCCTTGCAAAAACCAATGTTACCGTTTTTGGGGATGACTCTTATCCACCATATTCTTACATTGATAGCGGTCGCATGACTGGTATATATACGGTCATTCTAGAGCGCATTTTCGAGAAAATGCCTGACTACAATGTAACCATAAAAGGTGTTCCGTGGAAACGAGGACTACTTGAGATAGAAGGGGGCAAAAATTTTGCCTTGTATCCTCCCTACAAACGTCCAAAGCAGCGTCCGTATATGGAATACGACATGTCTATATTGGATGAAAAACTTGTTGTAGTGTGCCAGAAATCTGTTCTCAGCTCACCGAGACCTAACTGGCCTGGTGACTACATGGGATTGACCATTGGTAACAACTCAGGATTTTCTGCAGGCGGAGATGAGTTCAAAGCTGCTGTTAAAGCTGGGAAGATAAAACTCAGTGAGACGAAAGGAACGCCTAAGAACTTACTCAAGCTTATCGCTGGGCGTGTGGACTGTTATATGAACGACGCCTTGTCGATACAGTGGGAGCTCAAAAAGCTCCAGAAGGAAGGCAAGTATAACGGCTCAAGCATTGTAGAAGGTGCGACAATCAGTTCAGAGCAAGGCTTCCTAGGATTTGCTACCAAAGGCGATAAATTCCCATTCAAAGATGATTTCAAGTCACAGTATCACAAAATTCTTTCGGAAATGAAAGCGAGCGGTGAAGTGGATAAAATCATTCAAGAATATTTGAAATAGTGTAAGAGTTTCATAGACAAGCGGGAGTTAACCTCCCGTTTTTTTTTACTTAGATTTCTTTATTTTGTTTTTTGTTAATAAATCCTTCTTATTGACCATTATTCAACTAAACTTTTTATTGAAATTAAATTTTTCAGTAGTGGAAATTAATATGATATATAATAAGGACTTAATCCTTCAATCTATAGATCAATATAATAATTCAAATGGGAAGGGGGCTGAAAGAAGCCGAATGAGTGATTGGTTGCATTTTGAAAATCACGGAAAAGCTGGTCAAGTTAGAGCGAATATATTGAAGAGCTATGTAGAGAAGTCCCAGCCTATATATATTGGTGGTTTGATATCAGAGTATTTGTCTGCCTCTGTAAAACCAGGAACACTTAATAAAATAATAAAAGATAATAGTCAAAAAGATTGCTTTAAACATGCGAAGGTCCTCAATGGCGGAAGCAATAACTCTGCTTCATTAAGAACATACGTAAAATCTGCACATAACAAAATAATTTCTAGAGATGCACAATATACTAAACCGTATCAGAATAAGTTGCTTGAAGGAAACTCTGTACCACCAGAAAGAATGATTGCTAGCGGGTTTAGCATATTTAAAAGTGATTTAAACAAGGTTAAAGACTTAAACTCGTCGGCACATACAGTTACTATGTATCAGCATAAAAGTACAAACGACATGTACTTTGGAAAGTCTTTAACTGACGGCAGTGAAGAAAAAATCAATGCTTTATCAGAAATTTTATATTCTCTAATATGGCAAAAATTTATTGGTGATCGTTCTTCTAAGTCACTTATCATGCTTGATGATAGTAATCAGATTTGTGGAATTTGTTCAAAAGGACTAAACCAGTTCAGTGAACTAAAGACGCAGCTAGGAAAAAATGGTTACCCTTCTAAACTAGGCTTACTCTCTATTGCTGTATTATCATATTTGCTTGTTGAGGATGATTTGCATACAAAAAATGTTGGTACATTTAATTATCATGGTGAGACGGTTTTTGGAAAAATAGATCATGATTATATTGTTTCAAAATTTAAAACTCATCAGTCTCACTTTAACAATGACTTCAACCTTGAGCTATTAGTCGGATATCTACTGACACAGGATGTCAATTTACTTAAATTAATGCTAAAAAGTCTTAGATTTTCTCCTGGAACAAAGAATAGTACTATGCTTAATTTTGGTCATTATTTAAGAGGACTAAATGGTGGGGCCAACACAACATTAGGAAGAAAAGCAACTCGAGATTTTTATTCAAATTATGTAACCATTCATAACAAATCTGAATGTGAGTTTTTGAAAAATAGAATAAAAACGTTGAATATAAGAGAAATGGATAAAGACTATGATAGCATTATAAAATTCGCAGCAAGATATAGTATTGTAGGTATAGATAAAATTAATGACGTTTATTTCTTTATTAAGAATAGGGTTTTAATCGCTAAGAATGAGTTATCAAGCCTAAGTTAGATTTGCAAATAACATAGTTAATCATTACACAATGATAGACTTCCTTCTTTCGAATCATAGATCAAAATATTGACGTTGATTTTTCGCTATGTTCTGGTGAAAGGCACTATAATCTCGACTAAACTTGGCAGGTCGTACATTTGGTGTACTTAACTGTATGAGCCTTAATGGATTATGGAAAATTTACAGGGTTTACAGATGGAATTAAAAGTCGCTGCATATGAAGATTATGAACGTTTGGCTTCACTGCAGGCTCAAAGTTGGAAAATGTTTTATCAGGATGCTTTGGAACCGAAATATTTAGATCTTGATATCCTCGCCGATCGCCGAGCTGTTTGGCAAACTCGCCTCATCAACCCTCCTTATAATCAACATGTTCTACTGCTTGAAGAAGGTGGATTACTCTGCGGGTTTATATGTGCATTCGGTAACCATGACTATGAAAAGGGAACAATTATTGATGCATTACACATCGATGAGTATTACTTAGGAAAAGGGTTGGACGTTAAATTAGTTAGTCATGTAGCGCAGTGGGTTAAGAAGCACTTCCCTAATAATGGTATTTATGTGAATGTTGTAAAAAGTAATCGCAGAGCGATTACTTTTTGTGAGTGGTTGGGGGGGCACTTTAAACAGGAAAGAACTTGGAATACACCTTGTGGTTCCCAAGTCCCAGAGCTGATTTATTCTTGGAACTCGCCCGAGAAGTTACTTGAATCAACTTCGCGATCCCAGAGCAGTGTGCTTAATTTGGTTAAAGGGTAGTCTATTGCCATCGAGACTAAGCGCCTTGTGTGCTAGTGAACACTGATTAGAGATCTTAGCCTAGGCTGGTACAGCGCTTTAGCGATGAACACTTTTCTGAAGGTGTTCGATAAATGATCCAACTTTTTTTGCTAGATGTTTTCTGGATGAATAAAAGGCATACAGCACGAGATCTTCGGCTTCATACTCTAGATGAAGTTCGGTGAGTAACCCTTTATCGATTTCATTTTGGCAAAATGGCAACGGTAATATTGCAGCGCCCAAGCCAGCCATTGCCCCTTGTTTGGCAAGCTGACCACTGTTGACTCTATAAGTAGAGTGAATTCTCTGGGTAATAGTTTCTCCTTTTTGAAGTTTAAAGACCCAGGGGGGCCCACTTAACACAGAAAACGTGCTAATGCATGGGATATGGTGCAAGTCACTCAACTTATTTGGTTTTGAGTAAGTGCGCAGTAGTTTTGGGGCTGCAACCACTGTACTGGTCCAGCGAGTGATCTCCCGTGCTATCCAACTGCTGTCTGGTAAGTTGCCTCTATGGAAACTGAGAAAGACATCAAACCCGTTCAGAAAATCTTGGTTGGGGGTTAAGTTTGTGTCACAGCATAATGATATTGACGGGTGTTCAACGCAAAAAGATACCACAGCTTCTGCCAATTGAGGAGAATCTGGCATGAGCACTCTAAGTTGACCAAATGCATCATGGCTGTACTCAGTCACTTGGTTTAATGCGTTATCAAGCTGTAAGAGCAAAGGTTGAGTTTGTTCATACAACTGATCTCCCGCTGGAGTGGGTGAAGTTTTACGAGTGGTCCTATTAAATAGTCGAGTGTGAAGCGTATTTTCAAGTAAACCGATATGACGGCTAACATTAGATGTCGGTAACCCAAGAAACTCAGAGGCTTTTTTAAAACTATTGTTCTCATAAACACAGTGAAAGCTTTTTAACCATTGCTGCTCAACCTTATCTATCATCTTCAACTGTCGCATTTTTTGAGATTATAAATTTAAAAATAGCGACTTTATTACTTAAATTCGCCCGATACAATCCTTTTACCATGTCTGCGTGCCAATAAGATACTGGCAGTTATAAACTGAAATAGATGAGCGAAGATAACAATGAGCTGGTTAGAGAAATTAGTACCAAGTAATAATATAATTAAAAGACGCAAGGCTGAGATACCAGACGGTGTATGGATGCAATGTCCCAACTGTACTAAGACATTATATAAAGCGTTTGTTGAACAAAATTTGTATGTATGCCCGGAGTGTATATACCATATGAGAATGCCTGCTCGTGAGCGATTGGCATCTTTCTTAGATCAAGGCGAACTAATGGAAATGGGAGGTGATATACAACCCAGAGATATCGTCGGATTTAAAGACGTTAAACAATATAAAGAGCGTCTAAAAGTCGCCCAAAAACAGACCGGAGAGAAGGATGCACTGGCCGTATTAAAAGGTGAGTTGTATGGGTTACCTATTGTCACTTGTGCTTTTGAATTTTCATTTATGGCGGGATCAATGGGCTCGGTGGTAGGAGCTCGGTTTGTTGCTGCTGTTGAAACAGCAATAGCCGAGAAGTGTGGACTGGTATGTTTTTCAGCATGTGGCGGGGCACGGATGCAAGAGTCCTTGATGTCACTACTACAAATGTCAAAAACCAGTTCAGCTTTGGGGCGTTTATCTGATTTGAGACTACCTTATATATCGGTCTTAACAGACCAGACCTTTGGTGGGGTATCGGCAAGTTTAGCTATGTTAGGAGACGTTAATATTGCCGAACCAAGGGCAAGAATTGGATTCGCTGGCAGGCGGGTTATTGAGCAAACGGTTCGCCAGCAATTGCCCGACGAATTCTTATGTTCAAGCAGGCTTGATGGGTGTCACTGAAGATAGTGATTACAACCGTGTTACCACTCCAAACTATTCGGCCAATATCGAAAATAAGGATGAGGTTGGTGCGTATGTTCAAGTGGTGATCCCCTTTGGTGGCGGAAAACGTGAACGTTTAAACTGTAATCGCCTTTTCAATATTGAAATCGATCGCCTAAAAGCACAGATTGAAAAACTCAAAGCGGAAGCCAGCCTGGGTGATATTTGGGCGCAGGCGAGTGAAGAACAGGATAAAAGCATTCCTGAGATGATCACAGTCGATGAAACACGTGGGACTGCACTTTTCGATGTCGATGGTTACTCGCTGAACTCATCGTTTACTCATAAGTTTAACGATGTGGTTTTTACACTTCTTGATAACGATCAAGCGAAAGTTAAGGTTATCGTACTCAATGATTCTGGTTTACCAGAGAGTGAAGAGCTGGATCTTGCCGAGCAACGAGCAGACTCTATCGCAAAATATCTAGAGAGTAGAGGCATTGATAAAAGCCGGATAAAAGTACTCGCACGAGGGAACCTTTACCCCGTAGAGGCGAGTGATACCCAAGAAGGCCGAAACGCAAATACTAGGGTTGAATTTATCATTAGTAGGTAAGCTGATGATGACAAATCGCGTTTAAGTAATCAATTTTCTGATCCACAACGTACAAAACCATAGACTCACAGTGGAGAAAACAAAATGGAATTGCAAATCGAATCATTGGAAGGTGGAATTTATTTAGCTTATTCGGTAGATGGTGACGAGAAGATGTTACTGCGCGATGGCAATCATGACCCACTTAAATTTTCGAGCTTATGTCAAGCGAAGGAGCATTTCAAAGACCAGCAGTACCATAGTGCTTGCCTGGTTCACCTTAGCGCGTACGACGAAATGTGTGGTGAAAATATCGCAGCGGGTATCCCTCTCAAAACAGACCTTCAATGGTACTAAGCGACTCCAATTAAAGCTGTTAGGCCAACACTCTTGCGGTGTTGGCCTTCTCTGTATTAGTATCTCGCAAATACGATCATTAAAATATTCGTATCCATAAATGTGTATGCTCAGCAAGATGTATTATTCATAATGCATTTGTCTTTTTTGAATTTTTATTGATTATTATATTTCAGCATCAAGGAATATGACTCGATCGTGAAAAATAGCCTTTCTATACGAGCGTATACCCGTCAGAAGCATGGTCACACACATGACTACCATCAATTGGTTTTGCCGATAGCTGGCGCAATCGATATTGAACTTGATAGTTACGTAGGAAGCGTTTCTGTTGGCGAGTGCGTTGTCATTCCTTCGGGAATCTGTCACCACTTTCGCGCCCATGAATCCGCTCGGTTTGTTGTTGCCGACTTAAACGAGTTACCATCAAATTTACTTGATACGACAAGTTTGGTATTTCCCATATCGGCGCCTCTCCTATCCTACTTATCGTTTGTCGAGTCTCAGCTACAACATAGGGTCGAAGATACTCTTGAAGAATCTATGATGTCTATGTTCAATCAGCTTATGCTTCAACAATCTTGTGACATGAAGATAGATCGTAGAATTCGACTAGCAATACAAGCTATAGACAAGGATCTCAGTGATGAAATTAGCATTGACTCTTTAGCTGCAAAGGCTTGCCTTAGTCCAACACAATTTAAGAAGTTGTTTAAGCTTTCTACAGGTCAAAGCGTGATGCAATATGTTGCCAAGCAGCGTATGGAAAAGGCGAAAGCTTTATTAACTCACACTGATATGCCAGTTCAATTGATCTCTGAAGCGGTTGGATATTCCGACCTGTCGGCATTTAGTCGGCGGTTTTCTCTGTTTTTTGGTCTTTCACCTAAAGCAATGCGTGGTTGAATGTTTGATTAACTGTTGAGTCTCTAAAGCCAACTTTAGTGTCTTATCTGCAAAGTTTATCTAATCTTTTTCATTATCATTTGTGTATTAACTACATACAAAAGAAAATGGTAATGACACTCATGGTACATCAAAAACAGAGAAAAATTGGCATAGGTTTGATTTTATTCTCGTCTTTGCTTTGGGGAACAACAGGAACGGCTGCTTCATTGATCCCCAATGTGAGCCCTTTGGCGATTGGTGGATTTTCTATGGGCTTAGGCGGTTTCTTATTAGCATTGCTAGCGCGAAAAACAATCATCAGCGATAGGATGATATTGAATGAAAACAAGTGGCTAGTTTGTATTGGAGCCTTAGCCTTAGCGGTTTATCCTCTTGCTTTTTATACCTCGATGAAGATGGCTGGAGTCGCTATTGGTACGGTCGTGTCTATATCTAGTGCGCCATTATTTGTTGCCATCATAGAACGTCTTTTTAGCAAAAATACCACAGTGGATTTACTTTGGATCTTTAGTCTTTTTATCGGCACATTAGGCATAAGTTTACTGGTCTTTTCAGACTCCTCTGTCGCTATGGAGTCGTCTGAGATAAATCACCATATTGGTATTAGCCTAGGGTTGTTAGCCGGTTTGACTTACGCGATTTATGCATGGGTGGCGAGAGATCTAATCACTAAAGGGGCGAATTCAAAATCTGCGATGGGAAGTGTTTTTGGTTTAGGTGCTGTATTTCTTATCCCCTCACTTATTTTTACTGGGGATGGGCTATTTGACACACAATTAAGTACCTCAGTTGCTTTATATATGGCATTGGTACCAATGTTTTTAGGGTATGTTTGCTTTGGGTATGGCTTAAAAGTGGTGTCAGCAAGTCAAGCAAGTTTACTTACGCTTTTTGAACCTGTTGTTGCGACTGTATTTGCGTTAAGTATAGTTGGTGAGCGTATTGAAGCGCTTGGATTGATAGGTATAGGGCTGATTATGATGTGTTTACTATTGCAATCATATCAACCCAAAAGCAAGTCTCATCTAGCGCTGCAAAGCGAGTGATACTTTGGATGTCGGCTTTCTACCCAGCGTATCACTGATTTCCCAACCAGCTTGAGCAAGCAGGTGTAGATCGATTCCAGTCTCTATACCTAAGCCATGGCACAGGTAAACGACATCCTCGGTGGCGACATTACCGGAAGCCCCAGCAGCATATGGGCAACCGCCAAGTCCAGCAACACTGCTGTCTATCACTTTAACACCCATTTGCAGGGATTGGTAAATATTAGCTAATGCCTGCCCATAGGTGTCATGAAAGTGAACGGCGATGCGCTCAAGTGGAACTTGCTTACTTACAGCATCAATAACTTTAGCTGTTCGCATCGGCGTGCCTGTGCCTACGGTGTCGCCGAGAGATACCTCATAGCAACCTAGATCAATCAGGGAGCGAGCAATTTTCGCGACCTCGTTTGGATCGGTTGGCCCGTCGTAAGGACAATCAAGGATACAAGACAAATACCCCCGTACGGGAATGTCTTGAGCACGTGCTTGCGCGATGACGGGCTTAAACCTCTCCAAGCTTTCTGCAATGGAGCAATTGATGTTTTTCTGGCAAAACCCTTCAGATGCCGATGTAAATACAGCAACCTCATCGGCTTTGGCCGTTATTGCGGTTTCTAATCCCTTTAAATTAGGGGCTAGGGAGCTGTAGCGAATATTAGGCTGACGCTTAATTTGCTGCATCACCTCTAATGAGTCCGCCATCTGTGGCACCCACTTGGGTGAAACAAATGCACCTGCTTCAATAAATTTAAGCCCACATGATGACAGTTGATCAATGAGCTTTACTTTAGCTTCTGTTGATACTGCTTTCTCATTTTGCAGGCCATCACGAGGTCCAACTTCAACAATTTTTACTGACTGAGGCAGATCTGTTTTTGGGATCATGGTTGTCCCTCACTTACCCAGCTCGCAGAGCGCTTCTCAAAAAATGCGCTCAGTCCTTCTTGCCCCTGTTCTGAGGCCCTAACTTTTGCAATAAGCTCACTAGTATAATCAATCAGCTCATGCGCCAATGGTTTAGACTCGCATTCTTGAATAAGGAGCTTAGTCTTTGTTATTGCAACAGGGCTGTTAACAAGTAGATGAGAAAGCAAATGCTCTCTGCGCTCGCTTATTTGCTCTGAAGACACCACTTCATGAATTAGCCCCATATTTAGAGCTTGCGCTGCATCAAATCGTTCGGCCGTCAACATGTAGCGCCTTGATTGGCGAGCTCCAATACTACGATTCACGTACGGGCCAATAGTTGCAGGTACTAAGCCTAATTTGACTTCGCTGAGACAAAAGAGTGCGCTGTTATCTGCCAACGCAATATCACAGCAACATATTAGTCCTAAAGCGCCGCCAAAGGCGCAGCCGTGGACAAGAGCAAGAGTTGGATGTGGAAAATTGTCCAAACATTGCATCAAAAACGCTAACCTAGATGCGTCTTGTCGGTTTTCTTGCTCAGTTTTACTTGCCATAGACTTCATCCATGCCAAATCAGCACCGGCAGAAAAATGTTTGCCGTTTCCTTGCAGCACTAGGCATCGAACTGACTCGTCATGAGCCAGTGATTCGATGGATTCAATTAATGCTTCGATTACCTCTGCGTTAAAGGCATTGTGCTTATCAATGCGATTTAACGTTAAGGTTGCAACGCCACGTGAATCAATATGGCAGTCTAGGTATGTCCTATCCTTGGTGTTGTTCATACCGTTTCCTTACATTCTGAAGATACCAAACTGACTATCAGGAATAGGCGCTTGAGCCGCCGCTTTGAGTGCTTGTGCTAATACATCACGGGTCTGTTTTGGGTCGATAATTCCATCGTCCCACAGTCTTGCACTAGCGTAGTAAGGGTGTCCTTGCTGCTCATACAATTCGACAATTCCTTTCTTGAATTGATTTTCTTGAATGTCAGACCATGGTTCGCCTTGGCGCTTCAACACCTCGCGTTTGACTTGGGTTAGAACTCCAGCTGCTTGCTCGCCGCCCATCACAGATATTCTGGCATTGGGCCACATCCACATTAGAGTAGGGTCATATGCTCGGCCACACATTCCATAATTACCAGCACCGTATGAGCCGCCGATAATAATGGTAAATTTAGGTACATCGGCGCAGGCCACTGCCATAACAAGCTTAGCGCCGTGTTTGGCAATGCCTCCTTCCTCAACTTTTTTCCCAACCATGAAACCAGTTATGTTTTGCAAAAACAACAGAGGAATCTTACGTTTTGCGCACAGCTCGATAAAGTGGGCACCTTTCTGTGCGGATTCAGCAAACAAAATGCCATTGTTGGCGACGATCCCGATCAGTCTACCTTCAATTCGAGCAAATCCACAAACGAGGGTTGTACCAAATAAGGCTTTAAACTCATCAAAGTCTGAGTCATCGACGATGCGGGCAATCACTTCTCGAACATCGAAAGACAGGCGTAGGTCCGAATTGACGATGCCATATATTTCTTCAACTGGCAGTCTAGGAGGGAGAACTTTGTCGATAGGGGCCTGATTTGCCACTTGATTACAGCTTGATAGTGCTTCACGAGCCATGTGCATCGCTTGTTGCTCATTTTCTGCGTAGTAATCGGCAACACCAGATTTCCTACAGTGAACATCGGCACCGCCAAGCTCTTCATCTGTCACAACCTCACCAGTGGCTGCTTTGACAAGCGGAGGACCTGCCAAGAAAATTGTGCCTTGTTTTTTAACGATTACAGACACATCTGCCATAGCAGGTATATAGGCGCCCCCCGCAGTACAAGGACCTAACACAACGGCAATTTGTGGTATGCCTTTGGCTGACATACGCGCCTGATTAAAGAATATTCGCCCAAAATGATCTTTATCAGGAAACACTTCGGCTTGATGGGGGAGGTTAGCACCGCCAGAGTCGACCAAGTAGACACAAGGTAGGTTGCAGCGTTCCGCAATTTCCTGCGCCCTAAGGTGTTTTTTGACGGTGAGTGGGTAATAAGTTCCACCTTTAACAGAAGGGTCGTTTGCCAGAACCATACATGGCACGCCCTTGATTTGGCCAATTCCTGCCACGACACCAGCACATGGGATGGACTCTTCGTATACTTCCCATGCCGCAAATTGACCTACTTCTAAGAAGTCTGACCCAGGATCAAGCAGAAGATCGATACGTTCGCGAACAGGTAATTTTCCTTTCTTGCGCTGTCTTTCGACAGCTTTCGGGCCTCCACCTTGCTTTAGGCTCTCTAGATCCGCACTGAGTTTTTCTACAAGCCCGGTCATTGCTTGCTGGTTTTTAACAAACAATGGGGAATCGGTTTTTATTTTAGTTTTAATGACTGCCATAACATCCTCGTTAGCGTGACTCTTCAAACAGCTCACGCCCAATAAGCATCCTGCGAATTTCTGACGTTCCTGCACCAATTTCATAGAGTTTTGCGTCTCTTAATAAACGTCCGGCAGGAAATTCATTGATATAGCCGTTGCCACCAAGTAACTGGATAGCATCTAGGGCAATTTGAGTCGCCATTTCGGCGCTGTATAAGATAGCTCCAGCTGCGTCTTTTCTGGTCGTTTCTCCTCTGTCACATGCACTTGCCACAGCATAAACATAAGATCGAGCAGCATTGGCTCGGGTGTACATGTCTGCAACCTTGGCTTGGATTAGCTGAAACTCGCCAATAGAGCGACCAAATTGCTTGCGGTCATGGACATAAGGAACCACGAGATCAAGACAGGCTTGCATAATGCCAAGTGGACCTGCTGCAAGTACAACACGTTCATAATCCAAACCGCTCATAAGAACTTTTACGCCTTGATTTACTTCACCTAGGACATTTTCAACTGGAACTTTGCAGTTGTTGAATACCAGCTCACAGGTATTGGACCCTCTCATCCCCAGTTTGTCGAGCTTTTGAGCGTGGCTAAAGCCTTCAAAATCACTTTCTATGATAAAAGCAGTGATCCCTTTCGATGCTGCGGAAGGGTCGGTTTTTGCGTACACGACAAGAACATGAGCATCTGGACCGTTAGTGATCCACATTTTGTTGCCATTAAGTACGTAGTGATCACCTTTAAGCTCGGCCTTAAGTTGCATGCTCACCACGTCAGAGCCAGCATTAGGCTCACTCATCGCCAAAGCACCAATATGCTCACCAGTAACGAGTTTCGGTAGATATTTTTCTCGTTGGGCAGCGTTGCCATTGCGAAATATTTGGTTCACACATAAGTTTGAATGTGCACCATAGCTCAAAGCAACGGAAGCTGAAGCGCGGCTTATTTCCTCCATCGCCACCACATGAGCAAGATAGCCCATGCCAGCACCACCAAACTCTTCATCAACCGTGACACCAAGCAATCCCATTGCTCCCATTTCAGCCCAAAGATGGTTGGGGAACTGGTTTTCTTCGTCCACTTTAGCCGCAATAGGGGCTATCTGCTCTCGAGCAAAAGCATTGACGTGCTCTCTCAACATGTTGATTGACTCGTCGAGTCCGAAATTGAGAGGGGTGTATTGAGATATCATATCGCCTCCGATTGGCTGATTTTCTGTTAAGCACAACATCCATTATTGATGACAGTTCAACTTGCTTTAGAACGCTCTAAAGCCTCTTCACATCGTTTTCGAGCAGTATTCAAATCTTCTAAGACTATGGTGATGTCTTCCAACTGACGTTTGAGTACGGCTTCCTTGTCGTCGATGATTTTGAGCATTTTTATTAATTGAGTATCCAGCTGATTTGTATCGTAAAGTTCCAACAAGTCACGGATCTCGGCGAGCGAAAAACCCAGACGCTTTCCTCGTAAAATTAGTTTGAGACGAACCTTGTCTCTACGTTGATAGACGCGCATACTTCCTTTGCGTTCAGGTTGAATAAGGCCCATATCTTCGTAAAAGCGGATACTTCTTGTTGTGATATCAAACTCTTTTGCGAGCTCGCTGATTTTGTAGGTTCCCACCAGGTGAAACTCCCCAAGTTTGGTGATAGACAATCACACTGTACGCTACGACGGTAAAAAAGATTTTACAGTTTGCGAATGTGTTTGTTTACGTTAACGTAAATGTTAGTGCTATGCTTACGTAAACGTCAAGGAATAAACGTGCAAAAATTTAATGGCCTAACGAGTAAAAGTGATGCTTAAGACAGTCGCAACGCAGTTGCTTGATGGGCTGAGCCGTTTTTAAACCGTCATGAGGAGTAGGGAATGGAACAGAAAGAGATTTGGATCGTAGCGGCGAAGAGAACCCCAATGGGTCGCTTTCAAGGCATGCTATCTGAATATTCTTCGCCTCAGCTAGGGGCTATGGCAATCAAAGCTGCTGTTGAAGAGCACCCGGAAGTTGCTGGATTGATAAACGAAGTGTACATGGGGTGTGTGTTACCAGCAGGAACAGGTCAAGCGCCAGCAAGACAAGCTGCGCTAGGTGCAGGTTTGGATGAAGCAGTCGGGTGTACGACGGTCAACAAAGTGTGCGGGTCAGGAATGAAATCCGTGATGCTGGCACATGATCTTATCCGAGCTGGAAGTGCTAACTGTGTCCTTGCTGGTGGTATGGAAAGTATGACCAATGCCCCTTATCTTCTCAAAGAAGCACGGTCTGGGATGCGCATGGGGCACAAATCCAGCTACGATCACATGTTCCTTGATGGTCTTCAGGATGCTTATCAAGGTGAGTTGATGGGCGTATTTGGTCAACAAATTGCGGATAAGTTGGAGTTTACGCGCCAGAACATGGATGAGTGGGCATCACTTTCTGTTGGCAGAGCGATGCAAGCTCAGCAGCAAAAGTTATTCGATGATGAAATGGTCTCTGTATCTTTGCGAAATGGCGAAGTGCTGGATTATGACGAACAACCACCATCTATAAAGCCAGAAAAAATTCCACAACTTAAACCTGCTTTTGCTAAAGATGGCTCTATCACAGCGGCAAACTCTAGCGCCATTTCTGACGGGGCTGCAGCGCTTGTCGTTATGGATGGACAGTTGGCTCAGCAAAAAGGCTTGAAACCACTAGCGATAATCAAGGGGCATGCTACTCATGCTCGTCAACCATCTGAATTTACTATTGCACCAGTGCACGCTATTGAGCATTTGCTCTCCCAGCTTGATTGGGATATTGATGAAGTAGATCTGTGGGAAATCAATGAAGCTTTCGCTGTCGTAACTCAGATTGCCGTGAAGCAACTTGGTCTTGATAGTGAAAAAGTGAACGTAAAAGGCGGAGCTTGTGCACTAGGTCACCCGATTGGGGCAAGCGGTGCAAGAATTATCGTGACTTTGATTCATAGCTTGCGTCAGCTTCAAAAATTAAGTGGTGATGGCAGTTCGAATGAAAAACGTGTGACGAAGGGTATCGCATCACTGTGTATTGGTGGTGGTGAAGCAACCGCTATTGGAATAGAAATACCATTATAAAAGACAAGGAAAAACAATAATGATTCAGTCAGTTCCCTTATTCATTGGTGGAGAATTCTGCCAGTCTCAAACAACCGAGTGGGTTGAGGTCACAAATCCAGCCACAAGCGAAGTGATTGCTAAGGTTCCATGTGCAACAGAACAAGAAATGGAACATGCAATAAAAAATGCTGCAGAGACCTTTAAATCATGGAAGGACGTGGCGATATCAGAGCGCGCCCGTGTCATGCTTCGTTATCAGCATTTACTTAAAGAGCATCATGATGAGCTTGCAGAGCTACTTTCAAAAGAAACAGGCAAAATTTTAATTGATGCGAAAGGTGATGTTTGGCGAGGGATTGAAGTCGTTGAACAAGCAGCCAATATTGCCAGTAACATGATGGGTGAGACAGTTGAGAATGTTGCAACAGATATTGATTCTTACTCAATGATTCAACCGCTTGGTGTTTGCTGTGGTATTACACCGTTTAATTTTCCAGCCATGATCCCTTTGTGGATGTTCCCACTAGCCATTGCAGCCGGAAATACTTTTGTTCTTAAGCCATCAGAGCAGGTGCCGCTTACGGCGATGAGGTTAGCAGAACTATTTGAACAAGCCGGTGCCCCTAAAGGGGTATTGCAAGTCGTTCATGGCAGAAAAGAGCAAGTTGACACTCTGCTAAAGCATCCTGTTATTCGCGCTGTTTCTTTTGTCGGCTCTGTTCCTGTTGCTCAGTACATCTACAAAACGGGCACTGACTACAACAAACGAGTTCAGGCTTTTGCAGGGGCAAAGAACCATATGGTCGTTATGCCTGATGCGAATAAGGCGCAGGTAATCAACAACTTGGTTGGTAGCTCAGTCGGTGCCGCTGGACAGCGCTGTATGGCGATTTCAGTGGCTGTATTTGTGGGTAGCACAAAAGAATGGATCGAAGACCTGAAAACAGAGATGGCGAAGATGCAGCCCGGTGCTTGGAATGACGATAAAGCGGCATATGGTCCGCTTATCAGCAGAGAAGCGAAAAATCGCGTGGTAGCGCTCATTGAGGAAGGTAAAGCTCAAGGCGCTGTATGCCAGCTAGATGGAACTCAATGCAATGTTGAAGGAATGCCACAAGGAAATTGGTTGGGTCCAACGCTGTTTACAGGTGCTACTACAGATATGTCCATCTACGAGCAGGAAATTTTTGGACCTGTGTTAGTGTGCATGGAAGTCGATACCCTAGATGAGGCCATCGAGCTAATCAATAACAATCCATATGGGAATGGGACGTCAATATTTACTGCTAATGGCGCAGCAGCACGCAAATATCAGCATGAAATTCAAGTTGGACAAGTGGGAATTAATGTCCCTATTCCAGTTCCATTGCCTTTCTTCTCATTTACAGGCTGGCGCGGCAGTTTTTATGGCGATTTACATGCATACGGAAAGCAAGCCGTTAGATTCTATACCGAAACCAAGACGGTTACTTCACGTTGGTTTGATGACGATATCCCGACTGGGCCAAACCTAACCATTCAGTTGCGATAGCGGGAGGCGAAATGGATTTTGAATTAAATGAAGACCAGCGCGCGTTCGCCGAAACGGCGCAGCAGTTTGCCATGGGGCAACTTGCTCCCATGGCAGCAGAGTGGGATGAAAAACAAGTATTTCCAAAGGATGTCATTAAAGCCGCTGGAGAATTGGGCTTTCTAAGTTTGTATACACCGGAAGATGAAGGTGGACTGCAATTAAGCCGGCTAGATTCTTCGATTATTTTTGAACAACTTGCCATGGGCTGTACGTCAACCACGGCATTTATGACCATTCATAATATGGTGACTTGGATGATTGCGAGTTTTGCCTCTAAAGAGGCCAAACAGTCTTTTTGTCCAAACCTGATTTCTGGAGAATGGCTCGGATCCTACTGTTTAACTGAGCCGAATGCGGGTTCAGATGCTGCATCGCTGACGACAAGCGCAAAAAAACAGGCTGACACTTACGTTATAAATGGTGGTAAAGCCTTTATTTCTGGCGCAGGCGATACGGATGTTCTTGTCGTGATGGCGCGTACAGGAGACCAATCGGCAAAAGGCATTTCAGCGTTTATTGTTCCAGCAGATGCTGATGGAATAAGTTATGGACGTAAAGAGCCTAAGATGGGCTGGAACAGTCAGCCTACTCGCGCGATTACCTTTGATAATGTTGTGGTGCCAGAGCACTTCCGTTTAGGCGAAGAAGGGGAAGGGTTCTCTATTGCGATGAAAGGCTTAGATGGCGGACGTATAAACATCGCGACTTGTTCTATTGGTACAGCGCAGCAGGCACTTAATGAGGCCTTGCAATACGTCAAAGAAAGAAAGCAGTTTGGTAAAGAGCTGGCTCACTTTCAAGGTTTGCAATTTAAATTGGCTGACATGGTCACTGAGTTGGTTGCGGCGAGACAAATGGTGCGTTTAGCGGCGAGCAAATTAGATAATAAGGACTCGGAAGCTACGGCATATTGTGCGATGGCGAAACGGTTTGCGACAGATGTTGGATTTAAAATTTGCGATCAGGCTTTACAGCTCTACGGCGGGTACGGGTACATTAAAGAGTATCCGATGGAACGCCATTTTAGGGATGTTCGAGTTCATCAAATCCTCGAAGGAACCAATGAAATCATGCGTCTGATTATTGCTCGCCGTGTGCTAGCAGAAGGCTCTCAGCTACTTTAATTTTAGGGACAGATTACAATGAATATTTCAGAGAGCGGTGCCATTGAGCACACTATCCAAAATCATGTGGCAATTGTCACCATGAATAATCCGCCAGCTAACACTTGGACAGCGGACAGCCTTACAGAGCTTAAACAGCTGGTTTTAGCGTTGAACAATAATAAAGACGTTTATGCGTTAGTTTTAACTGGGCAGGGGGAGAAGTTTTTCTCTGCTGGAGCCGATTTAAAACTTTTTGCCAGTGGTGATAAAGCAGTAGCGGTTGATATGTCACGCCTTTTTGGCGCGGCATTTGAAGCTTTATCGAGCTTTAGAGGCGTCTCCATTGCTGCAATTAACGGTTATGCCATGGGAGGGGGATTAGAAGTTGCACTCGCTTGTGATATTCGTATCGCCGAAGAGCAAGCTGTGATGGCGCTCCCAGAGGCGAAAGTTGGCCTGCTTCCATGTGCTGGGGGAACACAAAACCTAACAGCTTTGGTGGGTGAAGGTTGGGCGAAACGCATGATTTTGTGCGGAGAGCAAGTCACAGCAGAGCAAGCTCTAAATATTAAATTGGTCGAGGAAGTTGTCAGTAAAGGCAATGCGCTAGATGCGGCAATAAGTCTTGCAGAAATGGTTGCTAATCAATCACCATCCTCGGTGACAGCCTGTAAATCTTTGATTCAAAATACCAGAACCAATCCCTTGGCTCATGGATTAGTCAGAGAACGTGAATTGTTTATCCAATTATTTGATACAGAGGATCAGACGGAAGGCGTGAATGCCTTTTTGGAGAAGCGTCCACCTCAATGGAAAAATAGATAGGGGGAGGTATGACAGCATTGGTTCGTTTTGAAGAGCTAAAGTGTAAAGAAGGAAATGCAAAGATCGGTGTTGCAACGCTTGATAATGCACCTTCGTTAAATGCTCTCAACTATGACATGTTGATGCAGCTTAAAACTCAGCTAGAGGTCTGGCATGAAGACGATAACATAGTTTGTGTTTTCCTTGAGGGGCAGGGAGAGAAAGCTTTTTGCGCTGGTGGTGATGTTCGTACTATGCACGATAAGATGAGTCGCGGTTCTACCGAAGAGATCGCATCTTATTGCACTTCTTTCTTCAAACTTGAATATGAATGCGATTACTTGATCCATACTTACTGCAAACCCATCATTGCTTGGGGACAGGGTATTGTGATGGGCGGTGGTATGGGACTCTTTATGGGGGCTAGCCATAAGGTGGTTACTCCAGAAAGTCGCCTCGCTATGCCGGAGATTAGTATCGGGCTTTACCCAGATGTTGGGGCCACATGGTTCTTGAATAAGTTAGATCCCGGAATTGGACTATTTCTTGGTATGACAGGGGTTATGGTCAACGCCACTGACGCATTGGGTATTGGGCTTGCCGATCACATTGTTCGTGCTGATGACAAAGCGGATTTACTCTCTTGTCTCAAAGACGCGCTTTGGTCAGACATTGAAGATGTGTATCAAGAAGTGAGCGTACTTCTCAATGAATTGAATAATAGAGTCAATGGGCACCAGCCTGATTCGCAAATGCTGCCTTTTATTGATGAAATAAAACAAGCATGCAATGCAGAAAGTGTTACTCAAGTGAGTGAAAATATTCTCGGGTTGTCTGGAGAGACGAAATGGATAGAAATCGCCAAAAGCAATCATGCTTTGGGCAGCCCGATTACAGCGCATGTTTGTCATCGCCAATTGACACGATATCGTGATTTGTCGTTGGCAGATTGTTTTCGTCTTGAGCTCAGCTTGTCTGTTCGCAGCTGTTTGCTTGGCGAGTTCCGTGAGGGTGTGAGAGCCCGCCTAATTGATAAAGATAACCAGCCTAAATGGCGATATAGTCGAGTCGACAACGTTGATACAGGCACGATCAACAACTTGTTTAGCTCATTATGGGATGAAAATGACCACCCATTAGCGTCCCTTGGTCACTACTAAAAATAAGGAAATTACTCATGAACACCATTGCGTTTATCGGTTTAGGTAATATGGGTGGACCCATGGCGGAGAATCTGTTGTCTGCAGGGTTTAATGTGCGAGTGTTTGATTTGATGCCAGAAGCGGTAAAAGTTTTAGAGTCAGCAGGCGCCTATGCAGCATCTTCAATCGCGGATGCAGTAAAAGACGCCGAATCAATCATTACTATGCTTCCCGCTAGCCAGCATGTAAAAGATGTATATCTTGGCGATAATAAAGGCTCGAAAGGGCTATTGGATTTGGTTGAAGATGGCGCATTTCTGATTGATTCATCAACCATTGATCCTCATTCAGCGAAAATGGTTGCTGAGAGCGCTGCACAAAAGGGCCTTGATTTTGTCGATGCTCCTGTATCTGGCGGTGTAGCTGGAGCTAAAGCTGGAACGTTAACATTCATTGTTGGTGGATCCGAGGCTGCTTTTTCTAAAGCTGAGAATGTGCTCAAACATATGGGTAAGAATATTTTCCATGCAGGTAAAGCGGGCGACGGACAAATGGGCAAAATATGTAACAATCTGATGTTAGGTATTTTAATGTCTGGTACTTGTGAAGCGCTGAATCTTGGCATTGACAATGGGCTCGATCCAAAAGTCTTATCTAACATTATGCTGCAGAGTTCTGGTCGCAATTGGGCTTTGGAACTTTATAATCCCTGCCCTGGTGTTATGGAGACTTCGCCAGCAAGTAATGACTATCGTCCAGGATTTATGAGTAAGCTGATGCTCAAAGACTTAGGACTTGGGTTAGATGCGGCTTCAATGAGCCAATCTTCGGTCCCAATGGGATCTCTCGCACGAAATCTGTATGCTTTTCATAACGCAAATGGTAATGAGGAGCTAGACTTTTCAAGTTTGTTCGAGTTTTATCAATCAGGAAAGTAATGGGGTACGCGAATGGAACTAAAACATAGTGTTGTAGCTATTACTGGGGCCGGGCAAGGTTTAGGTCAGATGATGGCGACAACATTGGCAAAAGCGGGAGCTGAATTAGCTTTACTCGATGTAAATGATGAAGCCTTGCTAAATACCAAGGAACAGTGCAATGTGCTGGGAGTGAAAGCATTGACCTATAAAGTTAATGTCACAAACGAGCAGCAAGTTGAGCAGGTATTTAGTGACATTGTGAGAGATTTCGGTCAACTGGACGGTTTGATTAATAATGCAGGGATCCTTCGAGATGGCTTATTGATCAAGGTTAAAGATGATGAAATGACCAAGATGTCTCTTGAGCAATTTAATTCAGTGATCGATGTAAACCTTAATGGCACCTTTCTCTGTGGTCGAGAAGCAGCCGCTCAGATGATCAATACCCAACGAAAAGGAGTGATCATTAATATTTCCAGTGTTGCAAGGGCCGGGAATATTGGTCAGAGTAATTACGCTGCGTCCAAAGCTGCTGTGGCAACACTGGCGACTACGTGGGGTAAGGAGCTTGCTCGCTATGGAATTAGGGCCGCCGCGATTGCACCTGGTGTGATAGAAACATCGATGACGGGAGGCATGAAACCAGAAGCTCGAGAGCGTTTGGAGAAGATGGTCCCAGTGGGTCGTATGGGTTCCCCTGAAGAAATCGCTCAAACCGCGAAATTTATTTTTGAGAATGATTACGTTAACGCTCGAGTATTCGAGGTTGATGGCGGAATATTCATGTAAGAAAACGGGTTTTCGTCTAACAAAAGGCACGCTGTTTAGCGTGCCTTACTCTTTTTTACTACATATTCTGGTAGTTGGGTCCACCGCCACCTTCAGGTGGTATCCAAGTGATGTTTTGCGAAGGGTCTTTAATATCGCATGTTTTGCAGTGTAGACAATTGGCTGCATTGATTTGAAGCTTAGGGTTATTATCGACGGTGATAATTTCATATACTCCAGCTGGACAATAGCGTTGGCTTGGCTCGTCAAACCTTGGTAAATGATTCTCAATGGGTATATTTAGGTTTTTGATCACCAAGTGGCAGGGTTGATCTTCCTCGTGTTGTGTGCCGGACAGATAGACAGATGACGGTCGGTCAAAACTCAGCTTACCATCAGGTTTTGGATAGTTTACGCTTGAGCAATCAGAGACTTCTTTCATTCCAAGATGATCTGGCTTGGTGTCTAAGATATTCCACGGGGCTGCTCGGTTAAACAACTTGTGCCAAACATTCTGTTCCAATGTTGCAAGAGCACCACCAGCAATGGCGCCATACCTGTGAATTGATGAGGCAAAATTCCGGCTTAAATGGAGCTCACTATAAAGCCAAGATTGTTCAAATACACTTTGATAATCAGGCGTGTTTTGATTGTTTTCTTCTTTTAACTGTGAGAAAACGGCTTCAGCGGCCAACATGCCTGACTTCATTGCCGTATGGCTTCCCTTTATTTTGCCTGAGTTAAGGGTGCCCGCATCACAGCCAATTAATAGACCACCGGGGAATTGTTGTTTTGGTAGAGAATGAAGTCCACCTTTCGCAATCGCCCGAGCGCCATAAGCGATCCTTTCTCCACCCTCAAGATATTGGCTTATTAGAGGGTGATGTTTAAAGCGTTGAAACTCATCGAATGGACTGAGGTGAGGGTTTGAATAGTTTAAATCAACGATAAGCCCGACGACGATTTGGTTATTATCTAAGTGATAGAGAAAGCTACCGCCGTTTGAATTCGTTTCATTTAGTGGCCAGCCCGCACCATGTAGGACACGACCCGCTCGGTATTTAGGGTGATCATCAGGGACTTGCCATATTTCCTTGAGTCCTAGGGCGTAGTGTTGTGGTTGGCACTCATTGGCGAGCTGGAATTTTTCGATCAGCTCTTTGCCTAGGTGACCTCGCGCTCCTTCGGCAAAAAGAGTATATTTTGCTTTTAGTTCAATGCCGGCTTCGAACGAGGGCTTTTGCTCTCCTGACTTATTTAGCCCCATGTCAGATGTGTTGATACCAATCACTGATCCATTTGAGTCATAATTTATGCTTGTTGCGGCGAATCCTGGATAAACTTCTATCTCAAGCTCTTCGGCTTTTTGACCTAACCAACGACACAGGTTAGCTAAGCTAATAACATGATTTTTCTCGCTATTATGCATAAGATTGGGCGTCATAAAAGACGGCAGTTTTATATGCTGATGATCTGAGGTCATGTAGACAAACTCATCCAAGCTAACTGGATTATTAACAGGAGCCCCTAGATCTTTCCAATCAGGAAATAATTCATCCAAGGCTTTTGTTTCAAATAGTGCACCAGAAAGGATATGCGCCCCAACTTCAGCGCCTTTCTCCACAACGCAAATAGATACAGGCATGTCATTGATTTTACTAAGCTGTGCAAGTTTTATTGCGCTTGACAACCCTGCAGGTCCTGCACCTACTACGACAACATCAAACTCCATACATTCTCTTTCCATTGGTGTAAACCTACCTTTCCAGATTTTGAACACTAATCAATATAGTCTAGTTGACGTAAACGTAAACTTTACTAAGCTATGTATATGACAGAATCGGTGACCAATTGTGTTTAATGTGAAGCCGATCGGCAAAATATAATCGAGAAACTCAGTATAAACATTCTGAATATCAGCCTGTTACTGTTCTGTAGTTACTTTTAGCACCAAGGAGGAGATGTGAAAGTACTAGTAGCCATAAAACGTGTGATCGACCCATATGTAAAAGTTAGGGTGAAGAGTGATGGCAGCGGTGTTGAAACGAATAACGTTAAGATGTCCATGAACCCATTTTGTGAAATTGCAGTAGAAGAAGCGGTTCGTCTAAAAGAGTCTGGCAAAGCGAATGAAGTGGTTGTCGTGTCCATAGGAGATGCTGCGAGCCAAGAAAACCTTAGAGGAGCACTTGCATTGGGAGCTGATAGGGCAATCCACATCAAACATGATGTGTCTCCTGAACCTCTTGCCGTTGCAAAATTGTTGAAAGCGGTCATGGACAAAGAGAATCCAGCGCTTGTGCTTCTTGGTAAGCAGTCAATTGATACGGATAACAATCAAGTTGCTCAGATGCTAGCGGCGTTAACTAACCGTCCTCAAGGCACTTTCGCCTCTGATGTTAATCTAGATAATGATCATGTTAGCGTGACTAGAGAGGTCGATGGCGGACTTGAGACCGTCAAACTTCAGTTGCCTGCGATCATTAGTACCGATTTAAGGCTCAATGAACCACGTTATGCATCCTTGCCGAATATCATGAAAGCTAAAAAGAAACCTTTGGAGGTTATTACCGCAGATGACTTAGGCGTAGAAGTAATATCGACTCATGAAATCATTGAGGTAATGGCACCAAAGGCGCGGACAGCAGGGGAAATGGTAGCCAACGTGAGTGAGCTAATTTCTAAGCTTAAAAATGACGCTAAGGTCTTATAGGGAGATGGGCATGAATTCAAAAACGTTAGTCATTGTTGAGCATGATAACCAAGTTCTTAGTAGTGATACCTTAAAAACGATTTCTGCCGCTACAGTGCTTAATCAATCAATAAGTGCAATTGTTGTTGGTTGTGATTGTCAGAATGTTGTGGATGCTGTCGCTCGTGTTGAAGGCATCTCAGAAGTGCTAGTGGCAGATTCGGAGATTTACCAAAAGCAGCTCGCAGAGAATACGGCGCCATTGATTCAGCAAGTCGCGGCGAGTTATTCACATCTTTTTGCTCCTGCGACAACGTTTGGCAAGAACTTGATGCCTAGGGTTGCGGCTTTGCTTGGGGTCGGTCAACTATCAGATGTTATCAAAATCGAATCTGAGGACACAGTCATTCGTCCTATCTACGCGGGTAACGCGCTGGCCAAAGTAAAGTCATTAGATAAAGTTAAGGTGATGACAATCCGAAGCTCTGCGTTTGACAATGCAGCGGTGACTGATAATGCGAAAGCTGAAATCAAGGTTGTCGACATTAATATCGGTAACGACATATCTGACTTAATTGAACGCCAAAAAACGCAAAGTGCTCGTCCAGACTTACCTGCTGCGAGAGTAGTTGTATCAGGTGGTCGAGGAGTAGGCAGTAAGGAAAATTTTGCTCTAATCGAACAACTAGCGGACAAACTTGATGCTGCTATTGGTGCCTCTCGTGCCGCAGTGGATGCCGGCTTTGTCTCTAATGATTTACAAGTGGGTCAGACAGGGAAGATAGTTGCGCCTGAGCTTTATATTGCGGTTGGAATATCTGGCGCCATTCAACACCTTGCTGGTATGAAAGATTCGAAAGTGATTGTTGCCATCAATAGTGATCCGGAAGCGCCAATCTTTGAGGTGGCCGACTATGGCTTAGTGGGAGATCTGTTCGAAATACTGCCAGAGCTGACACAAGCTGTTTAGTACATAGCTGCAAACTGTGACTGCAACTCCGATAATTGCTTTTTCACTTATCGGAGTTTTTCAGTTGAAGCTAACTCAACTAGGACCAAATACACGTAAAAGACCGATGAGTCTGATTAGATTTCCTAAACTTATCCTATTGGGTAGTTTTTAGGATGTCCTATAAATGACAATAAATTTAGATATCGCCACTCTATCAATCATTTGTGTATTACTCTCCGTGTGTTATTGCATAGGGCTTTTTTTAATTCAGAGACTTCAGCCAAGCGTATGTGGCATTAATACGATTGCGACTTCTTTACTACTACTTTCTCTTAGCTTCTTTTTTCTTAGTTTCGGCAATGATGTAACGCTTTGGTTATCCAAGATTCTAGCGAATTCTTTAATGGCTTTTAGCTATATTTTGTTGCTTATGGGAATTTGTCAGTTTAGAGGCTTTAGCGTGAAGCTCGCTAATGTCGGATTCTACAGCTTTCCTGTCCTTGTTGTTGGATTAACCTATTTTACCTTTTTCATGCCTTCGACTAGTGCGAGGGTGATTTTGATGTCGATTTACATCTCGACCATGTGCTTTGTTTCTATTATTGCTAACCACAAAGGCAAAAGCATTGATATATCGCCTTCGACAGTTTTGCTTTCTGTTGGGCTCGCGATTCAATCTAGCTATAACTTGTTTCGCTTCGGCTGGAGCTTATTTGAAGGTGTGGTAGATGACTTTATGCATGTAGGAAATGTGCATCAATTAGCCTTTGTTAGTACTCTACTCATGATTATCTTAATCTTTTTTTCAGTGACTTGGATGCTGACAGGGCGCTTGGTGGCGACGCTGCATAATACTGCGATTAAAGATGACCTAACTCAACTGTATAACCGCCGTGCACTTGAGGAGTTGATTCCAACAGAGGTCGCTAGAGCTCTTAGGCATGGTCAACCTTTATCGATAGTCTTACTCGATATCGACCATTTTAAACAAGTGAACGATACTTATGGCCATCAGATAGGGGATAAGGTACTAAGTACAATCGGCAGTATACTCAAATTACACACTCGTAGGGATGATCTGAGTTTTCGCTATGGTGGGGAAGAGTTCATGGTATTACTACCCAATACCGAGATCGAGAAAGCACTGATTGTGGCAGAAAAATTAAGAGAGGAGATAGAAAACTCTCGAATGTTGCCAAGTAAAAAAGATCGCTGTACAGCAAGTTTTGGGGTTACACAGTTACGTGATGAAGAGTGGCAAAGCGCTGTAGAGCGTGCTGATGTTGCACTCTACAACGCCAAAGAAAACGGCCGTAACCAAGTTATTGAAGGGAGAGTTAACCTTGTCTCGACTGTTAATGGAGAAGAAAGTTAACGCCCCTTTCACTTAGGTTACTTAAGCTTCATTTCCAAATGTTCGACCATAAATTTAGTAAAGCGTGCTGCTTCACCACCAGTACAAGCCCTGTGATCAAAGGTCACTGATAGTGGCATAGCTTTCACTGCAACAGCCTCATTGTTTCTCATCACCACCTTTTCTATGATGCGTCCTGCACCAACAATGGCCACTTGAGGTGGAGAAACGACAGGAGTGGCATAAAGCCCCGCGATTGCACCAAAGTTAGACACGGTAATGGTTGCGTGCTGTAACTGTTCACGGCCGATTTTGCGGTCACGTATTCCAGCTACGGTGTCATTAAGCCATGACCGAATATCGGCTGTTTTCACTTCGTGGGCATTGCGAAGCACAGGAACATACAGCCCGTGGCTACTGTCTACAGCGATGCCAATATTCACTGCACTGTGAACACAACGCGTCATTGTTTCAGCATCAAACCATGCGTTCAGAGCAGGCTCTTTTTGACAGGCATGAACGACAGCCTGAATCAAACGTCCCGAAATGTCTTCGCCCTTCACCCAGTTTTCTAAAAGTGCTTCTTCTGTAATCGTTACTGAAGCCACATTATGATGAGACTCAGACATGGTGCCAACCATGGTTCGGCGAGCACCTTTAAGCACTTCAGTTCCAGGCTGCTGTTTTCCAGCCTCTTCATAAATATCGGCGTCGGTGATCATGCCGTCGTGTCCGCTGCCTTTAATTTTAAGTAAATCGACACCTAACTTCTTAGCCAGAAGCCTTGCAGAGGGCATAGCTGTGATCGGCGAGTCATCATCAGTATTGCGAGAGGCACCGATCCAAAAATCATCAACATCGACTTTGTGGGTTTGATTAGAAACGTTACCCACAACGGTTGCAGCGTCTTTTTGTTTCTCTTTACTGCTCTCAGTAGCACCTTCTTCTTCGATTTCGAGTAAAAGGCTACCAATGTTGATCACATCACCTTCTTCGCCATGGCGGCTAACAATTTTACCACTATATGGAGCGGGGACATCGACTACAGCTTTGGCTGTCTCAACCGTCAAAATAATTTGGTCTAGCTTGACCATATCTCCTACATTAACATGCCATTGCACAATTTCTGACTCGGCAAGTCCTTCACCAAGATCTGGTAGTAAAAACGATCTCATTTCCAATCCTCCATGAGCTCTTTCGCTGCAATAACAATGTCTTCTTCTTGAATCATAAAATAATCTTCATTTCGGTAATATGGCATTACCGTATCCATGCCTGTCACTCGTTTCGGTGGCGCTTTGAGCTTACACATAGACTGTTCGGCAACACGTGTAATGATTTCGGCGCCAACACCACAGCTTCTACTTGCCTCATGAACGACGAGCAAACGCCCAGTTTTGCTGAGTGATTTGAAGATAGTATCCATATCAATCGGCTTTATACTGGCTAAATCAATTACTTCTGCCTCTATGCCTTGTTCTGAAAGTTGTTGAGCCGCTTGCAACGATTCAACAACAGATGCTCCCCAAGTGACAAGTGTGAGGTCTCTACCTTTACGTAGTGTAAAACATGTATCTATAGGTAGGGCTTCACCATTATCAATCACATTCGATTTTACTGTTCGGTAGATCCTTTTGGGTTCGAAGAACATCACAGGATCATTGCTTCGAATTGCGCCAAGAAGTAAACCGTATGCACGCTGCGGTGATGAAGGGATAACGACTCTAAAGCCAGGAATATGAGCAAAGATTGCTTCAATACTTTCTGAATGGTGCTCTGGAGCATGGATACCCCCGCCAAACGGTGCTCGGAATACAGCAGGGCATGATAAGCGGCCGCGTGTTCTGTTACGCATTCTAGCGGCATGGCAGATGAGGTGTTCTAAAGCTGGAAACACGAATCCTTGGAATTGGAACTCAGCAACAGGTCTCAGCCCTTGTGTTGCCATACCGACACTGACACCACCGATCAGCGCTTCCGCCAATGGCGTATCAATAACACGTTTAAAGCCAAATTTATCTTTAAGCCCAACGGTGGCTCTAAATACGCCGCCGTTATCACCAACATCTTCACCTAACACTATAACATTGTTGTCTTTAGACATTTCATGGTGCAGAGCAAGGTTGACCGCTTCAACGAGTGTAATCTCAGACATGTTTTCCTCCCTGCATACGCATTGCTTTAGTTATGAGTTCGTCACGCTGTTTGTTAAGTTCTGAAACAGGCGACTCATAAAGATAATCAAATGCAGCTTCAGGTGCCTGAGGCGGGAGGTTCAGGTAACGTTCTACAGCTTTTTCAACTTCGACTTTTGCGCTTTCTAGTAGGGTTTGTTCGTCTTCTTCAGACCAATGCCCTTGCTCCGTCAAATACGTTTTGAGCCTTTTAATTGGCTCATATTGCCAAGCTTGGTTTAATTCATCTTTACTTCTATAGCGCGTTGCATCGTCGGCTGTTGTATGGTCGCTTAGACGGTAACTCACTGCTTCAATAAGAGTCGCGCCTTTGCCTTTTCTTGCCCTATGTAAAGCGGTTTGGACTGCATCGTACATAGCGATAACGTCGTTACCATCCACTGTGATACCAGGGATACCTGCGCCTTTTGCTTTCTCCGATAGAAAATCAGCAGCGCATTGCAGCGCTCTTGGAACTGAGATCGCCCATTGGTTGTTATTGACAACAAATACCAGAGGTATGTTCCACGTCCCAGCACAGTTGATGGATTCAAGAAAATCGCCTTTTGAAGTGGCGCCATCGCCGCAAGTGACTAGCGCTGCGTTGTGGTCTCCAGCAATCTTAAGAGCAGACGCAACACCTACGGCATGAGTACATTGTGTAGCGATAGGTACACAATAAGGCAAATCGCGACACTCGATTTCACTATTTTCAAAAGTGAAATCGCTACCTCGCTCATCACCACCCCAGTACTGAAGGTTTTTTTCCATACCAATTCCTCGAACCCACATAGCAGGCATATCTCGGTAGTATGGGATGAAAACATCCTGGGGTTTCATTGCGTGACCTATGGCAATACCAAAGGCTTCTGCGCCAAGATGCGAAGGGTAGGTACCTAGCTTTCCGGTTCGTTGTAATGCGACAGCTTTGTTGTCGTAGGTGCGTGCGACTACCATGTCGCGATAGAACTTTTTCAGTGTTGTAACATCAGCCCACTCAGGTAGTGGTTTGACGACTTGGCCATGTTGGTCGATAAATCGATTCATGGGTAATGCCTGAACGTTCATCTCAAGCTCCTTATTGTGCTGCATTCTTTGGCAGCAATTGATTAACATCCTCCTGATGTGGCCATTTTAAATATTCTGAGTTTTCTCTCAAATTGAAATACTATTCTAAATAACCGGATAAAGTTGTTGTTAAGTACTGATATATTGTTCTTATCCAGTTTTGAATGTTGGCAACATCAGTTGGGTTAAGTGTAACTAAATTGTTAAATATTGCCTCCTATAGAATGGGTAACGAGAGTAAACTAATCCTTACAAAGTTAAAAAAACAGATGAAAGTGCTGGTTTTTTTATCGCTCACAGACTGGATACGAAAAGATCCACTAATGATGAAGCAAAAAAAAATAGAATATTATCTGGTTTTTTTTGTAAAAAGCGCCAAGAAAAGTCATTTAATGTAGAAAAATTAGAGTCATAGCGGCGTTAGGTACCATTGTTTAGCACGAGTATGAAGTATGGTATCCGTGGTTTAATAAAGAGATTACCTCTGGGCACTAGCTTAAAGATGCTATATATAAACTTAGATAATGCAAGGGTATTAAGTTATAATAATGTCATTGAAATGTTTAACGTCACTTTGTCTAGGCCTATCATAAAAAACAGCGGACATGGATTTCTGCATAAGGGCTGAGTATGAGAATTGCCACAAAAATTGTTCTTGCTTCGACTTTACTGTGTAGCGTGGTTGTTGTAGCGACTGGCTCGTTCGTAGGATGGAGAGCGGCATTGCTGTCAGAGCAAGCGTTATACCAGAGGGCTATGAGCCAACTTACGTCCATCAGAGAAAATAAAAAAAGTGAAATAGAGAACTATTTTCAGCAGATTAGAGGACAAATCGTTACGGTTGCTAATTCAATTGGTGTTAAAGATGCCATGCTCGCTTTCTCTGACGCATTTGAAAACTATCCGATTGAGCGAGTCAGCGATGCGGATTTAGGTAAGTTGTCTGACTATTATTCCTCTGGTTTCGGCGCGACATATTTAAGCTCTAACGGCGGTCAATCTGCAAATGAGCTACAGGTTTTAGCCAAACTTCCAGCGAGAGCAAAAGCACTTCAAGCGCGCTATATTGGGGTCAATCCTAATCCGCTTGGTGACAAACACCAGTTAATGGCCGATTCTTTAGGCACCCAGTATGATGAGGTCCATCAAAAATATCATCCAAGTATCAAAGGATTTCTCGAAGAATTTGGCTACTATGACATTTTTCTTGTTGATACAAATGGTAATATCGTTTACTCGGTTTTCAAGGAGTTAGATTACGCCACTAACCTAAACTCTGGTCCTTATGCGTCGACTGGCATTGCCAAGGCATATAAACAGGCTCTGAATATTGGCCCTTCACAATATTACTTAGAAGACTTTTCGCCTTACTTTCCATCCTATGAAGCGGCAGCTTCATTTATTGCCACTCCTGTAGTAATAGATGGAAAAACACAAGGTGTTTTAATATTCCAAATGCCTGTCGATAGAATAAATAAAATCATGACCTTCGGAGAAAATTGGCAATATGCTGGTTTAGGTAAAACCGGTGAGACGTATTTAGTAGGGCCAGATGAATTATTAAGAAGTGAATCTCGCTTTTTAATCGAGGCGCCCGAACAGTATTTCTCTAAACTCAAAGCGCTCGGTGTGCCAGCGGAAACTCTTGATCAAATAAAAGGAAAATCTTCCGCCATCGGCCGTTACAAAATTGGTAGCGATAGTGTTAAAGCTGCGCTGAGTGGAGAGAGTGGTACCGATGTCGCTATGGGCGAGATTGGCGTTGAGGTTTTATCAGTCTATTCGCCTCTTGATGCCGCTGGTCTGAAGTGGGCGATTGTCACTGAGATTGAAAAAGCTGAGGCACTATCTGATCTGCAAGTCTTGGTAAATGCAGGTATCATCACTGTCGTTATTAGTATCGTTATAGGGGTTATTGCAGCGATATCAGTCTCTTATTTTCTTGGAAGAAGTATTGCTCGGCCAATTAGCAAAGCGAGTAATAAAATCCAAAGTATCAGTAGAGACAATGATCTTACTGAGCGTCTTGATGAAAATGGTAAAGATGAGATGACGGACTTGGCGATATCGCTTAATTCCTTATTTGCGCATCTTCAAGATATCATACGCAAATTTGCCCAAGCCACTGATAATCTGAATAACAATATCCATAGCATGAGTGGAAATATGAACAGTACTCGTTTGGCGGCAAATGCTCAAAATGAGCGTGCTGAAACGGTTGCTGCTGCCATAAATCAAATGGCGCACTCAATTTCGGAAGTCGCTGAATTTGCCAGTCGCGCGGCAGAGTTTGTTAAAAATGCAAACGATACGGGTAGTAAAGGTGTAGGTGTTGGAAGAAACTTGGGAGTGGAAATATCCCAGCTTAATGAAGAGATGCGGACGGCTGTTGATGCAATTAGCCGTCTAGATAATGAGAGTAACTCCATTGCAGAAGTTTTGGATGTGATACAAGGAATTGCGGAGCAAACTAATTTGCTGGCACTTAATGCCGCTATTGAGGCAGCTCGGGCCGGAGAACAAGGTCGAGGTTTTGCGGTAGTAGCAGACGAAGTACGTAATCTTGCCGGAAGAACCCAATCTTCGACAGAAGAAATCAGAGAGAAAATCGAATCTTTGCAAAAAGAAACAGGTGATGTCTCGACGAGCATAACTAATGCCAACGAAACGGTGTCAAAAGGTGTGGAAACCTGTGACACAAACGCTCAGATGCTCGAGCAAATAGTGACTATGTTGAATGACCTTAATGAAATGAATGTGCAAATAGCGGCTGCTACAGACGAGCAACAATCAGTAACAAGCCAAATTACAGACAGTATTACATCTATTGCCGATTCCTCATCAGAAGTGTCGAATCAGGTTGGTGATGTGGATGACATTCTTAAAGGCTTATCATCTCAAGCTGAGCAATTAAATTCAGAAGTATCACAATTCAAGTATTAGCTGGGGGCAATTCAGTGAAAAGAGGAAAATTTGTTCGAACTGATTGCCTAATATTCCGCTAAGGTTGGTTTTTAACCATCTGAATAAAAAAGATAAAAATTTTGTTGACCTGACATCACAATAGGTTAAAGTACGCCTCGTTCCAGCGGCACAGCCCGCTGAGATGGTGTTACCATCGCATGATTGCGTTGCCCTGGTGGTGGAATTGGTAGACACAAGGGATTTAAAATCCCTCGGCGTTCGCGCTGTGCCGGTTCAAGTCCGGCCCGGGGCACCATCTAAAGTTTCCGTGCGGAAAAGAGACACAATGTAAGGCGCGTTGGCAGAGTGGCTATGCAGCGGATTGCAAATCCGTGGACCTCGGTTCGACTCCGGGACGCGCCTCCATTACTACTAGACTAGCCACATATCCCATCAACCGTTAGTTTCAGTTTGCCTTTAGAAAATCCTGAACAAGCTAAATTTTAATCATTCCTTCTTAATTTAGACACAGACAAATCCAATTTCTCTTCATAATTGGGGTGATATTCTTAGTCAACAACGACACTAGAAATCAATCTGACTTTTCATATAGTGCTTAAAGAATTTAGCACTGGGCCATAGAAAAAGCGGGAAAATGTTATTGAGCAATGATTCATCGAAAATTTGCGGATGAATCATTGCTCCATTTAGATTAGAAAGAGACAGTTCAACTTATTCTCCGGCTACCACATGATTTTTGAACTTTAAGCTTGCAGCAAGCATATATAGACACGTTGCAAGCAAGATAGAGAACAAATATCCCAGTAAAGAGTGTTCTTGAGACATATAATGGTCAGCAATAACAGGGCCTAATACTGAGCCTATGCTATAGCTAAACAACATTACTTGAGTTGCTGATACTATGTATTTTGCCTCTAGATTGTCACAGCTAAGGTTGATGGCGATTGGATACAAAGCAAAGGCGGCCATACCAAGCAAAAATAGCCCTGATGCCATTAAGCGCATATCGTCATCAAACATAACCAAGCTAACCGCCAGAGTACCTAGTAGACAGAAAAACGCCATTAATAGTGTACGGCCTAAATATTTCGACATCCAAGGCACCACCGGCTGCACCAACATCCCGCCGAGTATGATAAGCGCCATCAGTGAGCCTATATCGGAGTTTTCAATTCCCTGATCTGCAAGCTCAAGTGGCATCATGCCATATATAGCCCCTATAACAAGCCCTGATACTATGCTACCAATAATGGCGGCATGACTGAGCTTTAAAATTTGCTTAGCCGTTAAATGTGCAATGGACTCGGACTGAGGCTGCTCACATCGTCCAAATAAAACAACAGTAATAGACGAGCAAACCAAGACGCCAATGATGAGAAAAGGCACATACCCACCGACATCCACATAGCTGATCCCCAATTGTCCAATTGCGCTGCCACCATAAAGCGCCGCCATATACAAACCAAGACGTTTAGCGCGAATAGACGGAGAGCCTTGCAGCAACCAAGATTCTACGACGACAAAGATACCAGCTACAGAAAAGCCTGCCACAAGACGAGCGACTAACCAGACCGATGAATGTGTCAAGATCGGCATAACTAGACTTGTAATGGCAAATACTGCCAAACACAGGCCTAGTGTATGCTTGTGACCCAAGCGACTCACTATAGGCTCAATAATGATCGCTCCAAGCAAAAGACCAACATAAAACACACTTGCTAGCCAACTCGCTAATGAGCTGTCCAGCCCATAGTAAGGTAGCATAAGTGGGATCAGACTCATTAAATAGCCTGAAGCTACCGCATAAAGAGCCAGCGCAATAACAGGGGTTGAAATGCGAGCTTTTGCTGCAGGAGCAAGAATGTTTTCCAATGTCGTCGCCTCTTAATATAAGTCATAGTTAATAAATTTGGCGCGAATATGAGGTTATTTGTGCTTTGGGTAAAACGAAAAATTTTGGTCGTTTCGATAAAAATTTTTTTTCGAAGCGTTTTATGATTCAAAACAAAGAAAAGACCGTATCAATTAAACTTAATTTGCCCTTCTCTAGGATAAACTCTGGTGTTTTTAACTTCTCATAAGCCTCACTAACTCATTGCTTATAATGATTTTTAGGCAGTGTTTAATTTTAACAGTCGACTCTTTCACAACCTTTGGGCAGCATTATTGTTGGAATGCTTCTAATCTTGTGTCTAGATGCTAGGTTTGTCTGACTTGCAGTAACTATTTTTACAAATCGAGTGTTTTTTTTGTTCGCTGGTCGTAATTTCAGCCACATCAGATGATGTGACTCGTGTCCAAAACGTCAAAATTCTTAATAAATCCGGCACTTTACCTATTAATTTGGTAAGAATGACAGCCGCCTTTCTTGTAGAATACCCCTCAGAGTTTGTCTTGTTTTTAAGCACCTAGGTGTACCGGTATCTGATGGATGGACAAACAATGAATAGGGCTAGGTCGCGCTGACTGAATCCCCATAAGCGAATATTGCCCGCTTAAGGTGATAGCTATGTTTTGGAGTAAGTAATGAGATTAAGTTGTCGGTTTATTTTGGCGAATCAGCTCAAGCCTGAGCACCTGTCCTATATTGTGTTACCAGAAAAAGTGCCGTGGCAAATGCGAGGTTATAAACGGGCCAGTGAGATCCACGCCTTGTTGCCGGCTTTTTTGCAGCGTTCTCTTGAGCCTTATAAAAAACGAGATGTAGCCTCATACCTTGAACGATTAAAAGGGGAACTCAAAAAAGGCCAGTCGGTGGCGCTTTCCATGTCTCCTCATTCTTCGCCTGTGTCGGCACCCCAATTAAGCAGCATGCCACTTTTAGCAAAAAAAGTCGCAGAGCTTCAAGAGGCGCCCGTCACTTACAGAAAAGCAAACTACGCGCCAATTACCGATAATACAACGCTCGCACCCACTATTACCTATGTCCCCACCCAGCCGACCCCAGAGCATAAAATCGTGGTTGAATTCGCTGGACAATGGAACAACACACCAGCTTATTTGTCCCTGGGTCAGACCAGTAAGCAAAACAATGCTAAGGCCAGCCCAAAGCGCGATAGGGAAACGTCTCACCGAAGTCTTGCTACTTTTAAGGGATTAGAAACTGATAGCAGAAGTTTGTATCTCAACATTCCCTGCTCAGGATTCGCACCGATCCAGCTTAAGTTAGCTGATGATATTGAGCCTGTAGAAAAAGAGGCTCAAATGGGCGAATGGGATAACGTACTCATCCCTGTTTTGCCCGTTGTTAAGAACAGCAGTGGTATGGCCCTGCGTGATAAAGGCTATATCTATATCGTTTGGAACAACAAGGTATGGCGAGAGTTAGCCATTCAGCCCAACGGCTATTTTCGTGATATAAACCTTGACTACTATCAGCAGAAAGAACTTACTTTCCGCCACCTTAATATTGATCTAAGTACAGTACTTAACGATCATCATTATGGCTCGGAGCCATTTGAGATCAAACAAAATGGCAAAGTGGTGTGTCGCAGTGAGCTGTCTGAAAATGAAACCGAGCGTGTGTTTGGTTTAGTCGAAAAAGAGGTTGAACTTGTCTTCCCCCATTTAGACCTAGAGCCGATAACCTTAAAGACCCTGCCAAGCCCACACAGAGTCGATCAAGGCAATCAACGAAAGCCCGATGGGGTGCCATTGCCACACATTTGGGTTCCCTACAAACTCAAAGGTGAGGTGCAAGATTCGTTGTTTTTACACTACAGCGAACAAGCGCTAAGTAATGACCAAGTCATGGATCTTGAGGCAGACCCTGCCTCTTGCGCGATACCGCTCAGTGAGCTGAGTCAATACAGTGAGAGCCAAGTCTTTTCGGAGTCAGGAGACAAGGTTCTATGTTTGTCGCATCCGGCCCAAGGCGCAAGTGGAGGCGCATTACTTGACGCTCAGCACAAAACCAATATTGCAGGGGTTAATATGCCTAATTCCGGTGGACTGGTGATTGAGTATCGTAAAGAGCTGATCGCGGATGAAACCGATGATTTCTTTGAGTTGAAAAATAGTGAATTTGAGTGGTCTTCACGCGCGTATTTTCGCTCTGCGGCAACCAATGAGCAAGGCAATTTGCTGCTAAGGTTTGCCGCGCCGCCTCCTGAAGTCAAACAGGTGGATATTTTACGGGCAGCCCACAGCGATCATGGTCGCGGCGCCCAGCACTACGTATTAGTCGAAGCCAATGTGCCGGTTTCTGAACTTACAGGATAACAACAATGAACAAATGGTTGATCGGTTTGATCTTAGCCGCCCAGTTGGTTGGGTGCGGCGCTGAATCTGACCAAGAAAACACGCCGCCTCGTCAATATACCAAACAAGAATTGTATCCCGATCGCCACTATGTGACGGAAAACAATTGGTATGAAATGGTAGACAGCGAAAAAAATCACTTTACCGATGGTAAGGATCGCAGCCAAATTCAACCTTTTCCCAAATATTATATTTATCGTGCTAAAGAGTGGCCAAGAGAAGATCTCAATGATGTCAGCTCGTATGATTTGCCTCGGGTTCAATTTTACTGGGCCAATATGGGCGATAAAAACGACCCTATGTACAGCGCCTATGAAGGGCAAACCAAAATCTGGAGCATGAAAACCGATGGCACTGATTTGCGCTTGGTGCTGGATAATATGACCAGTGATGGCTATGGGAAAATGGTACGCTCGCCAGATAACCGCTACCTTGCGTATGGCAATGGTCGAGAAAAACGGGTGTACGATTTAAAAACCGGTCAGACTTATTCATTGGCCGATAATTATGGTGTGCCGCGTTTTGCTTGGACCGAAGACAGCAAAACACTGTACTTTACCGATACTAAAGACCTTATTTATAAATGGGATATTGAAACCAAACAAGTAGTGCCGTCCGATCTTCCAATGACGGATACCAATGTGTTTTATCAAGGTAACCTATACTCAGTAAAACATTTTGGAGTAATAAAGTATGCAGGGCTTTCGAACCAAAAGATGAAACAAGTCTCTTGGGGTAAAGAGCTAAGTGTCGCTGATGCCCGATCGTTGGACCGTTCTATTAGCCCCACGGGTAAATATGCATGGGCTATCAATAGAACACATCTTTTTAAAGTTGATATGGAGAAAGGAACGGCGCAAATGATTAAATCGGGCATGATGCCTTATATTTTAGGCCTTAATGGCCGTTTTGGTGGCAGCAAGCATATGACCACCTTTGCCGTAAGAGACTATCAAACCGATAAAGAATGGGAATGGCGGCCATTGGGTATGAACCGAACCATAGAGCATAATAGTTTGTATAATGCGTTTGCCAATAATGGTCTCTGGTTTAAGGAGGCGAAGTAATGGTTAAGCAATATACCGATGAGTACTTTCTATTTGGTACTTACTTTAAACAGTATAGAAATGATGACGATCAGATGGTTTTTGATGATTGGCATCAATCCGCTGACCTCACCACTGAAGACTCGCTTAACGGGAAAATTCGCCCCATCCCTTATGCGCCGGTCATGGTTAATGCAATAACTGGAGTCGATAATCGCCAGCTTTGGGCCAGCAATCAAATTGGTAAACTGATGAATTTAGGCCTTGGCCAGCCAAGTAGCGATGTTCTAGTCCCTGAGCCGCAAAACCAGCAAATGGCCGATACCACAGACCTAATCCTATTGCACCATGGCTCGCGGGTAACCAGCCTAAATAGTCAAGATTATGAGCTGAGCTTTCCGCCAGTTAAACTGCTGGCGCATTTAATCAGTGATACCGCCATTTCAGTCACTCAGTTAGGCGGCGCGCTAAAATCCTTGGCAAAAGAAGTGTTGCCAACACATCAGGGTGTAAGCTTTACCCCAACCCAAATCTTACCAAGCCAGCTTGCCCCTGCCTATCAAGCCAGCGTTGGCAGCCCCCTAACCGAGGAGCAGAAGGCGTATAATCACTGGCGCGAAGAAAAAATGGCCGCGCCAGAGACGCCGATTAAGGGCTTTGTGGTGCCTAGCTATCATACGCTGGCCGTGGTATTTAGTGACCCACTGTATAAAGGCGCCGAGGTGTCGCTGATTCGGCCAATCGACGATATTGATGCTGAAAATCCAGATGCTGCCACTGAAGAGCTGGTGGCGAGTGCATGGGTAGTGAAAACAGCCAAAGAGGGCAGTCAAGACTATTTGCCGTGCGCCTTATTTAATCTTGACCCTGAAGAGATAGACACTGGCTTTTACCTGCTGCGCATTAAATTTTGGCAAAAAGAGTATGAGCAAATAAATCAAGGCGCTAAGCTTCCAGATAGCGTCACCAAAAGTAACCTCAGCCATGACTTTCGCAAAAAAAATGTCACAGATGATAAACCTCAAGATGTTTACTCCTATGAGCTGCATGAACGCTTGGTGTTTCGCGCCAACGGTGGGCTGGGTAAAATTGCCCATGTGTGCGGCGATATGCTGTCGCTTGAAGAGTTGATCATCCATCAGTTTCCTAATCAACTGCCAGAATATAAAGACTACGCCAGCGAAGGTCAGTTTTATCAGGCCGATGCGGTGGCGGGTATTGGCGCATTTTCGCTTTCCACTCAAGCGATCAAAACCTATGAGTCGCTGGCAAGCGATGTGAGCCTAATGGATGGCCTTGCGTTTATTGAGGCACCGGCTGAAATTGCCGCCACCATAGGCAGTGCGTTTAAAGATAATATCGACCAAGAGTTTATCCCTGATATTGCGCTTGCGGGCATCGCCTTTAGAGAAGCGGTATCGGCCAATCGCGAGGCGTTTAAAACGTGGAACCAAGCCCAGAATATCTCTAGGCGAGGTCTTACCTTTGAAAAAACGCTGGCGCTGATTTTTAAAAAGAAGGTAGTCGATGGCGCGTACCTAAAGCGTGAGCTAGAAGCGTTGAAAGCCCTCTACCAAAACAAAGAGTACACCCGAGTGATAGGGCGGTTGTCTCAATCATGGGGGCAGCTCATCTCCAAAGGAGTGCCGGCTGTCAATACTGTGGCTGAGGTGATGACGTTTTATAATGATTATCAAAGCTTTTCTGAAATGAAAGACAGCGCTGACAGTGCGTTTAAACAGCTAGAGCAGTTGTCGCAAAGTTACTTACAGCAAGTGACTTTTGTGCGCAAATCAGACCAAAAAACCAAATGGCAGAGTAAAGCTGAATCCTTGCAAGAGCAGCTTGGAGAGCAGGCGCGTATTCGCGTCGATAAGCAAGGCATTGCGGTCAATCTTAACTTCCAATTTAACTCGGCTGAGGTCAGTAATCAGCAGCATCCCCTGAACAGTGATTTTGACAGCCTTTGTGAGAAGTTGTGCCACTTGTTAGAAGCGAATCTAAGTTATCAGGTGGTGATTGAGGGCCACGCAGGGCCAATAGGCAGTGAGAAAAACAATCAAAAGCTGTCTAAGTGGCGAGCGCAACACGTCACCGAAAAAATAGTCAGTTATGCCCAAGATAGCCAAGCGCTCGAAAAACGCATTCATTATGTCTATTTTGGCAGTACGCGCCGTTACTACGACGATGAAAGCCAATATCAAGACCACGATGACCGCTCCGACAGTGCAGATATTGCCATTGACCGCCGAGTAGAAGTGCGTTTGGTGGTCCCTGATTTTGCCGTGTCTTTACCCCCAAGTCGCACAGGCACGCTCAAACTAGAGAGCTTGCATCAGCTATGGCAGGGCTACTTGATAGACGCAGACAAACAGCAAGGTGACATGCTGCAATCGGCGATTGGTGCGCTGTGCGGTATCGCTATGTTTACCCCGCTTGCGCCGGCGGCAGGGGCCTATTTTATCGGCTCAACCGGCTTGGATGTGTTAGACACCGCCTTCACCTTGCTCGATGAAATGAATAGTTCAAGAGTGTACACCTCGTTTAAAGAGGCGTTTGAGAAGAAAAGTGAACTTAAGACACTGGGTAAAATCAACCGCAACATCATTCAGCAATATCTTAACATCAATGAAAAGATTGAAGCCCAAGAACTCAATGCCGAGCAATTGGCCGACCATCTAGACAATCAAGACTTGCCAAAAGAGCTGTTAAAGCGTTTTCTTCTCAGAGCCTATGCCATCAATAGCTTGGTTGAGCTGTTGGCGCGTATCCGTTTAAAAGAAACGTTCAACCCTTTTACAACGCGTGGCAGCATTGTTAAAGATTACCAACTTAACCATTTCATTGAAACCTATGTGATGAATGACAACTGGGAAATTCCCGAGCATAATTACAATACGCTCGCGCACAATTGGCTCAATCGTTTCTCTTCGTCATCACATCGCCGCGACCCTTATTATGTTAGTAAAAGGAGCATCAGCGGCGCATTTCATACCGGCTTTCCTGTCCAAACCGCCATTTACCTCGACAAAGGCGAAAAAGCGCTGGAGAAATTCAGTAAGGACTTTGATATGTCTAAGCCCGATTTAACGGCGGCGGATGTGGGCTTTAGCCGCCTATTGGTGTTTGATGACGAGACTAACGCTTGGCTGTCTCATGCCGATTGGCTCGATCAGCAACGCAATTTAAATAAACCGAGCGCTGGGAAAATAGGGCCGTTTACAAGGGTTAAAATTCAGGTATTGCTCACCGCAGCGGCCTCAGAAGACAGTAAAACGCTCTTTCACTGCGACCTCTCTTATGAGGTGTCTCGCTTGTTGTTTGATATTGAAGGCCCTTCATACAGTTTGCTGATGGGGCCAAAGCAGCAAAGCGATTTTACCTTACAAGACAGCCAGCTTGAGGACTATTTTGCCAAACAGGGCAAGGAGACTTTAACGGGGTTTGAATTTGAGCCGACCTATTGGTTTGGCGCACTAGAGATACCAGGGATAAAACCCTTATACCAAACCAACCTTATCGAGGATATTCGCTCCCTTACCGATGAAAACGGGGCGTTTGATTTGTGGGTTGAAAGTAATGGCGCTCACCAGTTGGAATACTTGTTTAAGCTCAACGGTAAGATTGTTCTTGCAACAAGGCCGGATACACAAGTTCTCACCTTAACGCGCGAAGTGCCCGCAAGAGATGCCCGTTTTGACTATGGCGTGTTTGACGAATCACAAAGTAAAGCCTTGTATGATGGCCAGCACATGCAGAAGGTACGCCTAAAAGGGTCCGATCTCTTGATTGAGGACTTTATTACCAGCCCATCGGTTAACCAAAGAGAAAACACCCCTGCGATTGTGGGTGGCGACTTGATAGTGCTCCCTGCGCTGAGAGTCGGCTCTGAGCTGAAGTTCTTCAAGCAAGGCACCCGCAGTTCAATGTCGCTTGATCAAGGTATTGCTTTTGATAGCGATAGCTTCGATTGGTCGAAAGAAACACCCTCATCCTTATATGTTGCCGTGATCTCTGACGAGTTTGAGAAAGAGACCTATCAAACCATGCATCTTGATCCTATGAGTGTCCCTGTGGAAATGCAGCTTGGCGGGCTTGATAAATGTGCGGGGCCGAAAATGGCCAGTCGAATGCATTACGTCGGTCAGGCTGAGGTTGGGATAGAGCGGCCTGCAACTAGCCCTTATGAAACGCCAAGTTATATGATGACGTGGAAACAAAGTGAGCCAGAGGACAATGAAGCTTTAGAGGCCGATCTTGTCAGCTTTGCAAGTCAGGCACTAGAGCAAATCAGCCAAGAACGTGAAGAGCTAAAAGACAGGCTCATAGACTGCGGTGATAAATTTGTTCATGTGATGAAATTTGACCTTGCTTACGTTGCGCCAAACGGTCGAAAACTCAATGGGCTGCGTCCTTTTGGTGACATAGTGTCACAGGGTGGCTTAACACGTTCAGAAATTACCCTGCTCAGTGTGGCTCAGCGCGATGTTGCGACAGAGTTTGAGCTGGAAATACAGCCAATAGCGCTTCCGGCGTCAAAGTCACTCGTTGCTGGTATGCCATGGTCGCAAAGTGTTGAGCGCGAGCAGATATACAATGAATCCGCCGCCCGTCACTGGCGCACCCTTACCGACGAGCAAAAACGCAGCGAATGGCTAGAAAATTGGATCACCAAACAAACCATTTCACTCGAAGCCCCCGTCGCCGAGCTTAAGGTTTAAACCTCCAAAATAAGATGGTAGAAACCTAGACCCAAAGCCGCATCTCAGTTGAGATGCGGCTTTGTCCATTTTTAAACTTATGACCGTTTACTAAATAGCTACACCATCTACGAAATTAAATCACGGCTGTGATAATAACTCCTGCTTCACTCTTTTATAATTCTGATGGGTTTGAGCAGAGTCTGATAGTATAGTCCAAAATTGATCATTGGATGATGACATTACGGATGTGAGTGCAATATCAGTAACTGCTTGTGTCATTGAATCAGCTGTTTTAACTTTATTAAATTCAGGGTGAAACTGAAGTAAGATTGCAGGTGCTGATCCCGGATATTTTATTTCGGAAGCTTTAACAGTTCCCTCATATGTTATAATAGGATCCAAATATTCATTAGCTCCATTATTTTCGGGAACGGCTTGGTGGTGAGCAACGGCACTAATGAGTGGATTTTGCAATACTTTACCATATAACCCTGCTTTTTCTTTACTATTAGGTCTAAATCTTTGAATGCCCTTATGCCCCTTTATGTGTTGTTTTATCTGTGCGCCAAAATAGACATTTGTCATCTGATACCCTCGGCAAATAGCCATGAGTGGAATACCTTTATTTATAGCTTGATCTATAATTGAAAGCTCAAGTATTGAACGACGATAATCCCCACCCCAAGAGTTTTTCTCATGATCTTCTTTGCCATACAATGAAGCGGGTATATCCTCTCCTCCAGGAAGATAAAAGGCATTAATATGTTTTGATATGTTAGTAGACTTTCCTAAAATTTTATTTATTTCAGGATAGGTATCAGGGTTTTCTTTTGCTAATTCTAATAATTGTTTAGGAATTGGGGTACCACTATTATTTTCTGACCTTATTTTAACAAGTAATTTACTAACTTCACTGTTAACATTCTCTGGAATAATTTTTTGTGGTTGTACTGAAATACGTAGAGGTATTATATTCGCTTCTCTAGCCATTTTCATGTAAGCTTTTGGAGTTGTAACCCCTCGAACTTCAGCATAAACAGGGATTATAGCTAAAGGTTTACTAATAGTAGCAGTATTTTTTACTTTTTCTGTTACAACGAATTTGTCTAAGTTATTAAAAAAATAACAGTCTCTTAAATTACTTTCAATAATATGGGAGTCATTGATTTCAGCATCTAGGAAGTGAGACCCAGGAGCTGTTATGTTTTTAAAATGACAACCTTTTACTTGTGAGTCCTCGAAACTAGTACTAATTATATCACTACTTCTAAAGTGGCAATTAGTTATCCGTGACGCTGTAAACATTAATTCACGCATTTTGCATTTATTAAAGTGACAGTTTTTTATAGAGGAATTTTCAAATGATGCGTTAAGAAGCTTACAATATGAAAATCTGACATTAGATAAGTTAGATTGGGTAAAGTGACTCCAACTAAACTTACATTGATGAAAGGTAATATCATTAATATTTATGTTTTTGAGTAAATTAGTATCTATAAAGTTTATTTTTTCAATTGTTGTTGAGTATCCGTTTTTTATCAGTAGCTGTCCTAGGTCTACTCTTTCGCCGTTATTGCTACATGATTCTTTTTCAATTAGTTTAATTAGCTCATTTTTTTTTATTTTTTTATTGTCTAAATAAGAAGGTTCAACCTTATTTTTTGATTCAAACAATAGTGATGTTGGAGAATATTTTCTATCTCTCATAGCTATTTTAACATCTGATTTTCTTGATATACTGGGCGTTTCTTCAAGAGAGTTACGAAGCTTACTCTCTATAATATCTAATTCATCACTATTAAAACTAATTAAAAATTTATCATTTATAAAATCTTTTGTTAATAATTTTTCTCTTTTCAATAAATTCTTTCCAAAAAGCTTTTCCTGTGATGGGGTTAGTCGATCAACTAAACTTTGAATAGACTTGATCTTGATAGACAAAGAAGTATTTAACTCACCAGATTCCAAAGTTGGATATTCTCTATATTTAGAATTAGTGGCTGCTATAGAAGATTTAAGCACTGTAGGGACTCTCTTTTTAATGACTTTTCTGTCACTTATAATAGCCACATACCCCTATGAAAAAAAGTTACTTAACCTGAGATTTTGTTAAGCCAGAACTTAGATAAATCTAACAGAACAAGAAACGATCAATTAATTCCTAGCTATATTCAATTTTTTATCCAAAACTCAGTTTAATTATGAATTTTACAAGAGAGAAAAAACCATTGATATTCAATCAATTATAGATAAGTTAATTCAGGATTCTGAAATCGATTTTTCTTCTCAAACCAAGGAGTGACAAGGGCTGAGCTAATGTTCACGGACAAATCGGTCTTTTAGTTAATTACCCCCTCTATCGGAAAACCATCAAGCAGTGTGCTTGAACATTTCCCGCATTTGGGGCTTTCAGATACTCTTTTCGTTGGGATTCGATTCATACTTTGGCAAGAAGGGCAGCGTGTATTAAATGTTGACATGATTGTTTTCTCGTTAGTTTTCTACACAAGTGTGACGTTGATTTTATCAATGAGGTGACACAGAAGATAGTCGCTAGTTATACTTTGAAAATACAAATATTCCAACCGACTATGTTGGCTATCTAACACAATAAAAATAAAGGTTTCGAATGACTACAACATACGCAGAAATTACTGGCTGGGGTAAGTGCCTTCCGCCCTCTATACTCTCCAACCAAGATTTAGGTACTTTTCTTGATACCTCAGATGAGTGGATTCGAACCAGAACAGGGATTGAGAATCGTAGAATTAGTCATGTCGACACTTCAGAACTTGCCACGGTTGCGGCAAAACATGCCGTCGCATGTGCTGGTTTGGACATCAATGATATCGATCTTCTTATTATCGCAACCTGTTCACCAGACTCTCTTATTCCTAATATGGCATCTAAGGTGTCACAAAACTTAGGAATGGAAGGGACAATGGCGTTTGATCTAAACGCTGCGTGTACCGGCTTTCTTTATGGTTTAGAAACAGCAACAAAGATGATGCAATCGGGAAGTTACCGTCATGCCTTGGTGATTGGTGCCGAGCGACTGTCATTTTTTATTGACTGGTCCATGCGAGAAACCGCCGTGTTATTTGGTGATGGAGCGGGGGCTGTTGTACTGAGTCAATCAGAAAGCGCGGTGGGTTTACAAAATGCGCAGCTCGGCTGTGACTCTCAAGGTAGAGACATACTGTCGGTGCCTAAATTTGGCAGTTCAATGAACCGTTTTGCTGCCGATAATGGATACTGGGAATTCAATTTCATCGGAAAAGAGATTTTTAAGCGAGCCGTCAAAGGCATGGGGGCAGCAGCCCATAATGTGTTAGAAAGAAGTCAGTTATCGACAAAAGACGTAGACTTGGTTATTCCTCATCAGGCGAACATACGTATTATTCAAACCCTGTGTGACTTATCCGGTATTGGGCAAGACAAGGCATTTATCAATATTCAAAAGTATGGTAACACGTCAGCGGCGACCATTCCTATTGCGTTATGCGAAGCGCTAGAGCAAGGGCGCATTAAAGCCGATGACAATATGTTACTAGCAGCTTTTGGCGCAGGGTTAACTTGGGGAGCAGCACATGTTAAATGGGGGAGTCGAATCACGCCAATAGGTGCCAGTGACGCGGCATTGCCAGAGTGTGATAAACCAGTGCTTGAGTTGATCGATGAGGCGGTTAATTTCTGCAAGAAACATACTACTTACTGATCACCTAACCCTTACTAGTGAATTGGCGTGTCGAGATGATATGATGCGCCTTGAGCTATTTAAATGAATCTAGGAACAAAATGAAGTTTCTTCACACCTCGGATTGGCATATTGGACGTCAGTTTCATAGTGTTTCTCTCCTTGACGACCAAAAGGCGGTATTGGCTCAGTTAGTCGAGTATTTGAGAGAAAACCCAGTTGATGCGATTATTATTGCGGGCGATATTTATGACCGTTCGGTTCCGCCAACAGCTGCAATTGAGCTAATGAATCATTTTGTTAGTCAGGTTTGTGATGAACTCAAAGTGCCTATTATTCTTATCCCAGGCAATCACGATGGGGCACAAAGGCTTGGTTTTGGCTCGTCGCAAATGAAAGGTGCTGGATTACATATCTTGTCGAGTTTTGAGGACATGTGTCGACCCGTTGTGATTGATACAGATGCTGGAGAGGTGGCCTTCTATGGCATGCCATATAATGATCCTGAAATGGTACGCCATTATTTCAAGCAACCCGTGTCGACGTTCGATGATGCGCATAAATTCTTGGCTGGTGAAATTAAGTCTAGATTTAGCCCAAAGCAGAAAAATGTATTGATCAGCCATTGTTTTGTGGATGGGGCGATAGAATCTGAGTCGGAAAGACCACTTTGTATAGGTGGATCAGAGCGAGTTAGTCACGAGCATTTTGTCGACTTTGATTATGTGGCACTCGGGCATCTTCACCAACCACAAAAAAAAGGTCAAGAGTTCATCCGGTATTCCGGCTCTCTAATGAAGTACAGTTTTTCTGAACAACATCAGAAAAAGGGCGTGACCTTAGTTGAATTTGATAAAAATGGCTTTAAGTCAGCGACACATATTGATCTAAAAGCGCCGCATCAGATGCGAATTATCGAAGGTGAACTGAATAACATCATTGAGCAAGCTAAAGAAGATCCTAATCATGACGACTATTTATTGGTTCGTTTAATGGATACTCACGCCATTCTAAACCCGATGGAAAAGCTGCGCAGTGTATACCCCAACGTATTACATATTGATAAACCGGGCATGTTAATTGGTGTAGAGAAAGAATTGGCAGCCGCTACACTGTCACGCAGTGAAGTAGATATGTTTCGTGACTTTTTTAAAGAAACCCAGAATGCTGATTTAAGCCACGAGCAAGATGAGGCGATTTCGGACCTGATCATGCAGCTAAGCCGTCAATAACAGGGGAAACGAATGAAACCACTATTGTTAACCCTGCAAGCCTTTGGTCCTTTTGCAACGACGCAAACTATTGATTTTCGATTATTAGGCAGCAACCCTCTATTTTTAATCAACGGTCCAACAGGGTCGGGCAAAACCTCAATTTTAGATGCGATTTGTTTTGCTCTGTACGGAGAGACGACAGGCAATGAGCGACAAGCAACTCACATGCGATGTGATTTGGCCTCACTCTCGACACCGACAGAGATAACATTTGAGTTTGCGCTCCATGAAAAACGTTACCGCGTAACTCGACTACCAGAGCAGCAAGTGCCTAAGTCGCGTGGAGAGGGTACAACAACACGCAAACATACAGCATCACTTTATGAAATCACCGAAAGTGACCGGTTAATTACCAGCAAAACGGCTCAAGTGAAGCTGGAAGTGACCAGTCTACTTGGTTTAAATGAAAGTCAGTTTCGTCAGGTAATGGTGCTACCGCAAGGAAAATTTCGTGAATTATTGCTTGCAAGCTCAAAAGACAGAGAAGCGATTTTTGGTCAGCTATTTCAAACCGATATCTACAAAAAAATTGAATTCGCTTTAAAAGACAAAGCCTCGTCAATTGTTACCGCTAAAGAAGAGTTTGATAACCAAATACAAGGCGCGCTGAAAGTTGCTGAAGTGTCTTCAGAGCAAGAATTGAATATTCAAATTGAAGACATCACCCAACAACTGGCTAGAGCTAAGCAAGAGGAAAAATCGAGCTTTGAACGCCTTAATCAAGCGAAAATTAAACTTGAGCAGTCGAAGATGCTTGCTGGTCAATTTTCTAAGCGAGAGCAAAGTCAAAAGAGCCTCACCCTTCACTTAGAACAGCAAGATAAAATAATAGACATGACCTCATTGCTTGAGCTTGCGGTAAGCGCGGAAAAGCTCAATGTGCCGTATCAACATTGGCAATCATGTCTTAATCAAGTCAAGGCGCTGGAAAGCAAAATCTCGACTTTAAATATTGAAAGGCAGCAAGCTCAAACCCACTTAACTTTGTGTGAGCAAGGATTACAAAAAGCCACATTAAACGCAGAGCAACTACCTAGATTAAACGAACAACTTTTTCATTTAGAGCAAAGTAAAGAAAAACTAAAAGAGATAGACTCGCAGCAAACTAACCTAAAAATGCTTGAATCCCAAGGTAAAGAGTATGTTCACACCATGGCAAAGTACCAAGCGTTAAAAGCTCAGCTGTTCGAAGAGTTAAAGAAAAGTGAATGTGACTTAGATAGTGCAAGGAAAGGGACTACGGAGAAAGTCTCTCTTCAAGCTGATATAGCGAAAACCCAGCGTTTATTGGCCGACCTGAGTAAATTGAGATCTTTGGTCACTGAGCAGGTTCAGCTTACCAACCAAACCGGTACTATGCGTATAGCTAAGCAGCAGTTAGAGAAAGGGTTAGCAGAGAAACGCCAACATGCGGACAAGTTGGAAATGCATTGGCATAGTGCTCAGGCAGCGGTACTGGCTAAACGACTTAAATCGAACCAACCTTGCCCAGTTTGTGGCAGTTGTGAGCACCCGAGCCCAGCTGAATTTGAAGGTAAGGAAGTATATAAGCAGGATGTGCAACAAGCTCGTCAAGTTGAAACCGCGGCATTAGATCAATTTAATACGGCACTGAACGAACTGGAGCGTCATCACTCCTTGTGTGAGCAGCAGGAAAAACTGATTCACTCATACAAACTGGAATTGGGTGATGATGCTGTTCTCGATATTGAATCGACAGAGCAAAAGCTTTTGCACTTACAGGCAAGATACCATGAACTTGATGCCATTGATGTACCTAAGTTAGAAAGTGTCGTTGCGGAACTTAAGCAAAGGTGTGAAAACGGTGACGCAAAAATATATTCTTTGCGAGAAGAAATATCAGCCAATGAAGCAAAACTTGAGGCGCTGAACAAACAGTTGAACCAGCTACGTGCCTCAATGTCTGGCTCATATGACTCTATTGTCCAACTTGATACCGAGTATCTAGATCTCCAGCAGAATATTGGACGGCTTAACGATGCGTTAAAGTACGCGCAAGAGTCACAGCATAACGCGACGGTAAGCTATTCCAATATTGAGTCTCAGATTTCTTCCCACCAAGAATTACTGGCTGTAGCGCGGAGCAATACGCAATTGGCTGAGACAGAGTGGGATTATGCTTTAAAGGCCGCTTCCTTTTCCTCATTGGCGCATTTCCTGGAATGCCGTTCTAGTTCAGAACAAATACAACAATGGCGTGAGCAAATAGAGCGATATAGCTCGACCAAGTTAAAACTCGAGCAAACCATTCATGATATTGAGCAAGAACTTGCCAACACTTCCCGGCCAAATCTAGAAGAAGAGCAACTTAATGTTACGCTTCTTGAGTCAGAACACGTTAAGTGTCGAGGCGAGCTTGATGCTGCTCAATCGCTTTTCCATCGCTTGGAAAAGGTGGCTTCGGACATTGCCCAATTACGAACTAAAAACAGTCAACTCGATGACGAATATAAAGTTTATGGCACACTTTACGATGTCGCGAGCGGAAAAACGGGCAGTAGAATTAGTTTACATCGCTTTGTGTTGGGCGTATTACTTGACGATGTATTGATTCAAGCTTCGCAAAGGTTGAGAGTCATGAGTCAGGGGCGTTATCAACTGGTACGTAAAACCGAGGGCTTTAAAGGTGTCGCTGGCCGAGGGTTGGACTTATCGGTAGAAGATGGGTACACAGGTAAAACGCGTGATGTAGCAACATTGTCAGGTGGAGAATCGTTTATGGCGGCACTGGCACTCGCACTGGGCCTATCGGATGTTGTTCAGTCATACAGTGGTGGGATAAGACTTGATACCTTGTTTATCGATGAAGGCTTTGGCAGTTTAGATCCTGAATCATTGGATTTGGCGATGCAAATTCTAGTAGATCTTCAGCAAACGGGGCGTATGATAGGTGTTATCTCTCATGTGTCAGAGCTCAAAGAGCAGATGCCACTGCGGCTGGATGTGAACTCATCAAGATCAGGAAGCAAGATCTCCCTTGTTGGGGCATAAATGTTCTCAGTTAGTCTTGTTACTCAATGAGCGTAATTACAGTCTTTCGTGATTTGGCCGATACAGTAACGAATACCGGCTTTGAAAGACAGAGTATCCATTAGGACATCTCTAACTATAATATATAGATTACTTATAAGTTTATTAAATATTAGCAGGAATATTTTTCCACATCAAAATTCTTATTATGCTAATATTAAACAAATATTGCTTAGAAAAAATATTATGGAAAGTAAAACAATAGATATCTCGATTATTGTACCAGCGAGAGATATTTCATATTCTATACTCAATGCTATTGATTTGTTAGAAATACGAAAATTGAATATAGAAGTAATTATTGTAACCTATAACATAGCCGATAGTAATAATAATTATTCATTTGATAAATACTCTGAATTAGATGAGGTTTCAGTCATCACAAGCGATTTTCCTGAAAATGGTTATTGCTTTAACTTAGGAATGAAAAAAGCTAAAGGAAAATACTTGTTCTTCATGAAATCAGATGGATATGTTGTTAAAAATGGACTGATTTCTTTATTTGAACATGCGGAAAAGTATAGTTTAGATATGGCAATTGCTTGGGCAAAGTATGTTGGAGACAACGGAGCATATATAAACCCAACTCATTTTCTAGGAAAAATCAATTCAACTACTTTTGAGCAAACTCCAAAACTGATAAAAAATACATTCCCTTTCAATAGGATATATAGGAGAAATTTTTTAATAAGTGATAACGAGTCAGTTTTCTCAGATTTTTCAAATTACTCAAATGATAGCAAGCCATGTATTTATGGATATTGCAAAGCCAAAAGAATAGGATCTGTTGACAAGGTCGTCTATATAGAAAGGGCTGAAGGTAATAAATACTTAATTGAAGATATAAAAGAATCTATTCTCACATCAATGGACCTTGATATTACTTTATGTACTTTTGAGAAAGAAACTCAAAAGAAAATGAGAAAATTTTTCTTCATAAAAGATTTAATTAGTAAACTAGGTGAATATTCTAAGACTAAGTCATTTAAAAGTAAAGATATTAAGGACGTAAAAACATTTCTGATATATAATTATTATCTGCTTAAATACTTAAGCCCTAGAGAGTTGACTTTTTTAAAGAGTATATATCACAATGATTTAAAAAAACGCCATGTAATCTTCGATCTAAACTTTAGTGCATTTAAATATATTATTAGACAAAAATCCATTATATATTATGATTTCATCAAGTCATTTTTACTATTCAATATAGGGTTTTGTTTTTCAAAAATTTCCAATGTAAACATTTCTCTTATAGGAGAAAGGGAAGGGAAGACAATATCTGACAATGGTTTTGCTTTTTTTAAAGGTGTAGGTAGGAGAATAAACTGTTATTTTGTTACTAACGAGAAAAACATTGAAGAAGCTAGTAAGCATGGTAATGTCTTAAAGTATGGCAGCCCTAGGCACTTACTTTATGTTGGACTGGCGAGAAGATATTTTTTTGATGTGTCAATGTTGGATGTTTCTCCTTATTGGGGAGTATTCAATAAAAATATAACAGATAGTAAAAAACTTATTTTTTTACAGCACGGTGTGACGGCACTCAGTCGTACATCATTCTATTATGATTACTATTCAATGAAGTACAGGAATGAACTTCCAGACATGCTATGTGTTTCATCTGAATTTGAGAAAAAAAATCTAATTAGCGAATACTCATTTCCTGAAGATATTATTAAAGTCACCGGGTTTTCGAGGTATGACTATCTTCCTGAAGTTGCGAAAAAACAATGCAAAAATATTCTTTATATTCCAACTTGGAGAAATTGGCTAGAACACCAAAGTTTGGATGAATTTCTAAACTCCCAATACTACCTTTCCATTATTGAACTAACGTCCAAATTGTCAAAATGGGCAAGAGAAAATGATCATAAGATTACTTTGGTATTACATCACAAGATGTCTAAATTTAAAATTGACTTTAATCTCCCATGCGTCTCGTTTGAATATATGTCAGATCTGAACTGGGAAAATATGTTGTCTACAGGTCGGTTATTAGTCACTGACTATTCATCTGTCGTATTTGACTTTATAAGATTAGGAAAGCCAGCGATTACTTACCCATTTGACAAAGAAACATTTCTTGCTGTCCGGGGGGGGGAAATGATTACGGATAAAGAAACACCTTTCTTGGCATCATGTAATAATAGCGACGAAGTTATTGAAAATATTGAAAAAATAATAAATGATGAGATAACCTATCTAAATGATGAACATGTCTTCTTTGATTATAATGACAGATTGAATTGCAATCGAATTTTAACAATGGCTGACGAGCTAGATAGAATCGAACTATGATTATACATGCTGTCCAAGAATGTTCTGACAGTTACCTACTTTTCTTAATCAAACACCATAATCTACATTTTTCATCTCTATATCCGAGTAACTCGCCCGTTGTTTAATTAACGCGGGTAATCTTGTTATGAATCTATGTTCAGTTTGTAACTTCTTCCATAAAATATCTAAGCAATAGTGATGGCTAACGAGTTTATTGAGCTTGAGAGGGAGCTTGCTTGAATGCTCTAGACCGAGTGCAGATTCAAAAAACGTGCTCATTAGCTTAACAGCGAAGCTTCTATGGACAATATAGCCTGATGCGGTTTGTGAGTTGATTACCCGAGAAAACCCGAGTTGATCATCGATCATTGCAATAGGTATGGCTTGGTTATTGCCAAGAAGAAACACATCCCACTCGTTAGAGCAGTCCAAAACTCTCTCTAAGCTAGAAAGAAATAGTTCGCACTCTTGGACTTCAAAGTCATCTTCCAAGACTAACAAGTATGGACTGGAAGAGTAAGATAAATAATGGGCAATTAAGTTACCATGACTCAGACTGCAGCCTAACGCGCCACACTCTGGTTTATAGTAAGCTTCAAAGAATGACTCATCATCAATAGTAATACCGCATTTTTTTAATTCAGATACGCTCTCTGCTTTGCGGTCTGCTCTATGAATTAAATTGATGATTTTTAGTTGGACTTTGTCATTAAACATTGTAAGCACCTTAAGAACCTAGATTCCAATATGCTACGCATCATTAGCAGAGATAGCTATAGTGTCTGGTTTGAATTCCGTTTAATTCAGATTACTTCAAGCTGATTTTATAAGATTTAATTCAGGCCAGTACATCTTGATATATCTGAGGGTAACCCAAATGACCAAGCCTGTAGCGATAGTCAGTTCGAAAAAACCAAACTTATGCAGCCAATGCCAATGAGGATGATATTGTTCGAAAAAGCTGGTTAAGCGATGCATAGCAATTGCGCTAATTACAGATGGGAAAGTCACAGCGGCAATCGAGGGTTGAAACTTAAGCCGAATGAGACGGAAGTAACAGAGGTATATGGTTAATGTCATGGTAATGGCTATGCCCGCCAAGGCTCCTGTGAGAATTGGATCTGGCTGGCGAAAGTTTACCAAGTATGACGCAAGTGATAGGTTGATTGGCGCCGCCATGATAGCGAGAGTTGGTCGCGCTCTTTTTGGCAATCTGCCCAAAAACATCAGTCTGTAGAGAACGACAGGCAACATGACAAAATAGGTTGCGATACAAATAGTTACTAAAGATTCAGAAAACACGTTGTGGCCAAATTTAGTGCCAGCTAATGAACTACTGATAAGACCAACAGGGTACAAGAACCAACTCGGAACAATATTAGCAAGCTTAAAGTTTTTAGCTTGGAAAAAAAAGAACAGAACCATCATAGTAAGGTGTAGCGACAATGCAGCAAACCATAATGGATAGGCGATAAAAGGGGAAATAACCGCTAAATAATCGCAGAGTACCAGCAGCGCCATACTCATGGGTGCCAGTAAGCTTCCGTTAAGAGGCTTACGGAGATCGTTTAAAAATAGTCGATAGTTACTCAGGTATTTAATTAATACAGGAGTAAGTAATAAGGCGCCGATTGCAACAAGGTAGGGTCGGATAAAAACACCCACTTCAGGAACATACAACGCCCAAGCGTGCCCCAAGCCAATGATGCCCAGTGACAATGCTGCTTGTGAAGGAGGAACATTATGAAACTTAAGAAAGCGTCTCCAGTTCAACTGCGTAAATCCTAAATAAAATCTGATTAACCTTATAATGATATCAATTCAGTTGCTTAATTAGCAACTATGATTTGTTCTCACAAGGTAGATCTTCTTGGCGTAACTTTTCATTTTTTAACGTTCGATGCAGAAGCTGGCTGTAGATAGGTTGGCCTCCTAAGAATTGAGCCACAATGACAGCGCCCAGACACGTGATAATAAGAGGTAAAATCAAGTAGTAATTATTCGTCATTTCAATAACTAATAATATACCTGTGATGGGCGCTCTTACTGTGGCGGCAAACAGCGCCCCCATACCTGCAATGGCGAACATGCCCGGAGAGATTAAAAGCTCTGGAAACAAAGTTTGTACGATAAGACCAAATGCGTAACCAAATAGAGTCCCAAGCGCTAGCATAGGAGCGAAAATGCCACCAGGTGCGCCTGAAGCAAAGCAAAGTAGGGTAGTTAAAATACGAGCGATAAAGAGAATGATTAAAACCCCAGCACCATAACCTCCATTGGTAATGGTAGGAATGAGACTGATCCCCCCTCCGGTTATTTCGGGCAAGTAAAGCAGCATTAGACCGAAAAAACCGCCTAAACAGCTGCCTGTAATCAAATACCGCTTACGATCATTTCGGTGCAGCTTTACAAACAGATCCTGGGAAAGATTGATCAAACGATTGAATGCGACACCAAATACACCAAACATTGCGCCAAGCAATAAGAAAAGCCATAGCGCTGCCAATTCTGGTCGTTGATATTGGGGCATGGTGATGACGGCATCCTGCCCATTGATGTATCGAAAGACAATATTGGCAGAAATTGCCGAAATAATAACGGCACGGATTGAAATAAGTGAATAACGAAACTGAGGTCGCATTTCTTCGACCACAAACATAATACCAGCCAGTGGTGCGTTAAAGGCGGCGGCGAGTCCTCCTGCGGCGCCAGATGCCAGTAATGAGTGCTGCGTATCATCATTTTTGACCTTAAATATGTCAGTAACCATACGGCCAATCGCACCGCCCATTTGAACTGTTGGGCCTTCTCGACCCAGAACCATACCCGAGCCCAACGCGCCCATTCCGCCAAAAAATTTAACGGGTAGAACTCGCCACCAACGAACTGGTCGTATTCCATCCATGGCACCTTCAATTTCAGGTATGCCTGAACCTGCGGCTTCGGGAGCAAAGCGATGAACTAAATAATATCCGATGAAAGCCAGTGCAGCACTAATCAGGATTGCTGCAAGCCAAAGCGGTAGCAAACGACCAATGGCTTGTTTCAACCAGTCAGTTCTGGTGTCTGAAACAAAGTGAACCGCCATCTCAAACAGGGTACCTACAAGGCCAGATAATATTCCTACTATTAAAGAAAGGGCGAGAACAGAGAGAGGTGTTTTGTCTTTTGAGAGAAATTGATTAATCGTATCCTTTGGCACCTTAGATAAAAAGGATTGCTTGATCTTTTCTCTGGTGTTCATTTTTATCTTGGTCCCTGTTATGAGTATGTATCAGTGCTGCGCCCGATGCTCAAGCAAATGGTCGCTTAGGGTGTTAGGGATCAGTGGGCTGATTATACGCTTGAAGAGAGTAATAGTTATCTATCAAAAGTGAAAATTTGAATTTCAAATACGCAAGAAAAGTATATGCATTAAGTTTTATTTTGTTGGCAGAAGATCACACTTGTTTTCTTGATCTCTGAGCGATATAAACGACAATTAAAGGGTAAGGAAATCTGAACTAATCGCATAGAGAAAGTTATCCTTACACACAATATGGAAAGTTTTACCCAAATATGCAGAAATCCTCGTATTAATATCAGAATGTCGAAGATGAAGGCACTGATTCGCAAGCTCACGATTGAGTCACGAGGGACAAGGCGCACTGATTGGTGCGCCTTTTGTTGTTTAGAGTTTATGAAAGGCCAGCAAGCTGCTGAAGGATGGCATCGAGCTGCTCCCAAGGTAGCTTCTGGCTATCAATGACTTCGATCCTACTTTCTTTGGCTGACATTGACGCTTCTGATACTGAAACTACACCATGAGAGATATTGAGAGTCATTACCCCTTTATCCGTTTTCATTACCCCTTTGATACGCTCAGCCGTTAGGTCAGATAACATGGATAGTAATTCATCAAAGCAAAATTCTACCTGTGCGCTAAAAAGCCAACCACAACTGTAATAGCCTTGGCCGCTATTTTCTCGCCTAAGAACGTGCTGGCCACTACTGAGAGTCAAAGGTTTAGCAATATCACCATGATGAGTATGTAAATTAACCCTCTGATTAGGATCGTTACGTCTTATGTTGTCGAGGATTTCAATCGGGAAGTGACCGTTTTCGACAAGGTGTGCATCGATCTTTGGCGGATCTTGTTTAGCTACCCAATCATTGAAAGCGTCTATGTCTGCCGCTGTACTTAGGTCTACCTTGTTTCCTATCACGACGTCAGCAATGCTGAGCTGTTCAATAAAATTATCATTAGTTAGATATTTTGGATTGGAGAGATTGCGCGGATCGACCAGTGCAATAGTTACCTTTAAGTCAATATGCTCACGAAATTGCTCAGACGTAAGAGTTGCGAGGATCTTGTCTGCATGCCCCAATCCCGTGGGTTCTATGATCAATCTGTCAGGCTTACTACGCAACAAAGAGGTAATTGCGACAGATGTAGGCACACCAGCAGCGCAGCACATACAGCCGCCCGGCACCTGTTTTACTAGCGTTCCTTGCTGTGTGAGTATGGCGCCATCAATCCCTATTTCACCAAATTCATTGACCAGCACAGCCCAATTTTCATTGGCAGGCTTGTTTTTGAGCAAGTTAAGTATGGCGGTTGTTTTACCTGAACCTAAAAAGCCTGTGATTATGTTTGTTGGTGTTTGCATATCAATCGTTCGTCATTCCATTTCTACATCTATTCAAGAATTCAATCAGCGCTTGTTTTTCAAATAGCGTTTACGACGTTCTTCTTTCTTTTGTGCTTTAAGCTCGGCTTTACGCGTTGCTTCGATTTCGACTTCAACCAACTCTTTGGTAATCATTTCAGGACGCTCAAGCGTGACTTGCCCCAAGGTGCCATTACGTAGCTCATGGAGCAAAATCTCTGAACATTTGTGTAAATCGACACGACCACCTGATCGTAATGCGCCGCGCTTACGACCAATTTCTTCCATCAACTCAATGTCGCTTTGCGGCAACTCTTCGATTTGGTAACGCTCTTTCAAGCGTTCTGGATAGGCTTGGGCTAAGTATTCTACCGTATAGAAAGCCACTTCTTCATATTCCATCGCAGTGTCTTTAACTGCGCCTGTAGCTGCAAGGCGAAATCCGCTGTGTGGGTTTTCTACTTTCGGCCACAAAATTCCTGGCGTATCAGAAAGTACAATACCGTTTTGTAAGTTGATCCTTTGCTGACGGCGAGTGACAGCGGGCTGGTTTCCCGTTACTGCGATAGTGCGACCTGCAAGCGTGTTGATAATGGTTGATTTGCCCACATTTGGGATGCCCATGATCATGGTGCGAATATTTTTGCCAATTTCTTCACGGTGGGGTGCTAGCTTGCGGCAAAGGTCCAAAATTTTATTTACTTCTTGCGGATTAGACGTGGTAATCGCCATCGCTTTGACATCTTGCTCTTTTTCGAAATGCTCGATCCATAATTGAGTCAATTCAGGATCAGCAAGGTCTCTCTTGTTTAGAACTTTTACAACCGGTTTGCCAGCGCGGATTTCAGAGATCATCGGATTTTCACTGCTAAATGGAATGCGAGCATCCAATACTTCGATGATGACATCAGTTTGTGGAATGGCTTCTTCGATTTCTTTGCGGGCTTTGTGCATGTGGCCCGGAAACCATTGGATTGTGTTGTTAACCATGTGAATATTTGGCCTTTGTAAATAGGAACGGCTGGCGGCATAACGCAATCGTGATGGTTGCTACCCACGATGACGCTCAGTTGCCGTAGAGCACTAAGTTATAGCTAATCTTAACATTGAGTTTGAGTTTCTCATAACTTAGTCATTGGTTTTTTCCAAAAGGCCTAAACCACAATAAGGCTCTGATATACAGTGAAAGTTATGATAATTAAAAAATGTTAAATGAAACTGATTTAATACTTTGCCTTAGCTGTGTTTGTTGTTTATATTTCTTTTTTCATATGGATAATTCGAAAAATAAGTCTATGGCAGCTACCCAACATTCCCAAGAACATGAAACTTTATTAGAAACCAATGAACAACTTGTTTCCACTACCGATTTAAGTGGTGTAATTACCTATAGTAACGAAGCTTTTTGCCGCATTGCCGAATTTAGCCAAGATGAATTGCTTGGGCAGCATCACAACATTGTCCGTCACGATTCTATGCCCAAATCCGCGTTCGCCGACATGTGGGCGCATTTGAAAAATGGTCAGGCTTGGCGTGGAATTGTTAAAAACAGGACTAAATCAGGCGGCTTTTATTGGGTAGATGCTTATGTGACGCCCATTTATGACAATGGCAAGATGGTTGGTTACCAATCAGTTCGGGTTAAGCCCAAAAGAGAATGGGTAAATGTTGCCGAGAAGGCATACAAAAAGTTGCTAAAAGCCGAAAAGTCAGGACGTCGCCTATCATTTCCTCGTTTCGATGCGCTGCGCTACGTCATTGTGTTTGTTGCCCTCATTGCACCGTTGCTCGCAAAAACGTTTGCCGTTGAAGGCGTGCTTAGCTGGATTATGAATCTGCTTCCACTTGCAGGCTTTATGGCTTTTAAACAAGAGCTTGTCGATACACCGAGGCAGCTACAGCATTTAAGAACAGTTTATGACAGCATCAGTCGTTTGATTTACTCTGGTCAAGGGCAGTTTTCTGTTGCGGATTTTCATATTAAGTTGCTATCAGCGCGTATTCGTACTGTCTTAGGACGAATGACAGACTCAGCAAAGCCGCTTTTGAGTCTATCAGACAGTTTAAGCGCGACAACTAATGAGGTGTCACAAGCGCTTGAGCAACAAACTCGCGATATTCGCCAAGTGCGAGTGGCATCAGAAGAAGTGGAATTGACGGCTAATGAAGTTTCAACCAGCACTCATGAAGCCCATGAGCTGATTGATGATACGCTAAATACTTGTTTGCTAGCCAAAGAGACGATAGATAAAACGCATGCCAACCTTGAGCAGTTAAGCCTTCAAGCAGAGCAGGCCACACAAGCTACTTTTCAATTGAGCGAACAAGCGCAAAATGTCAGTCAAATGATGGAAGAAATCGGCGGGATCGCAGAACAAACCAATTTACTGGCACTCAACGCGGCAATTGAGGCGGCAAGAGCGGGGGAGCAGGGAAGAGGTTTTGCAGTTGTTTCAGATGAAGTTCGAGCGCTTTCAGGTCGCACGGCCAATGCCACTGTGCAAATCAAAGACAGTATCGGTACTATGTTAGAGACGATTGAAAAGTGGCAGAAAGATATTATTGAAAATCGCGAGCAAACCAATGCCTGTGGTGAAGTGGCTCAAGAAAGCGCAAAACGTCTATCAGATGTTGAAGCTATGATGCATTCAATGGACAATTTGATGAAAGTGGTCGAGGATGCCTCAATGAAGCAGCGCCGACTATCAGAGGATGTGAATTTGCATATCCAGTCGATTGCGTCGGCAGCGGAGAAAAACCTTTTGGCAACTCAATCAGTTAACCAACATTCCCATGAACTGCGTAATCAAGTGAACGAGTTTTATCATCTCGCGCAGCGGTTTGAAGAAAAACAATAGCCGAGAAGTATCGGCTATTGTGACTAGACAGTTCTACGCAGGTATAAAGCTGCGTAGGTGCCGTTTCACTTGTTCAGAAGTAAACGCAGACTCAACACTGTATGAGTAAATCTTGAAGTAATCATCAAGTGTTAGCGCAAATTCTTGCATGACTTTTTCCACTTCCGCCGTCATTGTTGTATTCGACACAGTGCGATTATCAGTATTGATTGTAATGGCGATACCATCTTTTAAAAATACCTTAGCAGGGTGGTTAGATAGGGCAGTAACCGCCTTAGTCTGAACATTACTGCTTGGGCATGTTTCTAAAGCGATATGCTGATCTTTGACCATGTCATAGGCAGCTTGATGGCCAGTAATGTGAATACCATGACCAATACGTTCAGCGCCTAGTAAGTTGATTGCATCATAAACGTTTTGCCCCACACCTTGCTCGCCAGCATGAATCGTGACGTGATAACCTCTATCTTTAGCGTACTCGGCATACGGGACAAACTCAGCGCAAAATCCAGCGGCTTCTCCACCGGCGAGATCAAAGGCAGCAATACCATTGCCTAAATACGGCTGACCAACATCTAATACTTCTTTGATTCTGTCTTTTGGTGCATGGCGAAGAATCGAAAGGATGTAGTTGCCTTTAATATCGTAAAGCGATTCTGCGCGTTTCATGCCGTTGACAACGCTTGATAGCACTTGCTCAAGTGTTAAACCGCTTTCAAGGTGTAATAGGGGGCCAAAACGTACTTCAAGGTATTTGACGTTTTCTTTCGCCGCATCTTCATAAAGCTCGAAAGAAATTCTCTCGAGTGCGTCAGCGGTTTGCATCACAGAGAGGGGCAAGTCAAAACGCTTTAAGTATTCGTCAAGATTTGGGCAAGTTTCAGGCGCGATCATCAGCTCGCGTATTTGCTCAATATCTTGAGTCGGTAGGGAAATACCTTGCTGATTTGCAAGATCAAGAATCGTTTCTGGGCGCACACTGCCATCAAGATGACAGTGTAAGTCAATTTTAGGAAGATCAATAAATTGCATCAGTCTCTACCTTTATTGAAAGGTTAAAGTATCGTTATTCATTCAAAAAAGCCCCGCATCGCGAGGCTTTGTTTAGCGCAAGATGGATTAATCGAGTAATTCTTTCGCTGTGTTCAGCACATTTTCAGTGGTAAAGCCGAACATCTTAAATAGCTCACCTGCTGGCGCTGATTCACCAAAGGTTGTCATACCTATGATGCGGCCGTCAAAGCCAACATACTTGTACCAGAAGTCAGCAATACCCGCTTCAATAGCCACACGCGCTGTCACATCTGATGGCAGAACGCTTTCGCGGTACGCTGCGTCTTGTCTATCAAAAGCATCAGTCGATGGCATAGAAACCACGCGTACTTGCTTGCCTTGCGCGCTTAGCTCAGCCGCCGCATTAACTGCAAGCTCTACTTCGGAACCCGTAGCAATTAAAATAAGCTCTGGCTGGCCTTGGCAGTCTTTTAGGATGTAACCACCTTTGGCAATGTTCGCCACTTGCTCTGCGCTGCGCTCTTGCTGCGCGAGGTTTTGACGAGAGAAAACCAGAGCAGTTGGCGCATCTTTACGCTCAATCGCCAGTTTCCAAGCCACGGCAGATTCAACCTGATCACACGGACGCCATGTGTTCATGTTTGGCGTCATGCGCAATGAAGCCATTTGCTCAACAGGTTGGTGTGTTGGGCCATCTTCACCTAAACCAATCGAGTCGTGCGTGTAGACTTGAATGTTTTGGATCTTCATCAATGCGGCCATACGCATCGCATTACGTGCGTATTCCATAAACATAAGGAAAGTCGCGCCGTAAGGGACAAAGCCGCCGTGCAAAGCAATACCATTCATGATGGCTGTCATACCAAATTCACGCACGCCGTAGTGGATGTAGTTACCTGATGCATCTTCCGCCGATACTGACTTAGAGCCAGACCACATAGTGAGGTTTGAAGGCGCTAAGTCGGCAGAGCCGCCCAAAAATTCTGGCAGCATTTGACCAAAGGCTTCCAGCGCGTTTTGCGACGCCTTACGTGAAGCAATATTGGCAGGGTTAGCTTGCAAATCTGCGATGATTTGGCTGGTTTTTTGTTCCCACTCAGCAGGCAGTTCGCCATTTAGACGGCGCTTAAGCTCTGCCGCTTCTGCTGGGTAAGCCGCAGCATAAGCGTCAAATTTTTCATTCCACGCTGCTTCTTTGGCTGTGCCAGCTTCTTTGGCATCCCACTGGGCATAGACATCCGCAGGGATTTCAAATGGACCATGTTCCCAACCCAATTGCTTGCGAGTAGCCGCAATTTCATCAGCGCCAAGCGGAGCACCGTGACAATCGTGAGAGCCTGATTTATTCGGTGAACCAAAACCAATAATGGTTTTAGTACAAATTAATGTTGGACGAGGATCGGCTTTCGCAGCTTTGATCGCCGCATCGATCGCTTCAGGATCGTGGCCATCCACCGCTGGAATAACGTGCCAGCCGTAAGACTCAAAACGCTTAGGCGTATCATCAGAGAACCAGCCTTCAACGTGACCATCGATTGAAATGCCGTTGTCATCCCAAAACGCGATAAGCTTACCAAGACCTAGTGTACCCGCGAGAGAACACGCTTCATGCGAGATCCCTTCCATCAAACAGCCATCGCCCATAAAGGCGTAGGTGTAGTGATCGACAATGTCATGGCCTGACTTGTTAAACTGCGCCGCTAGCGTTTTTTCCGCAAGGGCCATACCAACTGCATTGGTAATACCTTGGCCAAGAGGACCTGTAGTCGTTTCAACACCTGGCGCGTAACCATATTCTGGGTGGCCTGGCGTTTTAGAATGAAGTTGGCGGAAGTTTTTCAGCTCATCAATCGACAACGCGTAGCCTGAAAGGTGCAGCAGAGAGTAAATCAGCATAGAGCCGTGTCCGTTAGACAGTACGAAACGGTCACGATCGGCCCATTCAGGGTTTGCTGGGTTGTGATTTAAGTGTGAACGCCAAAGAACTTCAGCGATATCCGCCATGCCCATTGGGGCGCCTGGGTGACCAGAATTGGCTTGTTGTACGCCGTCCATGCTAAGGGCACGAATAGCGTTAGCTAGGTGTTTGCGATCCATAATTAATACCGAATATTATGTTTTTCTTAAAAAGGAAAAATAACAGGGAAGACAGTGTCTTCCCTGCTGATAATTTAAATTAAAGCTTAGCTTCGATCATGGCTTCTAGTTTGCCTTGGTCAACTGCGAAGTTGCGGATACCTTCTGCCAACTTCTCTACCGCCATCGGGTCTTGGTTGTGCTCCCATAGGAACTCTGCGTGAGTCATTGCCGCTGGACGCGCTTGCGCACCTTTAGAATCCACCAATTTTTCAGCTACGTGGCCTTCAGCTGCTTCTAGCTCTGCCAATAAAGCTGGTGCGATAGTAAGACGGTCACAACCCGCAAGCTCAAGGATTTCGCCGATGTTACGGAAGCTTGCACCCATCACAACTGTGTTATAGCCGTAGTCTTTGTAGTAGTTGTAGATTTTGCTGACCGATAGTACGCCTGGGTCTTCTTCTGGAGAGAAATCACGACCTTCTTTCGCTTTGTACCAATCCATGATGCGGCCTACGAATGGAGAGATAAGGAACACACCAGCTTCTGCACAAGCGCGAGCTTGAGCAAATGAGAATAGAAGCGTGAGGTTACAGTTGATGCCTTCTTTTTCTAAAATCTCAGCCGCGCGGATACCTTCCCAAGTTGAAGCAAGCTTGATTAGGATGCGATCGTTAGTAATGCCTGCGTCGTTGTACATTTTTACTAGCTGACGAGCTTTTGCAACACTGCCTTCAGTATCGTAAGAAAGACGAGCATCAACTTCTGTAGAAATACGGCCTGGAATGGTTTTTAGAATTTCTTTACCAATGTTTACCGCCAGCATGTCACAGGTATCTTGGATTTGCTGTGCTTTGTCGCTGCTTTGAGTTTTTGCGTAGTCAATGGAAGCATTGATAAGAGGGGCGTATTCTTCGATTTGAGCGGCTTTAAGAATCAGAGAAGGGTTGGTAGTGGCATCTTCTGGTTGGTATTTCTTGATAGCGTCTATCTCACCAGTGTCTGCGACGACAGTCGTTAGTTTACGAAGTTGCTCTAATTTGTTGCTCATTTCGGTCATCCTATATCATGGGCTTTCACACTAAAACCATAGTGTGATTAGTACAATGTCAAACTCGTTAGCCAGCGTTTTAGCCTATGGAAATTGTGCCAACTCCGCTAACGATTCTCAATTATGTGGCGATAGAGCATCTGTAATGAACATTTGCTCTTTCATTGAGTAAATGATGGGTTCATATTTATCTCTTCGACGCAGAATGTCAATCGATAATTACCCTTTTACAGCAGGTTTGTGCGGGATTTTTTTTCGGCATGAAACTAAGCGTGTAAATCAAACGTTTGCTATCGTCTGGCGGGCGTTGAGCAGGGTTTTAGACAGGCTAATTTTTGGCTGAGAATTTGTAATGCAGATGAGCAAATGTTGCATTATTTTGTTAGCCTGACATATGCTACGTCTCTGAGCACATGTTTAGTCCTTGTTTAGGAGCTTGATTACAATGAGTAAGTCGCCCAATGATATGTCTGACGATAGCGCTGATCTGTTAACGGAAGTTTCCGTTGCTTATTACCAAGATGGTGCGACGCAGGAAGAAATCTCAAAAAAATTTGCCGTATCGAGAGCAAAAGTAGGTCGTATGCTCAAACAAGCGCGAGACGAGGGCATTGTTGAAATCACGGTCAAATACCACCCTGTATTTAGCGCCAAGATAGAACAAAGGTTGGTTGAACGCTTTGGCGTTAAGCGCGCTTTAGTCGCACTTGATCAGCCAAGTGAAGAACAGCAACGCCTGCAAGTGGCAGGCTTGGTGTCTAAATTTATGGCCAGCTCAATTCAAAATGGCTCTGTCGTTACTGTGGGACAAGGCAGAAATGTCTCGGCTGTCGCGCACCATGTTGGTGTGATCCCACAAAGAGACGTGAAATTCGTCTGTGGCATTGGCGGCATTCACCCCAGAGGTGGTATGTTTAACGCTGATCACATTTGCCGTCAGTTTGCCAAAACCTATGGTGGCACCTCAGAGACACTTTATGCGCCAGCTTACGCAGAAAACCCAGAGCAAAAGCGCGCCTTTATGCAAAACGCGACCGTCAAACAAACCTTAGACTTGGCGCGCAAAGCTGATGTCGCATTAGTGGGCATAGGGGATATGAGTGAAAACAGTTATATGGTCGATTTAGGCTGGTTTACCGCCGATGAAGTGGTGCAGTCGCGAATGAATCAAGGCGTGGTAGGCGACTTTGCCGGATATGACTTTTTCGATATTCATGGCAAGTCCGCCAAAACCGTTATGAGTGATAGAGTAATAGGGTTGGGCATTGAAGAATTTCGCCCGATTTCGCAAGTCATCGCCATCGCCGCTGAAAACAGCAAACCCCTCGCCATGCTTGGCGCACTAAGGACAGGCGTGATTGATGTGATCGCCACCAGTGTTAGCAATGCCTTAACTGTATTAAACCTTGATGAACAGATGAAATAGCACCCATGTGACGCTGTCACTAAATACTGCTAGGATTACAATTACATACCAAGATGTCGGTGAACTGGTGGACGATATAGAAGCCTCTCAGGTTACCGCTTAAACTGCTGTACGCTGGGATATTGAATGCTTCTAAGAAGTGGACAATGCCAATCCAAAACTGGAATACGACATTGTCTCAACTGGCCATTCATTTTGATGGGCGCTTGGAGGTGCAGAACATATCTTCAAGGGTATCTTTATTGGTCGATTTTCTGACTGATAAGTCGATAGTATCTCTTAATATACCCGCTTTACGAATCTCGCTCATTAGCGCTGCTCTCTCAGCTTTTGAAGTATCGTTTTCATCTGTCACATTTAATCTACGTAGGACTTTTTCAGATTTAGTCGGAGCGTCCTGAACTCTATTGAGAAAGCTTTCTGAGATAGTGTCCATTTTTTGTCTAACACGAAGCCCACGTTTTCCATTGGACGTAGGTGTTACCAAAAGTTCTTCTAGAGTTAAACCAAAAGCTAACGTCGCACCATTCTCTATACTTTGCTTCTTAGCCATAACTTTTTCGTTGTGGTCCTGCCCCTCTTTCGGAGAGCGAATAACATCAGATCTAAACCTATGTTTTACACTATCCGCAATATGAGAATCTTCATGTAATATGGCTGGGCCATATGCCCATGAATCCATTACAATGCTTATTTTATACTTATCCTCGGTCGACTCTTTAGATGTTTGTAACTCCACCCATTCATGGTCGAAACCTCGGCCATTTACTCGATATAATTGTTCATTCATCTTTAGTTTTTTTGCGTGTTGTGCCTGTAGCACTGCTGAGAATTCAGAACAGTTTCCGGTTTTTGCTACCATAGCTACAGCTGCTTCCGTTGCATTTATCATACAGCGGTCTCTTATTTTATTCTTGCAGACATACTCCGCTATATAGCCTCTCTGACGTATGGTATCGATATGAGGTTTAAAAGGATCAACTGCTTTTGCCTCATCGCTGTATGAGTCGGGTATATTACTTCGGCCGTTCTTCAACACCTCCCTCGTTTCAGCCATCGAGAGGTTCGCTCTATATAATGCCTTTATAGTATCGGTATCTGGCTTTTCGTTCAGCAAAGTTTTATGCAACAAATACAAATTTGTATCGACATTATAAATTCTAGCTATCGGCATTAAACCACTATCATGGTTTTGTTTCCCCGTCGTTTCGAGTTGGTTCAGCGGTGCAGTAAAAACTCTCAATGTATAGTCCTCTATTATTGCCAGCCGGTTACTTTCTTTAAAGGTGACGTGGACTATATTGAGCCAATTAACATTAAGTGTGTCATATGTTTGATTATGAAAGTTTGCGTAAAATGTTGGCGTTGTTTGGGGCAAAATATGCAAGGTTCTGAGAACTTATTTCTGACCAGCAGAAGTCCCCCTTGCGCGATATATGATTCTCTGAAGTCCCCAGTTTTGAGATGAATATCAATCGGTAAGCTGACTTCACGAAAGTAGCTTACCGCTGTTCGTAAGCGCGTGCACAGGGAATACATTTTCTTTATGATACAAAGTCTTACTGATAAAAGAGATTTTTTTACATATAAACTCAGAACTTTACACGACGAATTACTGAGACCTAATGCTAAGGTCAACTCTGTATTGTTAACCAAGTCATTTAATTAGGGCGTGTTGATCTTTCGTGAGCATTTCTAAAGATCAGTGGAAAATATGTCACCATTATTGATTTTGACAAGTTAGTTAGGTAAATGACCTTTACAATTTTGGTAGAAAATAGCACTAATAATAAAATTATAATCTAGACGAAACTACATAGGGAAAAACCATGGTGTCTTCGATTACTAATATGCCACCCAATAGATCGATTTATAGCAAAGGTGAGCACAATATAGCTATCAATAATTTAATTGTTTCAGCTACCCAAAAAGTGCCATTAAATGAAAGTCAAAAAAACGATTTGGATGCGCTGTTTACACAGGCTAAAAGCAATGATCAAGATAGTATAGAATTACTTCAAAACTTATCATTAAGCGATGGAGAAGTTTCTTCATATGCCCAACATCTTTTATGTAAACTAATTGCTAAGGAAGATGGGGCATCATATGACGCAGCATGCTCTGCGCGCTCTGGTTGCCAAAGCCTGATTACCAATTTCTCTGAAGGTATCATTACTAATAAAATATTAGAAGATAACCCCAAATTATTGCTTGTCGCTGGCTCTAAAATCGAAGGAGATGGTCCGTATCGAGAGCCAATTCCACTTCAAGTCAAATCAAAAATCGTAAGCTTCGATGAGAAAGATGTTAAACCACAGTGGTGGCACGAGACAAAGCTGGAAGATGGTCAATTTGAAACCCCAAAGCCTTCAACCATCAAAGATAAAGATTATTGGGTAAAAGAGCATAAGTTACCTGATGACGGTGCTTGCCAATTCAGAGCCGCATTTACTTTGAGGGACAAGGATGATAGGTGGTTATCTGCATCGAAAGAAGATATTCGCGATGAAATAGAAAAGAAACCAATGTCAGTAAAACAGGCTATATGTGATTCTGTTACTTTCTTAAAAGAAGCAGACTTAATTCCTGACCGATTTAAAGATTTTTTTGATGAAGAAGGTTTTGAGGCTCATGTTTATGATAAGACCATCAAGTCTGGAGATTTCAACCTCTATTCCCCGCGAGGTATAGAGTCTGCTTTAGGTGAATTTCCGACATTAACTAGTGAAGAAGAAGAGTTCTTATCAACTTTGGCTGACAGTATTGGTGAAAATTTAAAAAGCGTTTTTAAATTACCATTAATTTCTGAAATTTCTGATGGCTCTAGAGCATATTCAGTTCCAACGGGTAACCACTATAACTTAATTACGCCAGTTGATTTTTTCACGAAGATTGATTAATTCATTTTCTTTTACTCGTTATTTTTCGGGGGTTCTTCCACAGTACCTCTTGATGAGCAGATGAAATAGCACTCATGTGACGGCGTAACTAAATTCGTAGTTACGCCGTCACTTATAACTGATTCAAGCGAGTGTTTTTAGGGGCTAATGTTAGTGGTTATGACATAAAGTCTATGTTTATCCATTAGTATTAGAGCCTGACTCTGTGTAGTAGCTCAGACTTAATCATGGTGGCTTTTCGGGTTACTTCACGTGTTTAAAGTTTGGCAGAATCGTTTCTGGCTTCTGGTCAACAAACGCTTTGCTTGGTGAGTAAGCACGGAAGTACACAAACCAGTTTTCATCTGGTCGAGTTTGTACCCAGTTTGCTTCATTCACACCTTCTGGCTTAGTTGGTGAGAAATGGAACGTGTAATTACCGTCTGCGTCTTTCACTGTGCTCGGAACGTTAGAGCCCACATCGGCACGTTGAATGTCGTTATCGATGATAGCGCGGTTTTCCACATTGTACACAGTAATGGTCCAGAACAAATCGGCGTAGTTCACATCGCCATCTAAAGTTAACGTGTAGTGATTGCTGCCATTTAGACCATAACCTTCGCCATCACGGTAGTTATCAAGGTAAATCTGACCCCAACCACCATTTTCAAAGCCATGCATTGCAATGTCGTTTGTCACCGCTTCATAAAACCATGCCGCACGGCCATCGAGATCCATACCATAAGCGCGATCTTGGTTTGGTGTTGATGCTGTTGCGACTTCCCATCGGTTCCCTTCAGGCCCATATACTGATTGATGTAAACGACCCGTTTTGTTGAAGTCGATATTCTTAGTCATTGCCTCACCAAGCACTACCGCTTCTTTCATGGTCTTCACTTGCTCGGCATTTGGCTCGAAAGGTTTACCCTTCTCAATACCCAATGGACGCAACATGTCATGCATTATGCGATCGCGTTCTGCAACAGGTTCTGTTTGAATGGCTTCGTTGAGCACCAGCCAAAACTCCATACCACGTGGGTGTTTCGCATCGAGACCTTTTTTCGGGTAGTTAACACCTCGATCGCTGAGTGGTTTGCCATCCAGATGCGTGATTGACATCGACTCCAAGTCCGTCATGCGCTGTTTCTCTGTTTTCGCCATTAAGCGCACACCAAAGAAAACATAGTTGGTATCTGATTCAAGTACCACCGCATCTTTTGGTAGGTTCTTCGGTGTTTCGCTGCCCTTAGCTTTTATGACGTATGTGCCTGGTTTAGTCATTTGTGCAATGCCAATCTGCCACATGGTATGCACCGCACCACGCAGTTCATCGGTCGGGATGTTCACCACAACGGGCTCTTTCTCTACGTTAAACCATGTAATCGCGTAGGGCGTTGAGGTGTTGTAAGTTAAGCCACCCAATTTAGATTGATGCGATGCCACATAAGTAATTTGGCCATCTTCTGAGCCCATTTTTTCATACGCCGCCTTCCACGCGTAGTTAGACGTCAGCGGAATAGACCAAATGTAAGCTTGTGTCGCGCGCTGAAAATCCATCAGATTAAACAGTTTCTTTGAGCTTTCCTCTGTTGGAATACCGTTGAGCACGCTGGTTTCAAAAGCAAAATCACCAGAGCGGGTGTGCATGTTCTCAATCTTGATGTTGTTGTCTGCGTATGCGCTACTGGTTAAAGCGGCAAATATCAAACCAGAGATAAGGGTTTTCGTTACTTTTTTCATGTCTATTCTCTAATCGTCGTTTCAGGCGGTATCGGGAGGATGAAGTTGAAATAAGTCATTTCTTGACCAACTCAATGTGGCGCAGTATAAAAGTAAGCCAAGACTGAAAGTTGACATTTTGAGAATATTTGAGTGAAAAACGAATATCGATTGAGTGCGTTATACCTCTCTGCTTTTCCTAGATTGTGCAGACGATATGGTGTTGAGCCTCAAACCTTAACCTCAAAGCTCAATATTCAAATCTCAACCTTGCACGATGAAAACCAAGAGCTTAGCCACCAGCAATTTTCAGAACTGCTGAACTTGGCCGCCAAAGAGACCAAAGACCCGTTGTTCGCCCTAGAGCTCAGTACCTTGATTGACTACCAGTCTTTGGACATCGCTATGTTGCTGATTGCCGGTCAGGAATCTCTCGCAAACATCTATCCGGTTTTGTTTGGCCTGTACAGCTATCAGCAACGCGCTTCTCGCCATCAACTTGATATTCGTGACGACATTGCTCGCCACTTTACTCAGTTCTTATTCGAACCCAATGTCGATACAAGCCAACACGCTTTGCTTTCCATTGGAGGAATCATTACGACGTTCAAGATGGTATTGGGCGAACGGTTGAAGTTGCATCAAGTGCATTTTAAAGCGCACTACCAAGGTGAGTCAGGAGCACAGCAGCAAACACAAATAGAACGTCTTGAACGTTTCTTTGGATGCAAAGTGATATTGGGTAGTCAGTTCGATGGTTTTGAGTTCCCCAAAGCCCTACTCACAGAAAAGCCCGATTTGGAAATGACCATTACCAATCAAATGCGACGCAAAGTCTCTCACGATCTTCAACATCACAACACGCTATTGGAAATCACCACCAACTCGATTCTGTTATTGCTTCCGCTCGGTGATATCAGCAAAACCTTGGTCAGCAAAATGCTCGGCATCCACCCGAGAACATTGCAGAACTTGTTGAACAAAAATAACCTCACCTATCGAGATATCGTGAACTCGGTTCGCGACACCGAGAGCAAGAAACTGCTCACCAACAGCGAATATCCAATCCGCACCATTGCTGACATGCTTTGCTACGCTTCTACCGATTCTTTTATCCGCCAGTTCAAACGCACCAATGGCACCACACCTTTGCAATATCGAAAACAGCATCGCGCGTGACGGCTGGCAATCCAAACTTGCAATTCGATTTGGTTATTATATGAATTACATCAATTCATTTCTGTCATCGCAGACATATCGATAAAGTGAGGCCATCTCTTAATGACGATCTCAAGGTAAGCGACATGAAAAAGACCATCTTAGCGACTCTTATTGCCATCACCTCGATGCAGACCATGGCTGCCGTTAAAGTGACCGACGAAAACTTCGCCCGTGCAGAAACTGACCTGTACTTCACTCAACAACTAGAGCGCCAACCAATCAATGTGTTTGACCACAACCGAGGCAGCGTCACCGTTGATAATCAGATGATCATTCGCTCAAACACCGACTTGCTCTACTCGACAGCCGTGGTCGATGTGTCGAAAGGGGCCACTTTCCGTTTAGCGAAAGGTGATGCTTACCAAATCATGCATTTCTTCAACAACAATCACGACAACCACATGGCGATTTACGGTGGTGACGAGATTTACATTGATTCGAAAATTGCAGGCTCGGATTACATATATATCCTAATGCGTACCGCTACAACGGCAGGCATGGAAGAAGCACATCGCTTACAAGATGCCGCCGTGATTGATGCAAAATCCGCAAAACCATTTAAGCCAGCGCAAGATTGGGACAGCGCCTCTCGCGACGCGGTACGTACGAAATGGGAGAAGCAAGTCAACACGATTAAGACAGAAGAAGCCTTCACTACTGGCATTACTGCAACGCCAGATAACAAGCAATTTATGATTGGTACCGCTGTGGGCTGGGCTGGCTTACCAGCAGAGTACGCGGTGTACTCTTCACGAGCAGGTACTGGCAAAGTTGAGTGTGCTGACATCACCTTCGATAAACCGTCACTAAGCTATGAAAAAGGCGGTTACTGGTCTATCACGGCATACTCAGGCAAAGGCTGGTTGATGACGGATAGCAACAGCGCAGACTCAACCTCCGCTGTACCAAACAAAGATGGTTCTTACACTATTCACTTCGCACCGAAAGGCGAGACATGCAGTGCCGCGAATAACGTAATTGAAGTGAACGATGCAGGCTGGAACTTCACGCTGCGCGCTTACCGTCCAAGTAACAAAGCCAAAGCGATTAAGGAAATGTACAACTTCCCGAACGTGACGGCAAAGTAACGTGGGACAAGCGGAATCTCCTCAAACCAAGCCTCTGAGAACAAGCCTCTCGATGGAGAGGCTTATTGTTTTTCTTGGATGATGGCTTGGGAAGTGGTGATGATTTTTCGTTTGAGCCACTGATGCATGGGATGCATGCGCTTATTGTGCGATTCCACCAGCACAATATTTTTAAGCTCATCTGGGGTGTGATTAGGAAAAGAGACATACTCAAACTCACCGCGCAGATAATGAGCAAGTTGTCGAGAGCAAGGCAAGATGATCTCACTCTGTTTGACCACCTCGAGCAAAATATGCAGATAGGAGCTTCGCGCTTTAACTTTCAACACTTCGCTTGAAAGATGCTTAGCAATAAAGGGCTGAGTATCATTCCAACTCGGCACCAACAAACTGGCGTATTCTGCTTGGTTGATTTCAGCTTGAGACAGAGTCTTTCCTGCCAAAGGGTGGTTGATTTTCACTAGCCCAAAAAAATCATCTTCACCAATCACTTGGTGGGTAAATTGCTTATTGGTGTCGACTGGCGAGTAGTTGATGGCCGCTTGAATCTCACCATCGAGCAACTTTTTGAGTGTTTGAGAACCCCAATTCACTATGTTTACTTGTGCGTTTGGTGCCTCTTCAATCACCGCTAAACACAAGCGTGCACCGAGCCAGCTGGAGATAAAACCGTTAATCGCAATGGTAATGTTACCTTGGTAATCGGTAGGCTCAAACGTTGGCGAGTCAAGAATCACTTCATCCAAACTCTCCATGATCATTGACAGCTTGTCTCCCAGCTCAAGTGCGCGAGGTGTTGGCTTTAAGCCAGAGTGAACGCGAGTAAATAACTCATCATCAAAGTAATCACGCATCCTTCCCAACGCTTTGCTGACTGCGGGTTGGCTCAAGGCTAATTGGTCGCCCGCAATACGCGTGTTCTTGGTTTCAAGTAACACCAGAAAGATACGCAGTAAGTTGAGATCCAGTTGCTTCATCGTGATTCGTTCCCTAGTACAACCCTGTTTAGGATCGGCTATTTGGTCGAGTAGCCCGAAGGAACTTCCCCTTCAGGCTCTCACAGAACCGTACGGGGTATTGCGCCCAATTCACCGATAAGTTCCACCTAATCCTATTTTATCAATATTTTCATGTACTTAAAAATAAGTTTTAACTCTTGCTTTCTTCTTGTAAGTCCATGATTGTCATAGCGTTGATGCCTTTTTTCGAGGCCCCACTGATTAGAAAAGTATGTTGCCCATTTCATCGAAAAGTCCAAAGTTTGCTCACAGCCCTTGATATTAGCCTTAAAAAGGCCATCAAGCACCAGTTAATTATTGATGAATGGGATAATATCCAACATATCCTATGTTCGCTGAGCCGAAAATCGACAAACCAAAGTACTGTAATCAAAAAATTATCCAATAGTAAACGAAATAGCAAAACACTAGCGGCATTACGAGAATATGACCGATTAATTAAAAGCTTTTACGTTCTGGAATATGTGGACAACTAGACCTTAAGACAATTTGTACAGCAAGCCTTAAACCGTGGTGAAGCATACCATCAATTAAGAAGAGCCATAGCCTCAGTTAACGGCAACCAATTCAGAGGCGGTAATGATTACGAAGTTGAGCTTTGGAATAATTGTGCCCGACTAATCGCTAACTGCATCATTTACTATAACTCGGCTTTACTTTCTGAGCTGGTCGAAAGGTATGAGAAGGAAGGAAATGAAGAGGTGGTAAAGCTACTCGCCAACTTATCCCCTGTAGCTTGGGGGCACATTCAGTTGGGAGGTAATTACACATTTGCTCGTCAGCAAGAAACGTTTAGTCTGGAGGGCATATTAAAGGATATTTGAGAGTGATACAGCATAGGTCCAAGATAAGAAGCGTTGAGCGGCGTGCTGACAAGCTCTGGAATCGCGTCGTTACTGTCAACAATCACCATGGTATGCGCAGCATCGCTGTGTTCAAAGTAAAACCACATGCCGTGCTCGGCTAAAAGGCGCTGAACAAAATGGTGGTCATTTTCGCGGTATTGCAACACGTAGTCTTTTTCTTGATATTGGCCCGCCAGTTCAAAGCGGTAATCGCTCATCCCCGCATCATCAAGAACATGGCGAATAATATCTGGCGCGGTTTTGTTTTGGAAAATACGGCAATCTTGGCGCTGGGTTAAAAACCAAAGTTGAGGCACCAAAGTGATCTGGTAGCGAGAATAGCGCCGACCAGAGCCCATATAACTCAGCTCTGAAATGCTGCCATTAAACTGGCGAGCCGCTAAACCTTGACCATAAACACTCAGCACGCCAGTTTTTCTGCTCAGTGCCTCAAAGCTAAACTCAATATCATTCGCCATACCGCTTCACTCTTATGACCCAAATAATTGCGGGTAATCAATCTACATGCATATTAAATGGCTGAATTGTAATAAGTTATGTGGAAATCATCACTGCGCTAAACCACTCGGTGAACGATAAAAGAGGCTGATAAAGTAACCAACTCAATAGTATATTTGCTTAGAATGGCATTTAAGGAGACCGTAAGGCTAGTGAAAGTGACGGTTTCCACCCTCGGCAGAAATTTGTGGTTTTGTGATGAGGTTTGCAGTGTGGGGTTGGGACTTTATATGTTTGTTTTTGCCCCTTTATCGTTCAGAGTAAAAGCTCAGTCATATTCTTTTATTGTGCATTTGCTCTTTTGTGTGATGTAGTAGTACTCGACGTTAAGGTTAATGATGTTCTCATACTTGATTATAAGTCTATCGCCTTTAATCTCGTAAAATCGATTATCTGAGGTTTCGGCAACGTTCACTGGCGTCTCATCGTCTTTGATGTGACGACGAGTAGCTTCAGAGATAACCAAACGATCAAGCTGACCATCTTTGGTTAAGTAGAAATCTTGCAGCATCCCATAGTAGAGGTAAGTGCCTTCACTGGTATCTTGGGTTGCGGATATCTTAATGAACTGAGCATCTTTTTCTCGACTCAAGAAGCCTTTCAACTCGTAATACCAAGGCGTGTCAAATGCGAACTTTGAGTCTTTGTAGGGGTTATATTTAAAGACTTGGGATTGCATCAATTTACCAGCTCCATGCGATGCATAGAACAGGACAATGAAGTAGATGCCAACAATCCAGATGTCAGGGGTTAACTGCGACACTTCATCACTTGTGAGCTTGGTACCGGATAGTATTTTCAAGCAAAGAGCGAAATCGATGGGGTTTAAGAGGCTATGTACTATACCTGCGTAGATGAACTGAATAACAAATGCGCACACAATGGCGGTCGCAGATGACGCTTCAAAGGGTTTCTTCTCTAGTGTGTTGTTTTCTCGACGCTCATAAGCATTGAGATAGATGTAGCCCGGGAGAATGAGAAGTAGAATGAAAAAAGCCGACAATGCAATATTCATTTATGCCGGCTCTGCGTGTTGGCTGCTATCAGATGTATTTGGGTTGGTTCTGGAAATGATATATGTCGTTCCGTCGGATAATGTAATTTCTTGATTGTCCAGTTGGCTTGTAATTACCTTTCGCAGTTCCTCTCGCCCTTTGGTATCTCGCCTGATATGACTTGCGAGTTTGCCCATTAACGCTTTCATTAGTCACCTCCTTTTATTCCATATTAGAGTGGACTAAGGTTTGGGTCAACCTTCAGCTTTAATGCCTTATCAAAATTGCGTAGCAATGAAACTGTTCTGTACTTGCAAAATTGGACACTAAGCTAATGGCTAAGTAACTTTATTATCCTAATTTAAGGATAGCAATAAGGGCAGACACTTTAATCAAGGATATGCACATTAGGCAAACCAAACAATGAATATGAGTATTGATTCACATTTTTTCATGTGTATAATTACACCTGTTTTTATATACAATAACATCGAGTAAAATAAGTACTGCTGCTCAATTACTGTAAGATATAAAAGCACAAAGATATAAGTATGATGCATACCACTATGTTCGCTCGGCAAAAGCATAGGCTCGAAAAGATTTAGCTTGTCGGTTTAAACCCAAAAGGAAACGGAGTACAGGTTTTGGAAAAAGTAGACCAACACAAACAAACGGTAGTGGAATTTGTTTTTAGCGAACTCATAATTTTTTTATCCCAGATTACAGTATTCTTTATGGTTGCGGTTTTTACATCGAATTTTTTACACAACAAAGAAAAACTACTGTCATTTTCGGCGCAAAAGATCAACGATGGCACTCTCACTGAATTGGGTCTCACGTTTCTGGCTATTCTCGTTGTGATTGGTCTGTTTTCTGCCCTCGGTTGGATTTTCGATAACAAGTATGTCGAACAGTATGTAAGAGAAATCCTTTGTGAAATGCCCAAAACTATATATGTTTTCGGTTCAGCTGCTACGGGTGCTATGCTCGCCATATCTTTGTTCTCACATATACACCCAACGTCCGCGACAAATGCTAAAAGTTTTGCGATGCTTTCTGTATTCTTTGCATTCATCGTATTTTTATATGGCTGTGGGTTTAGCTACGCCTTTAAGCGTAAAACTCATATTTTGCCAAGAAACCAACAATCCAACGTAGTAGAGTGACTCTGTGGCCGGCTGAGCAAATATATGTTACCTAATAATGATAGTGACACTAATCGCAATTAGGTAAGCGTATAGTTCTGACGGTCGATATGCTTATTTTAGTAAATAGCATCTAAAAAGCCGATCTATAAGGGTAATTTTCAATACTTTGATTTAAGTAATATCACTAGTATTTTGAGAGAATCGGTTAAAATCGGTGAACTAATATTCCATATGTGAAAGCTACCAATACATAAGGGTATGACAAACTAAAGTGACAAATAATTGTCTGGAGGTTGAATTGAATTTTATCAGTGTGTTGATCGAGGAGATTGAATTACAGGAGCGGTCTAAGTTATGCCCTATATGTATGGTAGCAATAAGGACAGACACTTTAATCACCGACTATGATCACAGGGCATCGTAACCCACTCACCAAACCCAACCCCTCTAGCACGATAATTCCCCTTTTCTGTGCTGGCCATCTAACTTTGACCAAAGAACTTTGGAATTATTTGATATAGAAAAGCAATTAGTTAGTATGGCGAAATATCAGCACTGTATTGTTTTTAAATAGATTTGAAGGGGTTTTGTTATGATTGCAAGCGAAGTTGATTGTAAGGTATACCCATATCATCCAGATTGTCGGGGGATTAATAACATAATTAATGAAGGGGTTGAAGGGCTAGGCGCTGGTTATGATCAGGCTTTATCTTTATTTGCCGATGATAAAGCGCAGGTTGTCAGTTTTATTTCAACCAATTTGAATACAGAGCTTATGTCTTCACTGCAAAGTTTGGTAGCTTCTTTTGGGTTAATCGGCTAGTACATGATTCGAATAGCCTAAACAACAAAGGCGCTTATTGAGCGCCTTTGTTTTATCTCTCGAAAGTAACCTGTGACTACTTCTTACGGCAGAACTCTGCGATAACGTACATAGACTGGCCGCCGTTGGCTTTGCCTGAAACTAGCTTTGGATCATCGCCAATGCTGATGCCGCGAATCACAGTGCCTTGTTTAATCACTTGGTTGGTGCCGCGAACAGGGAGATCTTTAATTACCGTTACGTCGTCACCTTTTTTCAGTTCTACACCATTACAATCAAGCGGCTTATCATCGTCTGACATACCTTGCATGGCCCAGTTCATGGTTTCTTCTTCCATGTACATCATGTCTAGTGCATCTTGCGCCCAGCTTTCACTATTTAAGCGAGTCAGTTGTCGCCAAACGGTGACTTGAACGGCAGGGACTTGACTCCACATGCTGTCATTTAGACAGCGCCAGTGGTTGATGTCTTCAGGGCTGTCTATTTCGCCAAGGCATTTTTCACACGCCATTAACGCTTGATCAACGGTAACATGGCTGTGCGGCGGAACTGGATAAGCGGTAAGAGGGGTGTCACTGCCGCATAGTTCGCATTTTGATTGGCAGCGTTCCAACATGGTCGCTTCTGAAGACATAATAGGCTCACATAGTAGAGGTAATTAATGAAGGGCATTATTATCCATGTTATGGCTAGAAAATAAAGGCCTATGCTCATTATAAGCAGTTAGGCCGTTTAATGTTGTAATTGGGTAAAGACGCTATTTTCGCTGACAAATCTTGAATGCGCGTGCTGTGCGATGGGTGAGTTGATAGCAGCTCGGGCGGCTGGCTGCCCCCAGAGGCTTTGGCCATATTTTTCCAAAGCTCAACACTTTGTGTAGGATCAAAACCTGCTTTTGCCATCAGTTCTAGGCCGACTAAATCAGCCTCAGATTCTTGAGTTCTGCCATAAGGCAGCAGCACACCATATTGAATGCCAAGCCCCAAGGCAGCCATGGTCGCACTTTGGTACTGGGCGTATTGCGAGGAACCAAGTGCAGCACTGGTAATTTGTAACCCTGCATTAGTAAGTTGTGATTGTGATAGGCGCTCATTACTGTGATCGGCCAACACGTGAGCAATTTCATGGCCAATGACGGTGGCCAACTGGTCTTGGTTTTTCGCCACATCAAGTAGGCCAGTATAAACACCAATCTTGCCACCGGGTAGGGCGAAAGCGTTGACCTGTTCACTATCAAATACCACCACTTCCCAATCTTTAAACCCAGCCTGAGCAGGTAAATGCGAAGTAACCGCCTTGGCGACACACTGCACATAGGCATTGGTTTTATGATTTGTGCTGATTTTTTGATCTTGCTTCATTTGTTCAAAGGATTGGGCGCCAAGCGTACTCATGTCTTGATCTGAAAAAAGCAGCAATTGCTGACGACCTGTTGGTGATGAGCTGCACGCCATCAAGCCGATTGCACTCAATAAAGTGAGGCGTTTCAATGAATTATACATAAGTTATTCGGTATGATTGTTATTATTCCTTTAATCATATCATTTGACTAAAATGCTGTGTAATGAATCATGAGAGAACTTGTATGACAATCTGGAAACAATCGTTTGATCTCGATGGCTTAAATGCGACCTCAGAAAACACCTTAATGCGTCATTTAGGCATAGTGTATACCCGATTTGGTGATAACTTCATCGAAGCGACCATGCCTGTTTGCCATTTTACCCATCAACCCTTTGGTATGTTACATGGCGGAGCATCTGTAGCGCTTGCCGAAACGCTGGGTTCGATAGCGGCCAACATGTGCGTCAGCAAAAACTCCTATTGCGTTGGGCTAGACATCAACGCCAATCATGTGCGTTCAATGCGAGAGGGCAAAGTTACCGGTCGAGCTGAGCCTGTGCATTTAGGGATCTCGACCCAAGTGTGGCAAATCGATATTCGTGATGACAGAGAACGGTTAGTGTGCACCAGTCGCTTAACCATCGCGGTAAAAAAGAAGCGTAATGCCAAGCATTCGTTTAAGGAAAGTTAGATGGTGATTGATTTCTCGGCGGGTAAAATCATTGTTACCCCTCATGAGCTAGTCATTAAACTAGCATCTGAGCATATGATCACTCTGCAAGCTCAAACCGATGCGTTGCAGCTGATTGGCCGAGGTGCCAATGTAATAGCCGCTCACGGCGCGGAAAATAAATGGTCGATCAAGCTTGATGACGAGGCGCAGCTCAGTCTGATTGCTGAACAAATGGGGCTAAAGCTTCAATAACCTTATCCTAAGCTTGCCTAATTGCTCATAAATAAGGAAACTTAACAGAGTTCACTTTGATTGAGATTTCCTCTTTATGAGCAGTCCTAGACTACGCGTTCAATTTGAAACCTTGTTTGAACACTACAATGGTCAAAATTGTGGTATTCAATTAGAAGAGATCACGGATATTTTGTTTTGCACTAGGCGTAATGCACGGATTGTATTAAACAAAATGGAAGAGCAGGGGTGGATTGAATGGCACCCTTCGCCAGGCCGAGGTAAGCTTTCGCAGCTCAACTTTAAACGTAGCCGAACCGATGTGAGTGAAAACCTCGCCAGACGATATCTGGAAGAAGGCAAGATCACTCAAGCGCTCAATGCTTTAGATCAAGACGCAGCTAAACTGGCGCAAATAGTCGAAAACTATCTAGGTGTGCAGCAACAAGAAGGCGAGCAAGTGCTGCGTCTTCCGTATTACCGAGCGCTCTCTATGCTCAATCCACGCAAACCAGTACGCCGCTCTGAGCAACATATCGCAAGGCAAATTTTTAGTGGTTTGACCCGTTTGGATGAAAATGAATCGCTTAGTCCAGATTTGGCCCACAACTGGGATATGCTTTCACCCACACATTGGCGCTTTTATTTAAGGCCCAACGTGCGCTTTCATAACGGTGAGCAGCTGACCACTGAAATAGTCGTCGACTCACTACACGAACTTAGAGGTAAACCTCTTTATCGGCATATTTGCGATGTAACGAGTCCTAGCCGATATGTGGTGGATATTTTGCTCGATAAGCCAAATTATCATCTGCCTTTGATGCTGTCTGAATCTGATGCCAAAATCTTGCTTCCTGAAAGCAGCAGGTCTGCGGATTACGATCAAATGCCGGTGGGGACTGGGCCATATAAAATCGTCAGCAACACCAAAACACATCTTGTTTTGCAAGCTTTTGATGGATATTTTGGGTTTAGACCTTTGATTGACAGAGTAGAAGTGTGCGTCATTAATGATATTTATGGGTCTATCTTATTTCCAAGTATGGAAAACACCATAAAACAAACCACTGAAAAGCCGACAGATGTCGAGTTAGACCCCGGCTGTACCTATTTCTTACTTAATCGTCGAAGTGGTCTGGCTAAATCCGATCAATGGGCAAATTACTTTAGCCAGCGGCTAGGGTCTTTAAATCTTTACAATCAGCTACCGCAAGAAAAGGTGGTTGAGTTAGGCGTTCTTCCTGCACATGGCCTAAAGCCGGGCTGGTATCATCACACCGCTCAAGGGCACTATACTTCTCCGCCTTCTTATCGCAAGGTGACGATCGCCTATCACGGCCAACATCCGACATTTCCGGTTTTAATCCCAAGTGTTGAAGCGCTTCTCAAGCAAGATAATCTTGAGGTTGAACTGGTGAAGTATGATGTTTCTTTACCCAACCCCGAGCAAGTGGATATTTGGTTAAAGCCGATGGGAATTTCTACTCATCGCGACGATGGTTTAGCAGGTTGGCTGCTTAATTACAGTGATATTGAACAGTTTTGTAACCCTGAAGATTTCGACGATTGGCTCGAGTTAGTGCAAACATGGCAAGGGCAAGAAAATAGCCGCTTTCCGGCACGAGAAATTGGTAAATCTTTGGTTGATCGTATGCAAATCATACCCATATTTCACTGTTGGCTAGGCATTGGTAAAGAGCAATGCGGCGCGCTGCAAAACGCCAAATGCAATGCGCTGGGTTGGTTTGATTTTAGTCAGGTATGGCTCAAACCTGAGCAGTTAGTAGAAAGAGTGCAAGTAGATGGCGAAGCCGAATAAGAAGCAACCGACCAAAACCGTCGATATTTATTGTGCCAAATGTCGCTGTGAGCTATTTAAGTACCGAAAAGGTGGAAAAGGGGCCTTAGTGAAATGCTTTAAAGAGCGAATCGTGGCGGATTTTACCTCTATACCTTGTCATTGCCCTCAATGTGGCGGGGAATTTGCGCGCGATACTTTGATACGAGGCACGCCCGCATTCAAAATGATCGGTGGTAAAGTGATTTTTAAATAAAAAGACGGATAAGCCACTACTGTCATTTAACATACTATGGTGAAAATCAGCCTAATCAGGCTTTTTTACGGCGTGAGCCACAGAAAGTATAAAATTGTCATTTCGGGGGGTATCATTGATTTTTAAAAGTGATAGAATCGCGCTGTCTAAATTTTACTCCACTTTACTGTAACCAAATAGGTACTCTCAATGGAACTAGGTCTTATCATCGCTTTCATCGTCGCTTCCGCTGTAATGGTCAAGAAAGAGATGGCAAGTTCGAAATAAGTGTAGGTTCGTTCACAACCGTTTTTGATGTCCTTTGAACGAATATAAGAAAAAAGCTCCCATCTGGGAGCTTTTTTAGTGGGTTAGAATTGTTTTAGAATTCATATTTTGCAGTGATGGCCCAGTTGCGGCCTGCTTGAGTGTTGTCTGCATCTAATGCGTCTTCGCCTCTCACATCACTCCATTTCCAATATTTACGATCCGTTAAGTTAAACAAGCCTGCCGACAAGGTTAGATCTTTGATTGGTCGATAGTAGGCGGTTAAATCTATCACGGTTGCACTCGGAGTACCGACTTGATCCGGCGTTTGTGTTTGGATATCAGAACTGAGGTTTATATCTGACAGTTTTTTCTCAGCATAATAGTTGAGCGCAATGCTGCTACCCCAAGTATCATTGGGCGAGTCGTAATCAAGTGATGTGACCGCGTTCCATGGGTTTACTGAGTTGAGCGGCTGTTTGTCGCCATCTTCACCTTCTGTGTAGCTGGCGGCAAAACGGGTTGATATCCCATCAGGCAGCTCAAAAACATCACTGACCATAACACGGCTTGAGAACTCGATTCCCTTAATGTTTGCTTTGCCAATATTCTGGTATTGATAAGTACTGCTATCAATCGTCACTCGATCAATAAAGTCACTATAGTCACTGTAAAACACCGAAATTTCAGACTTAGAGTAGCTATTGGCGAAGCGATAACCCGTTTCATAAGTGACGCTGTCTTCGGCCTCTAAGTTAGGGTTAGCTAGGTTGGTATAACTATGGTGTGGGTTTACCGAAGAGTAAGTGTAATACAACTCTTCAAAAGTGGGCGCTCTATGGCCTTGGCTTATTTGGGCAAAGACTTTAGAGTTGTCCGTTATGGAGTAAACAGTACCAAGTCTTGCGGTTAAGGCAGAGCTTGTACTGGTTTGATAATTGTCACTAGAGCTACCAGCGGTGGAATTGTCTGGTTTGGTTTCAAACCTATCCCAGCGCAATCCTGGTGTGACAATAAGCTTATCATCCAAAAGGGATATTTGATCTTGCAAGAACAAACCAACACGAGTTTCTTTTGCATCGGGTTGATAAAAGTTCAGCGAGGTTTGATTGCTGTTTAAGCGATCTATTTCTTTATTGGAATTTTTAATATCCTTATAAGAAGCGGCCATACCGTAGGTGACAAAATGTTCCGTATTGTCTGTCGCTAAATACTTATTAAACTCAAAATCAGTTTGAACCCCTTGATCTTCATACGAATAGTCTTTTATTTCGTCCTCTGGGCCACTAGAGGGTGTGCCTTGGCGGTCGGTAATATTGTTTTGTTTATGAGAAAGCCACGTTACCTGACTATCAATCGAGTCTGCCAGTAAGCTTGTACCCTCCCAAATATGTTTTACACCTAGCTTGGCTCTTTCCGTCGTGTCATCTAGTGTGTATTTTGTGTATGAGGAATGCGCCGCATTTCCGGTGCTGTTTTGATTGATCATCTCACCAATCAATTCAATGCGATTAGCATCATCAACTTGATACTGAAGTTTGACCAGCAAATTGTCGGCTTTGGCATCCAAGTCGTTGACGGAGTTGTTCTGATAATCACCATTCGCGAAGTTTTCAATAAGACCTGAATCACTGCGCGTGTAGGCAACCATAGACTCTAGGTCTCCACTGCGGTTGGCTAGAACAACATTTTCTTTGAAAGCGTCGTTTCGCGAGGCAAATCCAAGTTTAATCTGGCCACCAAATGTTTCGCCTTCTTTGAGGAAATCACTGGGATCTTTAGTTTGAAACGCAACGATACCACCAATGCCATCAGAGCCATATAAACTGGACGCAGAACCTTTGACAACCTCAACTGATTTGATCATATCAATGTCTAAAGCAAGACGGCCAGATGAGATAAACTGGAAGCTTTGATCATACAAATAGGGCTGTGCAACCCCATCAACCAAAATGTTAACTCGGTTACCTTCCATTCCTCGAATATTAATTTGCTGGATCCCCATGCGTCCGTTAGACACAGCGTCTACACCAGGAGTGTATTTGAGGACATCGTCTACATTGGATGCGAGCGTTTTTTCAATCTGTTTGTCGGTAACGACAGAAACCGAACCAGCGACTTCTTCAAGTTGTTGCTCATTACGTGTGGCTGTGACAACCACTTCGTCGAAGAGGGCATAGTCATCCGCATAAACATTTGATGAGCAGGCCAAAAGTATAGAGGCTGACAAAAAGGATTTGTTATACATTTGCATTTACCTAAAGTACGTCTTAAAAATGATGCGGACTGAACTCTATAGGATCTAAATGATAATTACTATCGTTATCATTTCAGTTATTGTGGTTGTTTTTTGTGTTTTTGTGCTATAGAAAAATGAAAAATCATCTAAAATACAGTAAGATATGAATTATTTTTCTAATTTTTAAATAAAGTTGGTTTGGGCCAATAATGAGATCTTGATCTGTGTCTGAACTTAAAAATTAATCGTGGTGATAAATGTGAGAAATCCAATTACTCTTGAAGCAATGCACATTCTCGATGCTATTGACCGTCGAGGCAGCTTTGCAGCGGCAGCGAATGAGCTTGATAGGGCACCATCGTCTCTGAGTTACCAAATCCAAAAGCTAGAGCAAGACTTGGACATCACCATCTTCGACAGATCAGGGCACAAAGCCCGTTTTACCGAAGCGGGGAAGCTTATTCTTGAACGAGGTCGTATGATTTTGGCGGCGACAGAAAAGCTAGTTAATGATGCGAGTGTGCTCGCGAATGGTTGGGAGTTAGATATCACCATCGCATTGGATGGCATTTTATCCGTTGAGGACTTTTTCCCTATGGTGGAAGAGCTGGGTAACATCAGTTCGACCCGCATTCGTTTACAAGAAGAAATATTAGCCGGCTGCTGGGAGTCGTTAGAGCAAGGGCGCGCTGATCTGCTGGTTTGCCCTAAGCCTGAGAGTATCCCTCAAGATGTAAAAGCGGAATCCATCGGTTCAATGACAATGGTGTGGGTTGCGTCGCCTGAGCACTATGTCCATAAACGAAGTGGTGTGCTTGATGAAGCAGCCAGAGCAAAATATCGCGTTGTCGCAATAGCAGACTCAGCAAGAGAGCAACCAGCGATGACGGTCAATATTTTACACAAACAGCCAACATTAACCGTGTCTAATTTGGCAGCAAAAGTGTCGGCACTCAAATCAGGGCTTGGTATAGGAACACTTCCACGAACTGTTGCTGAGCCTCTTATTCAGCAAGGAAGTTTGAAAAAGATCGCAGACACCCATGATCTTAAGATTGACATACTTTTGGCTTGGAAGCGAAATCAAATGGGTGAAGCCAAGTCATGGTGTATCCAATACCTTAAGAAAAATTGGCCCATGAACAACCATAACAACTAAAGCGCGTCTTATTCGCTCAATTTTAAAACCATGTCAGCAGTGCCATCCTCAAATTGTACATCTAATTCGAAGCCCAGGTTTTGCGCCAACATAAGCATGCCTCTGTTGGTTGGCATGGTTACACCAGAAATTTGCTTAGTGCCTTTTTGGCGACAATAATCGATTATTTTTTGTAGCAACAGTTTGCCAAGACCCATTCCTTTAAGATCTGAGCGAACTAAGATCGCAAACTCAGCATCGGTATTGTCTGGATTAAGCAGCGCGCGTGACACGCCAATAATTTCAGGGTTTGAGTCAGAGTTGGCAATGGCAATGAAGGCCATTTCTCGATCGTAATCAATTTGGGTGAGATTAGCTAATGCTTCATGATTGAGTTCGCCAACATCACTAAAAAATCGATTGTACAAGTCTTCTTTAGACACCTTGCTCACAAACTGTGCATGGTTAGGTTCATCTTCTGGAAGAATGGGGCGCATGATAATGTCTGAACCATCTTTAAGCTGGACTCTTTCTTCGTACTCAACTGGGTATGGCCTAATTGCTAAGCGTTTTTGGCCTTCTCCCTGACTTTGTTTAAGAGTCATATCTGCATCAATCACTGTAAATTTATCTCCCGCAGCAAGTAGCGGGTGAATATCTAATTCATAAACTTGCGGGCAATCAACGATCATCTGGGATATTCGCACCAATAATTCAGAAAGCTTAGTAATATCCATAGGCACGGGTAATCGCTGAGGGCGGATCTTTCCTTCCTTGATGGCGCGAGTAACCAAGTACCTCGCCAGCGCCATGTTTAGTGGCGGTAAGGCACAGGTCGCATCAATAGATTCATCCCATTCAGCCCCTCCTTGACCAAGCAGAATAACAGGGCCAAATGTATGATCGGTTTTTACCTTAATACGGATTTCTTCCCCGCCGGCGAGTTTTGCCATTGCTTGGATCAACAGCCCATGTATGTTTGCCGATGGGTAATGGACTTCTGCGCGATCTAAAATTGCTTCAGCAGCGCTTGCCACCTCGTGATGGTTGCGCAAATTGAGCATGACACCTTGGATATCTGACTTGTGTGCAATATCTGGTGATCGCAGTTTAACCGCCACAGGGTAGCCAATCTGCTCTGAAATATGGACAGCTTCACTGGCATCAGAAGCGAGCCAAGTTGGCAGCACATTAAAGTTGAAAAACTTTAAAAAAGTGCCAATCTGATGAGTGTCTAACTCTAGGCTTACATTATCCTGTAACTTATTCTCAATCCACTGCTTGGCATCAGTAAGTTCACTGACATGCATGGGCTCAGCATTGGTTGGGGTTTCCATCAGCTGTTTTTGATTTCGCCGGTACTCGACTAAATGCATGAAACCAATGACAGCACTTTCCGGGGTTCGATAGGTGGGGATGCCCGCATTGGTGAAAATCTGGCGAGCGGATTTGACTGTATTCTCTCCCGACCAATTAGTCAGTATATTGAAATGTTGCCGGCGAGGGTGCTTGTTTATCGCTTCAACAATCGCTTGGGCAGTTTGTTGATTGTGTGTGCTCGCCGATGGACTGTGCATGATGAGGATTGCATCTGCGCAATCGCTATCCATGACAGCATTGATGGATTTGATATAGCGATCTTGTCCTGCATCACCGATTAAATCTATGGGGTTATTGTGACTCCAATTGTCTGGTAATACTTCACTAAGCTTATCGATAAGGCTTGGTGGCGGGGAGGCTAACTGACCCCCCTTCATTAATAATGTATCTACCGCAATGATAGCAGGGCCACCGCCATTAGAGATAATGGCGAGTCTTTCGCCTCGTAACGGAATGGAATGCGTCAAGGTTTCAACGGCAGCAAACAATTCGTGAGAATTATTAACCCTCAGCATTCCTGAGCGCTGGATAGCCGAGTCATAGATGATATCGAGGCTATCAAGTCCGCCAGTATGAGCATACGCAGCGGTGCGACCAGCCTGTGTTTTACCTCCTTTGAGCACTAAGATGCGCCGATTTCGCGAAGCCGCTCGAGCTGCTGACATAAAACGTCTGGCATTTTTTATCGTGTCCACATAGAGAAGTATCGCCTCGGTTTTCGAGTCCATGCTCAAATAATCGAGCAAGTCTGCAAAATCCATATCCAAAGCATTGCCTAAAGAAATGATGGCTGAAAAGCCGATGTTTTTATCGTTGGCCCAATCCAAGATTGTGGTGCACATGGCGGCTGATTGGGAAACAAATGCAATTTTTCCTTGTTTAGCATTGATGGGAGAACAGGAAGCGTTGATCTTCTCCCATGGCATGATAATACCGAGACTATTTGGGCCAAGCAGTCGTGTTGCGCTTCCTTTCGTGATATCACTGAGTAGTATGTTGTTTTCTTTCGTTAATCTAGTGGCGGACAGAACGATAACATGTTTGACTTGACGAGCTACAAGCTGCTGCAAGAGAGCTTCATTTCTAGAAGCATTAGTACATAAAATAGCGACATCAGGCGTGATTGGCAGTGAAGAAACGTCAGGATACGCTAATACACCACATACCGAGCGATGTGTCGGGGTAACAGGCATGACGACGCCTTCAAAACCCGCTTGGAGAAGGTTAGTCATAACTATATTACCTGCGCTGCTCGGTTTAATCGAAGCTCCTACAACGGCAATGGATTTAGGTTTAAGTAGGGCACTAAGATTATTCATGGCAGACCTTCACAAAATATTTTTACTACCAGTCTAACGGACCTATCCGACGAAACCAGAATGAAATAAGTGTTGTTATACGCTGATCACCTGACACGCATCTGACTTTGTGTATCACATCACAATGTAGCGGGGAATATTTCGAAAGTGAGCTTGATTCTCTGACTTTCTAACGGCATGATTTACAGTAACTTCTACAAAAGGCATGTGAAGAATCCCCATGAAAAGAATCGCAATAGTTAGCTTACCCTTAATACTGTCAGCTTGTGTGTCGAGTGACTACGTCACTGATGTATCTTCTGAAAGTTACCATGAAGATTATAAAACGGCAGCAATGCAAGAACCACTGATGGCCGAACAAGACATGGGCAACGGCATGATGGAAGAGGCGACGATGACAGTTAAGCCTATGAACAGTAAGGCTAAGCCTGCAGTTGCGATAGTGGCACCGACAGAGAAGCAAAAAGCCATGAGCTCACGATATGGCTTCACCATTCAAGTAGTTGCCGTGGGTACCCAAACAAAAGTGGATAAATTTGCACGCAAGCTACCAAAAAATGGTGAGCCTATCTGGGAAAACTACAAAGTAGTGAATGGTACTAAGTGGTATACCATCCTTTATGGTGATTATGCGACGCGAATGGATGCGAAAAAAGCCATCGCCAAGCTGCCTAATGAGCTGCAAGATATGAAACCATTTGTAAAAAGTATTGATGTGATTAAGAAATCCCAATATCCAACACTTAACAAGCTTAACTAATTATTCTCAAAGGGGGCACTAGCCCCCTTTTTTACGCATAAAAATTGACCGTTTGAATTGTCAGCAATGACATGCTTTAAGCAAATCAATGAATCTTTTCTGATTTTTGATTACTATCGGTTTTTAATACCTCTGTTATATCACGGAAAAATTTCTCATGGCGAATACAACAATTTTACTCCTTTGTGGCGGTGGCTCTGCGGAGCATGAAGTATCACTAGTTTCTGCAGACTATGTTCAGGCCAAGTTGGAGTCCATTGAGAGCTTTGATGTCATTAGAGTTGAAATTAAGAAAGAAGCTTGGTTTTGCAGCGATGAGAAAGTGTATCTAGACACCAATAAGGGCACACTGAATTTTGAACATCGCGCTATTAAGGTCGATTTTGTCGTGCCATGTATTCACGGCTACCCAGGTGAAACAGGGGATATCCAATCAATGCTGGAACTCGCTGGTTTGCCTTATCTTGGCTGTGGTCCTGAAGCGAGCACAAATTGCTTTAATAAAATCACTTCAAAATTATGGTACGACACACTCTCTATACCCAATACGCCATACATTTTTTTGTCTGAGAACAGCCCTCAATCTTATGAAGACACCCTAGCAGCATTTGATAAGTGGGGTGAGGTATTCGTTAAAGCTGCTCGCCAAGGTTCTTCTGTAGGTTGTTACAAGGTCACAGATAGAGGGCAACTTAAAGCGGCGATTGATGGCGCCTTTGGCTATTCAGACCAAGTTTTAGTTGAAAAAGCGGTTAGACCACGAGAGTTAGAGGTCGCTGCATTTGAATTTAAAGGGAAACTACACATTACGCCTCCTGGTGAAATAAAAGCGCCACAAGATGCTTTCTATTCGTATGACGAGAAATATAGCTCAACAAGTCAATCTATTACTGATGTCGAAGCGTCTGATTTGAGCGAGGAACAACTGAGCATTATTGAAAAATCGTCGAGAAAAGTGTTTGAGCAAATGAAGCTTCGTCACCTATCCAGAATCGACTTCTTTTTAACACCTGATGGACAAGTCTATCTTAATGAAGTCAATACCTTTCCGGGGATGACTCCAATCTCAATGTTTCCAAAAATGTTAGAGCACACCGGCATTACAGTGATCGACTTTCTTAAAGATTGTGTCGAAACATCACTTATTTAGTGAAATCAATATGGATAGCAAACGTCATACTTTTCACATGATGAGATTTGGTAAATCACTATAGTGTTGAAAGAGTTACGGTGTATCTTCGTTGAAATTATCATCGCAGTGTGATGATTTAACTAGATTTATTTTTGTGGGATGGACTTCAGTAAATTTACCTTTTGCCGATAAACTTGAATAAGAGTGATATACAATTATTATTAAATTAACTGATTACTAAGATAAAATACTATGGCTGCTGCAACATATCGAGGATTTACCCTCAAAACTGCTGGAAATTCTACCGATGTATGGCAAGTTCAGATTAAGAATCATACTTTATCTGGAAGTATGCCTGCGGTTAAAAAGAGCATTGATTGGTTTTGTGACACTGCAAATATCATTGATCCAAAAGAATTTGGATCTCTCGGTAACAAAAAAGAAACTGAGGGAAGTCCAGTTCAAGAGGATTTCCATGGTTACACACTCAAGAACGACAATGGTAATCCAAATGAGTGGTACTGTTTCTTTAATGGCAAATTAATTAAAGGCGGAAAGCTTGCCATGCAAAAGCATATCGAGGCATACTTGATCGCCAAGCAGAAAGCAGAACAACAACAGAAGAAATAGTTATTTATGAGTCTCGTATATTCGACAGAGGTCGGCAGAATACAGTCAGAACCGGAAAAGGTTCAGCGCCCTAAAGGTGATGGCATTGTTCGTATACAGCGCCAAACCAAAGGTCGCAAGGGTAAAGGCGTAAGCATAATCACAGGCCTAGATTTAGAAGATGCTCCACTCAAACTTTTAGCAGCCGAATTAAAGAAAGTATGTGGATGTGGTGGTTCAGTAAAAGATGGCACCATCGAAATACAAGGTGATGCCAGAGATAAAATCAAAGCGCATCTTGAAAAGAAAGGTCATACAGTGAAACTTGCTGGCGGTTAAGGCTTTCAAATAAACAAATTTTCAAGGCTAATATCTAACTTATTCATCTGTGATGCTTAAGTTAGATATTAGCTATTTTATGGTAAATAGATTATGTTGAATGCAATAGACATGTTGTAAGCAGAGAGACGAGGAGTGCAGATGCACTCTTTAGTATTGGATACTTTATTTAACATAATGCACGTAATGCGCACTGGTAAGGGTAAAAAAGAAAGGCAACTTTTACATCAAATTCAAATAGTTACCTTTACTTTTTACTCTAAAATCAAGCGGATTTTTTTATACTTGTCACACGTTCAATTGCTTCAACAACACGTTCATTTTTAGAACGCTCAGCCAATATAGCAAGTAATGTTAAATCTGGGTCTAGTCCTAAAATAACTGCAACTTCACAGGCTAGATCGTCACTCATTGTCTTTCCATTACGCCAATTTTGCACGGTTGTATGGCCTATACCTAAGTATTTAGCTACTTCTCGTGTGCTATGTATCTGTTTTTCTTCACATAGTTGATTTAATAAATCTAAGGTAGTCAGCATGTTTTTTACCTCCAATGTGAAGTGTATGACAAAACAAGGTGTACGTGAGCCCTGTACAACAATATCTAAATGATCTTTAATCTGTTTTGTTCAAGTTGAAGTGGATTTTGTGAAGACCGGTGATATTTGAACAAGTCAAGTCGGGAGACTTTACGATCCTTTTAAAGCCCCCAAAGTGAGTCGAAGCGCTACGGGGGCTATCTGATTAAAAGGCATCGTTTCTCCTAAGTATTGACCAGATAAATCAAAATAGGATCAGGATTATGTCAGTTACCCGTCAACCTCTCACATTTGAGACACTCATAAGCGAAAGCCCTACTCAACCAAACCAAGATAAATTAAATGTATTCTCTGAACATTGTCAGAAAATTCTGCTTCGTGTTATTCAATTAAACGCATCGACACCACACACGATTTCACTTGACGTACATGGTGACTCAGCAGATTTGTTTTGGTTTTATAATGACGGCCCAAAACTCGATAGACCGTCGTATAGCGACCCCTCAAACTGGATAGTCTACACTTGGCAGTCTATCGAAGAGATCAATCAGTTTTTCCTTGAGGCTAATATTGGCCTTGACCTTCTAGAAGCAGAAACAAAGGCTGCTTAGTCCATGAGTTACGATCCATTTGTGCATAATGAACAGCAAAAGAAAAAGCGCCAAGAGCGCCCTCTTTGTCGTTTGCATTATTCATTGATGACTCGCATCCTTAATAACCCCTCATCGTCTACCGCGTTTCTGACCGAGAACGGGCGTACAAGCCAAGAAAGCATGATTAATGATGTTGCTCGATTCATGTATGTCTTGGTCAATGAAATGTGCATGACGACTGGAAAGATCGGCGTAGATACAAAAGACGGTTTCTTGCTACGCACTTGGGGCTATGTGGAAAAAGAACTCAACATGCCCAATTGGCGCGTTAAGCAGTGTAAAGACTACGCGATGAAAAGAGGTTGGATCACATCGGTTCAGCCTCGTGAGCGTTACACAGGCAAGGACAACCTAGAGAAATGGCGCGGGCTTGCATCTATCAAGAAAGTGACTGATAAGTACTTTGCTGACTTAGGCATACTCAAGAACCGCTTAGAGGCCAAGGCCAAAGCCCGTAAATACCTAAAGAAACGTGCCACAGAGTGGAAGCGTCCCGTTAAATACATCCTTACGCCTATCACTTTGCTTGCTCGCCGTCGTAAAGAGCGTGCACAAGCAAACAAGGCCGCTCCAACTCAAGCGCCTACAACACCCCCTATCCCCATTTAGAAAGCCTAAAATGCAAAAAGCCCCTTAACTGGGGCTTTTGTCGTTGTATAGACGCAATCATTTTAACTTAAAAATATTAGTACAGCTCAAATATAATACATTCCAAATGTATTTAAAATACTTTTAGCAAAATCATGACCTTACCTGTGAATCATGATGTGACTTTTGTCACAGCTTATGGCGTATTTACTACTCCTAGATATAGTCTACGTTCTTACTCCCTTTTCTCAGTCCCAATGACTACTTTTCATAGTCTTCGACTAGAACGAATAGTAGTGATGTTAGTGAATATTAGGGAATACATCCTGAAGGATGTTGAAAAGGAAGCGGCTCTTCTTGTCAGCAAGCTGACTGGAGCCTTAGAGCTGCACCACTCCAACACAGTCGATTGACACCATACACGCGGTTAGTATGACCTTCGCTTATCGCTTCGCGATGGTCTGGCAAGGTGAAGGGCGAGATTTTAGGCATTAAAAAAGCCTATAGTGTAATACTTAATAACTTTTGTGGTATGATGTAAATAAGTTATAAGCTCTTTTAAGGAGAGTTATTATGCACGCTACAGATATTTCTAGCCCTTTTAGTGGCTTGTTTAGTGCAGTCAATTTTTTAGTACAGGGTCGCCAAGAATCTAGATCTCATAGTGGGGTCGAAGAAGGCTTTAGCATGATGGTAAACGGCCTATTTATGGTCCTACAATCAACGGAAGTTATTCTCAACGAAAAAATAGACTTGATCATGGACCATGAAGAGTCAATCGTATCTGACGATATGTTTGCAGATTTCCATGAATTCGAAAAAGTGGTTAATAATTTACAGCCTTTGGTGTTTGAGCATGGCTTAGGGCTACCAGATGACTACCGCCGTTTAATCGCTCGTGTTGTTGAACGATGCAGAATTTTACAAAGTTTGGAACGTCAGTTTAGAGAGCAGGCTTCCGCTTCTAGCCGCGTTACTTCTTTCGATAGCCTCAAGCGCGATAACCCTAACACAGTAAAAAAGTATGTTGGAGGCTGGACAGAAGCATGACAAGGAAAGTGTTTTTGTCCAATTTCACGGACTGGACTACCCCCTCAAACTCTCAGCTAGTTAAAGACCTAAAGCAGTACTTCCAGAAGAAAGTGCTCCCTTCAACCATCGGGCGTGACGCCCCATTAAAACGGCCTAAAGATGCTCAATTTGCTGGCTTAATGCATATACATATTGGCACTTTTAATGACATTAACTACCAATACTATCGTACTTCCGACGATTGGGTGATATACGCAACTGGTCTATATACCGATTCAATTTTAATAATTGACGTTTTAAGCCCAGACGCACACTCTCGATCTGAGCAATTGGATTTGATGAGCCACTATATTAAGCTTGGTGATGAGTTCAGAAATCAGCTTTAAATGGCGGTGTTATCGGCTATTATGAACACTGATTAGCTTTTCTGATTCCTGTTACACCTTTCAAGCTTCGTGTTGAGTTCTTCAGCGTCTCTAAGTGGGTATGAAATTGATCTTTAGAGTTCGCATCTAGGCGCTTGTACATTTCTACAATTTGAGCGACATCTTCGGCGATTGTTCCAGGGACTCTGACGACCTTACTTGGCTTTTTAGCCTTCTTTCGTCCGGCCCCAGCCCTTTTACCACCGTGGCCTAGCGCCAAATCATCAAACAGTGCTAATTGATGCTCTTTTTTCTTCATTGGGGTTGTAGAGTGTTCAACCTCTTTGATATCTGTTACAGATTTCATGTTATTGCATTCGTTATATATGGTAAGCGGTGTGCCCCATCCCTCTATACAACAAAAGTCAGGGTGCTTATCCATGTATGACTTAGCGATACGGCTAGAGACATCGGGATTATCTTGATAATGATAGCCTTCATTAAATAGCCCTACCTGATTCTGGAATTCTGAAAGCAGGGTTTTAACGTCCTTGCTCAAGACCACTTTGCATAATGTGCTCATTTCGGTTCCCTTAGCGAATTTGACAACTTGAATATTGTAACGAATTTCAAGTTGTGAATAGGTGATACCATTCAAGGTTTATATAAAACCAGTGCCTTATTTCTATGAAATGAGTATAATTGCTATCGGATTCGTAAATTTCTTCGGCTTGTTTCTATTAACGTCAGTTAAGGTAACGAGCTATATGCACTATCAACATAAAAAATTAGTTGTCTTTCTCCTATCGCTTTCACTACTGAGCATCGGTCTCTATCTATCAATACCAATAGAGTTCACTGATGTATTGTCTCCCTACGTGTCTAAAGGGGTCTATCTCCTACTCCTCGCCATAATGTTTTTCTTGGGCTGTTGGGCTAATAACAGTCAACAGCCGCCCAAAACGGAAAAACAGAAGATTGATCTCATCGTTTACGCTTGGGCCTTTGTCGGCCTGTTATCAGTCATGATTGAGTGGTGATTGCATGGAACAGAAAACACTCCAAAGCGAAACCGCACGCTTGCTCAACGAAATGGACACCGAATCACAAGCCTATAAGCCCCCTTTGGGGTTTGGCTTTGTTAAGCCTTGGTTAACCAAAACGGTTTGGCTATTTAAGGCCTTTAATCGTCGTCTCAATGCACTGGAAAAGGAGCGCGGATAATGGAAAAGGAAATCTTAGGTTATATCACTTGCCATACTTGCATGTCCCCAAAAGCCATTATTCAAGGCTCTGGCAAGCGTAAAGACTATGTCTATGGCCGCTGTGAATGTGGTCCAGATAATCGAACAGGCAAGCCAGCACAGCTAGAAATGAGAGGCTTTAAAACTCTTGAAGAGATTCAAGCGGAAATCGAAGCGCTCAACCAACCCAAACCAGAGTCAAAACCGGAACCACAATCAGAGCCAACGCCTGTTGTGAATGAGTCACAACCGGATAGTCAATCAAAGCCAATCGGAACGGCGGCGTGTGTGGGCATTGGAGCGGTAACGGGTTTTGTATTAGGCGGCATGTTTAAAGTATTAAAGGTGGTGGTGTAATGAATGAGCAAGTATTAGAAAACAATCAAATGGACGTAGAAGAAATCGAGCAGTTAGAGCAGCACAGCGAGCTAGACGAAAAAGCACTACTGGCCGAGCTTAACGGCGACGACTTCGATCCCGAAAGCGTTATTAAGCGCAAAGATCCCAAACAAGCGGCAGCACTTGAAGCAGGCAAACAAACCGCAAGTGTTGTGCTGGGTGTGGTTGAGCAAGGGCTTAAAATGTTTGGGCATAAGGCGTTTGAGTTTGACCCTGACGGCGCGGAAGGTGTCGCGCAAGCGGCCGCCCCTTTGTTTGTGAAATACAATGGTGAGCTTCCCCCTTGGCTGGCCGAATATAAAGAGGAAATTGCTTTCATTGGCGCAACAGGTGCACTTGGCTTTAGCTCATATCAGCAAATCAAAGCCCTTAAAGCCTTTGATAAAGCCAAAGAAGTTGAACAAATGGAAAATGAAGAGGAGCAAAGCCATGCTATTACTCAAGAATAACGCCTCATTTTACCATTGTAATTGTCTAGGTGTTGAAATGCTGTTGTTGATTCATGATAGTGAAAGAGTAGATTTTGATTTATTGATAGGTGGAGACGAACCATTAACTGAACAAGAGGCAGCAGCGCTTATTTCTAAGGGCGTAATGCTGCAATGTCATGCTAATGCCATTGTGCCCATCAAAGGAGAGGCAATCAATGCAGCCCATCAACCCGAATAATGCCCTTAAAAATGGTCATGTGTTTGCGGTTGGGATGAGTGGCAGCGGCAAAACGTCCGCGGCTAAGAAACTCTTTATCAAGGCGACTGATCAAGTCGCCATTTTTGACCCAATGGGTGACTATACTGGAAAGCTTGCGGGGCGCGTGGTCCGTGGCTACAGCGATATTAGAGAGTTTGCCGCCGCATTAATTGCAGGTCGTAAGACTAAGCAAGGCTTTAAGATTGCCTATCAGCCTAATTTTGAAACCACACCGGAAGACTTTGATAAATTTTGTCAGGTCGTATGGGCGATGGGCAACGGCAAGCACGCAAAAGCGCTCAAAATCATCTGTGAAGAAGTCGCCGAGCACAGTGAAAATGCAGGAAAAGCGACAGGCTATCACGGCAAACTGTTGCGCTTAGGACGTAAGTTTAACTTGCACACCATCAATCTATTTCAGCGCGGGCAAGAGGTATCGAAAACCATCATCGATAACTGTCAGCGTGCGTGTGTGATGATGCAAAAGACCAAAGCCAGTGCTCAATATTTGGAAAAAATGACCGGAATACCCGCGGATGAGATAGACAAACTTAATCCGCTTGAGTACTTGCTGCAAGACGGTAAGCACTACGAAAAAGGGGTAATTCGCTGGTAATGTGTGAACCAAATCAAACTTATTGCCAACCCATTCACAATAACTATTAGGTATCGATTGTGAATACCTTGCTTAAGTAGAAGCCGTCCAATGTTGGGCGGTTTTTTATTTGGAGCAAAGCATGAAATTAGATGCGAAAAATATCGGCATCATCGCAGGTATCGCGGCAATGGTCGCGGCAGGCGTCGTCTGGGCATCAAACAACATTGATGCGGTTGAAGACACAATTGGTTAAGGGGTTTTGATATGAATTCAGTAATGAAACTTAACTCCTTTACGGGCATTAAGTGGGGCGAGAAAGCGACCATGACCCTTTCCACGGGGCCAGTGTATGAAGAAATCTTTCTGGAAACAAACCTCACACCTGAGCAAATCAAGCGCGTTTCTATCACATTGAATGCTGATGAAATCATCATCCTAGACGGTGAGATTATGAAGACTCTTGAGGCTTACAAAGGCATGCCGTCTATTGATGGGTTTTATCATATTCCACTGGCTGACATTACGGCCAAAACCAAAAACGGGATGCGCTATACCGCCCTTGTGACGGAAACAGGCGACAACATCACGCTAGAGGTGGAAATTGCAGATAAGCCCACTGATGATGCACCGGATGTGCAATTGAAAGGTCATGCGACGGTCTCCCCTGCTCAGCCAGCGCGCATTGTGGTGCCTATGATTCAAAAGCAGACCATGCAAGCGGGCTCAACAGAGAATGAATTTCTTGACCTCAAAAGTGGTGCACTCGTGCACGTTCGCCGACTGCACTTTTTAAGCGGTGAAGTGAATGGCCTAGAAATTCACAAAGACTATGTGAAGCTGTACGACTCCACGCGAGCGGTGGAAACCATGCGCGCTAAACGTAATCGCCGTTTCTGGCAAACGGGTGTGTTTCACTTTGACCCCATTATGCGTGGCTACTATCTCGATGAGCTATTCCCCACATACCACAGCAATGAGTTAAAGCTCACTGTAAAAACAGATTCAGCGGTTGGCACCATCCCAATCTTGGTTGAATCCGTCAAAGTGGTGCGTCCTGACCTCATTCAGCAGTAAGGGGGAGCTATGTCTTTATGGGATGACCTGAGCGACTTTGGTTCTGGCGCGCTTGATAGTGTCGGTGAAGGGTTTGATCGCCTTGTCAAAACAGCCACGACCTCAGAGCAGCAAACCGTGAATTCGGGCACCACGGAACAAACCGTTAAGCAAGCGGACGACCACGGCAACAAGGTCACGCCCACAGCTCAAACGAACGATAACACCCTACTCTATGCGGGAATTGGAGTAGCAGCGTTATTGGGTGTTGGTTTGCTTGTCGTGTTGGCTAAAAACTAGGGGGTAAGCATGCCTTTGATATGGGTTGCGCTAGCGGCAGGGGGTGTGGGATTTGGAGGCGGGTTCTTTGCAGGCTCGACCGCATCAAAAATCATTAAGTTAGCCGCACTTGGGGGCGGCGGCTATATCGCCTATCAGGTGATTAAGGGGAGCAAATGATACCAAATGGGCTAACCAATAGCGGTTCAATGCCCGTCAATGCAAGCGGAGGTCACGCTGGCCCATCCAGTGTAACCGCCCGTAATTCATTTGGCGGTATTCGCAATGGCTCAATTAACTTTGGCGGCGGTGGCGTGTCGTCTTGGTTGCCTTGGGTTGCACTCACAATCGTTGGGGGGCTACTGGTATGGCAAAGCAAGTAAACCTAACTTATATCGGCCCAAAGCGCGCTGATGTGCGCTATCACTTGGAGCAACTAAAACCCGCCTTTAATGGTTCAGAGTGTGCCAAAGCGGAATGGTTGGAAATGGTCGAGCGTGTCCAGACGGGAAGCGCGGCCCTATACCAAGCTAAAGCCGATGATGTATTACTTCGCTTTGTTGGGCGTGTGATTGATGGGACGTATCACATCAACGCAATGGCGGGGCATGGTTTGCGACAAACCGCCCCCGTGATTATCGAGCGTTGTTTAGCAATGGGCTATACCGCGATCAGTTACAACACTTATCGCGCTGGCATGGGGCGAATTTTGCTTGGTTTTGGCTTTGAACTCGACAAGCAACTGAGCCAAGCCGAGTCTCGCTACATGCTCGATTTAGGAGGTGTCTATGGGTAAAGGAGGAAGCAGTAGCAGCCGAAGTTCGACTCAAAACACCAACGTCAACGGCACAAGTGCAATAAGTGGCGATAACTTAGGTGTCGTTCTGAGCGGTATTAATGGTTCATCTATTAATGTGACCGCAACTGACCACGGCGCAATGAAAACTGCGGAGAACATGGCTAAGGCTGCAATGGCAAGCAATACAGAAGCTATGAAGCAAGCGAGCAATCTCAGCTCAGAAGCCATAAAAAGCAATGAGCGGGTCATTGATAAGTCGTTTGATTTTGGTGAGAAATCGTTGAATGCGGTATCCAAAACCAATTCAGAAGCCATTGACGCAATGAAAGTGCTGGCTGCACAAAGCAGTGAAAACACGCGCACGGCGCTAAAAGTGGCAGAAAAAGCAAAAACTCATGAGCAAACAGGCACAGCCCCGCAAATGACGAAAATTGCCTTGGGCGTGTCCGGCGCGCTTGCTGTTGGAATGGTGGCGCTAGCATGGAGTAAGAAATAATGGAGTTACAACCAGGGACACAAACGCCAATTTCGGTCGGTGGCAAAGGTAAATATTTGATTGTGCGCTCGACCAGCGCCCCTGTATTTATCAGTGCTGACAGCCTAAGACCACAACGGCTTGAATCGGGCGACCGAATCAATGTATCTGAGTTCGATAAGATGTTTTTAGAGCACAAAGCGCCGCAGACCGTGGCCTTTGATTATCAAATATCAGATCTTGAAGTAAGACCCGCCTCAACCAGTGGCCTAGTGGTCCAGCGCATTATTGAGCCTATCGAGTTTTCGGCAACGGTGCATGTGGGTGATGGGCTGAAAGTCGAACCGCTCTCCCCTGACACCATGACCACGAAGCCGGATGTTGAAATTGCGCCTAATGCCAAGGTGAAAATCTGCAATAGCGGGTTTCGCCAAGTGTCCATTCAAGTCATTAGTGACGAGGTAACTACCTTGCGAGTCGGTGATTTTCATATTGCCTCTAATCGCGGGTTGATGGTGATGGGGAGCAAGCACGCGACAGGCTCCCTATCGTTGGACTACACAGGCGAGCTTTATGCAGTCAATACCAGTGCGTCAACCGCTCGTCTATCCATTGTGGGGGTGAAGTAATGCACGTCTATAACCCATTTTTTAACACCAAAACAACCATTTCAGACGTTGACCAATTGGCCGACCGCTTGCTGGCGCTGTCTGATAAAGATGCTCAGCTAATTAGCGATGTGTTAAGCCTCACTCAAGAGGATGCCGCGCTACTGAGCAAAATTCATCAGCAAACAGCGGTAATTGAGCAACAGAAAGCGTTGATTACTCAGCAAGGCAGCGATATCAGCCTACTAAAAACAGAGGTTAATAAAGCGCAAGCCCTTGCTAATGCGAGTTGCGAGAATCTCTTGATTAACCCTCGCGGCAAAATTAACCAAGCCAATGAGTCAGACGGTGTATTGGCTGCGGGTGTGTATTTCTGTGATGGCTGGAAAGCGGGCGTGAATGGTGCAGAAGTGTATCGAGACGCGGACGGTTTCCGTTTGGTGAGTGGTTCGATAGTTCAACTTGTACCAAACAACGTTGAGCCCAATCAAACTTTGCGCGGGAACCTGACCACGGTTAGCGGTACACCGCAAATTAAAATCAATGGTGGTACGGATTCAGCGCAGAGCGACAGCGCGGAATACATCCAGTTTGAGGTAAGCGGCGATAACTCCAAATTTACCAAATTGGTTATGGCTGAAAGCGTAGAATTGCCAATCTACGACCAACACGCCGATGAACTCACACCGTGTTTGCGATTTTATCGGCGAAACCTAACTCGAGTAGTGAATAGCCATGCGACAAACGGATTGTATCACATTTACCAAAACGTTGAGTTTACTCAGATGCATAAAACCCCCGCTATTGGTTTAAGGGTAATTTCTTACCCATCCGGTTACACAGGACATAAGGTTTCATCAATTAAGGCTGACGGGTTCTATGTTGATTTCTCAGGTAGCAGTGTCAGTAACAATGCTGTGGCCAGTTTTGACTATACCGCTGACGCTCGACCATAAGGAATTGACAGATGAAATACGCAAATCCTGAAAATACGGCAGTTATCTGCGCTCACCCTGTTAGCTGTGAGCAATGGACAGTGCCACGTGGTCACCGTTTTTGGGCTGAGTTCGGAATTGATATTGCAGAGCAAGAAAGCCGAATCGCAGACGCTGACCCTCAATCAGAGCAGGTGCAGTAATGCGCCCGCTCTATCTTTCTCTCATATTAGGAGCCGTTGGAGGGCTTATCTATATGGCATACAAACAAACATTGCCTCGCGGGGTGCGTAACAATAACCCGTTAAACATCCGTGAAAGCAAAGGGGACACCACACAATGGCAAGGCGAATCATTATTCGATACCGACAAATCATTCGAAGAGTTCACGAATCCCGCGTATGGATTTCGTGCCGGTGCGCGAGTGCTTCGTTCTTATGAGCGGCAAGGCTTCAGTACCTTAAAGGAAATGATTCAACGCTTTGCTCCGGCTCATGAAAATGACACGGATAACTACGTTCGATTTGTCAGCAAAGAAACAGGAATCGCGCCCAATCAGCGTGTCAATGTCAATGACAACGACCAGTTAGCGAAACTGCTTCATACCATGTCACGCATGGAAGTGGGCGATTATTACTCGCTGAAAATGGCGCAAAAAGGAGTTGCACTGGCATGACCAAAGAAGACTGGAAAAAACTTGGGATCACCATCGTAGGCGGCGTTGCAGCGGCCTACACCATTAAATTTTTAAAAGCGAGGAAGCTACTATGAAAAAATGGTTAGAAAAAGTGGGCGTTAATCTTGATGAGCCTTCTACGAAAAAAGGGTTAGCTTTGCTTGGGTCTGGCGCAGCATTGGCGCTTGGCCATCCTGAGTTATTAACCGCCAACGTGACGCCTGAAGGTGTTCAATACGGTGGCATTGTTGGCGTAATGTTCCCCATTGCGATAGGTCTTTGGGAAACTATCCGTAAAGAGTTTGAATAATGGTAAGTGGTGATGAGGACAAATCAGCGTTGGCCCTTGGTCGTGGTCCCTACACTATTACTGGTGTCTTGGTATGCGTATGCTAGGACGAAAGGGAGAGATAAACTGGTAAATGTGCCCGCCCCCAGACAGAATCCTTTACCTAATCTAGACAACTTAATCAATCAGCTTTAACCAAGGGCGCTAAGCGCCCTTCTTATTTCAAGTTATCAGAATAAACCTGTATACTTATTATGTGACTAAATCAGGAAGCTTTATGAAACTTTTCTTTGTCGATAATAGCGGTGAAAAGCGGTACCTAGAGTACGAAGCAAAAACGCGAGCTGAGCTTAAAACTCAGATTGGTAGCCCGCAGTTTGATTACGAAGGCAATAGCTACAGTATTCGAAATGTGCAGGCTGAAACCTCATCAAACAGTGTCTTTCCTGCCGTTTTGGGTGGTGCGTTGGGCATTTTAGCGGGTGGGCTTGGCGTTGCAATTGGGGCAACTATTGGAGCTATGGCTGGAGAGTCAATAGTTGAAACGGAGAAGAAGGAAGTCAATGAATTCAATTCAAGTACTCTTTAACAATGGACGGCCCAAGTTTATTGTCTTTATTATTTTCATATTCGGGATTTTAGGTGCGTTATGGTTTGATGGCCTAAATAGTTTTGCTGTTGAACTAGCCAAAGAACACGCTCGTGAAATTCGCCATATCATTATTGGGCTTTTTATATCGACTTACGCCAGCGCTTTTGTGGTCGAAAGCCATTACAACCATTCTCCAAAACTTGTTGATACCATACAAAACTTCTCCACATCTATTTCTACTTTACTCGGAGCTTATCAGTTAGCTATCTGGTTATTGTTAGATATAAACGCACAGACAAAACAGTACCTTCCTCACGCTGATAAAATTGACTCATTAGTGTTTTTGATTGCAATAGTGCTTTTGGGCCAACTGTCTATAAAGCAAGTCTCAAAAGAGATCATCAAGATTAGTGAATTGTTTGCGAGCAAAACAACAATTACCGTCACGCCTTCTTCAATTTCCTCTAGTAGCAACGTCACTAACATCTAGTAGCAGGGCGCTTAGCGCCCTGCTTTCTTTTAATCCTATAGCGTTTCTTTTTTTTTCGCCTGAACTGTATGACGTTTGAGTTGGTTTTTAGGCTCATCCTGATGTCCAGCTCCATCAAGTCATACGCGGTTAATTCCCTTCCTCCTGGTGTAAACAATTTATCCCCGCGAATTTTAAAGCCCCGCCAAGGTTTGGTGATGGGCAGATAGCCACGATGCATGATCAATAGCAACCTAACCACAGACATTGGCCATGTACCTTTCGTTTGCCAGTTCTTAACGGTTTGAGGGGTGACACCAAAGAAATCAGCCGCTTGTTTGTTATCGTCAAAGTGCGAAAGCAGCATGTCTTTGACTTGATTGATATACATGTTATGAGCGAATAGTTCGTCTTTTAAGTCTTTTCTCATGTGATCCCTATCTCATTATTATAATAAAGCCCCTGATTAGGGGCGAAGGAATCAAGAATCATATTTTCTCAGCATTCGCCTAACAATTGGGATTGAGTAGAGCATTTATACAACTTTTGGTTTTTGTGATAGCTTTAAAATTTCCTTACTGGATGCATAGTGTTTTAATGAACAGGAATGTAACTAATTGAACATAAGACAAAGTAATACGCACTAATCGTATGGGTGCCTTCAAAAATACTCAACATTAATCAACTAACATCAGTACAAAAAAAGCACTCTTATTGGTAGCTTCAAGTTTGTTTACAAACAACATTGCTATAAACAACATTGTATTGAATTTTAGAGCTAAGGTCTGTAACAGCACCTCCTCTGCGATTGAACTAGGGAAAAAAACGGGAGATTTTTCTCTAGCGCAAAACATACTTAAAGTTAAACAAGACAGCAATACTAAAAAGTCCATTGCTGCGCATACTTTCCGCATTCAAGCCGAAAATAAATCCGATAACTTGGGCAAACGTTACCAGAAATTCGGGTATGGTCATCATGACACCAAGACTTACGGAGTAAGCAAGCATCAACATAATCTGATGGTTAGGATAAATAGTGCTAACGATACTCTTAAAAAAGCGGAAGCTAAAGTAACTAAGTACGAAGAGCGTCAGGCTCAGTTACAAAACAAAGAGCAAGAGCTTTTTAAAGCGCAGTTTGAAAAAGCGCACAACATCTCTCATTGGGATTGATTTAAGAGCTAGGTGTGTTGAACGCCTAGCTAAACTTAGATATTGATAATTAAACATTCATGTACCTTCGGCGAGATTCTGCGAGAGAATCGTCCGTAGCGCTTCGCTTGAACCCCGCCTCGCGCTTTTTTTCTACCAGTTTGCTGTTTGGGGATTGTGTTCTCCAAACAGAATAAAACGTTATGCTCAGGAACGTAAGGAAAGGCTGAATGTGTACGGGCTTGATTTGCTAATCGGTGCGCCGTCATGGCATGTACGCAGCAAGCGGCGACAACATCTATATTTATGAGGGCGAGAAAAGCTTTAGTAGCGGTGAAAAATGTATCGATATCACTTTACCTAACGACTCTATGTTAGAAATGACAATGGACCATGCTAAGAAAGAAGTTACTATCTCTAAAGCAGGCTCTTTCCACAACGATGATAACGTTAGCTTACAGGTAGTAACGCAGTTAATTCAGGAGCTGTTAGATGACTACAAATTGAAGTTAGAATAGTCGCGGCTTTTACCATCATATACAGCATATCTGAGGAACCCAGATATAACCGTCATTGGAGTCGCCATAGGTAGTGCCTATGGCGTTAAGCTGGTAAAGCGCGGCTATATATAAGCATATTATCGCATCAAGCGTATCTTCATTACTTTTTAGCGCTTTTCCCTTCAACGACTGAATTGTTGATTCAGACAAGAATGGTTTAAACTGCTGAGGAATTTCAAGTGCAAGCACTGATGAACATTGCAGCTTGGATATCAAGTTGGCCAATATCACCTGCCCTTGCCTCTTATCCGCGACATTGCCCTTTTTGTATAGCAACCTCTCTGTTAGCCCAAAGCATTCAATAATACTTGGATGTGGATAACACTCAATTTGCCATAGTGTTATCCCCAAGTGTGCAAACCCCATTTCTTTCAATGCCAATGAAAGGTGCACGCTCATGGGATTTGGATAAAGAGACTGGTTAGACGGATGACACGCTGCTTTTCTTGCACTATAAGTGCGGCTTAACGCTTTTTCACATTCTCGTTGGCCAGTCTGATTATTTATTATTAAAGGCGCGTCGATAGCAACACCAACAAGATGTTCCAAACTTGATAAGTATTCGACTATTGTCTTCTGACCGAGTATGGCAGGTTCAACAGCTTCTAAGAATAGTTTATTACCAATAAAGCTTCCAACCGCTATCGCTGATGTATTCTTCTCCCCGTTCCACGCAAGATCAATACCTGCTAGTCTCATATTTCTCCGGATAAAAGGTCTAAAAAGGCGATCCTAACTTCGTCTATCGAACATCTAGAATATGTCATGTATTATCAATCATAATTTGTTCGATTTGTTGGCTAGTATCTTGTAGCCAAATAAGAGAGAATATCGATGAGTTTATCTATTGTTGCTGATTGTTTTCTATGAGAATACTCTCCGTATTATTGCTTTGTACTCTTGTTGGTGGTTGTGTAAACCACCAAATAAATCAACGACCTTTTCTTGATAACTTAGAGTATACGCATGTTTTCGGTGAGCCAACTCCAGATGGTCAGAAGGTACGCTTGGTATACACACCTGAAGGCAAGGCAGATAGAGAAGTAATTGTTAATATTGACGAGCCGGTTGACTCTATTTCCATGCACTTCCGGTTATGTGAAAACAATGGGGTTTACGACGGACTAACTGACGATGAACAAAAACACATCCAATCACAAAACGTGGATTGTGACTCCTGGCTTACACTCACTCCGTTGAACAACAACAAGTATGCCTTATCTTATGAGCTAAATATTTTAATTGGATTTAATGTTGAGTATTCAGACACAAAACGCGAGTTTACACCAGTTATGAAAAAGCTAGCTCAATATCGTGTTATCTATACGCCAAAGTCAGTGGCTTATCCTCTCCAACGATATATAGATGATATCGTTGTCGAGGAAACAAAAGTGGAGTTTATGCTGTAGCGTTTGAAAAATTGTGAAATCACACATTTTCTGACAGATCAAGCCTCATTGGGACATCTACCATGCCTTCCCTAGTTCTTACCCCCGCGATGCGCTTGAAGCCAAAATTCTTGTATACATGTTCCGCGTTTACCGCCGAATTAACGGTAAAATGAGTATGTCTTGTTTGACGTAAACTGGCAGATTTTGCCATTTCCCATAATTTACGTGCGATTCCTTGCCCCTGATAATCATCTGAAACGAATAAATGATATAGATGATTAGAATCACGCATACCGATGACGGCGATAATATTACTTTCTGGATCTATGGCTATATGATATTGATAACCTGATTGTATGTAATCTTTAATACTTTGACTTGTCATTGAACCAAGTAATGTTTCATGGAATGACTCATCGCAGGTAGGGCAGACATATTTTTTAGCTAAAGCTTGTATAAGTTCACTAATCGGTTGAGCATGCTTAACCTCGGCTTGTATAAATCTAATCATATGTCCCTTTCGCTATGCAATATACAAATTAATCGTATCATACTGATATATAATATTTAATTTATCAAGACATAATCTATGAGTGACATTGTAACTAAGTATCAAATAAGATGATTAGTTACAATGTCACCATTACTTTTCATCTTAGACAAAGTCACTCTTTATCTAGTCATTTCTAGTTTCTAAAAAACAGACCCAAATTAGTAACCAGAAAATACATAACGAGCTAGTCGCACAGCAGAATATTATGCTGCGCGATAGTGAGCGCTCGCAGACTGATTCAAAGTTTTTGTAATTAAATTACAGGTGGTTTTTGACGTATCGTTACTACAGAACATTATTCTGTAGTAAGCTACTGTTTTATTTGGTTTTTAGCGGTTCTACACTAGTAGGTGGTTTTAAACCGGAGAGTTGAATTGCGAAACAACAAAAAGGGCTAACAAGTGCCCTCTTCTTGATTAATTATTTATTGAAGTGATTAAGTGGTAGAGTCGTTGGTCTGATTACGTATTTGCTCAGCGATTAACTTTATTGCCTGCGCTGTACTCATTCCTTGAGCCATAAGCTCTTGGATTTTTTCTACTGCTTCTTGTTGCTCGGCATGTGAAAGTGTGGGGAGATCATCAAACATAAATTGGCTCCGTTAAGCGTTAGGAGCCAACTATATTATTATTTAACAGAATCGGCCAGTTTTTCGTTAAAACAAATATTAGTAACTGGCAAGAAAGTTAATGTACGCACCCATAGAGTTTTCATTGGTATAGCTTGCGCCAATATCCATTTGAAAAAGGTTTAACGGTGACAAACCAATCCCAGCGGTGAATGTATCATCTAAATTATCGTAAGCTAAATTTCGTCGCCAGCCTGCACGCAGTTTTAACTGACGCATAATATCAATTTCGCCCCCTACTCTCACATATTGAGTGTTGTCTTTAAAATTGGTATAGCGCTCATCTTCATTGATGTCGTAATCGACACTAAATGCTGAATAATCTCCGACTAGACCCAGGCCAACGGTATATTGAGGTCTTATTTTATAAGAGTAGGATACAGCGGGAATTGTTCTTTCTTCTCCGGGGAATATATCCGACTGCAAGGTTTGCGCAGCCAGTTCTTGGGTTGTAATATCACGAGAAACAATATTCATAGCTGACACCCCAAACCTTAAGGGGCCGCGAAACCATAAAAAGCCAGCATCCATATTGAACATGGTGTCACCCGTGCCATTATCCCGCACGTCTTTAATGTCGTAATTGTTTAAGTTAGCTGTATAAACATAGGTATAGATGCGTTGTATTTTAGGTGATATACCAAATGAAATATGTTGGCCAAGAAAGGTTTGATATTTAGCTAGCGATACACCAACCTCCGCAACGCCAATTGCGACTGCATTAACTGCACTTAGCTCCGCATTGACCGCTGTGTTAAGATCTGTGTTGCCGGTGTTAGCACCAGTATAGATATCTGTTTGAGCAAAAGCTTCGGTATACGCTTTACCAAATAAGTTAGCCGCTACCCAACTATTTGGGATAGCTAAAGCTACAACCCCTCCCAGTTCTAACTTGGCAATATCGTTTTCAAGTCCATTTAGCGTTGTCTGAAGCTCAGCTGCATCAGCTGAGGAAATGCTGTTTGAACTAATAGCACCGTCTATTATCTTCGCCGCTTGATCAAGACCATCGACCATTTCATGTTCATCATTATAATTTAAGCCAATCGAAGGAATGATCATTCCGGCATCATCGTTACGACGATAAATTGCGGTAATAGCAGGATTATAAAATGGAGCGGTTAAAAAGTTGGAGGATACAACACCAGTGCCTCCCATTGAATCTCCCCGCGCTTCAACAGCATAGGTTGCCGCATAGGAATGAGCAGAGAGAAAGGCTATAGGTAATACTAAGATTTTTATTGATTTTTTCATATCGATATAAACTTCTTCATCCCTGTGGTTTATATCGTCTAATTGTGTATGAAGTTTAGCTATTCCTCTACAGATATATCATATGTTTTACTAATAATTTGGGATTGTTCAACAATTATGGGACCTTGCCACCTTTGATGAGTCATCGAAACTGCGAGAACGTAACGATCTGGAGGAACAATATTGGACTCTAGTGAGGTTGGATAGTCAGACTCATAGGATTCTCCCCATACTTTATTATATTGACCGTCAACATAATCGTAGAGAGAGGCATCAAGTTTTGGTAATGGACAATGTTTGTTCAGCAGAGCATTTCGCTCAACACGCCACTGATCTTTAGATTGCCAACGAATACTCACTTTTGCCTTAGATTCACCAAAAACCAGCCATGAACTCCATGAAGTCTGATCTTTTGCCGTAATATCAACTCGATATAAGCCCATTGGAATTTTGCTATTTAAGTTATAGCGTTTGACGTAAGACTTGGTAGGTGAATCCTCTTCACTTAGGCTAATAAAAGATTGATCTGCAGAAATACTTTTTTGAACCCAACGCGTAAGAGAAATATCTGAGACTTCTTTACGTGATGAAACTTCTATAAGTGCTCTGTATGAGTCTCTTCCCGGACTTTGAGTATCAATCGCTCTGACCGTGACATTTTTCAGCCATTCTGGAAATGGCCTTGAGTCTAGACTTTTACCGCAGTCAACTTGGAGCGATTGCTGAAAAAGCTCATTGAGATGGGGAGAAATGGCCTGATTTTTATCCTGTTGCCAGACTTCTACCAAAGCAACAAACATTGCTGGTAAATCGTTATTGAGCAGAAACTTATGGGCTTGAATCAAGGGTGAGTTGTTCTCAAACCATAAAGTGTTGGCAGCTGAGATGGGCGTACTAGCAAGCACGCCCAATAATAGTGCTTTTAGTCTCATTAGGCCTTCATTTTGTATCCAACACCACGAAGAGTCTCAATCTCTAGCCCCGGCAGCTTTTGGCGTAACTGCAAAACATGAGTGTCTACGGTTCGTGTCGTTGGAAAATGATTGTATCCCCAGACATGGTCCAATAACTCATCTCGCGTAAACACGCGCCCGAGGTTACTTGCTAAAAAGAGTAAAAGATCAAACTCCGTTCTGGTTAGCGTTATAGATTCCTCTTTATAAAATACTTCACGCGTCGCTTTATCGATTAATAGATGCTGCGTTTCTACTTTACTATCGTCCTGAGCTTCTGATTCAGGAGCCCTTAGTTGTGCACGAATACGAGCAAACAGTTCTGCCTCGGCGAATGGCTTAGTTAAATAGTCATTTGCGCCTGCATCTAAACCAGTAACCTTGTCTTTTACGGTCACCAACGCCGTCAGCAGAATAACTGGAACATCTTTTATTTCTTTCCAGCCGACTAGGTGCTCTACGGAGTCGCCATCAGGCAGTTGGCGATCTAAAATCACTAAGTCTGATTTCTCCCAGTACTGTTCTACTTCTGCAATGCTTTCAGCGTGAAAACATTCATATCCTGCTTGTTCTAAGCTAACTAGCAGACCATCGGCCAGATTTTTGTCGTCTTCAACAAGAAGCAGTGTCTGTTTCACAAGGTATCTCCAATATAAACGTTGTTGGTGGGCCGACTAGGGACATTCGTCCCCCCATTCGACTCACCATAGATTCAACGATGGTTAAGCCTAAACCAAGACCGGCTTTACTAACAAATGGTTGACGCAATTGGCGCCAATCTTTTTGAGTTAACTCACCTTGGTCTATAAGCTTAACAGTAATTAAATTATCCTCTGTACCTATATCCAGTACAATAGGAGCAACCCCATATTTGATGGCATTGCGTATTAAATTATCAATACAAGTTCCAAGCCAATAGACATTTAGCTTTGCGGCTACATCTTGATTGATTTTAAGTTTAACTTTGCCGTTAAATTCCTCATCAACCTTAAACTCTAACCATTCTTTCACTGATGGAACCCATTCAGTGGCGAGCGGCTTGTTGTCAGACTGAAGATAATCTTTACTCGCTTCGGCAAGCTGTCTTAAACGGCGAGAATCTTCACAAAGTCGCCGAAACTCATCGTATACAGATTCAGGCAATTTTTCGAACTCTCGTCTAAACCCTTCGACTGTAAGAGATAGACTCGCGATCGGGGTTCTAAGTTCATGTGTGAGTATCTGAAGAATCAACATTCGACTCTTCATCTCTTGTCGCTTTGTATTCCATCGATACACTGCCCAGCCTAACACCAGAAAGATGTTGGCTATGACAAGCACAACCATACTAATACGTAGGAATTCCGAATGGTCTTGTACATCCCAACAGAGGTTTCCTCGTCTAACAAAGCAACTATTCGAGTCACCTTTTAGCGCAACGCTTAACCCTGCTTCATCGGCGTTTTTTCTCCAAGTACTTTCAGGAAAAACAAGATAACTGTCATTTTGCCTTAACCAAAGCTCACCTTGCTCTAGAAACATGCTGGAACCGGAAATTAGGGCCATAATGGTTTCTTCGTCCATTCTTTGCAAACGACCCAACAATGTTACACGTGGTGCAAGCGGCCGCTCTTTTATGTGCATATATTGTTGTAACTGTTCTTGTTTTTCGGGATGAAGCTCAGCGTACCTTTTCGCATAGGTACCACCACCAGGGTGAATTAGCCCGCTGCGAGCGAACCACTTTTGGCTTAACTTGGTACCTTTACACATAGCTCGAGTAAAAACGAGAGGCTCTGTGATCAGTGGGCTGAGAGGCAGTTTGCCTGTACAGTTTTGAGCAATTTGATAAAGGCGTTGTATGTCCCTTAACGGGTATGCAGACGTTTGCGGGAGCATTGAATTAGGTGTAATTAAGCGCGTGGGATAGTCTGACTGCAAAATACGAATGTCATAAGATGCAGTGAAAATATCTTGATTGAACGAGTCGACAAACTGATCAATTCGCTCAGGTAATGAATTCGCGCTGGCCGTATTACATATAACTGCAATAGCGATCACCAATATTTTTAAAACCGTTCTAATCAATGCAAAAATCTGTAAATCAATGGGTTAGATTTAGAGTAAAGTATTATCGCAAAAATATAAATTTCCAATGTGATATTGGTGTCAATAATGCGACCCGCAAAACGAAAGAAGCCAGCTAATGCTGGCTCCGACTCGTCAGGCTATACTACAGAGCTTTGGATATCGCGTCTACACTCTCTTTCGCGTCTCCGAACAACATTTGAGTATTTTCCTTAAAAAATAACGGGTTTTGTACTCCTGCATAACCAGTATTCATTGAACGTTTAAACACAATGACATTTTTGGCGTTCCAAACCTCTAATACTGGCATGCCTGCTATCGGGCTAGCAGGATCTTCCTGCGCTGCTGGATTCACCGTATCATTGGCACCAATAACCAAAACAGTATCAGTTTCTTCGAAGTCATCATTGATCTCGTCCATTTCTAGGACAATATCATAAGGCACCTTAGCTTCGGCTAATAATACGTTCATATGACCAGGCAACCGCCCCGCAACTGGGTGGATACCAAAACGTACATTCACCCCTTTAGCTCTAAGTTTTTCTGTTATTTCATGGACAGGATATTGTGCTTGCGCGACTGCCATTCCATATCCCGGAGTGATGATGACGGATTTAGAATTCTTTAATAGCTCTGCCACTTCATCTGCCGATGATTCACGATGCTCACCATGAACAACATCACTAGAAACTAAGACTTCTTGGCCAAATCCGCCAGCAATAACGCTAACAAATGACCGATTCATTGCCTTACACATTATGTAGGAAAGAATCGCGCCTGATGAACCGACTAAAGCGCCAGTAACAATAAGCAAATCATTGGCAAGCATAAAACCTGCTGCTGCTGCTGCCCAACCGGAGTAAGAGTTAAGCATTGACACAACGACAGGCATATCTGCTCCACCGATGGATGCAACTAAATGATAACCAAAAGCCAATGCAATCAATGTCATTACGAACAAGGCGAGCAAACTTCCATCTGCTTCTACGAAACGTGTTAGCAACCAAGCAGACACAATGACAGCCGCCAAGTTCATTTTGTGCTTGTGAGGTAAGTTTAACGGCGATGAAGACACTAAGCCGCGCAGTTTGCCAAATGCAACCACCGAACCAGTAAAAGTTACTGCGCCAATGAATACGCCGAGAAAAACTTCTACCAAGTGAATGATATGCTCGGCATGCGTCGCCGCTTTAGGAGCATCTAGATAGCTGTTATAGCCTACCAGTATCGCTGCCAAGCCAACGAAACTATGCAGTATTGCAACCAATTCAGGCATTTCAGTCATTTCGACTTTCTTAGCATAGTGAATACCTATGGTTCCACCAATTGCCATGGCAATAATTATCCAGACAAAGCCTTGGGATTCTGGGCCAAAAATAGTGGCAACCAAGGCAATCGACATACCAGCAATACCGTAATAGTTACCATATTTTGCAGACTCTTGTTTAGAGAGACCTGCTAAGCTGAGAATAAAAAATAGTGCAGCAACAATGTACGCTGCTTGTGTTAGTCCTGCAGACATATGTGTTACCCCTTAATCCTTACGAAACATTTCAAGCATGCGTTTTGTTACAGTAAAACCGCCGAAGATATTAATGCTTGCAATCAATATGGCGATGAAGGCTAAGAAGGAAACTGCTCCATTCCCTTGACCTATTTGTAACAGTGCACCTACAACAATAATTCCTGAAATAGCATTGGTCACTGACATCAAAGGAGTATGTAAAGCGTGTGTGACATTCCAGACAACGTAATAACCAACCACACAAGCAAGGACAAAAACGGTAAAATGACTCAGAAATGATGCTGGTGCAACAGAGGCCACCCAAGCAAAACTAAATAAACCTACCCCCAGTGCAGCAAGTTTTTTAGTTCGAGACACTGGCTGTTCTTTTTTCTCGGTGTTTTTTGGCACTTCTTTTGTTTGCTGCTGTGTTGGCTGAGCAGAAACCTGTATCGGAGGCGCTGGCCACGTAACTTCACCATTTTTGACTACAGTCACCGCTCTTAGCACGACATCATCAAAGTCTATATTGATGTTGCCATCTTTTTCCTTACATAGCAGCTTAAGAAGATTTACTAGATTAGTAGCGTAAAGCTGAGATGATTGAGTCGGAAGGCGCCCAACCATATCTGTATACCCGACAACTTTTACTCCATTTTTCGTCGTAACGACTTTATCTGGCTTGGTATATGCGCAGTTTCCTCCATTTGCAGCCGCGAGATCGATAACGACACTGCCGGGTCGCATGCTATCCACCATTTTTTTTGTAATGAGTTTCGGCGCGGGTTTGCCTGGAATTAGCGCTGTAGTAATAATGATATCGACATCTTTTGCTTGTTCAGCATAAAGCTCTTCCGCTTTTTTATTGAATGCCTCTGACATTTCTTTGGCATATCCATCACCAGATCCAGATTCTTCCTTAAAGTTCACTTCAAGGAACTCTGCTCCCATTGATTGGACTTGCTCTTTGACTTCTGGTCTTACATCGAATGCACGAACGATGGCGCCTAAGCTACCCGCAGCTCCGATGGCTGCCAAACCAGCCACTCCGGCACCAGCAACAAGGATCTTAGCAGGAGGAACCTTTCCTGCTGCTGTAATTTGTCCTGTAAAGAAACGTCCGAATTCATGTGCCGCTTCAACAACAGCCCGATAACCGGCAATATTGGCCATTGAAGATAAAGCGTCCAGAGATTGAGCTCTAGAAATACGTGGCACTGAATCCATAGCTAGGACATTAATCTTTTTAGCAGATAGCTTTTCCATAAGCTCGGTGTTCTGAGCAGGCCAGATAAAGCTTACCAGTGTTGCCCCTTCTTTGATGAATTCTATTTCTTTATCACTGGGTGCATTCACTTTAAGAATGATATCAGATAGCCATACTTCATCTTGGGTTGCAATATTGGCACCGCTAGCCGTAAAAGCATCATCACCAAAGCTGGCAAGCTCGCCAGCCTTAGATTCAATATTTACGCTAAACCCTAATTTCAATAACTGTTCTACCGACTTTGGAGAAGCGGCTACGCGCGTTTCACCCGCAAGTATCTCTTTTGGTACTCCGATTTGCATACTGGTTCCTTGACTGCTGGCAACAATGATTCATTGTTTTTATCGAACGCTTTCATGAACTTCAAGCACTTTGTATGGAAAATACAAAGTGCAGTCATATCTAGGTACCCTTGGTGTGACAAATTGTAGATTTAGTACAACAATTTCATCGCTTACATAAAACTATGAGAAAAAATCGGGTGGAAATGAAAAAAAAAGAATCCGCAAATAACGAATCCTTTTCTTAAAACAGGTGGGTCACTAGTCTCTATGTGAATATGTCGCCTTTTGTTTGATCGATGAACATTTTCGCTTTTGCAAGCATGAACTCATTGGCGTCCGACTCTGAAGCTAGGACATCCGAGCGTATAAATCGATGCTCTCTTACTTCCCCTTCTATATTCTTGGTAATACGGCCAGCGATGCGAAACTGTCCACCTTCAGCTTGCGCTTCTTGGTAGATGAGAAACCCTTTATACTCTTCTGGCTGTATATCCTTACTACTCTGTTCTTTTTGATTGCTACCGAACAGTCGAGAAAATAATCCCACTACTAAACTCCTAAGTACCGTTTTCATTTGGTGCAAGCGGCTTTTCAAACCACTCTAGTTCGATGTCATCGTCAAATTTTGGTTTACTAAACACAACTGGGACTTCATCTTTGCGCTTACTTCTTCTATCTTCAATTATCATAGATAGAGATGCTTTAACCGCGTCTTCAGAATAGCGTTTTAGCACCACAAGTCTTTCTTCTGATAGAGCGGAAAGAAAGTCTATATCATAGCGAATATATACAGGTCGCAGTTGACCCAGTGCCAAGCAAGCTAAATCGGCAAGCTGCTCATGATCAAATCGATCAGTATATTCACTATCTGCTAATACCTGTCCAACTAAAGTTTCCATATAGTTATGAACATCAACACTAATCTGCATAAACCTCAACCCCTTTAAGATTTAGATTTCCTTGAGCATTAGCTAATGGTAAAACATATACCTCATACACCTTTACAAAAACACCACGCTTAAGCCACTACCGACATCAATACTCACTTTTCATTATCTATTCTAGTAAAAACCTTGGCATACCATCAAATAAAAGTGTCCAAATAAATTGCCACGCAACTTAAGAAACATCAGTTGGGGGTGATAGTTTTTTCAGGCGAATAAATAGTAGGATGTACTATTGCGAAAAAAACGTGAAACGGTTTCTGCCCGCTTTTTTAGACGCATACAGACCTTTGTCAGCCATTGCATACGCTTCTTCTGGATCTTCTTTACCTGTGGGAGTAAAACAACAGATCCCTTGTGACACCGTCACAACATCAGAAATGCCACTATACTCATGCTTTATTGCTAAGGATTCTATGGTCGACTGTATCCTCATTGCATGTTGTTTCGCATCCTCTTCATCGACATGCCCCAACACAACAACAAATTCTTCACCGCCATATCGGCCTACGATTTCCCCACTGCGGGAAAAGAGTAAAGCTAAAGCCTGAGCCATTTCTATTAAACACTTATCACCTTCAATATGACCATAGTTGTCGTTGAAGAGCTTGAAATAATCGACGTCTAATAATATCAGACTAAGTGGCAACCCGTGCCGGCCATGAATTGAAATCATTTCTTTTAATTTTTCATCAACATAACGACGATTTTTCACCTTAGTTAAACCATCTTCACTGGCAAGCTTCTCAAGCTTTTGATTTACCTTGGCAAGTTCGGCTGTTTTTTGGTTCAACTCTCTTCGCATAAATGCAATCCTTTGCATAGCAGTAAGCTTTGAGCCTAACACTATTTTATCAACTGGCTTGGTTAAGTAATCATCACCTCCAGCCTCGATAGCATTTGCGATCATTGCAGGTTCATCGTGACTACTGAGAAAAATGATAGGTATCCATTCTTCATATAGTGAACGAATTCGCTGTGAAACCTCGAAACCATCCATTCCTGGCATGGATATATCAAGTAAGATAAGGTCTGGTTCAAAAACGGAATACAGTTCTAGGGCCTGCTCTCCTGACGCCGCCATTTCTACGGTATGTCCTAGTTGCTTGAGGCGAATAGCCAATTGCATGCGCTCCATTTGCACGTCGTCGACTAGGAGAATTTTCATCGAAGATCCAGAGATTTTCACGCGCATGCCCTATATTAACTAGACTGTAAAATCAGTTGCTTATAATGAAGGTTACTCTATGGAGGCCATTTCTTCCACTATAGTTGACATTTTATGCGGATTTTCTACGATAGCCGTCACTCACTTATTATAATCTAAGAGAAGTTAATCTGATGTCTGAAGATACCCAAGCTCCCCCACTTATTGATCTTTCTACCGTTTCTGAAGAGCTACGTCGCGTTATAGAATTTGACAAGGTCCCCGAGCAAATGCATGCCATGGTGGCGTCGATTCATCAAGCTTCAGAAGATGCGGTTCGTGAAGCTTGGAGTCAACTACCAGCAAGTGCTCAAAACATTTTGGATAGCTTTGAACAATTTCATGCACTTGTTTCAGTGAGCCAAGCATTTGCTGGGCTAAATGTTATCGAAGAACTTCAAACACAAGAACTATCACAAACTATCGCTAGTGAAAATAAAGAAGCGTATCAAGCTGACATTATTGAACAAGTCATGCACAACTGCATTAAAGATATGCTAAAGCAAGTTAAAAAAGCCAGGCGCGATCCTCTGCTAAAGCGTGAATTTACTCAAGTGTTTGCAAAATAAATTCGTCTCAAATTGGTACAGTGTGATGAGGAATCGATTTACTTTTTGAGTACGATATCGTTTGTTGTCACACTTACTCCTTTAATTTGTGCAAAAACGTTCAAACCTTTCTTTAATTCCAGTTCATCTCTTGCCCACGCTGTTATTTCTGCCCATAGAAAACGTTGCTCTGCTAATTCAAGCTTCACATAGATACTTTTGCTCCGGTCATCTTCATCTTGATTCGAGATTTCAATAACTTTTGATGGCAATATATTACGGATTGAGGTTTGAGATGGTTTATTTAGGGTAATAGATACATCAGCAGCCTTAACTTGAATCCTAAGCTTAGACTCGAGCGGTACTTCGAGCTTTTGTACCCAAAGATCGACATTTTCAGTAAGTTTAAGTCGCGATAGAGCATAATCTTTATTGTGACTGGCTAAACTTGCTTCAAAGAGCGAACTATGATGGCTTGAAGTTTGCCATTGACTCAATGCTGGGGTTTGCCAGATTGCTTCAAGAGGCCCTGAAGCGACCACTTTACCACTATCAATCACAACGATATGATTAGCGAGACGTACAAGTTCATACAAACTATGCGACACATAGATAATCGGCAACTGTATTTCTTGAGCCAAATGCTCCAAGTAAGGCAATACCTCTTTTTTTAGAGGCATATCGAGCGATGCCAATGGCTCGTCCATCAACAAAACGGCAGGTTTATATAATAGAGCTCGACCGATAGCAACTCGCTGTTTTTCACCGCCAGATAGCTGGCTAGGATACCTGTGAAGTAATGATTGTAAGTCAAGAAGGTTTAGTATTTTGTCAAAGTGTTGAGTGTCATGTTGAGTCACTCCGTATAATAGATTCCCTTTGACGCTGTAGTGTGGAAAAAGCCTTGAATCTTGAAATATGTATCCCACTTTACGTTTATGAGTAGGAATATTTACCTTAGTCTCAGAACAGAACAAAGTGGTCCCAGATACAATGACCTCACCTTGATCAGGCTGGTTTAGTCCCGCAATCACATTAATTAGCGAGGTTTTCCCAGCCCCCGACTTCCCGAATACAGATGTTATTCCTTTATTTGGGATCGTGACGTCAATATCAAACTTTGTATGCCCCAGCTTTTGCTTAAAGCAAACACGTATACTGTTCATTATCCCTCCAATCTTTTTTGGCACTGCCGTGCAACAAGCTCGGAAATCATCAATGAGGACAGTGCGATAGATATAGAAATAATACATAAGCGCATAGTTTCAAATTCTGCGCCGGGTGTTTCTATTGAAGAAAACATCGCGAGTGGAAGCGTTTGGGTTACTCCAGGGATGTTGGAGACAAAACTTATCGTTGCCCCAAACTCACCTAAACTTCGAGCAAACGATAATAGTGTCCCGCTTACAATCCCGGGGATCATCAAAGGCAAAGTGATAGTGAAAAAACGTCGAAGCGGTGATGCACCTAATGTAGCTGCCGCTTGATCTAATTTAGGGTCGATGCTCTCAATACTTAGTCGAATCGAACGCACCATCAGTGGCAATGCAACAACAATGCTTGCGAGCACTGCACCCTTCCAATTAAAAGAGAATACAATGCCCAAATATTTGTACAACCACTGACCAATAAAGCCTTGTTGGCCCATTGAAACAAGCAGTAAGTAGCCAATAACAACAGGGGGTAATACAAGTGGTAAATGCAAGATACTGTCCAACCAACTTTTGCCAAAAAACTGTTTTTTTGCCAATAACCAACCAAAACCAATACCAATCGGCAATAGCCACAAAACAGTATAAAAAGCGACCTTCAAACTCAGTATGAGAGCCTGATATTCATATTCAGAAAGCACGCTACTGACTCCTATAGAAAACCGTACTGATTTAGTAAGGCCGTACCTTGTTTACTTTGCACAAAGTTAGCAAAATCAAGAGTTTTTTTATCAGAACTAAGTAATGCCATTGGGTATGTAATCATAGTATGACTGGATGAAGGAAACGTCGCTACAACCTTAACTTTATTACTTGTTTGAGCATCAGTTTGGTAGACAATACCCAGCGGGGCTTCTTCTCGCTCAATAAGCCTTAGTGCCACCCTAACATTACTTACAGGGGCCAACTTATCGTGCAAAGATTGCCACACACCCATAGTCTGTAGAGCCTGTTTGGCATAAATACCAACTGGTACAGCCCGGGTATCCCCTACCACTAACCGCTTGTCTTTTAAGTGAGTTAACCACTGTTCTTTGCTACTCAAATCTAACGCCACTGACTGATTGCTCGGTGCGATCACGACCAGTTTATTACTCGCAATGCTAGTGACGGCGTCACTTTGTGTTTTGTTTTTCTCCACTAGGTAATCGATCCATTGGGTGTTCGCTGAGATGTATATATCTGCAGGTGCTCCAGCCAATATTTGCTTTGCAAGAGAAGAAGAACTCGCTAAGACAGGAACAACTGTAACCCCTGTCTTAGCATAATATGCATCACCTAATACTCTGATTACATTAGTCAATGACGAAGCTGCATAGACGTTGATTGATGTAGCGTTAACCCCTGTCGAAATCACCAAAACAAGGAATACGGTGATGGCTCTATATGCACAGTACGTTTTAAGGTTCATTGGTAGAGCTCTGGCCAAATTCGCGTTAAGTCGATGTGTTTTTCTACTGCATCTGCAATCCTATCTATTGCATTTTCTTGTTGCTGACCATGATCGATAGCTTTGATATGGTCTGCACCAGACCACTCACATATCAGCGCTAGCGCCTCTGGTGAGTCAAAAACCCCATGCAAGTATGTACCAAAGACTTGGTTACACTCACTGATAGCTCCGTCAACTGGCTTCAAGTCATTCGCGTCAAAGATCGCAGCATCCTTTTCATCACAAGACGTTCGACCTACATGAATTTCATACCCAGTTACTGGTGTGCTTTTTTGATTTAATCTAAGTATTGCTTGCACCTCAGTGAGTTGTTTTCGCTTGGTAAGTTCAGTTTCAACGGGTAGAAAATTTAGTCCATGTGACATCCCCTCTTCCCCTTCAACCCCGTGCGGGTCTCTTATCATGCGTCCCAGCATTTGGTAACCTCCACAAATTCCTATCAGCTTTCCACCAAGCCTTAGATGGCGTTGAATATCTTTATCCCAATTTTGTGAACGTAAATAGTCAAGGTCAGATCGTACTGATTTTGTTCCAGGTAATATCACCAGATCAGCACGATCAATTTTTTCTCCTTTGGAAACATAGCGAAAATGAATATTTGGGTGGGCCCTTAATGCGTCAAAGTCAGTATGATTACTCATTCGAGTTAATACAGGTACAACAACTCGGAGTTGTATGGCTTCCCCTATATTCTGCTCACTACTGATACTGTCTTCTGATTCTAACTCTAAGCCATGCAGAAAAGGCAAAACACCGAGTACTGGCTTTGATGTTTTTTCTTCCAGCCAATCAAGCCCTGATTGGAGCAGAGATATATCACCACGAAAGCGATTAATAACAAAACCCACAACGCGATCACGCTCCGATTCCGACAGGAGTTCCAAGGTTCCAACAATGTGGGCAAAAACGCCGCCACGATCTATGTCTGCGATAATGACCACAGGAACGTCTGCAACTTCAGCAAAACCCATGTTGGCAATGTCATTGTGCCGAAGATTGATTTCTGCGGGACTACCAGCGCCTTCAATAACAACGGTCTGATAATTTCGCTGTAATATCGAAAAAGATTCTAGAACTTTGGGAAATACGGTTTGCTTGTAATTATCATATCCGACAGCTTCCATGTTTCCAATTGCTTGGCCTTGCAGAACAACTTGTGCCCCTGTATCGGAATTGGGTTTCAACAGAACTGGATTCATATGCACGGTCGTCGGTGTACATGATGCTTGAGCCTGTACCGCTTGAGCTCGCCCAATTTCGCCACCATCCTTTGTAACTGAGCTATTAAGCGCCATATTTTGTGGTTTAAAAGGCGCTACTTTAATTCCTTTTCGTGCGAGAAGACGGCATAAAGCAGAAACAAAAACACTTTTACCAGCATCTGAAGTTGTACCTTGAACCATCAATGCTCTGGATGGAGTCTGCATATTACATTCTTTGGTTTTTCATGTAGTAGAGAACAATCATCATAACGTTTTTGTACCGTTTCTCTCAACTTTTGAATGTCACTTGCATCGTTTTGTCCGAGTCGTCAAATAACCCACATGGCATAATAATGTTGACCTTGTGGAATCAAAAGAGGAAAAACAGTGAGCCAAATACTGCCATCGATTACTATAACACTCTTGCTCCTGCCATTAGCAAGTATTGCCAGTAGCGAAATCCCCTCAGGAATTCATTTCAATGGACCGGTAAATTTAACAACCGTCGATTCTTTGTTAGATGACAATAGTGTATTTACCAAGCGTAATGCAATTCTTGATGGACATATTGTCCGGCAAATTAGTATTTCGAGTTTTATTTTCTCCGATGGTAAGAGAGAAATTCAAATCGAAGTCAGTGATAAAGTGAAGCTAGAACAATCCATTGATGCAAATACAGATTTACGGATTTTTGGCAAATTCTCTGGTGGAAATAGTCCAGAAATTGAAGTGGATCATATTCAAGTTTTGTAAACGTAAAGTAATTCAGCTCCGATTGCGATAATATTTGGCTTACATATTGCACAATATTTTAACCGTCAAAAACTTGATGCGAGTTGGAGTACTTACTTTGAAAAAGATCACCTTAATCAGCGCTCTTTTATGCTCTGGTTTTTCTAGCGCTGCAAATGCAAACAACTTTAACTATAACTTTATCGAAGTAAGAACGGCAATTAACCCTGAATTGTTTGGCGCTGAGCTTAGCACTTATTTTACTGACAACTCTCACTTTGTCTTAAGAGCCGATACACTATTCGATAAGGACTATGATTTCGCCGGAGGCATTGGATTTAATGGTCCAATAAGCCAATTCGCGGATATATATGGTCAGCTTCTTTTGCATCAAACCAAGTACACTCGTGACTACCAAGAACGTAGAGAAACAACCGGTGAGCTAAATATTGGTATCAGGTTATGGCTTGCCGATCAAATAGAGGCCACTGGGAGACTCGGTCGTAACGATGATAATTCGGTCTTTTATGCTGGTGTGCGTTTTCACTCAACGGACCAACTCTCGATTGCTGCTGAAACTCGCAATAATGGTCTTTACGGCCCTCAGATCACTATGTCTGTTAGATTTCATTACTAGTTAATCCAATTCGGCGATTAAGAGGCTTTGGATTCACAAAGCCTCTTGGTTTTGTCTTTACTGTTCACTTCGTTGTTGCTTACTACTGCTCGCTACCGGTAAGTTTGGATGTTCAAATTTGAACGCATAATCAACCCCGTTAACCTTCACACTGTAATTAGCAGGGCCAGAAATAGGCAAGTAGTAAACCATATCAAGCTCATAAGAGCCCCCTACAGGTAAATTCTTCCAACTTGGTAGAGTGAAAGACACTCGATGCATTGGCCCGTCAAGCCCACCAACGTTATTGGGACGGGTATGACCAGATGATATAACCGATAAACCCGCGCCAGATTGGTCTTTAGCGTTGTCTGGCGTGGAAACAGGTATATCAAACTGGAATTCTGTTCCTCCAGGTAAAGCTTGGTCGCTATTATTGGTGAAAGTGATTTTAGGGTTGATTGGGTAATTTTGGTCACCCGCTTTGAAACCCGTCACGGCCACATTGATATCCAGAGCCTGAGACGCAATAGGAGTCGTTGATAGTTTGTTACCATAGGGCGTAGCGGATTTGAACTTATCGTAGATAGTCTGGGTCATGGTCGAACCCATATGGTATTCACCTCGACCTGACAAACAGGCTTGCTCAGACTCATCAATTTGCGATCTTAACCCTTGGCTATCAAGTAAATAACAATTGTAATCGCCCGCAAGCTCCCAGAACATGATACCGCCAATTTCCTTATCAATTACATAGTCTGCTTTGAGGTTGACAGAAGCCTTATCTTCAGTCGATAGGAAGACTTTCTTCTCATTGTTCCATAGCCATGGTGCAACAGCGACGCTGTCATAATGGCGTGTATAGTACCCCGTTAATCGATCGCTCGGATCATTGACAGGATCAAGCCCGTATGCCGATGAGTATGTACCCCAAATTTGATTCTCCAAATTCTTAGCGTGCCACATGGGGTTTGAACCAGCCCCCATCTCATTACCGTTAGCGTCTTTATCGTGCCACATGTTGTCAATACCAACGGCACCGTGTCCACAATTGTTTTTCTCACCCTCTCCTGTGCCTGGAGGGCATTGAGTTTGATCAGGTAATGCTGCTCTGCCCCATAACCCATCCGTTCCACCACTGACGCTCTGCCAGCCTCTCGTATAATATGGGACACCAATGTTGATACGACCTGCAGGCATTGAGCCTCTAAAATAGTGATAGGCCCAGTCTGTATTTAGATAGCCGATACCACCATACGCGGCCGTTTTGTAGACGTTCCATTGGATAAGTTCAGAATCTTTACCCGTATCATAAAGTGCTGCGTTATGCCCAACGTGATCGTTCCACGCACCGTGTAGGTCATAAGTCATGATGTTAACGTAATCCAAATACTTAGTTACATCAAAAGATTCCATTCCGCGCAGCAAGTACCCAGAAGAAGGCGCGGCAATAGTCAGCATATAATGAATACCATCTTGTGCTGATGCCTTATCCAGTTTATTGCGCAGTACTTTCATTAACTCCTGGTATGAAGCCCATAAATAGCGACGTCTTGGCTCCATGAAGTCTGTATCATCTGGATTTCCTGCCCCTGCCATCGATGTTGGATATTCATAATCGATATCCAGACCATCAAACTTATATTTGCGCATCATTTCAACCGCAGATGTTGCAAACGTTTCAATACCCGCATGGTTTATCGAGCCATCAGCGTTAGTAGTCATCGTATAAAAGCCACCATCCGCAACTCGGTTACCATCTTTATCAAAGTGACCGCCTGTTTCAGCCCAACCACCAACGGAAATCAAGGTTTTTACGTTATATCTCTGCTTATATGTCGCAAGAGCACCAAAATGGCCCTTAAAGCCAAGAGAGGGATCAATATCAACGTCAGACCAAGTTTTGCCTACTGCTGCGTTATCGGGATCGTTTACATCACCTATGTTCATTTTTCCATCAGAGCCAATGCTGACAAACGCATAGTTAATATGTGTCAGATGCTGCCAAGGAATGTCTTTTACTAAATATGAGGTTTGTTCATCATCTTCAGAGCGCCAGCTAGTGAAATAACCTATCACTCTTCGAGGATGGTCAGCCCCCATTTTTTCACGTCCGTTTTCGTCATAGATGGAACAATAAGGTACACTCACACCTTCAGTTTGATACAAACCATCTGGGCGGCAAGAAGCGACGGTTGGGGCTTCTTTTACTTCAAGTAACACAGCGGATGAACTTGAGGAAGCCCCCTTATCGTCAACTGCTTTAGCAATAACAGGTAAGACCCCTTTTCTGGAAGTCTGGTAATCCAGTGAATACGGTGCCATTGTTGCAGTGCCGACAAGTTCACCCGCAACATAAAATTCCACCTTTTCAACCCGGCCATCTTTATCTGCTGCGTTTGATGTAAAGGTAACGGTATCGCCAAGATCAACACTGTTAGCTGATAACATAAGATCCACGGTTGGAGGTTCATTACCTGGCTGGGTTGTGGACACTTTTATATCAACGCTACTAACAATACTTTGTGCGCCGCGATTGTCATGAGCTATCGCGGTAATATTGTGGTTACCTGCAACTGCTAGCCAATTAATCGAATACGGGGAGGTTTTATCTTCACCGATAGGTTGACCGTCAACAGAGAAAACCACTTTCTCTATAGAGCCATCGGAATCATTCGCAGTGGCAGCTATCACAACAGTTTGGTCGACTTGGATTGAATCTGAGGCTTTAGGAGAGGTCAAATCAACACTCGGTGGTTGGTTTGTATCAGCCAAACATACGCCCAACTCTTTCCATTGAGACCACTGGCCCGAGTTAGCATCAGGTGCATCACCTTGTGTCCAATAATTTGCTTGATAAGCATAATCTAAGTGTCGGACTTTTTGCCCTCCAGTATAGACAGTTTTATTATCCCAATCGGATAAAGGTGCGCAATCAATCGCAGCATAACTTTGAAATGCAGTCAGACAGGAAGCGCTGAGTAAACTCAGCTGAAAGAGGCGCCGACGACGCCTTGACGTTGTTAGGTACATTCTTGTTTTCCTTTAAGCTATTGTTTTATTTTTTTGGCTTGTTGACTTTATTATTTTTAAGCCAACTTAAATTTCATCGTGAAATAACTTTAGAAAAGAACAGGACCGCTCAAGATTAAAAATGTAATATCTATAAAATCGCTCGCAAGTTTTTCTGTCTGAAGTGCAATTTCTCAGTAGTAAATTTGCGGCGTGAACATGTCGTGTTAAGCCACTGGTATTTTGCTGATGTTGTCCCCATATATTCTTACATGCTGGATTGACCGTGCAGTTTGTCAAAGTCAACATCAACGCTCAGTCCCGATAAAATTCGGGCCTCCAACTACAGATAACAAAGGAATGGCAATGCGTTTTAGTTATGTTAATACTACCCAAATTTTCTTTGGCCAAGGCCAAATAAGTTCAATACAGTCATCCATCTCACCAAGCGATAAAGTTTTGGTTATTTATGGCAGTGGCTCAATTAAGAAAAACGGTGTTTATGACCAGGTCGTCAACTCACTTAAAGACCACCACTGGGTTGAGTTTTCAGGTGTTGAGGCGAACCCAACCAAAGAAACACTGGATAAGGCGGTCGACATAGTCAAACAACAGAACATCGACTTTATTCTCGCTGTTGGCGGTGGCTCTGTTATTGATGGCTCAAAATATGTTGCAGCCGCAGCAAAATACCAAGGCGATGGTTGGGATATATTGACAGGTGACTACCAAATATCAGATGCCACTCCTCTTGGCGCAGTGCTTACACTCCCTGCAACAGGTTCTGAATCCAATGCAGGTGCGGTAATTACTAAAGCCGCAACCCAAGATAAGTTGTCTTTTGGGAGCCCACATGTTCAGCCTAAATTTGCTGTGATGGATCCTGATGTAATGAAAACGCTACCTGAGAAACAACTTATTAATGGTATTGTCGATGCTTGGGTACACGTCTGTGAGCAATATTTAACCACAAGTCATGGTGCCATGGTTCAAGATGGTTATGCTGAAACCTTATTGCGCACGTTAAAAACGCTTGGTGAAAGCTTTGAACAACGTGATAGCGATGGTTGGCGTGAAAATCTCATGTGGACAGCAAACCAAGCACTGAATGGTTTAATTGGAACGGGCGTTCCACAAGATTGGGCAACTCACATGATCGGCCACGAACTTACCGCACTGTGGGGCGTCGATCATGCTCGTTCACTCGCAATAGTACAGCCTTCCCTACTTAGAAATCAGCTTGAGCATAAACGTTCAAAGCTCGAACAAATGGGTGTTAACGTTTTTGGCCTAACTAAATCAGACGATTTAGCCGAAAGAACCATTAATGCGATAGAAAACTTTTACCAAACGATGCAGGTATCCACTCAATTAACCGAGCATGGCGATAACAAGCAGAAAGCGATTGATGCTGTAGTCTCTCAGTTAGAACACCATGGTTTGAAGGCTCTAGGTGAGAATAAAACGATCACCCTTGAAGCCAGTCGACAAATACTAACGAGCGCGATTGCCTAATATAGATAAAAGCAGCATTTGCTGCTTTTACTTTAGTTAGCTTGAAACTTCGTTGACCAATCGATGTAATGAGTCACTAGACTGTTGAGCCAAGTTCGGTAACTGTGATTTGACTTTCTGGTATGCGATAATTGGTTGGTCTGCCTTTTCGATATCTAAGCACATATCATACAAAGCCTGAAGACCAAGGCTTCCTGAAGACCCCTTGAGTTTGTGTGCTAGCGCCTTTAATTGGCCTGAGTCCCCATCATTTTCCGCTTCCTGCATAAGCTGCAATATATCTTTCGCCATCTCATCAAATATGTCTATAATTTCCTTCATTTTGGCTTGACCTAAAATCGATATATCTTGCTCGATTGTTTTGTCATTAACAATATGAGTTTTATCGTCTTGACTTTGTTCAGGCGGATTAAAAATCGGTTGATTTGAGACTGAATCGGTCAAGTTTTTTTGCAGCATGTCGGACAATGCCTCTTTATCAAGAGGCTTGGGTAAAAAGCCATCAAAGCCCGCACTCAGATAAGTTTGCACTTCTTCGTTATACACATGTGCCGAAACTGCAATCATCTTCGCTACACTGTCACTTTTAATACGTTTTAACGTGGTGAGAAGGTCCATTCCATTACAATCAGGAAGGTTAATATCAATCAATGCAATATCGTAATGGTTCTTACCATACAGTTTCTTCGCCGATTCTCCATCATGGGCGGTATCAACCGCATGACCTAAACTTTCCAAAAAGCCCTCTGCAACCATGCTATTGACGGGGTTGTCTTCAATAAGCAGTACTCGTGCAAGTCGAACCATCCCTGAAGGCAGATGTTTGGGAGAATGTTGGTTTCCCTCTGGTAGGTAAAGACTGAAACTAAACCGACTGCCCAAACCTATTTTAGATTCTAGTCGTAGCTCACCACCCATTGCCTGAACAATCCGCTTACTGATAGCCAATCCCAGCCCAGTTCCTCCCATACTCTGAATACCTCCCGATGCTTGTGTAAAGGGATCAAACAGGCTCTCCTGCTCACTTTCCTCAATACCTATTCCGGTATCCGACACGATAAAGTGTGTATTCTCTGGTTGAAATGGATCCGGTGAGACACTAATAGTGACATGTCCAGCGTCGGTGAATTTGACCGCGTTGCCGACTAAGTTCGTTAACACCTGGCTTATACGGGTCACATCGCCAAGCATGTATGGTGAAACCCTACTATCAATAGAAACGCGAATTTCAATACGTTTTTCTTTCGCCTTACTATCGAGTAACTGCTTAACCTCTCGAACTGTCTCATAAATTCCAAAATCTACAGGCCTTATTTCTAAAAAGCCAGCTTCGATTTTTGAGTAATCTAAAACATCATTTAAGATTGCTAATAAGGTTGAACCACTACGATTAATGACATCGATAAAGTGATTTTGTTTAGAGTTAAGCCCTGTATCTTTGAGCAGCCGAGCGGTTCCCAATACACCGTTTAAGGGAGTTCGAATTTCGTGGCTCATGGTGGCAAGAAAGGTTGATTTTGCCCGATTGGCTTTTTCTGCAGTCGCTCTCGCGAATTCATGATTGATCACTTCTTGATTGAGCTTTTCATTGCTCTCTTCAAGTTGACGTGTTCTCTGTGCGACAAGTTCTTCGAGATGCCCTTTGTGCTTCTCTAATTCTCGCTTGGCTTGTGCTTCACTCTCAGCAACCAATTTAAGTGACTTAGCAGTATCTCTCGCATTGGCTATGGCTTTTCCCATATCAGCCAGTTCGTCGTTACCTTCTATGTTAATGTCTATGTTTAACTGACCATTGGCAACAGACAACAATGCCGTTGAGTACTCGGCTAAACGCTTTACCACTGAAACATAGACAAGTTGCCAAAGAATCACAGCAACGATCACCATCCCCATTAGGGTAATGAAAGCCAAACTAAACTGTGAATATTGAAGTGTTGTGTGTAATTTTGTGACAGCATCGGTCGTGGCCATGTTAGATTCATCAATCAGTTTGGCAACAGTTGCATTTAGATCTGTTAGCTGCACTAAGGTGTTACGCAATAGCATTTGAGCTGTATATTCGCTTTGGTAGCGCTCAACCAACAAATCAAACACGACACTTCCATGGTCTAACTCTGTTAAAAGCTGCTTCATTTGGATAGAACGAGTGGGATCTTCAATCGTTTGTATACGACGTTTCATGATCTCAAGGTTGGTTTTAAATGCTTCTTTAATGCTGTTTATTCGGTCGATGTTAGAGGTAGTTCTTGTTTCTTCAATGTGGTTGAGTAATTTAAAGGCCAGCAAATGCAGCTCATGTAAGCGCTCAGCCCGATCTAGGTCAACTTCGACTAAAGTATCTAGCGCTTGATAGACTTTAGCTGTATTTTTGTTATCCAACAGATTATAGATTTGTGTAACGTTGGCTACAGCGTTTGTGCTGGTATTTGCTACTTGCGTTCCCGTCAGCACCTCTAACTCAGACGCATGTTGTCGAAGTGACCCTGTAATACTAGATAACTGTTTATCGAGAAACAGTTTTTTCTCGACCACAAGTCCAAGCTCTGCCAATGTATTAATCACGGTTTGCAACTCATCTTCTAATTGGGTTAACAAGTTAGAGTCAAATGAATCAGATCCGAGTTGTTTAATATGTGAGAGTAACTGTTCTAACTGTGAAAATAGAATTTTTCCAGATTGCTGCCGCTCTGCTTCCGTTTTTGCACTAGAGAGCGTTTGAACAGAAGATATAATGCGGGCACTGAGCTCAGAGACTTGTCTGGCTTCGATCATCGAGGGAATGGCTAAGTTAACCACTTGTCGCTCTGTTCTGGCAACTGACGAAAAACCAACTACCCCAATCGCTGAAGAGATCATCACTAAGGTTGCCATCGCAACAAACGCAAACAGTAATTTTCGACCAATACTGGCCTTTTCTAATAACATTTCGCAGTTACTCTTCTGTGGGTGTTGACAATAGGTTATATTCTGCAATGTTTATGGACTTATTCGCAACGGTGTACCTCATGCTTTCAGCCTTAAACCTTAAACCTTCTTCGATAGCCGTGCTGCTAGTCAACTGCTTTTTTACGAGCAATATAGCTGCATCGACAAAGCCGTTAAAGCTATGTGCTCTATATCCACACCTGAAAGATTCGTATTGGTTATCCGTAAATTATGGCATGGTTGATGAGGCGGTACGATTAGGCATCACCCTCAAAGTTTTCGAGGCTGGAGGTTACCCTAACAAACAAAAACAACAAGCTCAGCTAGAAAAATGCCACGAATGGAATGCAGACGCCATTATTTTAGGTACGGTAAGTCCAGATCTTTATTTGAAAAAAATAAATCAGCTAATAGGCAACACTCCTGTTTTCGCCAGTGTTAATGCACTGTCACTCGATCCCAAATCTAAGCAACTTAAAGGTCAAGTAGGTGTAGATTGGTATTGGATGGGTTATTACGCGGGACAATATCTCAAAGACAAACACCCAAAGAACTCAGGGCAAGTCAATATCTCGCTCTTACTAGGTCCTAAGTCAAGTGGCGGAACTGATCCTGTGATGCAGGGTTTCATTGATGCGGTTAAAAGCAGCGATGTTCACATTGCTCAATCACACTGGGCTGATAACGACAAGGAATTACAGCGTAACTTAGTCCAGCAAGTCATTGAGAGAAACGACATAGATTATATCGTAGGAAGCGCCGTTGCGATTGAAGCTGCGATCAGTGAATTACGAATCGCAAATAAGTCTGGTGAAATTGGTCTTATCGCTACTTACTTAAGCCATGGTGTTTATCGTGGTTTACTTCGTAATCGAGTTGAGTTCGCTCCCACTGACAAAATGGTGCAGCAAGGGCGGATGTCGGTTCAACAGGCAGTCAATCATCTTCGCGGATTACCCTATCAATCCAAGCAAACTCCTGTTATTGAACCGCTAACGCCCGAAAAGCTTAATCCAAATGTGATATCCCAATCTTTGTCACCGTCAGAATATCGCCCTACTTTTCATGTTAATAACTAGGATAGAAATGATGAAAAAAACCACACGTACGATGTCAAAAAGCAAACATATCGCTCTTGTCGCTCATGATAACTACAAGCCAGAGCTACTGCGATGGGTCTTGGAACATAAGACAAAACTACAAAGTCACACTTTGTATGCCACAGGCACAACGGGAGCAATGCTGAATAAAGATACGGGCCTAAAGATAAAAAGTATGATTTCTGGTCCTATGGGGGGCGATCAGCAGTTAGGAGCACTTATTTCTGAAGGTAAGATAGATATCCTGATCTTTTTTTGGGATCCACTTAATGCCGTTCCGCACGATCCCGACGTCAAAGCACTATTAAGAATAGCAAGTGTGTGGAATATCCCAGTTGCGGCCAACCGAGCTACTGCAAATTTTCTGGTTACTTCAGATTTGATCGAATCTGAGGTCAGTATAGAAATTCCAGATTATCAAGCCTACCTTGCTGAAAGACTTTGATTGATGCAGTGCTGCCGGTTAATTTGATTCAACAAAGATATGGGCGTACTTATGAGCCGCGACCGCAGAGTGGTTTAGCAAAGTGGAGAGAAAAGCCGTTGAATCGTCGGAATTTGAAACAATATCAGATATCAAGATAGACTCGTCTTTTATTGTTACAACCGCTGCTGCCGAAGGCTCACCTTGATGGAAGCCGACATATAAGTCACAAGGTTCAGAAAAGATTATCTGGCTTAAAAATTCAACCACCAAGGCTTGATCTTGTTCGCTATTCCAGCGCTTAGCTTGTAACAACGAAAACATGACCGTTAATCGGTGAAAATCCACTTTATAAATGTCGTCCTCAGCAAATTCTGCATTTGCAGTCGGCAACGTTTTTATTTGACTACAAGAACGAGAATGAGCCGCAGATAAATACAGCTCTCGTCCCAACAGGCTCTCTTGGGTAGGAAAATCGACTTCTACTTGCTGGCTAAACCAATGATTTTTGATTTCAAGAAGTTCATTTGGACTTTGGTCCATATTTCAAGCCTTATGGGAAAACATGGGGCAAGCTTATAGACAACGACATGACGTCACAAGTATTTTTAACCATCCACTCAAGTTCCATCTAGAATATTTGGGTTCAACCTGTTTTAATTTGCCTAACTAAATGAAAAAGTGACAGATAAAATCATGTTAAGGAAAATAGCCGCGGTAACTATGCTCTCTCTTGGACTCACTGCTTGCGATAACAATGAGGTTGGCGATGTGTCTTTGGGCTTGTTTACGTTAAAAGATATCAAAATCGAAAATTTAAAAGATGATGTGGTAACCGGCGTAACCTGCCATATCGCCTCAGTTGAAGCCGACTTTAGCTTAGCTGATCCAAGTGATAGCTCTATTTCATGTCGTCAAACTGGAGATATAACACCAGAAATGATCGCTAAAATAGACAAGAGTAAGTCGGGCGAAGTCGTGTTTAGAAAGTCAAAAAGCATATTCTTTAAGTCTATGAAAGTTAGGCGAATTTATGATTCAGAAAATCAGACTTTGCTCTATTTATCCTACACAACAAAAGAAACAGAGGGTAGCTTCAAACACAGTTTATCAACGGTTCCACTCTGGGGTACGAAAGCATATTCTACAGCGGTTATAACCAAATAGTAGACAGGGCCAGTGTATGAAAAATTGGCCCTATTCCCTGTAAATAAAATGGAAGCAATCCTATTATAATGTGATATGATGCGCGAAAATTTCTAACCCTGTTCAAAAGATGAAATTTCCTGGACAACGTAAATCTAAGCACTACTTCCCTACTCACGCTAGAGATCCACTTGTCAACCAAATGAAGCAAACACCAAAGCTTTTTAGGCCGATTATCGTCGGTGTTGGTCAGACAATTGTTGATATCGAAGCAAGAGTTGATGACGACTTCTTAGCAAAATATGACTTGAGCAAAGGTCATTCATTAGTGGTTGAAGAAAGTACAGCGGATGAATTATATGCTGAGCTGGTCAATCGCGAGCTAATCACGCACCAATACCCCGGAGATACTATTGGCAACACGCTGCATAACTACTCCGTACTCGCAGACAGTAAGTCTGTTTTACTGGGTGTGATGTCTAAGAATATCGAAGTTGGCTCGTTCGCTTATCGCTATTTATGTAGAACATCATCGCGAATGAACCTCAATCATTTGCAAATGGTGGAAGGTGCTATCGGGCGTTGTTACACCCTAATCTCTAAAGATGGTGAGCGAACCTTTGCGATAAACGAAGGGTATATGAATAAGCTCCGTCCAGATAGTATTCCTGAGGATGTATTCGATAAAGCCTCTGCACTTATCGTTTCGTCCTATTTGATGCGCGGTAAACCCGAAGACCCAATGCCTAAAGCGGTAGCCAGAGCTATAGAAATTGCTAAGTCTAAAAATGTCCCAGTGGTTTTAACTTTAGGGACAAAATGGGTCATTGAAGGTAATGCCGAATGGTGGCAAGACTACATCAAAGAAAATATTTCGATTGTTGCGATGAATGAAGAGGAAGGAGAAGCACTTACTGGTGAGAAAGACCCTCTTCTGGCTGCCGACAAAGCTCTTGAATGGGTTGATCTTGTGCTATGTACCGCAGGTCCTGTAGGTTTATACATGGCAGGATACACGGAAGATTCGGTCAAGCGAACAACAGAGCTGCCATTGCTTCCCGGCAATATTGCTGAATTTAATAAATATGAATTTAGCCGCGCTATGCGCAAAGAAGATTGCACTACACCTATCAAAGTATACTCTCATATCGGTCCATACTTAGGCGGCCCACTTGAGATCAAAAATACCAACGGTGCAGGAGACGCGGCACTATCGGCACTTTTGCATGACATGGCAGCTAACAGTCACCACCATATGAATGTACCTAATTCATCTAAACACGATCACCCCTACCTGACTTATTCTTCTCTATCGCAGATTTGTAAGTATGCAAACCGTGTAAGCTATGAAGTATTAACCCAGCATTCCCCTCGTTTATCAAGAGCTTTGCCAGAAAGGGAAGATAGCCTTGAAGAAACTTATTGGGATCGTTAATCTATTTACAGAGAGCAGTTCTTAACTGCTCTATTCCCAAACTAAGCGCCCTTTCATTGCTCCCTGCCTAGACTAAACCTCTATTTTCGTCACTTATACCAAGTCTAAAAAGACGATATATCATAGCCTTACAAGATAGCATTCCGATATGGCATATCCTAAGAGTGCATAATTGATATATTTATAATTAGCAACTACTCTTCAAAGAGTTGTTAATCAACCGATCAAACCAATAACTTAGGTAGTCACATGAATATTAAGAATAAACTATATTCATTAGGTGCAGTCGCCGTTTTAGGAGTTGCCTCATTACTCTTGACGACCTCCCATTTTGCTCAAACTTCTGAGCAGCTCAACAAAGCGACCTTACTTGTCGCGAAGCTCGAAATTCGCCTCCTTAACTTAAGACGTAACGAAAAAGACTTCCTTCTACGAAAGGATATGAAGTACCTCGATAAGTTTGATGAGAACATGGATATTTTCCTCGGCTTAGAGTCTGAATTATCACCCGTATTAGAGGCTAATGATCTGCCCTCCAGCGCTTCAGTTCGCGATGGCATACTCAAATATCAAGCCGGATTTACTAACTTGGTCAATGGCTATAACGCATTGGGCTTAAAATCCGAAGAAAAATTGCGAGGTCAATACAATTCCGCACTGTCCAATATCAAGTCGTCACTCTCGAGTGATCAGCTTGTCAGCCTTGCAGAATTTGACTCGGGCGTAGCGAAAGGTGAAGTAAAAGAAAGCTTGTTACCTTACAACTCAAGCCAAGTACTCTCCACAGCTAAAGACGTAGTCGCACAGATGAAAGTTATTGGCCTTAAGTACAACGAAGGACTTTTGGGCGAAACTAGGGGTTTATCGCACAACGTTGAAAAGCAATTTAAAACATTCGCTGCAGCATTAGCCGAGCAAAGTGAAACTACTCGAAAAAGCCTAGACGCCATCAAACAAGGCGTAAGCCTCGCGGTGATGATCTTCATTTTGGTGTTTATTTGGCAGATATCCCGTTCGATCAACCAACAAGTTTCAGCCTTGCTTGGAATAATACAAGAGATTGCTCAATCAAATAATGTGTCCCTTCGCTCCCAGCTCAAAGGCAACAACGAGCTAGTCTCTATTGGTACTTACTTCAATCGCCTATTAGATAAGCTGGAAGATCTGATATCAGGAACACAAGCTAAATCGTCTGAACTTTCTAGTAGTACACAAAGTATGCACGATGAGTTACACGGTGTGATTGAACAATTCCACATTCAAGCGGATCACACCTCAACAATGGCAACATCTGTGCAGGAGATGGTTTCGACTATCAACGAGATTTCTGAAAGTACTGCTGTCGCTGTAGAAGGCGTTCATCAAGCGACAATCAATGCACAAAGTGGTCGTTCGGTGGTTGAAGAAACCGTAAGAAATATTGGTGAGTTGTCCCAAATCCTCTCTGACAGCCAAGGCTCCATTAGCTCACTTAATGACCATGTAGACAAGATTGGTGATGCGGTAAACATTATCCAAGGCATTGCTGAACAAACCAACCTACTCGCCTTGAATGCCGCGATAGAGGCGGCTCGTGCAGGCGAACAAGGCCGCGGGTTTGCTGTTGTGGCAGATGAAGTGCGAGCGTTAGCGAGCCGAACGCATCAATCAACCGAGGAAATCACCAAAGTCGTGACCGATATCCAGACTCAAATGGCGACAGTTGTCACCAACATCGACCAATGTAATGAACAAGGTCAGCAAACCTTAACGGCCTCTGAAACATTGGATGACAGCCTAGGTCAAATCATAACGGATATGACCAACATCCAAGCCAATTCAGAACGTATTGCCTCCGCAATTGAAGAGCAAGGTAGTGTTATGAATCAAGTGAGCGACAGCATTACTGAGTTAAATACTATTTCAGAGGGTAATATGCAATCTGCTCAAAATTGTCTTACGGAGGTTGATAAAGTATCCAATCAAGCTGGAGATATGGACCAAGCGGTTGCTGAGTTCCAAACTTCAAAATAGTTAGTTGCCGTTTGTATAAAGCGCTTCACCAGTGAAGCGCTTTTTTTGTGACAGTAAATAAACACTGAATCAAGAAGTATATTTCAAAATGTGCAGCCCTCACATAGTCTGCACATATCGCTAACAAAAAATCTGACCGAATTATGGTATATATGTCCGACTAACGTAAGTTTGGAAAAGTTATGAAAAAGCATTGGAGCATTCTCGTTCTCACGTCTACTGTTAGTCTTTGTAGTCACGCCGCAATACCACAAGCTACGCAAGACTTTATTGCCGGTTCAGAGCAGATTAAGACCACGTATCAACAGCACTTACTTTTTCTGCCTCCATTTAAACTTGGCCATTACGCTATTCGCATGTATCGTCAGACAGGCGATAGCAGTTATCAGACGGGAATTTGGGTTGATACTGCTCGTGTAGCCAGTAACCTAAACCGAATAGCCAATGAGTTATATAATCCCTCTCTTATTGAGCAAGCTTCAAAGAATATCGATAAACGCTACCAAAACTCAGACCCAGTAAAAGAATCATTAAGAAAGAAAACGCTCCAACAATATACAGAATATATAGAGCTTGCTGTTAATCTTATTGGCTCAATGGCTCGAGCGGATGAGTTAGGACTCAAACATATTCAAGATGACAAATTACGTGCGCTACTCAACCATTATGATTTCGCAAACTATGCGATAGACCCAGATATGATCAAAGCATGGGCCGCCCAACTGTCTAATCAGGTTTATTGGCTTAAACAGCTGGGTGTTCAAGATATCGTTGATGAGTATATCTCAGCGTTTAAGAAGACTTATCCTGACCATCTTGATACTCAGCTAACTGATCAACAATACGCCAACAAAATTTATGGCCTAACGCATATTATTATCGCTGCGTCTGGTTATTATCAGCATTCTATTAACGAGAAAGACTATCAGTGGGTTTATGACTATTTTCGCAGCAACATAGACACCATTATTGCAAGAACAAAAGAGGATGTGATTGCAGAATCAGGCATAGTGTTTTTATTAGCAGGTCTACATGACGACCCAGCACTGATTAAAACACAGCGCCATATTCTAAACAGTATCGACCCCAAACATAATATGGTACTCAGTACCACCGGAAGTGCAGACATTAGTAAAGGAGAGCATCGTAATGTTCTTTCAGCGATCCTTTTAAATTGGCAAGGAACCAATAGCTCAGTAAATATACAGCAGAGCCCTCACCTCTTTCCAACCTTACCTTATGGTCTGGTTGCAAAGTAGCAAGAAGATGTAACGTCAAGTGATTCAGAAAATCCGGCATGTTTACAAGGGAAACTCTATTGAGGTGTGTGTCCTTATAACTTCTGACTCAAAACTCTCAAATTAAAAAGGCCTCACATATTGCAAGGCCTTGGGTTTTAGTTCAGCACACTATGATATTTAGTGTGTGTCCTTTTAAATACTATGTAGGTGTGTGTACTTTTAAATACTTTCTTTTTCGACCTCTAAAAATTCGCTCCACTTTTCTAATAAACGCGCTGTATTTTTTTCACTAGAACCAAGATCTGGTTCTTCGGTGGGCATATATCTAACAAAACCAACTATAGATTCAGGGTATTCAAAATCGGCATAAATCTGTTCTACTACTCCCAATGGATCAGAACAGCACTCTCGATTTTCATACACCCAAGCTAAAATCAGAAACAACCATTTTCTCAAAATCACTTCTTCATCCAACTCTGGTTGTATGGAAGCTAGTTCATCAATATATGGGTGAATATCATCGTTTTTATTGAGTGACGCAAGATCTAATAACTGTTCCGGATATTCATCAAGTAATGCAAGTTCAGCCATTGCGGCCTGAATCGCAAATTCTCGAGATACAAATCGCTTCTGAACAGCTACCAAAATTTCTCGCCAGGATACTGTGGCTAGAGACGAAGTAAAACTATAAGTAGGTAGACTAGGTAAATATTTCATATTGGTCCTCCTTACTGGGTTATCTTAGTAGGAACACCATTAATCCTACCCTTTTTAAACAACTGGTGTGATACAGTGCCATCTGATTCGAGCAAATACTCAAAAACCCCAGATTTGCCATCTAAAGTGCCTTTAGTTTGCAGCAATGTTCTTTGCACTCCATCTCCCCCCCGAATTATGAAGACCTTTCCTGCGGCCAGTTGATCCTTTGTTAGAAAACTAGCTGCCAAATGATTTTTATCTTGTTTGGTAAGTGCTGTCCCCACCCTGTCTGCTTTAATAATTTCTTCTGCGGCAAGAGATGAACGAAGTTTTTCAAAACTGGCAACATTAGTCGCATCATGCACCTTTGAGCTCGCGGTGAGCATATCAACCGCTTCATCGGAGTGTTTCGCTACCGTATAAGCGACTTTACCCGTTTTAACCGCTGCTTTACCGACTGGACCTAGCAGTATCGTCGCACCCGCAAGGTTACGATCTAGGTCACCAAGCTCGACCCCGCCAAATATCGTCTCGCCTGTACTAAACTCATAAGCCGCTTTAAGGTTACTGACAACAGGAATAAAGTCCATCGTCAGTTCGACAGCTTCAACTAGGCTAAAGTCAAAGTCGAACATTCCCCCGAGCTCATTTTGAGTATAATCGATATACGAACCAATAAAGCCATGCGCGAAATTGGTCGCAAAGTCTCCACCATAAATCTCGCTGGTGATCATACCCCCGACAACGCCAGAAACAAAGCTCTGAACCAGAGTTGTAAGATTTTGCGTGTATTGATGAATATATCCATTAGCCGTGGTTTGCAAAAACGAGGCAAGGAAGGTATCAGAGAAGTCTCGGTCATAGATCAGGCTGTCGGCACCTGCCATTCCAACACTTTTAATGACATTACTGACCGTGTTTGCTAGCGTGGTTCCTTCGCCAACTAAATCGATCATATACTGAGTTTCCATCAAACCATGAGCAACACCAGCAGCAATTCCTCCAGTAAGGGCTCCATGTAAGATAGACTTTTCAATCCCTTTAAGATCTCCCTTACTGCTGATCACATGACTGGTCGCTGCAACAGTTGCTCCTGTTGCGGCCCCCGCCAATGATGTAGCAACCATGCCTGCACCAAACTGCGCTACCATCACTTCAGAGAAGTAGGTCATTGCATATGGGCTAACCCACGCAGCCACCGCCATCGCGAGCACCATTTCGGGGTTTTCTTTGATCATTTGACCAACGATCTTAACTCCATGGCGCACGTCCGATTCCCAGCGACCAACTTCATGACGAGCCCGCCTTTCGAAGCGTTTCGCTTCGTGACGAATTTGACGCTCTACCCGCTGAACTTCATTACGAACGCGGCTTTCGGCACGTTTTACCTCGTTACGCACTCGACTTTCAGCACGCTTCGCCTCTGCCCGAATTTGATTGGCGACTCGACTGGCTTCTCGCGCGAGTTTTTTAAAACCTCTCCCGATTTCTTTGCCTAATGATTTGAAACCTCTCCCAATTGATTTAAACGCTCCCCCAAATGAAAAATAGCCGCTTGGATCAATGTTGTTGACAGGGTTATTTAGATTAAAGGTGTAGCGATTGTAATTCGCCACTGACTCTTTGCCTTTAATAAAGGCATCGGCTTGAATAAAGCGTGCCAAATACGGGTCATACACTCTACCCTTCATATGAATCAGGTCAAAGCCTGCAACACCCACATGACCAAACATAGAGCTATAAGTCGGTGAAACGGCAAAAGCATCATCCATTTCAGGCATGAGTACATTATGCGTTGAACCAAACGGGTCAGTGAAGGTTTGTGAAGTAATCGTACCTTCAGCGTTGGTGACCATTATCTGCTGACCGAGTCGGTCAGTATGAGAGTAGGCAACCGAACAAGAAGACTCACTACAGGTTAGCGCAAAGCCATTGCCCCCATAAGTCTCGTATTGTTTGTTACCAGAGGTTTGATTATAGGTATAAGCACCAGATGAGAACGATTTTTCGGTTACCCATTCAAGGCTTGATACATCAAAACGCTTATCGGTGCGGACAATCTGTTGACCGTCTGGCCCATAGGTAAAGCGAGTTTCATCTCTATCAACGACTGTGTTGTCTTGATTGTCTGAGACGCGACCAACATAGACAAGGCGATTGCTCTCGTAGCGGAACTGTCTAAGCCCATCCGATAACATGTTGCCATTTTTGTCATAAGTAAAGTGACGAGTCTCACCATTCTCCTCTTCAAGACGAGTCAGCTTAAACGGATCAGCGGATTCATAGTAATAATCACCCACACCAGTTTTGTAGGTAATGTTGCCATACTTATCATATTCAAACTCGGAAGTGGCTGAGATAAACCCGTTTGCGTTGATCTCTTGGCAAATACCGTTAGCGCAGAATTGCTTAATAGTATGAGCTTTTAGCCTGTCTTGTTCATCATAACGGTATTCATCTTCAAATGAGGTTTCGCTACGATTACGGTAGTAAAAATGGCGTTTACGGCTAGACAAGAGGTCATCAGAGTTATAACGATATTCATAACGATACACCAAGGAGCCACTGCGTGTTGCCGACTGTTCTAAGAGTTGGCCTGATACACGATCATAGCGATAAAACTCTTCTAGACCATTACCAAAACGCACATTCGTGACACGTTGCTGGGCATCTTTAGCTAGGATTTCTTTATAAAGTTCACCGGTTTGAGCATTGGTCCACTTATATGGCGAGCCATTGCTGTAGCCAATTTCAAGTGCAAACTCATTACCTAGACGAGAGGGTGTCGTCTCCTTTTTAACTTGACCGTTACTGTTATACTCGTAGGAAGTCGTCTGGGTGTAGCCGTCTTCTAAAGTAATCTCTCGTTTTTTAAGCCAGCCATTGGGCCACTCGTAGGTGTTAACTTCCTCATATATTGTCTCTTGGTTAGCACAGGTTTGTTGTCTACCCGCAACCTTAACAACACGCTTTGGCTCTGCAAGTGGCAGTTTAGTTGGGAACTCGTAACACACGGTTGACTCAGGCGTCGACATGCGTATTACTCGATTGAAGTTGTCATAACTAAACTCGGTGCGGTCGCCGTTGGCATCCTGCTGCCAAGCAAGTTGTCCTTTTAGATTGTAGTGATATTTCCAATCTCCACGAGATGGGTCAATAGTTTGTGTTCTTTGCCCACGCGCATCGTAAACATAAACAATCTTGGTTTCTGGGTTACTGTTAAGTTCAGATGACGTCAATTTACCCAACGCATTGTAGGTAAAGCGAATGGTATTGCCGAGATGATCATCAACCTGATATAAAAGCCCTGTAATGTCATGATAACGACGGACAACATTGCCCCACTTATCATATGACTCGGTCACATTATCAAGTAGCTCTGAGCGACTTTCACTTTGGCCATTAACTTCATATTCGATTTCGCGTGTTTCAGCATCACCTTTGACAGCGTATGTTACTGCTTCATCACCTTCAAAATGCGGTAATAGTAGCTGTTTCGAATATTTGTCTTGTTTGAGTTCGGCTGAGATGATGAACCTGTCGTCCATCCCTTTTAGGATTTGGTACTGACCGCGACTAGTCACACACGTCATTGCACTTGGTGTAGCGTTATATACAACCGAGACTGTGTCACTAGGACAAACTGCCACCCACTCATTCAAGCGTGCTGGCACATCGTCAATTGCGTAAAACTCTGTCTTTTTAGTGATACCACGAGCTGTTTTTGCAACCACTCGGTTTTTGTCATCATAATGGGTTTCCTCATAAGGAGTTCCATTAATTGACGACGTTTCCACTCGACCTGTCGCTGTAGTTCGATACTGATAGTCTATACATTGACCATTTTCACATCGCTGCGTGAGGTTATCACCTGTATATTGGCTTGTCTCACGCAATACGACCTGACCATTGACCTTTCTAACTCGCGCCGTCACTCTGCCTTTCGCATCCTGAGTGACTGCATCACTTGTGGTATAGCCCCCCTGACGCGTGATCTGTTCAACCAGTTTATCGTCTCGATAAACATACTCAAACTCTTTAACCAATTGATCGCTAACGCCGTTTTCATAGGCCGGACTGATGACACTACGACGTTCAATCTTACCCACTGCATAATCATTTTCAAATCGATACTCGACTTGGTCTTCTACCTGCTCACCATTGTTGTTATCAGTAATGGTGATGCGTTTTTCTAGGCGATTTTGGTCGTCATAGCTGTTTTCAATCGTTTTAGTTTGGCTGATATTGCCGTCAATATCATACACTGACTCAACAACACGCGCTTTCTGCGCTTGACCATTGGATGTCAGTCGCCATTCGATATCGGTTTCAGACAATCGATATTCAGTATTATCGATATGCCCAAAACGTTCGATTTTATTGGCAAGCCCAGCATAGTCACCATGAGTGATATAAGTGGTCAAGTTACGTGTGTTACTGCTCGGGTTTGGCACACTTTCTTGACTCAAAAACTGAGGCTGTCCCGATGCATTAACAGTATAGGAGTATGTCGATTTAGCTCTGCTAGAACCAGAAGTTTGCTTGGTATCACGGCTTACAATTGCCATCACACCACCCATGTATTTATAGTTGTTGGTGACGACTTGTTTATCATCCTTCCAACCTGCTAAATATGGGAATTTGTTTAAATTCGCGGAACGCCCATAGTCAAGCTGAATCGGTAAGTAACAACTTGGTTCACTCTGAGATTTTAAGCGTTCACATTGACCAATCGCCGATAGATAGTTAGCTTGATATGGCGCCTTGGCCCAACCAGAGCCGTTCGCATTCTTGATGCCAGAGGCATCATCGACCCAAGTTTGTGTCTTGAAAAAGTATGAGACAACCTTATCTTCATGCTCAACATCGATTGTGGTGAGATTACCTGCCGTATTAACCGTTACACTTGGATCGGCTTTTAGAGACTCCAACCCTTCAATTCGGTAACTGTTTTCAACAAAAGATAAACGAGCCTGTGTTTGCGCAAAAGGAATCGATAAAGAGAGCGCAGCTTGTCCACCATCAGTCACATAAGAATCAACACTGATACTGTTTTCAGTTTGGGCAAATGAGGCATAAGGATAGGCAAACTGACTTTTAATCAGGCCAGAAACAATGCCTGACTGAACGACACTGGGAGATGATTTGTAATTATTAATCGAAAACTTATAGCTTCCCATCCTTACATATACGGATGAGCTTGAACTATATGAGTTGTGGGCTGCGCGCGCCAATTTATTTTTTTGGCTTGTGCGAACAAACTCATTGTACTGAGTCGTTTGTTTAGGAGTAAAACGTTCTGCTTTCCACTGACTGCCTTGTTTCCAAACACGCAGATAGCTAGTTCTTTCAATTTCTGGCGTTTCAGGCCCCAAAGGGATGGGAGTAACAACATCTCCATGAATTAAAACCATGGGTCTAGGTTCTACCAACTTTGCATAAAATTGGTAGGTGTCTCTACTTACATCTTTCATGTACACATCAACACGCGTTGCATGGGCTGATGAGACAACAAACATGAGTAGGAAAAATATAAATTTATGTATTTTCATTTTATTTGTATTTATCCAATAATTTCCACTGCGCTTCGTAAACCAATATCTTTAAAGTCCTTACTCCCTCCAATTTCAGTCAATTAACAAAAAAAAACGACTAACCAAACAAAGTTAACCGAATAAAAAAAGGTAAAATAATATCATTTGAAAATACTATTTTCCACATCAATACCCAAGAGGAGAAGAAAGAGATTAGGATTAAGAAAAGCGCAGATTATCATTATCTTTTGACTAGAAAATGGACTAGCAGAAAGTTGAAAGTGGTTAAATTGGTGAAAAAAGCGTAGATTATGATTTGAGATTAATAGCGTAAGAAGTAGCCACAATTTGAGCAAACTACAAGGCCCAAACAAGCTCCCTCACCCAATAAATTATTTGGTTTGAGCTGCCACGCCATTTTATGGTGAGATCTTTTTTGTCTTGTTCAAACTTGCCGTCAATAAGGACATCGACTTGCTGAACAATAGCGCGTTGCTTTGGAGAAAGTGACTTGAGTATATAACCCGTCCATAACCAAATATCTTTGTCTGGACACTCTTGTTTTACACGTTTTACCAGAGCCAATATCGACTCTACATTAGCAGGATGAAGCGGATCACCGCCCGACAAAGACAGCCCCCTTCTCTTTATTCGCGTATCATTAAGGTCAGCGATGATCTGGTCTTCCAGCTCTTTTGTAAACAAATGACCAGAGTCAACACGCCAAGTGGATTGGTTATAGCAGCCTTTGCATTGATGCTCACAGCCTGAAACGAACAAAGTGCAGCGCGTTCCCTCTCCGTTTACAACATCCACTGGGTAATAGACATGATAGTTCATGGTTTAGAGATGTTTCACGCGGCGAATGACCTCTTGCTGCTTGCCTGCGTTAAAAGGTCTTGCATCTGGGCTGCCTAAATAACCGCATACTCGCCTTGTTACAGACACTGTGGAGGAATCGTGATTGCCACAGTTGGGACAGCAAAACCCTTTACTTGTGCAATCAAATTCCCCGCGATAACCGCATTCATAGCATTCATCAATCGGTGTATTGGTGCCATAGTAAGGCACTCGTGAGTAACTGTAATCCCAAACATTTTCAAGCGCCTCAATGTTCGATTCCATATTGGGAAATTCGCCATAACAAATAAAGCCACCACTTGAAATTTCAGGGTACGCCCTTTCAAAGTCAATTTTATCGTAAGGGTTGACCTTCTTTTCCACATCAAGGTGAAAACTATTGGTGTAATAGCCTTTGTCCGTCACTCCTTTGATTACGCCGAATTCTTTGGCATCAATACGGCAGAAACGATGACACAAGTTTTCACTTGGTGTGGCATACAAGCTGTATCCGTAGCCAGACTCTTCACTCCACTGGTTAGCTGCGCGTTTAAGATGTTGCACTATTTTGAATGCTTTGGCTTGCAGATCAGTACTGTCATATATATGGGCCTCATTATCATACAAGGCGATAATGGCTTCATGAAGACCTATATAACCAAGCGAGATTGAGGCTCGCCCATGTTTAAAAATGTTTGCTATTGGTTCTTGTGCTTTTAGCCTTACTCCGCAAGCCCCTTCCATATACAAAATTGGGGCAACGCGAGCTTGCACGTTTTCTAGCCGAGCAATTCGAGTTTCTAACGCCCTGCGAGCAAGTACAAGTCTTTGATCAAGTAATGTATAAAACTCGGCTTCGTCTTGATTTGACTGCAAAGCAATTCGAGGAAGGTTTAGGCTGACCACACCCAAATTATTGCGTCCATCATAGATAAACTCACCGTTTTCTTGGTAATCGTTGAGGAAACTACGGCAACCCATTGGGGTTTTAAATGACCCTGTCACTTTTACCACTTGGTCATAGTTGAGAATATCCGGATACATACGCTTTGACGCACACTCTAGTGCGAGTTGCTTGATATGATAATTGGGATCGTTGCGACTACGATTTAGCCCTTGTTTGATGGTAAATACGAGCTTAGGGAACACCGCCGTTTTACGGTTTTTTCCAAGCCCCGCTAAACGATTTTTTAATATGGCTTGCTGAATCATACAAGAAGCCCAGCACGTACCCAACCCAAAGCCAAAAGTCACAAACGGCGTTTGCCCGTTAGCTGTGTGCAAGGTATTCACCTCGTATTCCAAGGACTGGAAAGCATCAAAACACTCTTTTTCGCTACGACTACGAGCAAAACTTTGTGAATCTTCTATGTTCCACTCTTTGGCAACCGCAAGATGCTTTTCATAACTTGCCATAACGTAGGGCGCAAGCACTTCATCAATACGATTGACGGTTGTACCTCCGTATATATGGCTAGCCACTTGAGCAATAATTTGTGCGGTCACCGCTGTAGCAGTAGAGATCGACTTAGGCGTATCTATTTCAGCATTGCCCATTTTAAAGCCATGAGTCAACATGCCTTTTAAATCAATCAGCATACAGTTAAACATGGGGAAAAACGGCGCATAGTCTAAGTCGTGATAATGGATATCGCCTTTGTCATGAGCAGCCACAATATCTCGAGGAAGAATTCGAGTTTTTGCGTAATGCTTGGCCATAATCCCTGCCAATAAGTCTCGCTGAGTCGGAATGACTTTGCCATCTTTGTTGGCATTCTCATTGATCAAATCAAGATCACTTTGAGCAATTAATCCTTCGATTTCCCTCGTTAACCCACTTTGTTTTTCTCTCGCAATATCACGATCATGGCGATACTCAATATAAGAACGAGCAAGCGACGGAAATGGACCTTTCATCAACTCATTTTCAACTAGGGTCTGGATATCCGCAATATCAATCTGGCGATGATCCTTAAGCTGAGCTTCTATGATAAGCGCTACCTCAAGCGCATAAACCGCGATATTTTTGCCTTTGACCTCTGAAGCAGCCTCCACGGCTGATTGAATACGCCCACGACAAAAAGGCACCTTTGAGCCATCACGTTTCATTACAATTGGTTTCACTTATCCTCCTTAATCCAATCCACAACAGGTCTAAAATCACAATATAATGATAATAACTAACAGCTAGACACTATATATTGTGCATTTAACGAGAATCGGTAGAGGTGTGTCTTGATATCGATCAACAAAGCTTTGTACCTGATGAACAAGACACCAATCGTATTGGCAGAGATCGCACTCTAGTAAGAAATTCTTATCTTTGTTTGCAGTTTTTATCACTGAATCAGTGTTAATTTCATGTAGAATTGAACGCTTTAATCAACAGCACCCTTTTGTCATGGCTAAAGCTTACTCTAACTGGAAGTACTTGGCACTTGCGCTGATATTCAGTTTCCTCTCTCCCTATATCGCGGCATCTTCCCTTTCATTTACGACGTGGAATATAGAATGGTTAACGACCACGCCTTCCAAACAGTTTATTGAGTCAAAACGCACACAAGCAGACTTTGACGCACTAGCCAACCATTTTGCAACCATGAATACTGGCGTTCTCGCCTTTCAAGAAGTCAACGACATAGCGGCGCTTCGCGCTGTGGTAGGTAAAGATTATGATATTTACCTATCAGAGCGAGCCAACACAAACAATAAGCGACATCAGTTTGAGAATATAAATCAATACACGGGTTTTGCTATTCGTAAAGGATTATCTGTCGAGAGACAATCTGACATTAGGCTCGACCAGCTTAAAAACAGTAAGCTTAGATTTGCCACTTATATGATAGTTACACCAAAACAAAAACCACCCTTACATATATTGTCAGTTCATCTAAAGGCGCGTTGCAGCGGAGCATACAAAAACAGCAAGGATTGCCAAGTGCTTATGTCTCAGGGGAAAGCATTGAACCAATGGATTTTGGATCGCGAAAAAGCAGACGAGCAATATATGATTTTGGGGGATTTTAACCACAACTTGAGTTATCAAGGTGACTGGCTTTGGAAAGCGATCACGCAAACTTCTTCAGCCAGCCTTGCGACACTGTCCACTCAGCCACGTTGTAAAGTACGCTCTAGGCACCAGCCTAAGCGCCTTCACCAATTTCGCTCTTTGATTGACCATATCATAGTCAGTAAAGAACTATCACTGAGCGCGCCAAAGCAGGTCACTTTTCCAAGTGAACAAGTGCTTAAATACCACTTAAGTGATCATTGCCCATTACAAACCACGCTTGAATGAAAAGAACACAAGAACGGCTTAATCAGGCATTGAATGTTTCGCACCCTGAGAGCCGACGAGCATTGCGATGATAAAAATAACGATATCTAGATTGGCAAACCCTAGGCTAGCCATGGCTGGGCCTGGGCAGATACCTGCCAACCCCCAGCCTATACCAAATAATACCGCTCCGAATACCAGTCTAAAATTGATGGTTTTATTGGTCGGAAGGCAGTAGCTGTCACCAGATAAAGTCTGTGATCTTTGCTTTAACCAAAGATGATAAGCAGGAGTGTATACTGCCAATGCACCTAGCATGACAAATGCCAAGCTTGGATCCCACTGACCAGCAATATTAAGAAAACCGATGACCTTGGCGGGATCAATCATTCCAGACAAAGTCATGCCAGCGCCAAACAACAGGCCACTTGCTAATATAGATAGGCTTAAAATTGTCCGTGTCATAGCTGAATCTCATAGGTTAGCCACACAGTAGCCATAGCAAAGAGCATAAATATGCATGTCGCAACGACAGACCTAACTGAAAACCTCCCTATCCCGCATATACCATGTCCACTTGTACAACCATTCGCTAGTCGAGTACCAAAGCCGACAAGTAAGCCCGCCAGAATAAGAGTATGAATTGGAATAGAGGTGGTATCTGGCACTTGAATATCCAGTATTGCTAAACAAGCTAAACCACCAGCAGTAAGACCGACTAAGAACAGCACTCGCCAAAGTCGATCACCTTTGACTGGAGAGAGCAATCCATTAATTATCCCACTGATACCTGCTACTTTACCGTGAATAACAAACAGAAAGACCGCTGATAAGCCAAGTAATAAGCCTCCAAAAAAGGAGGTCCAAGGAAGAGTATCCATTATGTCTACACCAAAATATTAGTAATTTCTAATATTTTAATTGCTAATATAATGGAGTTCAAGATACAAATGAATTAACTAACGCTTCTTTAACCCATCAATGACCGATTTTGGCGCGACCTTGGCAAGCTCACTCAGACATTGATCTGTTTTTGGATTGTTATGGCGAACATAGATATCACACACAGCATATAACTGCTCTGGAGCACCAGAAATCAAATACGCCTGCTCAAAAGATCTGATTGACTTTTGTAGGTCATAATTCTCTTGTAGCACACCAGTTAGATACCAATAATAGCTATTATCTTCTGCCATCTCTGCCGCTTGCTCAATTTCAAACGCAGCATTTTTCTTATCATCAAGCCTGACCAAGGCCAATGATTTCGAATAGTGAAGAGGCGCATTGTTGGGGTTTAGCGTGATCCCTTTGGTCAGAGTTTCTACAGCAATACGATCTTTTTCTTGAGCACGATAATTATCCGCTAAACTGAGCCAAATCTCGGGATTATTAGGTTGTTCCTTTACCAGAGTTTGATAGATGTCGTCTGCCTTTTTCCACTCCTGATGCCAACGGTAGACATCTGCTAACAGTAATTGCGAGCTTGGATCTGTGTCGGCTTGTAAATCTGTAATAAGCTCAGCGACTGGTTTTTCGAGTATCTGCTGCTGTTTTTTATTCAGATTTGAAAAATCTCGAACCAGATTGGTCGCCGCGGTAATGCGAACTCTCGCTTCGTTGTCTGTAAGCAAAGGCTCAATCAAACGCCAGCGATGTTCAATGCTGTACGGCGCCGCTCCAACAATCGCTGCTTCTCGAACCTCTGGCTCGCTATCTTGTAAGCTTCTTACTACCGCAACCAGTGCATTTTGACTGGGATAGTTGGCTAATTCCCGAAGCGCTTGAATACGCTGAGCTTTAGGCTGCTTAATATCCTGCGCTTTGTAAGAGAGCGCCGCTATTCTTTGCTGCGGGGTCACCTGCTGCTCTTGATGCTGCTTTGGAAGGGCCGATTCTTGGCCAGTACTCGCTGCAAGCGAAAGCTGGCAGATTGAGGCGCCAACTAATAGAACCATCATTTTTTTATAAACCCGAGTGCGTTTATTCACTGAGGCATGAGTTCTTGGTTCATGGTTTGAATATAATCGCATCACCACACCTCAAAACTTAGTTTCAAATACAGAAGGTTTACCCAAATGATCACGCAACATGGCATCACTATATTTTCCATGCGCAACAGGGTTGCCCGTTGCCCGGAGAATATACGCCATGGCCTTATCAGCATGAGAAAAAAACTTCTTCCAGCCAGCACACAAATAGTTCAATCCAGGCTCACCCTCTTGGGTGCGAATGAATCGGTTTTTAGGGCATTCACCATAACAAGCAAATTGATAATCACAGCTCTGACATTGACGTGGCAATGTGCGCTTTTTAGCAAAACCAAACTTTTGTTGCTCGGTACTATAGGCCAAGGTGTCTAGTTTTTGATGGTGAATATTGCCAATTTTATATTCTGGGTAAACATAGTGATCACACGAATACACGTCACCATTTGGCTCCATAGCCAAACCTTTACCGCAAATTTCACCCAAGGTGCACAAAGGATTTTTTCGTCCCATCCATGCTTCAATGCTAGCTTCAAAGTATTGAACAAACACTTTACCTATGTCGTTTTGTATCCACTCATCAAAGATTTCAATAAGGAAATTACCCCATGCTTCATCTGCGACACACCATGATTCCACAATTGAATTTTTATGACCAGGGATCAAACGCTTATCACCTTGCTTTAACTGTTCCTGCGGCTGCCAAGTTTGGGGGGCGGTAGTGCGAAACGTTTTCTGTTCAACAATGGGAATAAACTGCATTTGAGGCGAACGCACTTCATCTCGCAAAAAGCGATAAACTTCGAGCGGATTACGACTGGTTAAGTTGTTCACGCAAGTTAGGGTGGCAAATTTTACTTGGTGTTTATGTAGTAACTCAACAGCCTTCATCACTTGGTTGAATGTACCGCGACCAGCACGATTGGTTCTATGAGCATTGTGCAACATTTCAGGCCCATCAATACTCAAGCCCACTAAGAAGTTATGTTGTTTTAGAAACGCACACCACTCATCGTTAAGTAAAGTTCCATTAGTCTGCAAATCGTTCGAAATAATAATGCCTTGAGGCTGGTATTTGGACTGGAATTCAACAATTTTTTTAAAATAGTCCAAACCCAGCATAGTGGGCTCACCACCCTGCCAAGAGAAAATAATTTCGGGTGTATTTTGCCCTTCAATATATTGGCGAATATAGGTTTCTAACGTGTCATCGTCCATTACAGGTGAGCACCCCTGTTTGTACTCAAGTAAGTCCTGTTTACTGAGGTAATAGCAGTAAGTGCAGTCAATGTTACACACAGCGCCGATAGGCTTGGCCATTACATGCAGCCGTTTAGACGCTTTACCATTATATTGAGGACCCTGAGTAATATGCATAAGTCACCTTTGTCTGTTTAAGTCAGTTAAAAACAGTCTTAGCCGCCCTGCTCTTAACTTGGAAAAACAATCATAAATATCATTAATGCAACAGGCTTGTTATACCGGATATAACCTTTTTTCATGGCTGTTGCTGTTAAGCTAAGGTTTCAAAATATGAAAGAGAACTCACTGATGAAAGTTAATAAAAACGTAGTCTTACATTCACTTTCCATTATTTTATCGAGTTTATTGGTCAACGGCTGTGCGACAAAACCCTCTCACCCTATTGCTCTCAACATTGATCAAGATATGGTTAAGGTAGAAGGAGGCTCTTATATCAGGGGTTCAGACAGCAATAGCGCAAACAAAGCCGAAAACCCCGCCAGAAAGGTAGAAATCGACAGCTTTTATATTTCTAAATTCGAGGTTACACAAGAGCTGTTTGAGTCTGTGATGGGGTCATCATTGAGCTACTTTCATGGCCCAAACATGCCAGTAAATAATTTAAGTTGGCAGCAAGCAAATTACTTTATTCAGCAGCTTAATCAGTTAACCGGTGAGCACTATCGACTTCCCACAGAAGCAGAATGGGAGTTTGCCGCCAAAGGTGGTAACGAGAGTCTCGGTTATACCTACTCAGGTTCAAATAGCATTAGCGATGTTGCTTGGTATGCGAACAATTCACACAACCAAGCACACCCTGTTGGGCAAAAACAACCTAATGAGCTTGGCCTTTACGACATGACGGGCAATGTCGGAGAGTTTGTCATCGATGCTTATGACGATACCTTTTATCGATTTGGTCCAACAACTAATCCTAATAACGCAAAAGAGGAAAAAGCAGGCTTAGCACACAAGGTCGTTCGAGGCGGAAGTTTTGCCTATGATGCTGATGAGTCTGAAAATTTCCGCCGAGATTTCGCAAGTCAGTCTATAATAATGTCGGACATGGGACTTCGGCTAGCAAAAGATACTCAGTAGCGAAAACGCATGCCCAATACACGGTAAGTTTTTACACACGTTTTTGGTTAGGTTAGACAAACGTATATCACCTTATACGTTTATCTATCGCTGCACTCACATAAATACCACAAACACATAGGTAGCCTACAAATGAATAAGCACATCTGTACCCTCGCCGTTTTATCGAGTCTTTCCTTCTCAGCTTTGGCTGTAGATTGCGACCCTAATTTGTTACCGTCATGGAAAGATGGTACGAGTAAGACGGAAATTATTCAATTTGTCTCTCAATCTACAGATAAATCGCAAAATACCTTTATCGCAGAAAAAGATAGGATTGCTGTATTTGACAATGACGGCACGCTTTGGTCAGAAAAACCCTATTATTTCCAACTTGCTTTCGCCTTCGACCAAGTGAAGTCAATGGCAAGTACCCATCCAGAGTGGAAAACACAGGAGCCATTCAAGTCGGTCCTGAACAACGATATACCAGGCGTTTTTAAAGGGGGGGAAAAAGCACTTTTAGACATATTTACAGCGACACACAGTGGCATCACCGTTGACGAGTACCAAAACCGCGTGGCCACATGGCTTGAAGCAGCCAAAGACCCGCGATTTAGCAAGGCGTATACTGACCTAACCTATAAGCCGATGCGAGAGATGCTAAATTATCTTCAAGACAACGGCTTCAAAACTTATATTGTCTCTGGTGGCGGCGTTGATTTTATGCGTGTCTGGGCACCGGATGTGTACAACATCCCTCAAGAGCAAATCATCGGCAGTGCGCTTAAATATCAATATGATTACAACGATGGTAACCCAACCGTAACCAAACTTAATGAAATTCTTAGCATTGATGACAAAGAAGTAAAAGTTGAAAACATTCAGCATGTCATAGGCAAAAAACCTGTGCTTGCTGTAGGAAATTCCGATGGTGACCACGCCATGATGCAATGGGCAACAAGCCAGCCCAATTCGATGGCGATGATCGTTCATCACACCGATAAAGACAGAGAGTGGCAATATGACCGCAAATCAAGTGTTGGTCACCTTGATAAGGCCATGGATGAAGCAAACAAACGCAAAAATTGGCACCTAATTGATATGAAAAACGAATGGTGCACTGTTTACTAATTCCCTCATCGCTCCCCATTATGGGGAGCGTTCAAATCAAAACGCCTATTTACGAATCGCTTTCCCTGCCCGCTTGATTTGTACTCTTAACCACTGATGCGCACTTTCGTTAGTTCGACTGGAGTGCCAAATAGCATATAAATCATGCACGCTATCACTAAAAGGAAGAGGAAACGATTTAAGATTATAGGTGTTAGAGAAATGCTCGATAGTAGACTCTGGCAAGGTACCAATAAGCTCACTACTATTGATAACAGGCAACATTTCCATTGCACCTGCCGCACGATAAACAATGTTGCGCCGAGCTAGGTCTTCTATATCTTCACCGGTAAGCAAACTATCCCTTGCCTGCCAGCGAGCCACAACCACATGTTCTTCTGCTAAAAACTGATCAACGGTACAAGTGTCTACCAAGCGAGGATGATCAGCGCTACACACCACCATCAAACGCTCAGAAAATATCGCTTCTGTTTTGAGTACCGTTCGCCCTCGCGGCGGTAAATCTATAATTAAATCATAACGTTGAAGGCGCAAATCAGCCTCGTAATCCTCGGTAAATAGCGGGTGAACCTCTAAGGCAATGTTTGGTGCTTGATCGCGAATTTGACACATAAGTTGCGGCATTAATTCGTAACTGGCTACAGACAAACAAGCAATAGAAAAAATTCGATTGGATACTTTAGGATCAAAACTACTTGAAGCCGACAAGGTCGAAGTAAAGTTTTTTAGCGCAGTTAACATCGCTGGGTAAATATCCATAGCAAAACTGGTTGGATCAACGCCTGAAGGGCTGCGATGGAACAATGGCTCATCATAAATATCTCTTAGACGAGCCAACGCTTTACTCACCGCTGGCTGGCTAATATCCAACCTAGCTGCGGCTTTAGATAAATTTTGTTCCTCATAAATCGCCACAAAAATGGGAATAAGGTTTAAGTCTGTATTCTTCATTGCACCAACACAATATCCAACATCGCTCTATTCTAACCAACTTGCTTCCTGACCACGACTTAAAATCAAGAAATTGAGTGGCGATACAGGTTTCTTCGAATACTAAATGCCAAGGTATTGAGGAGTTTGAATCAGGTCAATATAGGCCAGATGTGGACGTGATTTATCAAAACGATTTGTACCACTCGGAGCGTTGGACAGATGTAGGCAAAACTCCTGCCGATCAGTACTTAGGCTGGGTGTTTATCTCGGGCTGTAACTAAATCCATCATTTTATTGGGTTAATAGCAATCCGAGTGCGACTCTTGTACTCGGAATCATGACTGAATACCTAAATAACGCTAGATTAAAATCCAAGAAAAACGAGGATGTCATTAGACTTAAATGAAGGGGATCGGTCAAGAGCTCACGATTGATCTCTCTGAGTTTTTGTAAGTTTAGGAAGCGCTTTGAAGCTTGCTAACCTAAATCGATTCGTTCTCATTCGTTTTATCACTTTCCATAATGACATAAACAAATGTTTGTCTTTGTCTCCATCTTGCAATCGGCCACTCTTTTTAAGCCAAGTATCTGAAGTCAACACTTGGCTCATTTCTAATCCATTGGTATTCATTCGTAAATGTCGATACAAGAAAGTTCGTGCATCACTCCATCGCTCATCACTGAGCAAGCGGTTGAGCACCCACCAAGCGGGCATAGGATGAGTGCGATAGTATCGTCGAGCAGTCACTAACGTAATACCAGTGGCTAAAATGATTACACCAGCAACATAAAACCATAGCGAATAGGCGCGAAGAAATGACTGAAATGTGTGTTTAGCGATAAAGGTTTTCCCTGCCACTATGTGTGTTTCAAGTTGTTGGGTTCTGCTGTTCCACCACTTAAATTGATATTTAGGTAAGCTTAATTCACCACCTTGCTGGATCACATACACCATTTCTTCCACACGGCTTGATTGATAATCACCACGTGTGGCCGTATCCGCCAATTTATTAGGTTGAGGATACGCTTGGTATTGTGGTGTTGCGCGATCAGATAGAATATCGGGCAGTAGGACTGACAGACTGTCTTTGGCATTAATAACTACAGTTCGCGTAATAGCATCACCCACTTTAAGTTCATCATTGGACGTTGACCAAGTCTGTTTGACATCCACATCGGTCGCAGTAAACCACGGCCCCTCAGCGCTTACCAACCCAGAAGGCAATTTGGCTTCAAAATGTATTGGTCTAGTATACAAAGTGCCCGATACTGACTTGCCACTAGGCGCTGACACTTGAACAGTCACTGGAATAGGTGGAATTACAAACTTACCCGAAGATTGGGGATAGAGGGTTACTTCCCAACGCTGCCGAGACCAAGTTTTGCCTTGTTTTTTCTCAGTGTAATTGGTTGCAAGCTGGTTGCGCTGCTTGGCAATAACATTGGGTATCTCGGTGCGACCAATGCGAGTACCGCCAGTAAACCAACGTGGTGTAGCAACCTCAATGTTTAGTATGATTTGTTCATTAACGCTGAATGACTGGGGTTTTCGATCGTTTCTCACACCATCTTGCTTGCCAACCCATGCTCGAAGTTCAACGTCGTTACTGCGCTCAAGGCCTTGAATACTTTGGGCCTGTGCTTGACTAGGCGTTGAGATAGCCACCAGTACTATTAACGACAAAACCACTGATAAAAAGTAACGAAATCGGCTTGTTTGAAATACAGTTTTCATTATTCTTGATCCTCTTTTTCAGAGCGACTAACAAGAGCAGATCTCTTGCGCAGTTGGATATGAAATTTAGCCTGAAGAAAATATTTTGGATCGGCCTCTACTCGTTTTAACCACTTATCGGCCAATTCTTGGTCGGAAAGAAGTTCACTGGCACTTAAGGTTTCTTTGATCATCAATTCTGACGACGTTTTCTCATCCGCTCCTTCAGCGGTTTGCGGGTTGTCACCCAGCTCTTTTGAGGTATCATTTTCTGTGCCTGCTTGACTCTCACTCGTTCGATTGATTTCTTTAACAATATCTTGGATCACCTTGAGGTTATGAGCCACATCTGAGTTTAGTGGTTCGCTTAACGTGTCGCTATCAGCCAAAGATTGAAGGATATCTCGCGCAGCTAGGTATTCTCGCTGACGCGCAAGCGCACTTGCCGCATTATATAGACCTAAGTCTTTTGTTGTTTGTGACGAGCTACTCTGCGTTTCGAGAAAGGCACTGTGTGCCAGCTTATACTCGCCAGCATAGTAATACGCCGTCCCTTTCCTCAACGGATCGGTAAAGTGCTTGGCAGCCTCTAGGTAATCTTTGCGATTAAACCAACGCTGGCCCTGCTGATTGGGTGTCAGCCACAAGTCCCACCACCATTGAGACATTCGGTCTATTGTCGTTCGTTCTTCAAGCACCTCGGCTGTCTCGGCTTTCAATGATACGGTTTCGGCCAAAACCTGGTGAGACGAAAATGCGGTAATGGAAATAGTCGCCAGCAAACACCATTGCACCAACCAGCCTTTACGAAACCAAAGCAACATAATCAAAGCGATGGGGAACAGCAATTGATAGCCCATATCTTGCCATGGCATAGCCGAATCCCCATTGAGCTGCATGTTACGCTCTATATATCGATTTAATGTCTCAATATCGGCATTATCCACTGTCACTTCCACGAGATGACCAGAAGTGTTGCTGGCTAGCTGCTTAAGCGAATTTATATCCAGTGGACGATCAGAGATCACATCTGAATTACCAGTGGCTAAAACTAACAATTGATAGGGCCTGTTGGAAAAATAGGTTTGATAAGCTTGTATCGTAGTCGGACTCACACCATCGGTCACCAGAAGCACAGTCGCGCCGAGTTGACCTTGCAACTGTTGATCAATAAGAGGCAACGCTTCTTCGGCCATTTTTCCTTTTTTGGGCATAATGTCAGGCGAAATAGCCGCTAAGAAAGGCGCAAATACTTCGCTGTCTTGGGTAATGGGCATGGCCACATGGGCAGAGCCAGAATACACAATTAACCCCGTTCGCCCTCCCTTTCTTGCCAACAATAAATCACGCATTTTGTGTTTTGCGCGCTCTAAACGGCTAGGGGGCAGATCTTTCTGTAACATTGAATCGCTGGTATCCATGACGACTAGCATCGACGCCTTATCTTCACCAAAAGGTGAGGCTTGGCGCTGCCAAGTGGGCCCAGCACAAGCGATTATCGCAAGCCCAATAATCACGACTAGTAGCTTTAAAGGTAATTGCTTGCGCCAGCCCTGTTCACCCAAAGTGAGAGCTTGGCGCAGATGCTCGGGCAATACATCCTTCCAGCTCGGCCTACTTTCTTCTCGCCATCGCAACCACAGAAGCAACAACATAGGGATGAACGCCAAGAGCCAAAGTGGGCGGATAAAGTGAAACTGAGTCACAAACTGTTCGATGTCTAAACTGTTAATCATGTTTATCTCCAGACATCTCAGCCCCTACCGAAGATGATGGGCCGCGACTCGACAGCCGTTTGCGTTTAATAGTGGCAAGCAAGAATGCGGTTAAATACATCAGCACAATCCAAACTATCAAGTAATGATGAAGACTTTGCTTTGGCCGATAAGTCGTGCTGTTATATAACTGTGGCTCCAATTCACTGATTCGCGCATAGGCCCTTTCAAGTTCATCACGATTGAGCGCTTCAAAGGCTTCACCACCTGAATCCTTTGCAATTCGCATGATGGTGTCTTTATCCAGTGCATTTTCTCCGACTGTTTTCGGGTTACCCATAGCAATGACATGAATACGTACCCCTTTTGCCTTCGCCACTTTCGCCGCGTCTATCGGCTCAACAAAGCTGCCCGTATCATTGCCATCTGTAAGGACTATAGCGACTCTTTCTCGCTTTTTTTCAGCCACTTGTTTTTGTTTGTCACTTTGCTCAAACACTTTTATCGCAAGACCAATTGCGTCACCAAGGTGGGTACTTTGCCCCGCCATCGCCACATCCGTTTGCTGGAGCAGTTCGAGCCATACTTGTTGGTCGGCGGTAAAAGGGGTTTGAACAAAAGCAGCATCACCAAAAAGAATTAATCCGAGCCGATCACCTTGTCGGGTTTTGACAAAATCTGCCAGAACCTCTTTCACAGCGTCTAAACGTGTCACTGACTTACCTTGCTTAGATACAAAGTCTTGCTCTGCCATCGAGCCCGATAAGTCAACAAGCACCATAACGTCTCGGCCCAAACTTTCACGCACTTGCGGCGCGCCAAGAATGCTAGGTTTAGCGAGCGCTGTCACAACCAAAATCCAAGACAAAGCGAGTGTTGCACGTTGCCACCAGGTTGGCGTTAGTTGGCTCGCTCCTTCTGAAGGCGTTTCTCCAATGGCTTTAACTAACAAATTGAAAAAAGGCACTTTTATCGCCACTTGCTTAGTGCGATAAGCAGGAACCAAATAATAGATAACTATTGGCAATGGCAGCATTAAAAACCACATGGGATGATCAAATTCAACACGGGATAGTTGGCTGATCAAGGAAAGAAAATCATTCATATCTTCCCCCTACCAATCGATTTAAACATGTTTTAAATAGTGGCTTGGTCTCTCGATGATTATGACTTTTCACCCAAGCCAGTGCGCGTTGTTTCAATAAAGCGCATTCTGAAGCATCAAGTGCGATATTTGGGTCAAAAACACTCTTCACCCAGCGCTTGCTTACATCATCGGTAAATTGGACACCCTTAGGGTTCAATTCATCAAGCTTGTGCAGAAACTTTTCGTCAAATAAAGGCGCGTTACTGTTGTCGAGGTAGATAAGAACAATTTTTAAAATTGAAAATAACTCTTTTGCATCGCTATCCTGATTAGGTTGCAGTTGTGATATTGCCTGAGCGGCTTCACTGCGATAGCGGTTATGCCACCAATGAGCGGTGATACGATATAACCAGTAGAGAAATAAGACAAAACAGACAGCCGCTAGAATTTTCCAACCTAGAGTCTGAGGCAGCCAGCTTACGCTATCTGGCACTGCAACATCATGAAGATCGCGCAGAATATAAGTACTTGGAGGTGTATGAGTTTGAGCCATTTATCGTCTCCCCACCTGCTTTTTAAATTGAGCGATATGGTTACCCGAGGTATCCAGCTCGATATGAGGTAGTCTTTTCATCGCCATCAATTCTGCTACTGACTGCCTCTGCTTAGTGGTTTGTTCTGCCAACCCAGCGCTTGCAGCTGCTACTTTGGTCTGATTGTCGAGGTTTAGCTGATAACGGCCATCTCCAATCACCCATTTCATTTTGACTAAGTCTTTGGGTAATGCTTGCTCAAAGGGATCGCTAATGGTGACGGCCAATACATCATTATGCTGCTGAAGCTGCTTTAAATGATCGAGATGATGATCTTCACAATCTCGCCAATCACTGATAATGATGAAAGTCGATTGCTTAAGCTTCATTCGTTTCAAGAGTGAAACCCAATGCCCAAAGTCGACTTTATCTGAATTAAGTGACTGCACGTTTAAGCGTTGATTTGCCTTGGATAGTCGTTTGAGTTGGGCTAAGAAGTCATGCTGAGAGCGCTTTGCTTTGCTGTGGTACAAAGCGTTATCCGCTGCAATCACAAATCCGACCCTATCACCATCTTTTAACACTCGCCATCCACACATCGCCCCTAGTTCGGCAGCTACGACCGATTTCATTACTTGGGTTGAAGAGAAAAACATCCCACTGCGCTGATCAATGCAAACCATCACGTTACGGTCTTTTTCTTCTGTGTAGCTGCGCACATGTGGTTTTCCGGTACGCATGGTCACTTTCCAGTCGAGATTACGAATATCGTCGCCTGTTTGGTAATGGCGCAACTCCTCAAAGTTCAAACCACGGCCACGAAAAAGGGAGTGATGCCTGCCCGACAACACACTACCTGAATTTAAATGAGGCAGTAAGCTGAACGATTCGACTTGAGCTTGCAGACGGACCAAGCCTGCGTACTCACAATACAAACGAGGATCAAGCCCCTGATTTTTTGGAGCAATTTTTGGCCGAGCCATAACGCTTCCCGCCTATCCGATTTCTACGTGGTCAAGCAGCTCTATCACTACCCGTTTGTGGTCGACACCGTCTGCAAGGGCATCATAGGACAGGGAAAAACGATGACCAAGTACGGAAGGAGCCATAGCACGGACATCGTCTGGTGTTACGTGGTCACGCCCCTGTAACCATGCATAAGCCCTTGAGCATTTATCCAAAGCAATGGAAGCACGCGGGCTGGCGCCTATTTCCAGCCATTTTGTTAAATGAGAATCGGGGTAACGTTCTGGCTTACGCGTCGCCATTACTAGCGCAACAATGTAGTTTTCAACCAAGTCAGAAACCGTCATTTCTGGCAATTGACGACGCGCCTCCATGACTAAGTCAGGGTCGATATGCCACTCATTTTCAGGCGTCATTGAGGTTTTAGCACCCTGCTCTTCACCTCGTACCAACCGAATAATGTCGCGCTCTGCCTCATCTTCTGGGTATTCAACCGTGACCTTCATAATAAATCTATCCATTTGCGCTTCAGGCAATGGATAGGTGCCTTCTTGTTCAACAGGGTTTTGAGTAGCGAGCACCATAAAGAGCTCAGGAAGCACATGGGTTTTATCACCGACAGTGATGGTGCCTTCTGCCATCGCTTCAAGTAGCGCCGCTTGAACCTTGGCTGGCGCACGGTTTACTTCATCGGCTAATACAATACTGTTAAAAATCGGCCCTGCTTGAAACATGAGCTGAGGTTTTCCATCTAGCTCCTGATAAACTTCTGTCCCTGTCACATCAGAGGGCAGCAAATCTGGGGTGAACTGAATACGGCCAAAACTAGTGTTTAGCCTTTGCGCGAGTGACTTTACAGAGCGAGTCTTGGCTGTACCCGGAAGACCTTCAAGTAACACATGTCCATTGGTGAGCAAACTGATGACCAAAGCTTGAACCACATGACTCTGTCCAATCACACTTTCTTCGGTGCGTTTTATCAACTCGTTTATGGCTTGCTGTACATGATTCATCCTATTCCCTCAATATGCATTGTGATTGCTGTGTACATCCTACTCACAAGCGCTATAACTATTGGTTATAAACTTAATAGCTACCCAATCGTAAATTCTTGCTTAATTACATTTTTATCCACCCGCTCCGGCCACCTTAGCCCTCAGCTGCTCAACCACCTGAGGAGGCACCTGCTTACTCAATCGATTTACGCACTGCTCAAAAGCAAAGGCGATACTACCGGCTTTAAAATTGCGTGCCAGTACATCACACTCGGCGTAAAGGTGTTGAGGATCGCCACCCACCTCATAAGCAGTATTCAGCGCTTGACTAGCCGCCAGAACATTGTTTTTTTCCAGCGCCAATCCATAAACGTACCAATAATGTGGATTGCGCTTGGCGGTTTCAGCAGCCTGCTTTAAAAGCTCAATCGCCTTATTATCGTTACCAAGCCTTAACCACGCTAAACCCGTACTGTAGGGCAATGCGCTCGATTTAGGCTGAGCTTTCATTCCGGCGCTGAGCACCTCTATCGCTTTGGTTTCCTTATTTTGAGCGCGATACAAATCAGCCAAATTCGCGTAGCTGTTTTCAAAATAGGGCTCAATCTCTATTGCCTTTTTATAAGCATCAATCGCTTTATCGGTTTCTCCGAGATCGCGATAGAGATTACCAAGATTGGTTCTACCAAAGCCCCTGTCCGAATTAAATGTCTGAATGCGATGATAATCATCAAGAGCAGGTTGAAGTTTCTCTTTTTGAAGCGGGTTCATTTCAGAATAATAACGAACCAAAGCACCTGCAGTTTCCGCTCGCACAGACAAAACAGGATCATTCAATAAAGGCTCTAGGATTTGCCACCTATCACTGAAGGAGTACCCCGAAGAGCCTGCAATAGCGCCAAGACGAATCATTTCATCATCATGTTTTACCGAGCGAGCCAGTGACACTAGCGTATTTTGCCCAGTATTACCTCCCATTCGCTCAAGTACCGACGCGCGGATAATATCACTCAGTGAAGAATCCTGAGCCGAGAATGCCAAAGCATCGGAAGCACCACGATGGCCAATGGCATCAGCGTAGAAAGCAAGCGCGAAATGGCGTTGGTTACGATAGTTCGAGTTCGGATACCACTTACCGATTTGTGCATCGGCCCATTGCGCCGTTTTATCCTCGTGACAAGATGTGCAGACATTCGGTGTGTTGATATGCTGACTAAGATCTGGACGTGGCACATGCCAACTATGGTCGCGACGAGGATCAACTTGCATATACGTCGTTTCAGGCATATGGCAAGTGGTGCATTTTGATGCTTTTGTGCCCGCCGTATGGAAAGTATGCTTTTCTGAGCTGTACTCAGATGCCGAATGGCACTGCAAGCACACCGCTTCTTCCGCTATTTTAAGCTGTGCATTATGCGGATCGTGACAGTTAGTGCAAGTCACGCCTTTCTTCGCCATCTCAGATTGTAAAAATGAGCCATACACATAAACTTCATCGTATATTTGACCGTCGTAATGATAGAGCTCTGGCGTAATTAAACTCAGACGATATTTGTCAAAAAATGAGTTATTAACGTGATCGCCCGTTTCATTGAGTTGTGTTCGTCGACTATGACACTGCGCACAGGTTTGTACTTGCTGAGTCATGACAATCTCTTTGGGCTGTAACGTGCTGTGACCTTCTTTTTGTACCCATTCTTTCACCGCTTTGGATAAATCGCGGTCAAAACCTAAATGTCCTATTTCTTGTTCCCAGAGCCTATTAGATTGCGCCAGTTCCATATGCTTACTGGCAGGCCCATGGCATGCCTCACAACCAACGTTAATCTCAGACCAAGTAGTCGAGTAAGTATTTAACTGGGCATCATAATTTTTCTGTACATTGGTAGAGTGGCAATCGGCACACATGAAATTCCAGTTTTGTCCGGAATTAGTCCAATAAAACTCATCGGTCGGAGTGGTTTCTGGGTAAAGGTGAAACCAGCGTTGTCCGCCTTGCTCTTTGCGTCTTGAGTCCCAAGCAAAAGGCAATAGTTGAACTCTTCCGTCGCCAAACTCAACCATGTATTGCTGAAGCGGTTGCCAGCCAAAGGTGTAACTGACTTTATAGTCGTGCCAGTTGCCATCCGCACCTTGAACATTCACCCAATATTGGTCATTTTTACGATAGAAACGATTCGCTTTGCCATTAAAAGTGAAAACATAATCATTGAAATCACCCAAAACAGACTGCGGTTCAACGTGTTTCATGGCCATATCGTGATGGGAGCCTTTCCATGCGGTAAACTCTTTTTGGTGACAATCAACACAAACTTGAGTACCGACAAAATCAGCCGTTAAAGACTTGGTTGATTGAGAAGTTTCTGAAAACGCGCTTTGCATCCATACCAGAAAAATGACGAGCACAAATAGACGTTGTATCGCCTGATTACGACTTGCCCACTGAGTCATGACTGCCCTTATAAGAGTTGTTTTTATTTTTTCTCAGAAAAGATAGAAGATATTGCCTTCAAAATGCAATAAATTGCACATCATTAAAGGGAGAACTCATACCAAGATCAAAAAAGGGCCACTGAAGGCCCTTTATAGATTCTATTGATCAATTTACTTGTTATGGCTTTCCTGAAGTTTTTCCATCACTTGATCGAGTGAGAAACTGGCCGCTTTTTGTCTTGGTGGGAATTCAGCAAACGTTTCTAAGAATTTACCCACATACGCTTGCGCCGGCACCAGCATATACGCACGATCTAACATCCAATCGTAATAAGTATTGGACGTAATATCTGCAACTTCATAAGGATCCATTCTCAGGTTGAAGATCTTAGGTAAGCGAAGTGCCACAAAGGGTTCAGCCCAGATGCGCAAAGTGCCCTCTACTCTTTGCTCCATAAAGACGATCTTCCAGTTGTTATAACGAAGTGCTGTAAGATCGCCATCGTCAGAGAAATAGAAGACTTCTTCACGCGGCCCTTTTCTCTCCTCACCGGTCAGATAAGGCAGGAAGTTATAGCCATCAAGGTGAACTTTATAATTTGTTCCACCAACAGACTCGCCTTTGACCAATTTTTCTTTGACATCACTTTGTCCAGCGGCGGCTAAGAAAGTCGGCATCCAATCCATGTGATGCATAATTTCATTAGACACACTGCCCGCCTTGATTTTACCTGGCCAGCGAACCATGGCCGGAACACGGAAGGCTCCTTCCCAGTTAGTGTTCTTTTCGCCGCGAAACGGTGTGATACCCGCATCAGGCCAAGTATTCATGTGAGGACCATTGTCTGTTGAATAAAAAACGATGGTATTGTCTTTGATGCCAAGCTCGTCAACTTTTTTCAGCAATTGACCTACATGATTATCGTGCTCTACCATGGCATCTGCATAGTAGCTGATCCCTGTTTTACCCAGATGCTCTTCTTTAACATGAGTGCGGAAATGCATTCGAGTCGCATTCCACCACACAAAGAAAGGTTTGTTGGCTTTTACCGAGCGATCCATAAAATCGAGCGCCGCATCCAGAGTCTCTTCATCGACCGTTTCCATGCGCTTACGAGTTAATGGACCTGTATCTTCTATCTTTCCGTCCGCATAAGACTTAATCACCCCACGTGGACCAAATTTCTTACGAAATTCTGGATCTTTCGGATAATCGACGTTTTCAGGTTCTTCTTCTGCATTAAGGTGGTAGAGATTACCAAAGAACTCATCGAATCCATGATTGGTGGGAAGGTGCTCGTCTTTATCACCAAGGTGATTTTTACCAAATTGCCCTGTCATGTAGCCCAGAGGTTTCAAAAGTTCAGCAATGGTGACGTCTTCTGCTTGTAAACCTAGATCAGCGCCTGGCAGACCGACTTTACTTAAGCCCGTTCTCAATACGGTTTGACCAGTGATAAAGGTTGCACGGCCAGCGGTACAAGATTGCTCACCATAATAATCGGTGAACATCATGCCCTCTTTAGCAATGCTATCTATGTTGGGTGTTTTGTAGCCCACTAAGCCAAACGTATAAGCACTGACGTTGGTTTGCCCGATATCGTCACCCCAAATAACCAGAATATTGGGTTTGTCTGCGGCGATACTGCTTGTCGTCACGCCAAGTAAAGCCGCGGCAAGAATTGCTAGCCGGCGTTTAACGCCATATTTCACTGTCATATAAACCTCTATTTGTAATAGAAAATGCTTTGCGCACACAAATTTATAGTCGACAAAATAGACCAGTGCCAATCTAGTAGCATATTAATTCTTGAACTCAAACCCAGATCTTATAATTATTATGAATAAGTGAGTTGACGTGATATAAGTCTAGAACCATAAACGCTGATTTTGGACAAAATACATATAATATCCATTAATATACAGTAACTTGTAAATCCCTATAACCAATGGTTATATGCAGTATAAAGCGACGCTTAGCAAGTAGCGTATTATGTTAGTCAGCAACGAAGTGCTAGCACCAAACACTCGTTTTCAACTTACTAACCAATTTGGAGTTTTTATGGCTAACCAAATGAGCAAGCTTGCTATTGGTATCGGCATACTCGCGACCTCAAGCGCAGCAGTGGCCGCAGATAAACCCAATATCCTCGCGATCTTTGGCGATGATGTGGGTTATTGGAATATCAGTGCGTACAACCAAGGCATGATGGGATACGAAACCCCAAACATAGATCGTATTGCCAATGAAGGCGCACTCTTTACTGATCACTACGGACAACAGTCTTGTACCGCGGGGCGCGCTGCCTTCATCACGGGAGAAGAGCCGTTTCGTACCGGATTGCTCACCATTGGTATGCCAGGATCCTCACATGGAATTCCGGATTGGGCACCAACTATCGCCGATCTCTTAAAAGAACAAGGTTATATGACTGCCCAATTTGGTAAAAACCATTTAGGCGACCAAGACCAACACTTGCCTACCAATCACGGGTTTGATGAGTTCTTTGGTAACCTCTACCACCTCAATGCAGAAGAAGAGCCAGAAACTTACTACTATCCTAAAGATCCAGAATTTCGCAAAAACTATGGTCCGCGCGGGGTCATTAAATCCTTTGCTGACGGCAAAATTGAAGACACTGGCCCTATGACGCGAAAGCGTATGGAGCATGCTGACGAAGAGTTCCTAGAAACCTCACTCGCCTTTATGGAGAAAGCGGTCAAGGCAGACAAGCCTTTCTTTATCTGGCATAACACCACACGCATGCATGTTTGGACGCGTTTACAAGAGAAGTATCGAGGTAAGTCTGGAGTTAGCATCTATGCTGATGGCATGCTAGAGCATGATGACCAAGTCGGCATCTTACTCGATAAGCTCGATGAACTCGGCGTTGCTGACAATACCATTGTCATCTATTCAACCGATAACGGGGCAGAAACCGTGACATGGCCAGACGGCGGCGCCACTCCTTTCCATGGAGAAAAAGGCACCACGTGGGAAGGCGGCATGCGAGTCCCTCAGTTGGTTCGCTGGCCAGGTGTTATAAAACCTGGGTCCAAATATAACGATATGATGGCTCACCAAGACTGGTTACCTACCCTACTTTCCGCCGCTGGCGTCCCAGATGTCAAAGAGAAATTGGCCAAAGGATATAAAGCAAACGGCAAGAATTGGCGCGTTCATATTGATGGCTATAACTTCATGCCTTACTTCCAAGGTAAACAAGAAAAAGGCCCACGTGAATCTCTGATGTATTTCTCATCCAATGGTGAGCTTAATGCCGTGCGATGGAATGATTGGAAACTCAACTTTGCCACTATGGAAGGGAATATTTCTGACGCAACACGAGCTACGCCGAACTGGCCTCAGATCATTCACTTGCGCGCCGACCCGTTTGAGAAAGCGCCGAAGGAATCAGGAATGTATCTGAGATGGATGGCAGACAATATGTGGCTATTTGTTCCAATCCAAGATGTAGTTGGCAAATTCACCAACACGCTGCAAGACTACCCGATGCAACAAGGTGAAACCATGAATCCAGCTGATATGAGCTATCGTTCGCTCTCTTTGCAGCAAAAGCTTAAGCAGCTTGATGAACTAAAAAAGCAGTAATCCAAGAATAGGTCCTAAGCGCAGGGACGCGCTACCTTAAGGCTTAACTTAAGTCCAACAATGACGCCGCTTGATCAGCAGGCGTCATCCAACACAGTGTCCATTAATGGTATACAAATTTGCAGGTTAACCATGAAAACAATTAATAAATTCATTGCTGTAGCGCCAATGATACTCATCAGCAGTGCCCATGCTGGCGGGCTCTACCTATACGAAACCTCAACCACAGATATCGGACTGGCCTCTGCTGGAATGGCAGCTAGGGCCCAAGATTCATCGGTTATCGCGGCCAACCCAGCGGGCCTTGCCAATGTAGAAGGACAGTCTTTTTCCGGTAACTTTATCAACCTCTACGGCGATGCTACTCTGGATACCATAGGTGGCGGTGATGCAGGCAATACCATTCAATATGTCCCGTTAGGCTCAGCTTTCTACAGCCAGCAACTCAACGATAAATGGACAATCGGCGCGGGCTTTTACGGTAACTACGGCTTAGGCCTACAATATGAGCATTTATTTTCTCGTTTAGAAGTACCTAGTGCGACCACGCAAGCACTGACATTCCAACCTTCTGCGTCATACCGGATTAACGAGCAATTATCTGTGGGGGCCTCGTTAGGTATTCACTACGGCATTTTTGACTTGAAAGCCTACTCTACGAATTCAAACGCAGTGAACATCGACCAACACGACACCGATGTCCAAGTCAATGGCAAATTAGGTTTATTATACGAATTTAGTTCTGATACTCGAATTGGTTTAGCTTACACCAATGAAACTGAATTTGAGTTTGATACCAGTGACGCACTTGCGCCCCAGCAGGTCATCTTTAGTGCCTTCCACAATATCAACGACAAACTTGCTGTAATGGGTAACCTCAATTGGCAAGATTGGAGTGATTACCAAACAATAATGGGCGCAGACACTCAAGATACCTATCAAGTCGCCCTTGGCACTCAATACAAAGTTAATCAGCGTTTAACGTGGAACGCAGGCTTTGCTTACGATTCCAGCATGTATGCCAACCAATCTCATGGCGATATCACTATTCCTGCTGGTAAAGCTTATCGTATAGGCTCGGGCTTCGACTACCAATTAGATAATACCAATACCCTTTCTATCGCACTCGAAGCAACTTTGATTGATTCTTCAGAATTCCAAGGACCAAATGGCAATACCATCGCACAATTTAATGACCCAGCGCTTTACTTTCTCAGCTTAGGATACAGCTGGAACAGCCATTAACTCGCCCTTTATAAGTTCCTACCATTGAAGTTATTCACCAGTTACTACAGAGCAGCTGGTGAATAATTCGTTGATCTATAACGACAACATAATAATAAACACCACCTTCATCCAAACATTAATACTACATAGTTATGCATAAAAACATCATACTGGGCAATTAAATTCACAAAAAGTGACATTAAATTCACAATGGCCTGACAGAAAGAAATGATCTTTCTCTAAAGTGCCTACCTAATAAAAACATAATAAAAATATCAAAGGCTAGGTTGTAACTTCTAAACTTTCTAAACTTAGGTGAGTAAACAATCGATGACATCCTATTATAAAGTAGGGAGCTTGATCCTTGACGAAAGTTCTCTGTCTATATTTAACGTAGAGACTAAACAGAAGAAAAGAGTGGGTACCCATGATTTTTTTGTACTTTTAGAACTCTGTAAGAATGCCGGAAATATTGTTAACAAAGAGCATCTTCTCGAGAATGCTTGGCCAGGTAAAATTGTTGCTGACAGTTCAATTACCCAAGCCATCAGTAATGTCAGAACATTAATTGGTGACGATGGAAAGAAGCAGCTATGGCTTAAAACTGTATCAAAAGTTGGATATAGACTCGAAGATAGTATAGTCACACAATCTAGTATTGAAGAGTTGGGAAGTGAACTGCCGAACCAGTCCCCTTTAATAGAAGTAGACACAGAGCACGCTGATAGTATTGATCATACAGAGTCAAAAAAATTAAGCGTCAGTCATTTACCCATGGTTAGCAAAGAAAACCTTATTCTCCTCTCCATTTTCCTGCTGATAACTTTGCTATCATGGACTGGTATTAACTACTATAAAGTAACTTGGGAAGACGAGTTCACTAATACTTTACCTCCCGTTGTTTTCAAGGACGACAATTGTGTTATTTATTCTTATATAAGTGATATACCTGAAGATTTTATACGCAGAATTCAAGAATCTTCAGAAGCTCATAACGCGAAGCTGGTTGCATTAATGATAAAAAAGAACAACTTCTCACTGTCATTAGTAAAGCAAGATGGTTCGCTATACAATAAACTTATCTCCTCGCGCTCAACTAAATCTCGACAAAGTCTATTAGATTCTGTTTTGGAGGAGATTAATAATGCGTACTATTAAAATTACTTTATTTACAGCCTTGTATCTCACTCTAGTCGCTGTTTGGGCTGTAGGCGATACATCTAAACATGCACTTTCTGGAGAGTTCGACGTGACTAATGATGACCCATCTTATCATGGCAAAGGAAGCTACGAAGTCTTTCGAGAAGGAAATCATGTCGAATCAAAACTGTTCATAGAAGAACAAAGTGATAAAGGAAAGATATCTGGCGAGGTGCTCAAGACTGGAGAACTTAAGCCAACGACCGATGGACGTTATAGCTTCAGTATTAAGGAATTCAGCGCAAACTTTTCTAACTTTGGAAAAAAGAACTTTCCTATGAGTAGAGTTGCGAGCAGTTCAAAGAAGCGACTTCGAGGTATACATCCTGTTGATGTCATACTAAAAAATGATAAATACGTTGTTATCGCTACTTACCTAAATGGTGGACAAGTGATTGCTCTAGAAAGACATTGAGCTTTCTAGCTAAACTATCCTTTCAATATTTTTGCAATAGCCGAGCGACAGTACTCGGCTCGTTTTCCTGTTAAAATTTCGCAACTTTTAATGCACCCTCCAAAGTTATGCTGCCTCGTTCAAAACACTTTTTATCACCGAGTGAAAATCTTCTACGACGCTAGAAAACTCGCTCACGTTATCTACACAATTTGGGTTCACTAGTGCTTTAATTTCAAAACCATCTTCACATTCACCAATTACTGGTTGAGATGTTTCTACATTTAACATAGGTTTAGATAGTAGTTTCAGTATAGATAGAGAGAAGTGATTCAGATCTGATACTTTTGTGTTAAATCTACTCCATAACCAAAGACGATCGTTTTCTAGTGAAATATGAACATCTTCACAGTCATCAAACTCCATTTTTATCGTTGAATAACTATCAAAACCAAGTAACAATTCCTCACTACAACCGAGTTGCATTAAGGCGTGTCGAACCGATTGTGCTAGATCTTGAGTCGTATTTTGTGAAAATGACAATGGGTCTCTATACATAATATTTTCCTTTTGATTATCAATTTATAGGTTTATTTGACTTATAGGCTGAATGTTGACACTTTCGTTCAGTTCTTGAAATGAAAGTACCGATAGTTCGGGGAGACGCGGTTCTATCAATTTTTTTACGTAGCGCCTTATATCCATCGCTGTGATAACAACAGGCATATGAGGTCTACTATCCAAATCACCAACAGTCGCTACTAAATTTTCCAATAAAGACTCAGACTGTCCAGGATCCATGGCTAAATAGCTTCCTGATGATGTTTGACGGATAGCACTTCGAATAGCCTCTTCTGCATCCTGCGTCAACATATATGCCATAAGCATGTTGCTATCATTGCTGTACTTGTGACTAATAAATCGATTGAGTGAAATTCGCACATACTCAGCTAGTTGAATCGTGCACTTTTCCTTTTGGCTCCATTCGACCACAGCCTCAAGAATTGTTCTTAAGTTCCTAATGGGGACTTGTTCAGACACTAATCGTTGCAATATCTCCGTCAATTTAAACACAGGAAGTTGGCGCTGGACCTCTTTGACCAATTCCTCATAGTCTGACTCAATATGTTCCAATAGTTGTTTAGTTTCCTGAACACCAATAAACTCCTGTGCATGCTTACTAAGCAAAGAATGAAGATCCGCCACAAGAGCATCCAATTCATCTACAACATCCAACCCCATCGCTTCAATAGCTTCACCAGTTTGATTCTTTGCCCAGAACAAGCTTTTACTGAGGAAAGTAGATTTCTCAAATGACATATCTAGCATCTTCAACTGCTGCTCATCAGAAGTAATAAGTGTATCGTTTTGCACTATATACCCTGAAAGTACGGGAACTTCGTGTACAAAAAGCTGATAATGAGCATTAAGTGATTCACTATTCTCTTTTGTAGGCTGGCTGTAGAGGTGGATAGTTGGAAAAGGAACACCAAGCTCTGTCGTTAGCTTCTGACGAAGCTCTGTCAACGCGGGAACCAACCTTTCAATGGTAATACCTTTTTCAGGTAGTTCTTTAATAGAAAGCGATAATGGCTGCGTTAGGGAGAAGCCTTCTTGTTTGGTCGTCCCAGGCCCCTCCCCTTCAGTGACAGCCTCCTCTATGTCATCGTTAGAAGAGGTATTTTTCGCAGATCGACTCAACCAATATGAGGCAAAAAACAACAATGCAGACAATCCAAGGAACGTAATAGTAGGGAAGCCTGGTAGCAAGGCAAACAGCAGTAGAATAACACCACCAATTAACAATGCATTTGGCTGCTTCTTGATTTGAGTACTTATATCCTTACCTAAATCTGCGCTTTTCTCTGATGAGACCCTAGTCACTATCATCCCAGAAGTAATAGCAATAAAGAGTGCTGGAATCTGAGAAATCAAGCCATCACCAATGGTCAGTAATGCATATATAGACAGCGCATCACCAGCAGATAAACCATGTTGTGACATTCCAATCGCAATTCCTCCTAGAAGGTTTACTACGATGATAATTAGCCCAGCTATCGCGTCCCCTTTGACGAATTTCATCGCCCCATCCATGGCTCCGTATAGCTGTGATTCCTTTTCTATCTTGTTTCGACGCTCTTGGGCCTCCTCCATATCTATAGTTCCAGCACGCATATCGCCATCGATACTCATTTGCTTACCTGGCATCGCATCTAAACTGAAACGCGCCGAGACTTCAGCCACACGTTCAGCACCTTTTGTGATAACCAAGAACTGAACTATGGTTATAATAAGAAAAATGACCGCACCAACGACCAGATTCCCGCCAACAACAAACTCACCAAAAGTGTATACAATTTGACCAGCATCAGCTTGAAGTAGTATTAGTCTGGTTGTAGTGATAGAAAGAGAAAGTCGAAACAAGGTTGTTAACAAAAGAAGTGATGGAAATACTGTAAATTCCAAAGGCGTGTGAATATAAATAGCCATCATCAATAATATAACGGCTATGGTTAGGTTAGTCGCAATAAGAACATCAACCAAACCCGTAGGCATTGGTAAGATCATCATAAACACGACTGCGATTAATAGCATTGCTAAGAAAAGGTCGTTCCGACCGGAAAGTTTTTCTAATATATTCTTCACTTACAACGTCCTTTTACGTATTTAAAGGATACTTGGGGTTTTATCCAGACTGGATAAATATATTTTCTTAGCAAGAGCGCTATGACCAAGTGCGAAAATTGCTCTGGCTTCTAACCGCCTAACGTTTGTCATTTTGCGTATTGAAATCGGTAGTCTAGTCAGCGTTTCCAAAGCCTCTGTGTACTGCTCAAGTCTTATCATGAGCTCAACAAGCACAACACGTGCCGCTATATCACCTCGCTCTTCTAACCAAACGGCAGCCCATTTAGCTCGAAGCCACTGCTGTTGTTCCAAAAACAAGACTAATACTCGACGAACGGTACTAATATTTTCATTATTCTTTTCTATGAGCACTAGGCACCTACCAAAGAAGACATCATTAATCTCAAACCACGCGATAACAACCAGAGTTTTTCCGCTTCTTTTAAGAGATGCTGACTAGCCTCATCTTCCTCAAGCTGCAAGAATTTCCCTAATTTCTGCAATTCATATTCACCGATTGTTCTTTCAGAGAGCTCAGCTTGGGCGCGATACCATGAGCCTAGGTCCTCTGAATCAAGCGTGTTAGTTATCCCTTCTTCTGAAAACCCCGGAACACCTTTATGTGAGACAACACTCGGATATTTATCTCTATCTTTTCTTTCCTCTATTACCGTTACAGCACTATTGTCCGAGTCATTAGACGTAGAGCTTGAAGGCGGGATCGGATAGAGCACATTTTCTGTTAATCTTTGCGATGCAGGCTTTAACATACTAACCACTCACTTTCGCTAGTCTGAGTTTGTCTAATATCTGAATGAATTTCTGATAAAGTTGTTCTTGCCTCACCTCTGCACGATTAAATTTAGACAAAAGGTGTACTCGACCACTTTTATCAACTGCGCATTGCAAGTGGCTTACCGGTTCTAGAAGTAAACTCTGCACTGCTTTTGGTGTAAGCCAAGATGCAGAAAGACACGCTCCAAGTGATAGACAAACATTGTTCCAACTCAAGTCGACATGAATTTCGTCATTTGGCAAACCAAGTTCTTGCGGAATAATCGTAAAACTTAGACAACCTTCTGTATCATTAAGACTTAACAGCAGTTCCTCTTGGCAGTGATAATTAAGTAAATTAAAAAAACCGGAAATAGCATCATATTCACTACTGTGCATCCAGCCATTCCTCCTCTTTATTAATCGCCTGATCTACGCAGTCTTGTAAGCTCGTCGTTACCCTTACACGATGCTCAAGTGTGGGATACATTCCCTCCGGTAATGCCATTGCAATTCTTCTCATCTGCTGAGCTGCAACAACCTTTGCATTGGGCAAAGTTATCCCCATATCTTTCATGCTATTGTCAAACCGACTCTGACCCACATGTTGGCTATCAGCAAATGTCAGGAGATGGTCCATTAAAGCCGAGCTATTAATTGGAACAAAGCAGAGCTTCTCAATGAGTTTGGCAACATTTTCAACCAGTTTAAAAACCGTTGTAAGCTGCTTCAACTGACCGAGGTTTGACATGACTTGACCAAGCACAGACTTATCATCACTTGGTTTTAGTGAATGATAATCAGCAGATAGTGCTGTTTGATGAATTTCTATTGCTTTCTCTATCGAACCATACTCTTTCGCCATGACCTGTAAGTCTTGCCATGCCTTACTATGCGTTTGATACTCAGTAAGAGTTCGGTATTCTGATCTTGCTTGCGCGATGTCTTCTATCGGAAGTTGCTCTGCAAAAGCAGCGCTAGTGTTAAGCGTAATTGAGATCGATTTTTGATGCTGCTGAAAAAATGTATCTAGTGCCTCATTGAAATGTCTTTTATCGTTTGGATCACTAGATTCAGCTAATACTTTGCCAGCAAGGTATTGAAGTCCTTCTTCATCACTGAAACTTTCCAAACATAATAAGAACTCATCTGCAGTTTTGGATTTACCAAGATTAGCTGATACAAAAGAGAGCAATTTTTTTTGCTTTTCTAGATCTGGAACCTGCTGAAGATATTCTTGGATTTCTTCGATGAATTTCAGTTGGTCTCTGTCTGACCTTTGATTCGCTTTAGTCTCATCTTTACTGCGATTTCGTCGCTCAGAGATTGCGGACCCCAATTCTTCTAGAGAACTGGCCAAGGAACTTTGAGGAGATGCCTTTACTTTGGAAAGAACACCATTTTCTGGTATCCCTTGAGCCATTACCCCTGAATTCAACGCCGTATTCATTACGTTACCTGACATGCCTACATATCCTCTTCTGCTAGGAACGATCCCTTAAGACAACATGATAAAAAGCAACAAATTGGTGCTCATCACCCGAGGTACGATAACAATTCAGCACAGTGAAAAACTCAAAAAAAGGCAAAAAATTTCCATTTTATCCAAAATCAGGTAGGTGTTACCCTAACTCCTAGCATTACTGCCATTGTTTAGAACCAACATTTTTTATTTATGTGCAACAAAACCAATCACGTTATGCGAACCCAAAGTCACTTTCTGTCCGTATGACTTCTTATTTAGATGGGGTCAATATCGATGGAATGGCTTTTAAAACAAACTTAACGATTCAGTATTGGGGGATATGGCTGAGCGAAAAATGAAGTGTCACATAAAAAGTGCTGAAAAAGGCCAAACACAGTCCTCTTATCAGCACGATTTATCAACTTTTTAGAAAAAGTAACTTATCTCTACAAACCCGCAGCACGGGCTAAAACGATGCCAAATTGCCAAACCCCAGGTTGGGTCGTCGTTGAACTCCCTCCAAGCCTTGCGTCCCTAACAGAAGCTAAATCATCTCCCGTACGCCGGTAAAGTGTATCAGAAAGCCTAGGCTCATGGCTTCTAGGCTGGCCAACAGAGGCAGGATTTGTCCTTCTAGAATCAAACACATCCCTGACAGTTGTCCTTTGTATTGGCCTATAACGAGGGCCGGTCCGACCCGCATGAGAAGCTTCTTGACCACCATTTCCCCCCCAATCTTCTAGCCGCCTTGTGTTGCCTCTAAACCCTTGCCCTTCCATATTTTGCCTTCTAGGTTGCACACTCGAAGAATGATCCGATGAGCCTCCCTGACGTATTGGTTGGGAGTTTCCAGCTTGCAAGCCATGCCCTTCACCATTTCCCTGAACCCGTCCAGAGAACGAGGCTTCTCTGAAATCAGTTCCCTGATTACCCTGAGCTTGATTAGGTACTCTCACTTGGGCTGCATTGGTTTCATTGAACCAAGAAGGTCTAGAAAGCACAGACGCGTCCTCCACATAGTCAAATGCCCCTCTTGCCTTGCTGTCACTAAATTCTGATGTACCAGTACCCGTCTTAACTTTAGCAAATTTAACTAGAGTTCTTGGCCTATCTTGGAGAGCAGTTTGGTATGTCCGAAACCATTCGTCTGATGTCATCACCTTCGGGCCGTCGGGAAGAAACCTAATCTGATCTCTGGTAACATCAATGGCCATTTCCACACCATCTCTGGTAGCAAATACTACATAGTGATTAGTTCCTATTCCTTGCGCATTCGGCCATATGCCAAGTTCCCCAATATGGACATTGCTATAGTTGGGGTCTTTTGCAAAAAGGTTGCGATAGTGAACAGCCGCTGCTTCACATTTCCCCCTAGGATTAACAGATAATTCACTGAATTTGGGATCATTAGCTACTTTTACTCTTGTACTCTCAACAGTACTCGCAACGACTTCATTACTCTGCTTGCTAGCTTGAGGAAGCTTGGTTGCTGGTTCAAGAACAACATCTTGCTGTCTAAGTGGCCCACTACCAACTTGCCTAGGTGGGGTTATATCATCCAAACCACCCGCACGGCCTCCATTAGGCCTAAAAGATCCACTTGTTGTGGGGGCGTCATCTAAGTTGTTAGCAAACGCACGATAAGCTTTAGCTCCTTTCCCAAGAATACCTTTTAACGCCTGACCAGCAACCTGACCACCAACCTCAGCTCCTACACCAATTAAGCCTTCAATAATGTAGCCTTCTTTTTCCTCTGGAGAATCTGCTATGGCCGCTTGCGCAAAAGCTGGGCCAGATCCCATAACAATGCCTAATGGAACGGCAATAGCTGGGTTGGCTAGTGCTAGGGGGACACTGGCTAGTATTAACAAGGGTTTAATCATTTCTAAAGCCACCAAACCCCTTCTTTCGCCATCACTAGTCGCCTCCCGATCTGCGATATCGACTAGCCTATCTTGCATGACACTTAGCATGTTTTCCGCAACATGAGAAGGATTCACTTCTGTTAACTCTATACCATGCCTAAGAGAGTTTGGGTTTGGAAGATGGGCCTGGAGCCATTCTTCCAACTCATCATTGCTTAGCGCAGCTCTACAGGACTCCATCGATTCAAAATGAAGCTGCTCTCCTGTAAAATGGGATACTAATACAACAGGCGTTTTCTCCCCCTCAGTTTGAGATTTAAGTTCAACCAGCATTAAACCATTTGCTTTTTCACCGCCATATATTACCTCCAGTGGCCCCATCGAGAATGAGCCAAGGTCATTAGATACAGTAGGTGTTACTAACTCATACACTTTGTCTTGTGAATGATCAAAACCCAAATCCCACAGAATATTACCTACATGACCATTAAGATTGGATATCAAGCTGTCTGGGTTACCTTTGGCAGCATCACTGGTATCAAAGACTTGTTTAAGCTCGTTAATATAATCATTTTGCATATCTACTGCTACTAGATCATCGATTACATTCTGGTCACCTTTTCTTGTATCAACAAATCTATACTCTTCACCGGTAACCGTAACACCAAATTTGTTCTGCATTGCTAGCTTCTTCTCTAGCTCTCCCAGCAGTAACTCCCTAACTGTCCCTGTGTCAGCAAATGTTCCTCCACTAGGAGCCACGGTATTTGTACTTGAACTGAGACGACAGGAATAACGCACCTTATCATCCAGTGTCAGGTTTGTTCCATGCTTTTGGTTTATGTCATCTAATACTTGCTGTAGATATACATCTAGATTTTTAACCTTAGAATCAAACGCAAGGAATCTATAATCTATAGGATCTTTATTTAATTTTTCAGCCGTTCTAGCAATATCTCCTCTCATTTCCTCTAAATATACCTTTTCGGCGTCACTAACCTCCCTTGGAAAAATTAAATAAAAGTCGCTGTAGTCATCTTGGGATGTTAAATATTCAAGAAGAGTGATCGGAGTGGGATCTACATTATACTTTGGAGAAGATACAAATATGGTCATGGATGCAAGATCAGAAGTTGGTATCGGCCTCCCGTCTACTATAAAAAAGCCGTTTGACTTGGCCTTTTCAAGGCAAGCAAAAGCGTGTTGAAATTCCCCTTCCTGTTTGATTTCCCTTTCAGAGCTGACCCCTTGTTCAGAAAAACGAGGTCGAAATTTATCAATATATTCACGCTCTCTTTGGTCAACTAACAACAGCTTCGCATTCACCCTTTGTATCAACGTTTCTTTGGGGACTCCATTAATAATGGTTTCTTCAGACTGTTCAAGAGCCCTTATTTCGTTGTTATAGTTTTCCCTGAGATTTACAAAGACATCCCTATAATTAACTATACTCAAGTTGCTTCTTTTATCCTGGAAAAATGCGCTAATATCCCCGTCAACTTCTTCTGTTAACTGAACTGACAGCCTTTCTATGGTCCTAAGTTTGGTCATTAGATCATCGGCGGTATCAATAAGGCTTTGCAAGCCTGCGTAACCTTCACCGTGGTCTGGCAATTCTGGCCTTTTTCCAGTAATGGCCCAGTAATCATCAGATAAATCTAAAACGATACCTTCCAGCCTATCCCGAGCTTCCACATATCTGGGATCATCAGGGTTACGACTAAACTGGCTTTCAGTGATACCAGAATACTCTTCAACCTCTCGTCCTAATTCTTGATAACGTTCAGTTAAGGTTGTTAACCTTTCTGAGGCGTCGTCGACAGCGCCACTTTCTGGGGCTACTGCATTATCGTTTTCAACCCCAAAAAGATGGCGGACTTCAGGCAAGTTTGACATATAAGCTTCATTAAGTAATTTCTCTTCTGCTTGTTCTAATAACTGCTTTTGCGCTAGTAAAGTTTGAACTTGCTCTAGCGTTTTTATCTCTCCATTGGCAAGTTTTTCTTTCACTGACGCTAATTTTGATAAAACAAATGTATAAACTTTAACACGATCACCTGAAGTGTATGCATCTTCTAACCCTGCCATGGTTTCTCTTTTAAAATCATCAAGAGCAAGCACTTGAGTACCGTAGACATAGACTTGTTCGGACTGCACACCCCGACCACTGTCAATATCACTTTCTACGCTCGCCAAATATTGTTCTGCCATATTTTTTTCAAACGAACCTGCCTTGGCTTCAGCTAACCACAGTTTTGCAAAGGCTAGCCTTTCAATGTTTGGGGCTTCACTTTGAAATCGGGCCATTTGGTTATTGACCACATTAAGCTGGGCATTAAGTCTCTTTAACTTGCGCTTTAATTTCCCCTCCTTAACAAATCTCCAGTTAGGGTTGTCCTCTTTTCTCCTTTCCGTCTCTTCGATCTGTTTTTCAAGGGTCTTCCAACTCCTAAACAAGCTAACTTCCGTTCTCAGGTTTGAGTTGTCTGGGTGCTGGAAGTGAAGCCTTCCTTCAGCCGAATTATCACCTTCGGTGTACTCCAAGCGCTCTTCTATGCCGAGTTCATCCCTTAGCTGATTTACAGTAAAGATCGGCGCCCCTTCTTTCAGGTACTTTTTCTTTACTTCCGGGTCACTGAAATCGACTTCTTGGCCATCCGGGGTTTTATATGTTGCACCTACTGCCATAGTCTCTAAGAGCCTTTTCTCTTCCGCAGTAAACGGCTGTGTATCATCATCTCTACGCAAATTGTCTTTATCTAGGCGATGTATCAATTCATGAGCAAGTGTCAGCATAGGCTGATCGCCTCCTGCGCTCTCTGAATCGTGCGACAGTGTATTTAAAGGATCAAAGTAGATGATGTTGTTATCTAGGTCTATGCTGGCAGGGTGAACACTGATCCCATCGTGTTCCACTTCTTTTGGGAAATGTATGGAAAATGGTTTTCCTTCCAATGCCTGCTGGAGCTTCTCACCCATTTCTGTGTCAGCCTCCAACTCATCAAGCACACTTGAAACATGGTGGTAGTATTCTTCCGTGCCCTCGATGGTAATGCTAAGACCTTCTGCACCTTCATATTGCCAAGTCTTTACCTCTCCGGGATATCTTTCTAGTTTGGCAACCTCGTCATCGGCATCAATCGCAGTAACACCACGTTCTTGAGTCCCATTCAGATTGCCTGCCAATCGTGCTTTGATGGCATCTGAAATCTCCTCAGACACCAACCCTGGAGCACCAGAAACCAAGCGCCCCGCCATACTAGCGTATGAATCGATCTTTAATTGCTTACTTTTATCTCCATTCACATGCCTTCCATGAATAGAATCCAGCGAGCTTTCTTGCTCTTTGACCTTAGCGTTATAGGCCATACCACCTACGGCAAGCGACCCTCCTAGCCCCACCTTAGCTACCGTCGGTAAAGGGGAGGTAATAATTTGAAAGCCCAGTTGTTTGAGTTTCTTCTCTAACATGACATTAATGGCTTTATAGGGCTTGTCCTGCTCTGGTCTATTTAACGAACTCGTTTTATGGACACTATAAGGCACTTTGATGGCAGCAATTGGAACTCGATAAAGCGGGCTGAAGATATTAAAAGTGCAGGCGGTGGGCAAATCCGTTACCGCTTCAATTATCAGCTCTGGCGCACCGCGGCTTAAACGCTTTTGACCCCAACTGACCATAAAATCAATCAGCCCTTTCTCCATCTCCGCAGACTCCTGCGGACTCATAGGGTGAACTAACTCTCCACGTCTCGCATTGTCCAACTCTTGCACAACCCGACTGGCCATCAAAAAACCTTTAGGGTCTCCGCGTGACAAAATGGACTCATCCAGTATGCCTTGTTCTTCAAGCAAGGTGTGAACTTTGTCTTCCTCAGGTAAAGGGTCTTCGGGGGAGAGCTTCAACTCGCTTTGAATCTGCTCTGCCCAGTGTCTCGCGAGAAAAGCGCCCACTGATTTATTATCCAGTGTTGGCCTACCTTTGATAGTGGCTGATTGATTAGCAAGTGACGCTGTCATTTTTTGTGTCCTAGCAGAGGATAAACTTGACAAGTGATCCGCATCTGAAAAAGACCTTTTTTCCGCCGCTTGAACTGACTTCTGCAAGTCAATCATTGACTTAACCAACTCTTCAGCAACCGTTTTAAAGCTCGTCTTGTAAGCGTCATCCAGCTGCTTTTTAATTCTTTCATGGTGTTTTTCTTCAACACCCTCTTGCTTTAGTAACGAATGGATCGCAGTAGAAACTTGGGTCCATAGCTTATCCTGCATAATTTGAGTTAACTCAGCTTGACGGCTTTCAAGGTTATCTCGGTTAAATGCACTCGGCAGGTCATTTGGAAGCTGGCGGGTGATCGCGTCACGAGCGCTTTGGGTACGTTTATCAAGAAGTTGACTGAGCGCTGCTAACTTAAGTGCTTTAGGGGACTCCTGCTTTATCAAATCATCCGCTTGTTTATTTGTCTCACTGCCGTGACGTGATGTGTGCGCTTCATGGTATTTTAGCTCCCCTTCAATCCCTTTCAGTTCTTTCACCAACGTATGTAAAGACTGGCTGGGCTCTTGCAACTTTATTGCAGGCCTTTGCAGGGACTCCAGCACTGTCCTTACCGCAGAATCGAGAACCTTCTCTTGAAGGGTTTGACGGTTTTTTTGGGATGCACCAATCATTGAAGTCAGTTTCGCTTGGGCAGCATTCAGAGTCGCAGGGAATTTTTGTTCTAACTGGCTAATTCCTTTAGACGCATCCTCTTTGGTACTTACCCAAGTATCCTTCACCTTTGAAGCCACAGAGCGCTCACTTTCCTTTGGTAACTGATTTTTTATCTGTACAAGAGAGCCAAGTATTTCGCTGTAAAATTCTTTAGAATTGGGGGCTTTTATGTGCGCTAATACCTCAATCTGTCTGGAGACTGCTTTCTGCGTTTGGTCCAATTTCCACTGATTGGCACTCTTGAGGGTAGACACCTTATTATCAAGCTCTGTTTGCCATGTCTGTCCTCCTGGAGTCTCTTTTTCACCAGAGCTGAACTCTGGTATATTCCGACGTATTTGTGCTTCAGCCTTACGGGTTAAGGCAGCATCATCTGGATATTCAGCAAAGCTATTCAGCTGCTCAGCCACACTGCACAAGGTGCTTAAAGTTCCTGCCAGATAGCCCTTTAGCTGACTATTTATGAATGCCTTGCTTTCATCAACCTTACCATCCCATACAATAGATTGTGATATTCTTGACTTCAGTAGCTTTTCTGCGGCGGTAGCAAGCAGTTTCGTACTTGGCTGCTCGCTCGCATTCTCTTTCAGTTTTTCAACTTCATGTTGCAACCTTAATTCCATAAGATGAAAGCGCTGCTTATGGGACACAGGCTGCCTATTAGACAAGTGGGGCAAGGCGTCTTTAAATACTTGAGACGCTTGCTTAAAAAATGATTCCGCACCCTCGTGAAAAAAATGTTGGCGCTGTGAATGTCGCTGCTTGGTCTTAGTGATTTCATGCTCTGCGCTGTTCAAAGCCTCTGCACACTCCTGAGCGAGCTTGTCTTGGGTTGCCGCAACTCTTTCCTCTCTAAGTCTTTTGTATGCCGCACTTTGAGGATCGTCTTCTACCTCATCCATTCCTTGGTCCACTATCTGCTTGATGACTTCGGTGCTAGGATGCTCGGTGATGCTCATGAGTGCACGACTAACTCCCAATAACCCTTGTAAGGTCGCGTCCAATCGTCTAGTCAAAGACTGGGCTTTTTGTCTACTGCCGACTTCCCCTTCCTTCGTTTGGGTTGAAACCCCCACAGCCCTTTTCAGGACCTTCGATACGGCTCCGTCTTTTTTCTTAGGGATATCAGCCTGAATCCATTCTTTAAAATTACCGTTGTTATTGTGCGTTGCTATCGTTTCTGACAATGTTTCGAGTTTACTCACAAGCGCATAAAATTTCGGGGACTCATGAGTACTAAGAGCATTATTACCCTTTAATTCTTTAAGCTTTTCTACCATGCCAACAAGCGTGTCTACCTGACTCTTATCAATGCTAGGGGTTTGAACATTAAAGCGTTTCGCTCGATATTCTTTCCCGACTTCACTTTGATTAGTGGCGGTGGTCTCCGGCTTCGTTTTACTCATTGCCCTCTTTCCAGCGGCAGCAAGATCTTCAGGAGTGGTAGCTATTGCCTCTGCATTAGTTGATTTCAGCGTTGCGTTACTGTCATTAGATGCCCGAGTCAATGAACCTGCACCAAAAGTTTGCTCGGGAGCATCTTGAGTGACAGCACTGTTCATCACTGATGAAAGTTGAGAATTATTATCTACACTAGGCATGGTTCGCTACCTTTTATCATTTAATGCGAGAGGTTTATCTCGGCTATAGATAACACCCGCAAGCATAAAAATAATGATAAAAAAGACAAAAACAGTAATAAAAAAATCAAACAAACCAACAAAAAAAATTATCTGTTGGCGCCTATACAGCCCATGTTAGCCAACGACTTTAGGTCGTCGAGCGGCTCTACTTGATTGGGTTTGCAGCTGTTGATGATGTCGAGGGCTTGGGAAGCGTGCATAAAAAAATCCGATAAACAGGGCCTATCGGATTTTTACACACTGGTAAGATCAACCAATTGATGTGCTGATTAATGCCTTAACAGCTCGACCACTAGAGCAGTGTCGCTACGTTTCTAGTCCGTTTGAGATACGATGATATCAAACTGCTATTAAATTTGATGCCATTACCAAAACGGTCACGAACCTTGGGTCCCGCCCATATACTTCCAATACTGGTTACTGCTTCTATCTTGTGGGAAGTAATACCTGTTTTGCTCTGTCGCCCTGCCGTTAAACTGAGCTTCAAAGTAGTCAATGGTTCCAGTCTTCGGATTGTGGTAGACATGAATTTGCCCTACTTGGGTTTCTTCTCCCCAGCTTGTTCTTGGATTTTCCATCGTTCCATAATCCGGATTACCTTGGTTCGTGCTCCTTCCCGTTTGCAAAAAAGAAGCAAGTGTTGTGGGACGCGTTTCACTCTGCGGTTCAGGCACAGTTTCGAATGACTGAGGCTCACCATTCATCATGCGGCTCCATATTTCGTCAGTTGTGCCAAAATCGAGTACCTCGTTGGGTTTAGTTGCAGCGGTAGGTTGTGATGCAGGGGTATACCCTTTATCAGGGTCCTTAAACGTGGACCTTATCCTATCATCAGCAGATGGCGCTCCCCCCCATTGGGTACCCGTTGCGACAGGCCCGCGCCCAATGACATTCGCCGTATGTTCACGAGCAGTAAAAACTTTGTCCGCAGGAGTCGGCCCAGGGAATACCTTGAAATTCGTCATTGCTTTTGGATTCGCGGTACCACTTGCAGCTGAGAATGCCGTAACTTTACCCATGCTATACCCCATATTCCTCCCCGCTTCATCTCTCTCGGCAATTGTTTCTGTATTAGCCATATTCAAAGAGCCTTGAACAATGGTGAACCCCATCCTGGCCATAAACTTGATAGGTAGCGGTAGAAAGTCAGTCGCCGCAGTCCAAGCTTTCCCTAGCTCATTGACCCAGAAACTAAAAGCTTCAATAACTTCTTCACCTTCTGAGCGTGAATTTACGTCCATCCAGTTTTTCATAAAATCCATGAAATTTTCTGTATTTTTTCCCAAAAGCGCATCTTCGTTTTGGTGATCGACAAGATTTAGCCGCAAATCATAACCGGACAGGTCATGGCCTAACGAGGATAAACGATCCTCTGGCTCTATATGCGCTGACATAAATCTGTAGAACTCACTATTTGGATCCCTTAGCCAGTAATAAGCTTCTTTCATTCCTTCCTGTTCGTTTCTCCAGCTATTCTCGTCATCAACCTTGGTTGTGGTATACGTCTCGTCGCTTGACTGAGAGAAAAACGTCAGCGTGCCATCATCATTTCTTACAGCAAACACCGAATCCATATTGAGACGACGGCTATGTCCAAAGTGACCATCCTGTTGGTCATTTATTCCAACGGATACCAGATCACCTTGGTTAAGACCTAGCTCTTCACGCCTTTGGCTGAGCTCTTCGCTTTGGTGACCAGCAAGATCTAGCTGCAATTTATAGCTGGACTCCTCTGGCACTATATGCGCTGTCATAAAACTGTGGAACTTACTTTTTGGATCCCTTAACGCGCGATGGGCTTCTGCCATTCCTTGCTGTTCGTTTCTCCAGCTATCCTCGTCATCAACCTTGGTTGTGGTAAACGTCTCATCGCTATACAGAGAGAAAAACGTCAGCGTGCCATCATCATTTTTTACAGCAAACACCGAATCCATACCGAGGGGTCCACGATTTATTGTATGGCTATCCGGTTGGTAATTTATCCCCACGTCTACCAGATCACCTTGATTAAGACCGAGCTCTTCACACCTCTGGTTGAGCACCGCTCCTCTGTCAAAAAAGTCTAGCTTCAATTCATAGTCAGAGGCGGAGAAGCGTTCCTTAGGATCTATATGCGCTGACATAAATTTGTTGAACTCACTACTTGGATCTTTTAACCAGCCCTGTGCTTCTATCTCACCTTTCCTTTCGTTTTCCCAGGCGCTCTCATCAACCTTGGTTGTGGTAAACGTCTTGTCAGTTAACAGGGAAAAAAACGTAAACGTGCCATCGTCATTTCTTATAGCAAACACCGAATTCATATTGAGACGGCCGCTATGCCCAGCAAGGCTATCCGGCTGGTGATCAATTCCCACTGTTACCAACTGACCTTTGTCCGCACCGAGATCCGTAAGCCGCTGGTAGAGCTGTGTTTTCAAGCGGTGTTGCAGCGCATCCATAAACTGCGAATTGCCTTTGAGGTCATCGACATGATCCATATATTCATTCTGCACTCTCACACTGCCAAGCTCACGCTCTAGGCCGGCAATCTCCTGGTCGGAGCTTGTCATTGATGCGACCGAGCAATGGCCATTCCCGGCAGCAGGGGACAGGCTTTTGGCATACTGTTTGTGTTTACCAAGTAGAATCTCTCTAGCTGTAAACTCTTTCTCCGTAGACCATTCGTCTTGTTCAAAATCGTCGCCACTTGTCCACGTTCGTTTAACATGATCAAATCTAACCATGATTTTCTTATCAAGAAATGATGCATCAATCCCTTCTGGAGGCAGACGTCCGTTCTCCTCTAGGGTTCTTTCTGCAATCATCAGAAGGAACTGGTCCGGGGTGAGGGTCTCACTCATTGACAGAGCTTTATTGTGTTCATGCGCCATTCGCATGTGCTCTGCAAATTCCTCCGGTCCTCCATACATATCTATCAGTGCTCGCTGCTCCTCCGGTGTTACGACTGTACCATCGGGCAGTACCAAGCTGTCCATATTTTCATAATATGATCTGGCGGCTGCCTCTATATCCTCAACGTTGCCCGGAAGAAACAAATAGCGAACCTCAGGTATTCCCGGAGATGTGGCCTGGTTAATGAATGTGGCTTCAGCATTTGTTAATATATTTTTTTGTTCTAGAAGAGCCTGAAGCTCTTCTTCATCCTCCCAATCTCGATTTTCTAGCTTTTCATTTACTGATTCTAACTTTGATAAAATCAATGCATATGCTTTGACACGGTCACCAGTGAAATATGCAGCTCTCAGCTCTTCAATAGTTTCCCTCTTGAATTCATCAACAGTTAGGACCCTGCTATCTGAGTCTCGACTATATTCTTGATCTAATTCCGCATTCCAACCTTGTTCGATATTCCAATTCACATGTTCTAAATATTGTTCTGCTATGGTTTCTTCATGAGAATCCGTTCCGGCCTTGGCTTCCGCTAGCCACAATTTTGCAAATGCCAACCTTTCTATATTAGGTACTTCACCTTTAAAGCGCGCTATTTGGTTATTGACCACTTCAAGCTGGGCACGAAGTCTATTTAGCTTATTTTTAAGTGGTATATATTTATGAGGCCAGAACGAATTATTGTAATCCCTTTCTGTCTCTTCAGTCTGTTTTTCAAGGGTCTTCCAACTCCTGTACAAGCTAACTTCTGTTTTCAGGTTTGAGTTGCCTGGGTGCTGGAAGTGAAGCCTTCCTTCAGCCGAATTATCACCTTCGGTGTACTCCAAGCGCTCTTCTATGCCGAGTTCATCCCTTAGCTGATTTACAGTAAAGATCGGCGCCCCTTCTTTCAGGTACTTTTTCTTTACTTCCGGGTCACTGAAATCGACTTCTTGGCCATCCGGGGTTTTATATGTTGCACCCACTGCCATAGCCTCTAAGAGGCTTTTCTCTTCCGCAGTAAACGGCTGTGTATCATCATCTCTACGCAAATTGTCTTTATCTAGGCGATGTATCAATTCATGAGCAAGTGTCAGCTTGGGTTGATCGCCGCCTCCGCTCTCCGAATCGTGCGACAGTGTATTTAAAGGATCAAAGTAGATGATGTTGTTATCTAGGTCTATGCTGGCAGGGTGAACACTGATCCCATCGTGTTCCACTTCTTTTGGGAAATGTATGGAAAATGGTTTTCCTTCCAATGCCTGCTGGAGCTTCTCACCCATTTCTGTGTCAGCCGCCAACTCATCAAGCACACTTGAAACATGGTGGTAGTATTCTTCCGTGCCCTCGATGGTAATGCTAAGACCTTCTGCACCTTCATATTGCCAAGTCTTTACCTCTCCGGGATATCTTTCTAGTTTGGCAACCTCGTCATCGGCATCAATCGCAGTAACACCACGCTCTTGAATCTCATTCAGATTGCCTGCCAGTCGTGCTTTGATGGCATCTGAAATCTCTTCAGACACCAACCCTGGAGCACCAAAAACCAAGCGCCCCGCCATACTGGCATATGAATCGATCTTTAATTGCTTACTTTTATCTCCATTCACATGCCTTCCATGAATGGAATCCAGCGAGCTTTCTTGCTCTTTGACCTTAGCGTTATAGGCCATACCACCTACTGCAAGCGCCCCTCCTAGCCCCACCTTAGCTACCGTTGGTAAAGGGGAGGTAATAATTTGAAAGCCCAGTTGTTTGAGTTTCTTCTCTAACATGACATTAATGGCTTTATAGGGCTTGTCCTGCTCTGGTCTATTTAACGAACTCGTTTTATGGACACTATAAGGCACTTTGATGGCAGCAATTGGAACTCGATAAAGCGGGCTGAAGATATTAAAAGTGCAGGCGGTGGGCAAATCCGTTACCGCTTCAATTATCAGCTCTGGCGCACCGCGGCTTAAACGCTTTTGACCCCAACTGACCATAAAATCAATCAGCCCTTTCTCCATCTCCGCGGACTCCTGCGGACTCATAGGGTGAACTAACTCTCCACGTCTCGCATTGTCCAACTCTTGCACAACCCGACTGGCCATCAAAAACCCTTTAGGGTCTCCGTGAGACAAAATGGACTCATCCAGTATGCCTTGTTCTTCAAGCAAGGTGTGAACTTTGCCTTCCTCAGGTAAAGGATCTTCGGGGGAGAGCTTCAACTCGCTTTGAATCTGCTCTGCCCAGTGTCTCGCGAGAAAAGCGCCCACTGATTTATTATCCAGCGTTGGCCTACCTTTGATAGTGGCTGATTGATTAGCAAGTGACGCTGTCATTTTTTGTGTCCTAGCAGAGGATAAACTTGAAAAGTGATCCGCATCAGAAAAAGACCTTTTTTCCGCCGCTTGAACTGACTTCTGTAAGTCAATCATTGACTTAACCAACTCATCTGCAACCGTTTTAAAGCTCGTCTTGTAAGCGTCATCTAGCTGCTTTTTGATTCTTTCATGGTGTTTTTCTTCAACACTCTCTTGCTTTAGTAACGAATGGATCGCAGTGGAGACTTGGGTCCATAGCTTATCCTGCATAATTTGAGTTAGCTCAGCTTGATGGCTTTCAAGGTTATCTCGGTTAAATGCACTCGGCAGGTCATTTGGAAGCTGGCGGGTGATCGCGTCACGAGCGCTTTGGGTACGTTTATCAAGAAGTTGACTGAGCGCTGCTAACTTGAGTGCTTTAGGGGACTCCTGCTTTATCAAATCATCCGCTTGTTTATTTGTCTCACTGCCGTGACTTGATGTGTGCGCTTCATGGTATTTCAGCTCCCCTTCGATCCCCTTCAGTTCTTTCACCAACGTATGTAAAGACTGGCTGGGCTCTTGCAACTTTATTGCAGGCCTTTGCAGGGACTCCAGTACTGTCCTTACCGCAGAATCGAGAACCTTCTCTTGAAGCGTTTGACGGTCTTTTTGGGATGCGCCAATTATTGAAGTCAGTTTCGCTTGGGCAGCATTCAGAGTCGCAGGGAATTTTTGTTCTAACTGGCTAATTCCTTTAGACGCATCCTCTTGGGTGCTTACCCAAGTATCCTTGACCTTTGAAACTACAGAGCGATCACTTTCCTTTGGTAACTGATTTTCTATCTGTACAAGGGAGCCTAAGATATCACTATAAAACTCTTTAGACTTGGGGGCTTTTATGTGCGCTAATACCTCAATCTGTCTGGAGACCGCTTTCCGCGTTTGATTCAATTTCCACTGATTGGCACTCTTGAGGGTAGACACCTTATTATCAAGCTCTGTTTGCCATGCTTGTCCTTCTGGTGTCTCTTTTTCCTGACGTATTTGTGCTTCAGCCTTGCGGGTTAAGGCAGCATCATCTGGATATTCAGCAAAACTATTCAGCTGCTCAGCCACACTGCACAAGGTGCTTAAAGTTCCTGTCAGATAGCCCTTTAGCTCTCTATTTATTAGTGACTTGCTTTCATCAACCTTACCATCCCATACAATAGATTGTGATATTGTTGACTTCAGTAGCTTCTCTGCGGCGGTAACAAGCAGTTTCGTGCTTGTCTGCTCGTTCGCATTCTCCTTCAGTTTTTCAACTTCATGTTGCAACCTTAATTCCATAAGATGAAAGCGCTGCTTATCGGACACAGGCTGCCGATTCGACAGGTGGGGCAAGGCGTTTTTAAATACTTGAGACGCTTGCTTAAAAAATGATTCCGCACCCTCGTGAGAAAAGTGTTTGCGCTGTGAATGTCGCTGTTTGGTCTTAGTGATTTCATGCTCTGCGCTGTTCAAAGCTTCTGCACACTCCTGAGCGAGCTTATCTTGGGTTGTCGCAATTCTTTCTTCTCTAAGTCTTTTATATGCCGCACTTTGAGGATCGTCTTCTACCTCATCCATTCCTTGGTCCACCACCTGTTTGATGACTTCGGTGCTAGGATGCTCGGTGATGCTCATGAGTGCACGACTAACTCCCAATAACCCTTGTAAGGTCGCCTCCAATCGTCTAGTCAAAGACTGGGCTTTTTGTCTACTGCCAACTTCCCCTTCCTTCGTTTGGGTTGAAACCCCCACAGCCCTTTTCAGGACCTTCGATACGGCTCCGTCTTTTTTCTTAGGGATATCAGCCTGAATCCAGTTTTTAAAATCACCGTTATTATTGTGCGTTGCTATCGTTTCTGACAATGTTTCGAGTTTACTCACAAGCGCATAAAATTTTGGGGACTCATGAGTACTAAGAGCATTATTACCCTTTAATTCTTTAAGCTTTTTAACCATGCTAACAAGCGTGTCTACCTGACTCTTATCAATGCTAGGGGTTTGAACATTAAAGCGTTTCGCTCGATATTCTTTCCCGACTTCACTTTGATTAGTGGCGGTGGTCTCCGGCTTCGTTTTACTCATTGCCCTCTTTCCAGCGGCAGCAAGATCATCAGGAGTGGTAGCTATTGCCTTTTCATTAGCGGGCTTCAGTGGAAGCGCACTGTTCACCCCTTTTTGCACGTTAGAAGTTCTGGTCAGTGAACCTCCCACAGAACTTTTCTCGGGATCGAGTTGAGTTGTGTCACTATTTACCACTGTTGCGTGATTAAGTTTATTAGCTTCAATAGTCATCATTCACTGCCTTTTATCATTTAATGCGAGAGGTTTATCTCGGCTATAGATAACACTCGCAAACATAAAAAAAATGATAAAAAAGACAAAAACAGTAATAAAAAAATCAAACAAACCAACAGAAAAAATTATCTGTAGACGCCTATATGACCCATGTTAGCCAGAGCTTTAGGTCGGCTCCACAAGTTTTTTCTACGTTGAGTGAGTGCACTGGGTAACACAAATGGCTGACCTGTTCGGTTGACGATATCAGCCATGGACTTATCGTTATAGATAGACATATCAACCAGTAACCATGCCATTGATTCTAAAGTCAGCTTTCGTTTTCTGAGGGTGGCGGTATCAGTAAGCTCGTAAGCATTATTCATGAGTTCAATTGGCAGTAGATCTGCGAGCGGCTCCACTTGATTGGGTTTGTAATCGCTGTCGCTATCTAGAATTTTAAAACCACAATGGGAAGCTATCAGGCTTCCCAATGTTTGGTTCATAAGTGCTCTATCTGGAAAATAGTGGCTACTATTCAGCTACTGAAGGTTAAGCAAATAAAGCTCTAACATTCTCAACTGTACCACCAGAATTGAGAACTTCCATCGCCTGTTGCAGTTTAGGTAGTATGTGATTTGCTACAGAATCACTCGCAACATCAGTCGCACCCTCAAGAAACTCCCTTGTATTCAGCTCGCCGAATTGGCTTGTAGGCCTACTTAATACATTGGTAAGAAAACTCCTTAATTGTTGGTGATTTGGGTCATTTTGATTTGAAAAGCGATCTACACTCAATGCTTGATACATTTGTTGATCAAATTTATCATTCAACATTCTTAATTTGTCTTCTGGAGACAAGTCTCTAGGAGCCGGACTACCTTGGAGGAATGAACTTAGGCTCGGTGGCTGTGGCTCTTCTCTCTGTGATTCCGGATTGGTGGTTTCTTGCGTATCGTCTTCCAATACTTTTGTTTCAAGCTCTTCAATGCTTATTTCATATCTATCTTCTGCTTGGTCATCAGACGCCACTCTAACAATTCTAATGAGACTTCCACCAAAATAGCCTGATACTTCATCATATTGACTTAAGTCACCACCATTCATCTGTCTTACTATAGCGCTTATACTCGGGCTCGAACTTTCAGGACCTAGTAAAACATCTGTTGATGGTACACCATTACCTTTCGCGCTATTTTCCCATACCGTGTAAGCGGCTTCTCTAATTGAATTTCTGTCCGTTCCTGAAGCCAAATAGAGTTTTTTACTCGGCTCTCCACCTTGGGCTTGAATAAGAACGAGGTCGTTTTGGCGTGTTACCTTAGGTTTCACTTTTTTATGGTTTGCCTTCAATGCATCACGATCAATCGGCGGCATTTCTGAAGATAAATCCTGTGGGCCATGCCTCCCCAACATTGGGTTTGGCTCATAAAAACGACCACGCATCATGTCACTTCGTCTAAAATCGACCAAACCGCCAGTCGGAGTTTCAAAACCAGAAGATGCATGTGTAGAGACGTCTACTTTAAGTTGACCGTTCTCAATTCTACCCATAGTTGTCCGAATTCGTCTGTTAGTAATAAAACCGAGGAAGCCATAAACTAGTCCTGGCTGTCTTTCTGGTTGGAGATCCATTAATGCATTTTCTAATTTTCCTGTGAGTGATGCATCAAAATCTCCCATGTTTCTCCTATCGGTGATCTCTGAGTAGAGCTCGCCATGATCGGCATTTGACGAAGACACTCTTATCTCTTCAGGGTTCCCTACACCACTGTTACATGCAGCCACTTTGACGGGGACATCCTCGGGTAATAACATACCGTCAATGTCATGAGCAACATCCCCAGCGCTCATTTTAGGAGCAGTATCAGAAGCAGCACTATAAATAAACCCTTCACCCGGCTGCCCATGACCACTCACATATAACATATCTGTTGAGTTGAGATCACTTAAATCGGTTTTTTCGAGACCATAAAGGTAATGAAACTTCGGCTCCAAAGACGATGCATCAGCTGGACCATATGTATCAATAAGAATTCGTCGAAACTCCTCTACTTGCTCTTGATTTTTAAATACAACTTCATATGGATCGGCACCTTTATCGCTTAAATCACGAAGCAGAGGAATAAGCCTTTTGTTCACTCGTTCATCATTCATGAACGGGAAATAGATATACTGTTTACCGCTAGGCTTCACATATGGCTTATAACCGCCCGAAGTTTGGAGATCGGTAGACGACACTACCTGTCCATTAACTCTGTGAGTCGAAGTGCCCACCACATCCAAACCGTCAGCGACTCTGCTATTGGGCGCATTCTTGTAATAAACACTCGTCATGTTATCAGCCTGTAAGCGGCTCCGGAGCTGTTGTTCATTGCCAACTAGGCTTCTTTCTGTCCAGCTGTCATATTCCCACCAATTACCTTGATTATCACGTATGTATGTTAACCAATGCCCCCCATTCCTGTTCGTCGCCGCCATAAACCGACCACTTTCTATGGCTCTTGCAGGGTCTGTTGATTCAATAAAATTATATTCATCAACAGCAATACTTTCCATGCCCGTTCCATTGTCTCTGACAAACTGTGGAATGTCACTGTCTGGTATTCCTATATTTCTGAACTTTTCATATACCTGATCGCGAAAACCGTTTAAGTCAAGTGCCCTACCTTCGTAGTGGCTAAGAGCGTAATAACCACAAAAACTCGATAATTCACCTCGATGCGGTTGGCTCAGAAAGAAATCCTGTGGGGGCCTACTTGGATTAGACTCCACAACACTATCTACGTGCCCACTTCTAAAAGCAGAGTCGCGGGAGTTCATACCTTGTGGGTTATCTTTTTGTGTGTTCTTGTGTTCTTTTTGATACCTACGCCACGCCTCTTCTTTCATCTTTTGAGCGCGTTTCGCTTGCTCAGTGTTTTTATTGGCCAATTCCTCCGCTTTTTTGAGGTTCTGATCGAAGCCAGTAGATGTATACCAATGAGCATCTGAAAGTACCTGCGCCCCTTCTACATGTTGAAAGCCTGAAAACTGCCCACTGGATAAGAACGGAGCACTCTCAAAATTGTCAACCTCCGCTATTTTAGCCAATGTATTTCTTTTACTCGATAAGGCATCCTGATAAGTCGCAAACCAGTTGTTTCTAGTATCAAAAATAGGCCCATTTATCCCGAGTCGTTGCCTAAATTGACCTGCTGTAGGGTCAAATACCACATCAACCCCCTTATATTCGGCAAAGATCACCCAGTGATTCGTATACACATCCGCTTCATTCCCAAGTGCGTTATCCCAAAAAGCCATATTTACAACCTTGATGTTCTCAACATCTGGATTGTCACGCAGAAGAGTCCTTATTCTTTTCGCCGCATTTTCACAGTTTTCTTTCGGGTCATTGATATAACGTTGTATCTCGCTGTCTTCAGATACAATATTCTTGATTTCATCAATCTTTGACTGCTGCTGGGATGGCGTGTCAACATGTCTAAATCTATCAAGAGCCTCATTAGGCTCAAACGTTGGTTTGGATGGCTCTGGTTCTCGCCTTCCTAGACCTAATCTTTTCAGAATTCCATCAGATTCATCCAACCGCTGAGCGGGGGATACCTCTCCGGCATTACGAACACTTTCCCCAGATGGTGCACCACGCCCTCCAGTCATACCATCAATCCGATTTAATCGCCTCAATTCTACCGCACTGCCCGCGGCACCGAACATATCTAAAGGAGCGAGCGCGAGCGGAAGAAGGCCAAAATTTCTTTCCTCAGCCGTATCACCTTGAGTGATAACGTATAAACCCTCAGCAACACCGTGGACCCCACTGACTACATCAACCACAACGGCGGCACCCGCGACGTAAACACCTCCGATCCCAGCTGCAGCGCCCCCCGTCAACGCTATTGAAGCTGCACCCAGTATATAACCAGATATCTCGAAAAACTTATCCGTTGCCCACTCGGCATCCGAAGTGATTAGCGTATCAGCATCACTCTTTAGCCTATCCAGCATTCTACCAGCCATGGTTTCAAAGGCATCAGTTTGATCTAATTTAACATGTGTTTGACCAATGATGTTTTGAGGATGGGAAACATTGGCTCTTTTATTTTCTGAGAGTACGACCACCCCTTCATATTGACGTGCTTCACGTGCGGGGAAGTCAGTACCATAATATTTATTAGTCCATGAAGCCAGAATTTCTAAAGAGCGGGCCGGGGTTTCACTAGAGAGCAACCCTGGTTGCTTATTGTGTTCACTCATATGCGATAAGATGTAATCTTTATTCGCAGGGTTAGCAAAAAATAGATTAAACTCTTTTTCGCTATTGAACTTATGCACGCCCCCATTGGATTGCAAACTCACAAGAATGATCGCGTTTCCTTGCCGCGTCAACAACATACCTTCTAAAGGATAATGATTTTTACCATTGCTCAATGATGGAACGTATGCATTATCTGGAATATTACGTAGTGCGTCGGCCTCCTGAGAGCTCAGTACACCATCCGATTCTGCTTTTTCAATTTGGCTCTTATACTGATTTTCAAGGTATTGCGTAAACACCCCTAGGTGATTATTTTTGAAATCATCAATCTCATCAGTAATCATAGGTTGGAGATCTGCATCATTCAGAGTCTTATAAAGCCTATTGAAGCTATCTGTTTGGTAGTCATTAGGAAGTTCATAGCTTGGCTCGGTATTGACAGTCACCGTATCACCTAAGCCTTTATCATAGTTATTTTTTAACCCGGTCACTAGGTCTACTTCGCTATAAAGTCTACTTTGAGAATAACCTTTCGCACCTTCAGCGAGTGTATCGAAAAGAGTATTCGCGTTCATTTTATGCTTGAATGCGTCTTTTAAAATATATTGATCAGCATTGTCTCCTGATGTAGAAAGCTCTTCCAATATCGTCACCATCCCTTTTTTAACACGCCCATCCATTTGATGGTATAGGCTTGCATGAGAGAGAATATACTCACGATTATTTGCGCTACAGAAGAACTGGTTCAGCTCTTGCTTAGAAGAAAAGTTGTGCACTTCTCCATCAGGCATTAAACTGATCATGGTATAGTGGTCACCATCAACGATTACTATCATGTTCTCTAATGGATAGTCACCGATATAAGGCTTGACTATATAAGGAGTATTGATTGGGTCTTCTGTGTATAGAATAGGATGTAGGACTCTATCTAATAAGCTCTCTGTCGCCGCCCTCTCATTGCTATCAGAAATGGCTCCAATTTTCTCAGTCGCACGCTGTCGTAATAGCTGAGTATACTCCTCGGAACTCCAATTTGCTGTTTCTAACTCATCTGTATTGACTGAATACAAATGTTCTTTACCCAAAGTAGACTCGAGGTCCTTATAACCAATTGTATAATGCTCTTGGTAGCCGCCTGAATTATAAGTTATAGATTTACCAATCAGTTGTTCTAAGCCTTGATAACCGGTTCCTCTATGTTCTCTAATATGGTCTGCGACTTGTCTTGGAGTACGATCCATATGACGGATTGCAAATTTGACCTTTCTAGGCTCATCGATTCCATTTTCTTTCCAATACCTTTGTGCAGCACTGTCTGGAGAGACTCTATCCATAAAGGAAGTCATGCGGTTTTGATTCATGACCTCTTTTTCATATTGAATCAGGCCACCGTGCTCCTTAATATCAAGAATTTGCTGCTCTGCGGTATAGATCTCTCCATTGGGCCGAACAATATCCGTTCTCGATGCGTAAAACTGAGCTTCAACTTGTTCGGTGTTTTCATGCAGTTCACATCGGCCTTGCCGATATTGAAGGATGGTATCAGCTAAAGTTTCTTGTTCACCATATCCGTATTTTTCTAGATATATCCTTTCACTAGGTAGCAGCGGCCAGCGATAACCTTCAAAAGAAGGATCATTAGAAATAGTGCCGCTTATATCCGTCATCAATCGCTGTGTCTCTTCAGGCGTTGGGTTAAAAAACAATTGACGAACTTCAGGTAATCTCGATAGGTTGCGTTGTCCTACTATTATCCGTTCAGCCTCTTCCAATAGTGCCTTCTGTTGCCGCAGTGATGGTGTATTACCCTCTCGCGCCATCAACTCATTTAGAGATTGTTTTTTTGCGAGTATCCAAGCATAAACTTTAACAATATCGCCTGATGCATAAGCACGGCTTAAGTCTTGGATCATTTCCTCTTTGAATTCATCAAGAGAGCGCACTTGATTGTCGAACCTACCAGTATAATTCGAACCTAACCCGTTCTGGTTCAGTTCATTTCTCGAACTTTCAAGATATTGCCTAGCCTTTTGCCGCTCCCTATCAATCTCTGGCTGATTAGTCGTCTGGTAAAGCCTGCCCATAGCTCCATCGACATAAACCGTTTCAGGCCTCAAGGCTTGAGCGTCTCGAGTCCACAGTTTGGCATAGGCCACTTTCTCTACCGCAGGTAAGGTATTTTTTAATTGATTAAGTTGGCTCTGAATATTATTAAGCTCTCTGTCCCACTTTTCTATCTTCTTCCGCTGACGTCTTCGGTAAGGCCGTGAAAAAATACTGTCAGCATCATTTATATTCCACCTCGCTACTCTTATTTTTTCTTCAAGCTCTTCAACTCTTTGCAATAGGCTGATATGCAATTGGGCATTACGGCTTATTGGCCTTCGGAAATAAGCTCGACCATCAATAGCATTTTCTACATCGCTATAATGCAGCCTAGGATCAATGCCCAGTTCTTCCCTAAGCTGATTGACAGTAAAGACTTGTGAACCTTCCTGCAAATACTGTTTCTTGATGTTCGTATCACTGAAATCTAATACATCTTCACCAAAGGCATATGGTATTCCAACTACCATATGCTCAAGCAGTTTAATGTCATCTGAATCACTGTCGTTGGCTAAGTTATTTTTGTCGTATAGGTGTAAGAGTTCATGGAAAAGGATTACTTGAGCTTGTTCATCACCACCAGTTTCTCCATTAAGCGAGAGAGTACTTAAAGGATCAAAATAGATAATGTTGTTATCCAAATCTGCACTGGCCGGATAGTATTCAACGCCATCTAACATTTCCTTAGCTGGCAAGCGTATCGAGAATTGTGGGCTACTCATTGCTTCGAGTAATCTCTTACCTTGTTCGGTATCCTTGAGATCATCGAGTACGACGGAGACATCATCAAAATATTCTTGGGTACCTTTTATCTCAATAGTATGGGTTTCTGATACCTTGTATTGCCAATCTCTTACCGGGCCGGGATACGGATCCAATTGCGTTTCTTGGGCAGAAGATGGCAACACATCTTCTGACACATCAGTCCTTTCTGCTTCAGATTCAACTGACTCCATAGAGTCTGTTTTGCCTTCAAGGTCTACCTCTTCTTCCTCGGTAAACAAAGGGTCCCAACTATCAATCAACCCCTTACTTTTAAGATCTTGCATATCCTTATCAAAACTAGCAGACAACTCTTGTCTACATTGCTCTTGAAGTTCAGCTAGGTCAGTCTTAAATGCAAGATCTTGAGCTTCAATCATCTCACTAATGACAGCTTCGGGCAGTTTGTCCTTCATTTCATCCCTAAACTGCTGCTTCATCTGCTCAAATTGCGTTTTTATACCATTGGTATAGTCTTGGTATGCTTGGAGAAGCTTTTGCCTTTGCTCGGGGATTTGCTTGTTGGTCAAATCCTGCTTTAATTTGGCTTCCATCACTTTGTCTGTTACGGCCCTTGCCGCTATTGAAACCGGCATAACCGCGCCGGTAATTCCACCTTCTACGGCTAGAGTCTTCAACCAAGAATCTGTCTTAATTTTATCGTTAGGATCCACCATTGCGTTATGTGCGTAAGCACTCAGCACCAAGGCACCGCCAGCGACTGTTTTTATCGGACGGGGTACAAAAGACATAGCGACTTTAAACCCAAGTTGCTTCAACCTATTATTAACCACGTCCTGCACAACCTTATATGGGTAGTCTTCCCCTGGCATGACACCCGTTTTTATCTGATGGACCTTATACGGAATTTTAAATGACGCTATCGCTGTTTTAACCCCCGCTTTGACTGTTCCTTTTACTAGGGTGACGGTAGCACCAGCCGCAAGGTCAACACCGCCCTCAATGACCGCGTAGATCACACCTCGAGTCGCTTGTTTCTGCCCCCACTTTACCGCAAATTCAGCAAACGATTTTTCATCTGCAAGGTGTTGCTCTGGTGTTTTGGGCAAAATAGTTTTGTCTTTACGTGCGTAGTGCCACTCTTGACACATTCGGGTCGCAAATAGAATCCCTTCTGGATCATCGTCTGACTTAACGGCATCAAGCAAACCCTCTGCTTGTAATGTTTGACGTAGTGATTCAGCCATCGGAATGTCCGTTTCAGGCATCATTTCATTAGCCTTCATACCCCAGTCTTTGGCGACTTTAGCATGGCGAGAAAATGGGTCGAGACGCTTACTTGTTAAAGAAGTAATTTTTAAATCGAGATTATCCAAATCACTCTTGCCCGATGCGCTTGCAATACGAGTTTGGTGAATGATGTCACCTAGCTCATTTTCCGTGAATGATGTTTTGCCACTCAGTTTGTTAGAAATACCTTCTAACTCGGTGATTACAGGATCATAGAATTTAGAGTCAATGATCTTCTCGAGTTCTGTCTTCAGTGTTGCTTGGCCCCACTCTGATAAGCTATCTGAGTGCGAGCTAACAAGCTCCCTCAATAAACTGGGCAAGTTGGCAATCTGTTCTTCAATATCCTTGGATATTTCTAATGCTTTACCGCAAGCTTGGTTGAATTCTTTGATTTGACCCGCTTTATCTTTCTTGCTATCAGAGCTTGTTTGCTCTTCCCCACTGGCTTTTCCAGTAGAAAAATCATCAATCACGGCCTGTGCGAAATCTTTCATCGCTTCTGCGGCAAAATCCGCTTCTAAAGGCTTATCTTTTTTCAAGTTTGTTGCGGCTGCTTGTAAGGGGTTTAAATCATATTGCATACGCAACGCTGGCTGCTGCATTAGCCAATACATGCTGCGTACGATAGACTTTACTTTCGGCTCCTCAGTTTTCAACTCAGTAGGCGCGCTGATCCTATCAAATCCAACTTTTCTCGCTTTTTTATGACCAACATCTCTCCAGTGATTAAGCGCATACGATGTAAGTTCAGCTTGCTTTGGAAGCTCTTGTAATACGCCGAGAGTGCTCGAAGGTAAGCCTTTAACTTTTTCGGCAACCGTGCCCGTGAGTGAGTTGAATGCTTCGCGTGTTTTGCTGCTTGAATCTACAAAAAAACGACTCACGGTTTCTTTAAAGGGGAGCTTTTGAGTAACGTAAGATGGTTTGTACTCCCATGCGTTTTTGGGCTTGTTAAAGACGCCAGCTTTTCCACGAAACTCATTGGCACTTTTATGAACCAAACTTTGGATATCGCCAATGATGTCTCTTGGCATCGAAAAATAGTTGGTGCTCAATACACCCTTATCGTATCTATCTAACTTCGCGTATAAATTGCATAGCTGATTGTTGTTGGCCGTCAGAGTCTTCATAACCTCAGTACGCTGCTTAACCAAATGTTGGGTCATCAACTTTTGCCCTGAAGAGCTGCCGAGTTGAACCATTGCCCAATTGGGTTCAAACTTACCGCTGTTTTTGAAAAAATCGTTGCTGTGCAGGAATTCATCGGTCGTTCTCACTTCCCACTGAGATAAAGAACCTATACTCGCATTCATCTGGCCCAGTTTTAACGCTTCATCTACGGCTTGAATGCTTGTTTTTACGTGGCGTGCAAACTGATAAGCTAACCCTCTATCATCCGAATTAACGCTCGCTTTGCCTTTAATTTTATCTAAAAACCGCTCAATTCCTTTTAATGTCTCTTCACTTGGTCCCAGATTAGAGGCCTGCGAATCTCGATTCGATCTTATCTCGGCAATCCTTTCACGCAGTGATGGTATTAACCCTTTGTCAATCTCAATGATAAGCTCGTTGTAGCCTTTTTCGATAAACTCTATTGCTTCTGGTTGCTTATCTTTTAAAGCTTCAACAAGCAACTGTTTTGGCAAATCTAACGCCGCATCAAGACGTCTCAGTGGGTATTCTTTCAGGCCAGCTCCGCATTCCTTTTCTATTTCTCCATAAACACTGTCTACACCATTAGAGCGCCTCAATGGAAATTCTGTGCCAAATTCACTCTCTCCACTTTCCTGTTGCGACTGTTTTGGCAAATCCACTACTCTTGAATTAGCTGATTTTAGCGTTGCGTTGTTGTCATTAGACGCCCGAGCACATGAACCCGCAAAAAGAGTTTTCTTGGGAGCATGTTGAGTGGCAGCGTTTTTCATCACTGATGAAAGCTGAGAATTTTTATCCACACGAGGCATGATTCGTTACCTTTTATCATTTAATGCGCTAGGTTTATCTAGGCTATAGATAACACCCGCAAACATAAAAATAATGATAAAAAAGACAAAAACAGTAATAAAAAAATCAAAAACCGCCGGTGGAGATTATCCGCAACCATAGGTGTTGTTGACTAACCTGAGATCGGTTTAAGCCATTGCCATCAGCCCCAATTTTCGGTTTTCGTGATGTTTAATAACGGCTATGTCGGAGTTTTAGGCAATACGCAATGAGTCCTCCTAGTAAGTTCAACATAAAGCCATGTAAACTTCGGTGACGAGAATGTTCTATCTGGGATATGTTTTTGAGTTATTGAATGCTTCTAAGAAGTGGACAATGCCAATCTAAAACTGGAATATGACATTGTCTCAGTTAGCGATTCATTTTGATGGGCGCTTGGATGACGTCTTAGATATCTAGCCACAATTAGCTGACTCAGGTTTTGAACGTCCTCGTTGAAGATCTTCTCTGGTTTACACTGCTGATTCCCGGTCCCGCCATAGCTCAAGATTTCTCTGTCTAGCCTCCTAATTACATCATTTGCTGCCGTCTTACTGCGCTATTAGATGTCATCGTTCTGTTCGACGCTGAAAGCCCTACTAACCCTGCAGATAATTGAGAGTGGTTATGCCCATTAACCGAGTTTGGCCCTCTGACATTTAGGCCCTGTTTGCCTCGGATTCTCATTTCACCCAAATGTTAGTTCTCCTTCATAGCTCTGTTGTAAACTAGTTGTCTTGATGATTCAGAGAATTCACCCATTTTATGACATCAGATACGGCTTCAAAATGTACTCTAGGAATGGATTCATAAAGATCAGCGTCTGCGTATAAGCCTCTCGCTAGAGGGACGTTCTCAACAATAGGAATGTTGTTTTTTTGGGCAAGTTTTTTGAGACGTAATGCTTGCTTACCCGTGTATTTTAAAGAAACGACAGGGATCGGAGCATCAGCTTTATCATAAAAAAGACCAACGGTTATGTGGGTTGGGTTGGCGATAACGACCGACGTTTTCTTTAACTGCTTTTTCATACCGCCAGACTGAATTTCATTATGAAACTCTTTTCGTTTTTGCTTTATTTCTGGGTTTCCTTCACTTTGTTTGTATTCTCGCTTTACCTCGTCCTTGCTCATTTTCAGTTCCTTCTCATGGTTGTGCCTCTGAAATAGCAGATCGAGAATAGCAATCACAAAAAGAGGGGCTGTAACAATAACAAACAGAGAGATGAATAGCTGCGCTGCAACGGGAAGAATGGAATTGGCCGAAGCATATGGCAACTGCAAAATATTGGGGATCTCAGTATATATCACGAATGCTACAGTGATTGAAAAGATAATCACTTTAATGAGCGAAAGTAAAAACTCGATAAAATTTTTCTTGCAAAATATTTTTTTTGCGCCTGATATTGGATCTATTTTTTTAATATCTAACTTCATTGATTCAGGCGCAAATAATGGTCCAAATTGGCCAATATTTGAAAAGATACCAACCACAACAACAAGCAGCAAAAAAGGCAAAAGAACTTCCATCACAATACCTAACGAATGGTTTATTGCGCCTTCAGCCGCTTTGGAAAAGCTCGCGATTTCTAAAAAGCCAGTCACTGAGAAAAGTTCTTCTAGTTTTACGCTAATTCGGCCAGAATCTAGAAGTAGCCAAATCAGAGTCGTGAGCATAAGGGCTAACGAAGGTATTTCCTTACTCTTTGCGACCTGACCTTTTTTTCGTGCATCTTTGATTTTTTTAGGGGTCGGCTTCTCTGTTTTTTCTTCCATGCTTTAGCCTCCTAAAAACGCCGTCATCCATGAGGTGAAGTCAATAAAAACAAGCATTTCTTCGAGAAACGCCTCGAACATTAGGTTCAGGTATAAGATAAGAATTAAGATGGCTAAAGCACTTTTTATTGGCATTGCCAATATAAATACGTTCATTTGAGGGACAAATCGATTCATTAACCCCAAGCCAAATTCAGCCAAAAACATAACAATCACCGCTGGAGCAGCTAAGCGCCATGCAATTTCCATAATATGACTAAAAGCTTGTAATGCAGTTAAAGTCGCGTTTTGGGTAAATGGTGGCAGCATATCGTTTACGGGCCACAGAACATAGGAATGGTACATTGCCCCTAACCATATGAGTACAAAGCCAAATGAAAAAAATATTGCGCAGCCAGCTTGGTTCAAAAGTATCCCAAGCGGACTTGTCTGCTCATTTGAAAGAGGATTCATCGTCATCGCCATTGATGCCCCACGTTGGTTATCAATAATAAATCCTGCACTTTCTATAGCTTGAAATGGAATGGCTGTTATAAAGCCAATCAGTAACCCAATTAATGCTTCTTTTATTGCAATAGCGATAAGAAAACTCGTGGCATCAAGCTGGTTTATATCCGCTGATACCATTGGAAATAATGGTAGAGCAAGTACCGCGGCGATGGTATTACGTACCATTTGACCACCCAGCACACGAGTCGAAAAACCCGGGATCAGTATCATTGCACCAATTAATCTTGGTAGGCAAAGACTGAAAGAGATCAGAAGCTCATTTAACCCATCCATATCGCACTACAACACTTTGGGTAGAGATTCAAAAATTTGCAGACTAAAGTGGTATATTTGGCTGCCAAACCAATGTCCAGTAGCAAACATTACCCCTACGACGGCAACTAATTTAACAACAAATGCTAACGTTTGTTCCTGAACCTGCGTTAGGGCCTGGATTAGCGCGATAATAACACCTACGGCTGCCGCTACAACGATAGTTGGTAGCGAAAGAATTAATGTTAAATACATAGCCTGAGCAGTCAGGGAGATCAATTGTGACTCTTCCATTAATGTTCCTCACCCGATTTGGTAACTTAATACAATTCCGTGGGTTAATCGTGTCCAACCATCCAGCAATACAAAGAGCAGTAACTTAAAAGGTAGAGAGATAGTCATAGGTGAAACCATCATCATCCCCATCGCTAACAAAATATTGGACACAATTAGATCAATAGCGATAAACGGTAGGTAGAGTATAAAACCCACTTCAAATGCTGAAGTAAGCTCGCTTACCGTATAAGCAGGGATCAACACTAGAAAGCTTTCGTTATCAATAATATCCCTATGTTCTGGTGGCCAGAGCTGTTTCGCAGTATCGGCAAAAAAATCCACTTCGTCTTGGCTTACTTTATTTAGTAGAAACTGACGATATGGCTCTAGTATATGCCCAATGCCCTGAAGTGCTTCCTTGCTGTTCTCCCACTCAGTTCCGACTTCAAGAGCAATCTGATGACACTCATATGCTACTGGAGCCATAATGAAAATAGTTAGTACCAATGCAAGACCGTTCATTGCCATATTAGGTGGTGCTTGCTGTACGCCAAGAGCATTCCTGATCAGAACAAAAATAATCGATATTTTCACAAAAGAAGTTGCCATCACAGTGATAAAAGGAAGCAAACCTACTAAGGTCAAGCCACCTATTAGGGTAAAAGCATCTGGTGTATTAAACATGTTCGACCTGCTTTAGTGGGTTAATCCAATGGGAAATATGTACAGCATAACTCTCAAGAAAAAGTACAATTTCTCCTTGCCCACAATAAACAATTTCCTTTTGTCGATTGAAGAAATAGATGTTTACTGTACTCCCACTCAATTGTTGGGTGAGCGCGTCATCATGAATGCCCTGTTCAAGGAAGTTCTCAAACTGCGTTTTTGTCGCTGTCATACTGGCGACTTCATATATAAGCCAAGAGCTTCCCTCATGTACCATAGATATATCAAGGCCGTTATCGGCATAATAATTTTCTTCCGCCGTGCCTGTATACAGGGTTACGTCATTGGGTAGCCCTTTGTGGTTGTTTGAAGAGCAATCAGCAAGCGCTATGCTAGGATAAAAAATATAACCTTGACGAATTAGAGATCCGGTGTGGAGATTTAATAATTCTTCTTCTGTTAGTGGCTGTACACCTGATATAAACCTCAAAAAATTGGGCGGTTGAGGTTGGTCGACAATCTCTACCTTAGGCCATTCGAGGAGTAAAGCGTCTAATAATGGAAGGTTTCCGGGACTATCAGCATTAAAAAACCAGCTAATAAATTGCTGACCACTTTCCTCCACATCGGTTGACAAAGAGCAAGTTAATTGACAATCAAATTCAGTATCAGTAATTATCTCAACAGCAGAAATGTCCGGATAGTCATCGCCAACTAAAAAAAACCATTGCTCACAGACGGTTTGGATCAAAAGTTGCCTTACTGTTTGAGGAAGGCTTTCGAACACTTTAGGTGTCACTGGAGGAGATACGCGCGCAAGAGCCTGCTGAGCCGAGCAAAAAAGTTCGAATTGCTTGCCTTGCCATAAGCCTACTAATTTCATATCTGCTTGCATAGACGCTTGAGAGAGTTGCCATGTACAAGCCTTATTAGGGCATTGATAGCTGCTCTTGTACTGGGCCAGCCATTCAGAGGCAATTAATGTAGTACTATTCATCATGGTGTTCCTCATCGTGATGTTGGCCCAGATGGAGAGAAAATGGACAGTCAGTAATTAACTCAAAACTTACTCTTGCGATTGATTGCTTGCGATCTAATTCAGCACGATGTTGTTTCATTCGTTCCAGAAAGGCTGGGTTAGTACATGAAATAGAAATATTGGCCATGCCATTTGCAAGACATGAAGTGATTGTTACTGGGATTTCACCAGCTCTGGCGGTAATCCTGAGTGTCTCACCATTGTGGCTAGCCCACAGCTTTTCGGCCCACTCGCGAACGATCGCACGAACGCTATTTACATGGCTTGTGTTTGGCTCCTCAATTGGCGAAGGCGCTTCAAAAATGTTCTGTTGCCCAAACACCAACCCATTGAACAAGAACTCTTCTTCTTGCCGCTTTTTACCTTCTCCATACTTGTCGCGAAAGTCGTTTCTTTCCTCCTGGTTCCTGTAATCACCTTCTTTAGAGTTATATGTTGTTTTTGCCTTGCTTGGGTAAGAACTCGTCAAGTTGTTTGTCTGCTTCGAGAAGCTCAAGTTGAAATTGGTGTTTGTCATCTTCTTTTCGGATCTCCACACATTTTTCGTATTTCTTGTGAGCAGATTGATAACACGATTGCGCACTTTCCCATTGTGAAAAATGTTCTTGTGAGGTTTTTTTTAGCTTCACAATAGTGTTGGCAGACTCATTTACTTTATTTTTTGCAGCGGCAACTTGTTGTTGCCAGTTATTCAGCGCCTCTTTACTAAGTGGCACATTCTCACTAAAAGGCGACTGAGATATCTGCTGCAGAGAGGAAAGCAATTGAGTATGAATAGCTTCTTGCTCGGACACGTCTTGCTCACTTTTTTGATAGGCAGATAATCTCTCTTTCATCTCTTTAGCTGCGGTATCTTTACGTTTACGCTTTATATCTTCGAGAATCTTCCAGTCCATTAATTACCCAAGCCCTGTCAATTCCAGTTGTTGCAGGCTCTCAGAAAAATCTGAAAACTCGTGTGTACCTTGCTGCAATAATGTTTGAATTTGTGGACGCTTTGCGATAGCAATATCTAAGTCAGGGTCACTCCCTTTTTGATACTCTCCCAGCCGTACGAGCATCTCATTTTTCTCATACGTAGCCATCCATTTCCTGATTTTATTTGCACTCGCCAAATGATCTTCTGAAGTAATTTGATTCATAACTCGGCTGGCACTACGGAGAACATCAATTGCCGGATAATGTGCCGCCGCAGCCAATTCCCTAGAGAGAATAATATGCCCATCCAAAATAGAACGAGTTTCATCAGCGACTGGCTCCGTCATATCGTCACCTTCAACAAGTACCGTATATAACGCACTTATCGAACCTTGCTCAGTGATACCCGGTCTCTCTAATAGAAGTGGTAATTGTTCAAACACAGATGGAGGGAAGCCTCGTCGAGTTGGTGGTTCACCAGCAGACAAACCCATTTCACGAAGTGCTCGAGCATAACGGGTTAACGAGTCAACCATGAGCAATACCTTTTTCCCTTTTTCTCTGAAATGCTCGGCTACCGTTGTCGCAACTAGCGCCGCTCTTGCCCTTTCCATTGATGGTCTGTCTGAAGTCGCAATAACCAGTACGGCTTTTTTACGTGTTTCTTCATCCATGTGCATTTCAATAAATTCTCGGACTTCTCGGCCACGTTCGCCAACCAATGCCAATACCACGACTTCTGCTTCTGTATTGGCGATGATCATCGATAACAATGTACTCTTACCACCACCTGCGGCGGCGAAAATACCCATTCTCTGTCCTTCGCCCATTGTAAGCATGCTATCTATGGCTCTGACTCCAAGAGAAATATGGGAACTTATTGGTGGTCGAGTCATTGGGTCTGGAGCACCTTGAAACACGGCCCTCATCGTTTTTTGAGTGTCCTTGGTGGAAGATACTGAGGAAAATGCGGTTGAAGGAAAACGCTCACCGAGACCATTTAGTACTGTACCAAGAAGGTGATCACCTACCTCTATCTCATGCTGCTTACGCGTATTTATAATTCGAGTAAGATTTGAAAGTCCACGAGCTTCTCCTAAAGGGGCAAGCAGTGTATAAGGTGACTGAATTGCAATCACTTCAGCATAGAGAACTGGTTGGCCTGGTGTTTTGAGGTAACACATATGTCCTATGGCTGCACTTGGCATCAAGGCTTTTATCATATTGCCGGTAACACCAACTACCTTGCCCGCTTTTTGAAAATTCACAGGAACAGATAAACGTTCGTGAAGGTGATTGAGCTTAGAAGAGATATCGAACTCGCCAAACGGGGGTTGTTTATATTGTGACATTTTCCATCAATCATCGACGTAAGAACTGGTTGAGTTGAGTGTATCTAGGCACGTTCGAAAAGAACTCATAAAAATATAAATTTAGATAAATATCACTTTCATTATCTCAATAAGATACCTAATGATCTTTCCTTGACCCCAGAGCAGTTCGATTCCGAGTTAAGGTCGTTCACCTGTAACGCAACGCTTCAAACTTTTCTCTAGCCTCCTCAAAAACAGGGCGATTTGGCGTATCCCATTTGGGGTTACTAGTAAAATGATACCCATTATCTTTTATACATCGAACAAAATCTTTATATTCTTCACTGCCGCTGATAACCGTCACCTCTTTATATTGGTAGCGATTACCGTCAATCATCGAGTCTATAGGGTGTGGCAGATAAAAAGTGGCAGGGAAATTATCTAGCATATCAGAAACAGGATTACCCGCATCATCACTATGATGAAACATTTCAAGGTTTTCTCCGCGGCCTAGTACCTCATTTAAAGATCCAACAAGATCACGAACACGTGGAGATATATTTCCCATATCTTTATCTTCTCGGGAATAGAAGTCACCATATGATAACGGATCGTTTGGTAACTCAGAGTATGTAACGGCAGTATTTGGTCTTGAGTCTATACCGGATTGTGAATGTTCTTCTATGGGTGGAGCAATAAAGAACAAATCATAATCTGCTGTTAAAGGGGCATTGGTAGCCGGATGAGACAAAACTTGAATTGGCTTATCAGCCGCATCTTCATAAATGGTATATAGGCCATCAGCTCCTTGGATAGCTTGAAAAGAATAATCAGCTTTACTAGGAGATTTAGCTTGAATACTAATTTTATGGCCGTTGCCGGATGTAGTTATTAGACCGAGCTCTGAGACTAACTCGGAAATTCTTGCTCTGCTAATTCTTAAATCTGACACTGTATAAGCGCCGTTTTTCTTGCCCTCTTGAATCGCGGTATTTAGTTTCTCTATATCTTCTGGCCTCCTACTCTCCCTCTTGCTAAGTTGTTGTTTTTCACATATAAATCCTGCTTGAGGCCCCCAGTTTGAACTTTTCCCCTTAACCTTAAATCCCTTAGTTGGATAGTTCTCTATTATCAGCTGGCGAACCATTGACTCAACGGGGCGAATACCAAATACTGTATTTTTTTCTTTGGCTACGGACTGCAACTTTTTAGCATGATCGACTGGCATTCCAACACTGTGCAGAGAGAACAACTCCCTTATCTCTGCTTCAGCCATCTTTTCTGCGCCAGAGCTCTGAGAGAAATTGGCATCATGTCTGCCTATTGAACGAGTATCTATTCCAGAGCTAACATTAATCATGGACATTCCCTTTAACAAACAACCAAGCAATAACACAAAAAAATAGCCACTTGTTTAGAACAAGTGGCTATTTTTATTTACATGCTTTGCACAATACTCGACATCATTTGATTGTTAGTTTCAGAATAATTCTTCAAAGCGTCTTTGACTTCTTCCATCAATTGTTTGGAGTAATCAAACCTTGCTTTGGAATCCTCTTTCAACGCTTCATAACCAGCTTGCTCCGCTTCAAGTTCCTTACCTTCTGCTTTCGCATTACCCGCATGAAGTTCCATAACAGAATTAACCATACCTCCCGCTGCGTTATATATTTGAGATTTTCCATTTGCAAATCCCATAACTTGTTGGGTCTGCTGCTCGTTGAGATTAAGCTTCACGGACTTGAATGAAGCACGCATGGTTGTCAAACCTCCAACAATTGATGTAGCGCCTGATACAATGCCTCCGATAAACGAACTTCTCGCACTATCACGAATTTTATCTGCCTGACTATGTATCGATGTCTGAATGGCCGCGACATTCGCTTTGCGCTCTTGCCTTTCAGCTTCTTTGTGCTCCATAGACATTTGATGGAATAAAATTAGTGTTTCAGCAAGGCTAACTTCAGAGCCCTCAGTACCACCAATTGCGGCTAACGCTCCTTTCACATGGGCTTGAGAAAATAAGTTATCCTGAGGTAGCTCTAAATCACCAACTTCATGTTTAATACCTCGCTCAGCACCTTGTACTGCAACTACGGGAACCTGAGGATGCCTTACATCGTTCGCTTTATTCGATTCTAAAGTTTCTAAGCCTTCGTGGAACAAAGTACTATTTGTAGGGTTAACATTAACTATCGTTGTCATAACAATATCCTTATGCTGTTAGACCATGTCTGATGATCCCATTTTGTGAATTTGTATTCTCTTTCATGGCAGCAATCACCAAATCCATGATCTCACCTCGCTTAGACAAAGCATCTTTTATCGCTTCTTCCATTTCTTCCATCTGCGCCTGATTCTTGGCGATTTCTGCAAGCGTTTCTTTCGCATCTGCTTGGGCTTTGGCTGCTTGGTGAGAAAGAGTACTGGTCGCAATTTGACTGCTACCTTGACCAACCGCACCAGCACCTGCAATGCCTTGCGAAACCTTGTTTACAGTATTAGCAACGCTACTGATAGTATTCGTTGCCGCTTTAGTAGCGCTTGCCGCTGCTGCACCACCAAGTGTTAGCGCAGTTACAGCTATACCAAAGCCTATGTCCGCAATTAATTGCGCTACTTTTTCACTCAAGCCAAAAGCTTTAGTGAGTCCAACGGCTATTTTTTCTGTTAGTGACACACCAAATTCAGCAGCAACTTGCTGTCCCACCATTAATCCAGCTCCTACCATTGCTCCAACAGCTCCAGCTATCGCTGCCGCTCCGGCTGGTGCAGCAGCGCCAAACGTCGCTACCGTTGTTGCGATTGCAGCGATAGCAACCGCAACTGTTGCTATCCAGCCAAATATTTTTTTGAACAAGCCACCTTTCTTAGCCTTTTCCATTTTTTCAATGGCTTTTTCTTGCTGGGCAATTCGGTCTTCATGTGCCGCTTTATTCTGCTCTCGAGCCGCTTTTACATCGGTCTGCGAGAATTTGACTTGACTGTCTTGCATTGCAGCTCGTGCCAACATCAAGGCTGCATAGATATCGGTTTGTTGACCAGCAGGTTCCTCTAAAACTGGTGCATTTGAGCCACTCTCTTGGACATGACTCTCACTCACAGTCACAGGAATATCATGACTAAGGCTTTTATTTGGTACATTGTTTACATTGCTGGCCTCGGTTTGCACGTTATCAAGGCTATTCTTGATTATGCTTGATAGCATTCCAGTTATTTCCATAATTTATCCCTCAATTAAGTTCATTTTTTTATAACGTCTTTTTGCATCCGCACAAATGTCATCAAATTGATTGTAATTTCCACTCATTTGGCTTGCCGCGAAAAATCCACTTGCCGCTGCTTGGTGTTTGCCCAGCATTAAATGGCACTTAGCAGAATAATAGGGAGGTCTAGGGTCATCACCGTCTATAAGGCCTGCATAACTATATGTCTCTATCGCAGAGTCATATTGCTTAAGCATAAATAGACATGAACCAAGGCCAATAAAATACTTCACTTTGAAGTGGTCGAACGCACATAGAAATTGAAATATACTAACTGCTTCTTCATAGCTACCCATATTGTAGTAATTAAAAGCAGCATGATAGACTGTTTCTAATGTTGTTGGGCTAAACTCATGAAGCTCAGCTAATGTTCCTCCACCTTTCAGATATTGCAAAATATCTTCTTGAGTGCAGTTTTTTACTGATTCTTCTTCCATTTCTCATCCTTATAAATATTTAGTAATATCATTTTCAAGATATAGGTCGATGTCTATACAACCCTTTAATTTTTAGCATTAAGCACAAAATATATGTCTATTACCATTCACTACATGTTGCGGATAATACCTTCTTTAGCATCACCGTCATTCTTGACAATAGTGCTATATGCATCCACAGCATTTTTATTTTTGGACATTGCGTCGTTGGTACGAATCATGTCGATTGAACCTTGTGATGCAAGGTTGTCATACACTGCCTTTACATTATCTAATTGCAGCTGCATATCTGCCCTTGTATATTTGGCCTCACCATAAAAAAGCTCCCCTGTAATCAAATTTCCACCTATTAATGATGGGGGGTTGGGTGTAAAACCATTAACGTTGTCGGAGAGAAACTGTACAACCTCTGCAGACATTGTTCCCTTACTATCGTCCTTATTGCCATTGATATTGCTGATATCATTTCGCAGCATTTGCATAACATCATTAATCGCTTTCATTTCATTGGTTTGTTGCTGCATATCCACCAATTTAAAGCGCACGTTTTCCTCAGTTTCTGTTGCTCTATCATGCATAACGGCTGCTTTAAGCTGCGATAGCGACATTTGCTCTGTTTGTTCCATACCAGAAAAAAGTGTTGTACTGTTGGTACCAGTTACTGTAGTCATATTTTCTACCTTTTAGTTTATCTAATGTATTTATTGCTCATTAAAATAAAAACAATAATATCTAGTTTCTCATGATACTATGTGATTATATTAATACTTTTTATTTTGATTATTTTAAATTTAAATATTATCAAGACAATAATAAATTGATATTATTCTGAATATTACATATTACGGATAATACCTTCTTTCGCGTCACCGTCATTCTTGACAATAGTGCTATATGCATCCACAGCATTTTTATTTTTGGACATTGCGTCGTTGGTACGGATCATATCGATTGAACCTTGTGATGCAAGGTTATCATAAACTGCCTTCACGTTATCCAATTGCAGCTGCATATCTGCTCTTGTAAATACTCGAGTCCCAGTAAAGTATTGACGGCCTAGTGGCCCATACTTGCCCGTTCCTAGTAATAAGTCATTATGGGGCTCAAAGCCTTGAACATTGTCGGAGAGAAATTGAACAACTTCTTTAGACATTTGTCCCTTGCTGTCATCCTTATTGCCCTTGATATTACTAATATCATTACGCAGCATTTGCATCACGTCATTAATCGCTTTCATTTCATTGGTTTGTTGCTGCATATCCACCAATTTATAACGCACATTTTCTTCAGTTTCTGTTGCTCTATCATGCATGACTGCGGCTTTAAGCTGCGATAGCGACATTTGCTCTGTTTGTTCCATGCCCGAAAATAGAGTTGTGCTATTAGTACCGGTTATTGTAGTCATATTTTTCACCTTTCACTTGCTTGGATAATTTATTTAAAATCCCTATTATTTAATTTTTTCACTATTTAAAATATAATATAAAATAGTCAAGCTTAATAATATTTCGGTAGTTCATGAAATCCCAATCATATATAGATAATATGACTGGGAAAACATTAAGTATGCACAGTCAGAAATACTATTACATATTACGAATAATACCTTCTTTCGCGTCACCGTCATTCTTAACAATAGTGCTGTAAGCATCCACGGCATTTTTGTTTTTAGACATTGCGTCATTGGTACGAATCATGTCGATTGAACCTTGTGACGCAAGATTGTCATAAACAGCCTTTACGTTATCGAGTTGCAACTGCATCTCTGCTCTCGTGTATTGGTTTTCAGAGCTAAAGCCTTTAACATTATCCGACAGGAACTGCTCTACCTGAGCTGACATGGTCCCCTTACTGTCATCCTTATTGCCATTGATATTACTGATATCATTTCGCAACATTTGCATAACGTCATTAATTGCTTTCATTTCATTGGTTTGTTGCTGCATATCCACCAATTTATAACGCACATTTTCCTCTGTTTCTGTTGCTCTATCATGCATGACTGCTGCTTTAAGCTGCGATAGCGACATTTGCTCTGTTTGTTCCATACCAGAAAAAAGTGTTGTACTGTTGGTACCAGTTACTGTAGTCATATTTTATACCTTTTGTTTATAAATAATAATTTGTTACACGATTAGAACTAGAATATTAATACTATGATTGGATGAATTAATTTATTTAATAAATACACGCCAAAATCATACAAAATATCTTGATATTACATATTACGAATAATACCTTCTTTCGCATCACCGTCATTCTTGACAATAGTGCTGTAAGCATCCACGGCATTTTTGTTTTTAGACATTGCGTCATTGGTACGAATCATGTCGATTGAACCTTGTGACGCAAGATTGTCATAAACAGCCTTTACGTTATCGAGTTGCAACTGCATCTCTGCTCTCGTGTATTGGTTTTCAGAGCTAAAGCCTTTAACATTATCCGACAGAAACTGCTCTACCTGAGCTGACATGGTCCCCTTACTGTCATCCTTATTGCCATTGATATTACTGATATCATTTCGCAACATTTGCATAACGTCATTAATCGCTTTCATTTCATTAGTTTGTTGCTGCATATCCACCAATTTATAACGCACATTTTCCTCTGTTTCTGTTGCCCTATCATGCATGACTGCTGCTTTAAGCTGCGATAGCGACATTTGCTCTGTTTGTTCCATACCAGAAAAAAGTGTTGTGCTGTTAGTACCGGTTACTGTGGTCATATTTTTACCTCTAAAAGTTTAAGTTCATAGTTTTTATTTATAGTGTTTATACAAGTTTCATATTTAATTTAACACTTTTTATTACTCTATATTAAAACCCTCCCAGGCCTTACTCTATAGTTCACTCTGTTTTTATTTTCTACACGATGATTAACATCACGATCAAATGAAACCCCTTGAGTTTCTAGATCTTTTTCAATTAGCTCCTTATTCTCTTTGACTTTATTTCTTGTTTCCTCATCTATCGAAGGATAGAACGAATCAAGATGCTGTCTTTTACGGCTATTTTCTTCTAGATTTCTGAGAACTTCCGATGCAAATGCCTCTCTCTCTTCTATTTCTATAGCTTGCTTTAATAAAATTTCGTCATAATCTACATATTCGTCACTACTACTCATATCCCATTTATCCCCTAGGTAACTTATCTTATTCCTGTCAGTAATTTTTAATCTTTGTTTCTATAAAGTCGTTCGTTCATCCGTTGATATAAACTTACAACAAACATTGGTTAAATATCATCATCAAAACCACTTATTTACAATTTTATCATATCAACCACCACAAACTCTTGAGTAGCGAGCTGAGAAAAAATAAAAAAATCATTCTATAACAATCACTTAATCCAAAGGTATAACATTTGATAGCCATAAATAAGTTAATGTTAAAAAAAATGTAAATTTCATAAAAACAGTAACATGGTGTTTTTGTCATGTTAATTATTGGCTTTTTTTAACATTTTATTGTGATTTAAAAACAAAATAATGGGAAAGTATGTACAACCGTTGGATGATAGAGAACAAATAACGTGTATAAAGATATAAAAACATTTACAAGCAATGCCACGCTTTCTTTATTGAAAGAAGAAGACAATCTATATATTACAAAAGTTTCAAACTCTATTATTCAATTCAACATGGATTTAGAGGAGTCTAAAATATGCTTTTGGATAGGAAAAAGGGATGCCAGTATAGACAAAGATGTTTTGGAACACGCTACTAATAAAATGTTATCTATTTCTTTACATACAAATGTTGAGCTGGTTTTTGACAACCAAGAAATAAGTTACAGCCTTAGGCTAAGAATGAAAGATTACCTCGGTGATACTGATGCATTTTCTAATGCTATAGAAGATTTACTTTGGGCCCATTCGCTTGTTAATTCATCATCAGATAGCAGAGCCGATAATAAATACCACAACTTTATTAAATATATGGTGTAGAAATGAAAATTAGTAACCTTAATCATATAGCCAACTTTTTAGCTCTGCTTACCATAACAATGATCGTTCAGCCAATTTATGCTTCGACATTGCCCAATGAAAAGTATAGTTATAGGGCGAAAAACACGCCCTTGCCTGATGTGTTGAACGCATTCTCTGCTCACTATGGGCTGTTTGGAGTAGTTAGTGAATGCTTTAAAGACTCGTTCAGCGGGAATATCAAAGCAGAGTCCGGAGACGCTTTTCTTAACCAATTATCGTCAGCATATAACATTGTTTGGTTTCGAATAGATTCAACTATCTATTTTAACTGCTCCAATGAAATTCAAACTAAGTTAATTACTCTCAATAATGCTTCATCTGAAAGGTTTTCAAACAAAATGAAGAACATCGGCTTGGATCCTAATCGTTTTGGTATGCGTGCTTTGCCAGGTACAGGGATGTTACTTGTTTCAGGACCACCTAAATTTTTGGAGATTGCAATCGATGCAGCCAAAGCTGTTGATGACAGTGCTGCTAAAGAACCCAATTATCAAATGAAACCTTATGTCATCCCTCTTCTATATACTCATGCCGAAGATAGAGTTCTTGACGATGGCAGTACAACACCTGGAATGGTGACAAAGTTGCGCAGTCTCCTCGGCTATGGTGGAGAAGCAAATACACAAGGGAACATTGTTGCTGATTCAGATATGAATAGCGTACTCATCTATGACACTGAATCTTCAGTACAAAGGATCATTCCTCTTATTCATTCGATGGACAAACCCAAGCGTCAAATTGAAATATCCGTTTCAATTATTGACGTCGCGGAGAATGCTCTAGAAGACCTAGGCGTTGATTGGAGTGCTCAAGGAAACAATGGTTCACTGAGTGTCAATCCTCTAAGCGGAATTATTGAAGGTGCATGGCATGCAGGAACAGGTTTTGCAACAACATTACCGATAGGAACGTTAAGTCAATTCGAGTTCACACTTACAGCCCTAGAGCAGAAGAATAAAGCACGCACTTTATCAAGACCAACTTTACTCGCAAGGGAAAATACTCGTGCCGTGATCAGTAATAAAGAAGAGTTTTATGCCAAAGTTGAGGCTAAAGAAGATGCTCAATTAGTCACACTGTCGGCAGGTACTGAACTGATAGTTATCCCGAGAATTATTCCGTCTCCAGAGGGCCTTGCCATCAGTCTAGATATCACACTTACCGATGGAAAACGAGAGAATGAAACCATTTCAGATCTTCCTGTGATAAGAGACAGTACCATCATTACACAAGCAACTGTCGCACGTAATCAAAGCTTACTCATTGGGGGGTTTTATTCACAACGTAATCTAGAAGGAAGCTCAAAAGTTCCCCTTCTTGGTGATATTCCTCTTCTTGGGAGTTTATTTACTTATGAAAGCTCCGACGATAGTCGTGCAGTACGCATGTTCCTAATTAGACCAAGAATATTAGAGCAGGTAGCAGGCCATACCAAACAGTCTGATGCAACTAAGCTATTCAACAACCAAATTGAGAGTGAAGTTGCTGAGCTAAGACTGATCAGAGAAGCGTTCGAAAGCGCATGGAGTGAATAGTTATGACTTGGACATTAAAGGTGCTTTCTGGCAAGCATTCAGGAGCCGAGATGTTACTCGATAAGAAACACATTGTTCTTGGTTCATGCCATGAACGTGCAGACTGTGTTCTAACAGATATTGGTTTGGCAGACACCGCAATGCAAATCACGGTTAATGATAAAATCATCGCAATTAAGGAGCTAAACGATGCCAAATGGTACATCAACGGAAAAATTCAACGAAGCGCTCTTTCCAGCCTTAGCCCCTATAATGTTGTTCAAATTGGTCCCGTCGCTTTTACTTTAGGTAAGGTTGAAGCAACTTGGCCCACAATAAACCTTCCGCAACAAAAACGTTTTCGTTTTCCTTGGGTAGGAATGCTCTTCTCGGGTCTGCTTTGCATAGGAAGCCTAAATGCATCGTTTTATTCATCAAATAATTCCCTAAAAAACAGCGATACTTCCATGGCGCCGACAAAAGAATTGTTGTCAGGTTCTTCCATAAATAACAAGCACTTTGGTTTAACTGTGTCAGAGCAAGATGGGCGCACATTAGTTACTGGTTATATACAGGATCGCTCAACTTCAAATACCGCTCGACGCAAAATCGAGGCAAACAGTGAACTTCCCCTAATATGGAAAGTACACCGTGTAGATAAACTAACGACGTCAATACAGACATTGCTGAACGAACACAACTTGTATGGCTATGATGTCAGGGTTGATCTCAACGGAAAAGCCATAGTTAAAGGTGTAGTTTTAGACCAACTCCCTATATCAAAATTCTCCACATCCATAGTAAGAGAAATTCCCGGATTGTCTGAAGTTACTTTCAACACAACTAAAGCTTCTGAGGTCATCGCATGGTTGAACCATAATATTGAAAAAATAGGCATGAATGGTATTGGTGCTTCAAGTTATCGTGAATATATACTAGTTAGTGGTAAAGCAACTACCTTGCAAAAAACACAGATCCACCAACTGATTGATTCTGCTAATTCTAAGTTCGGTAGCCAAATCCCCCTACAATATCAGCCTTTTATTGACCCAGAGGGAATGCTCCCTCCTATTCGGGCAATTAGTACGAGTCTCACCCCTTACATTGAGCTGTCCGGTGGGCAGAAGTATTTAAAAAACTCGGTAATTGGTGATGGGTTTACTATCAAAGAAATCACCGAAGATGGCATAGCCCTTTTAAAGGATAAACAAATTATTTGGATAGGAGCGAATGGTTAAATGCTGACAGACACCTCTCTCATGCTTAAAAGCCAGCCTTTGCTCGAAAATTGGCTTTTGAAAATAACAATGCAAATGAAACAGCTCAACACTCCCAATGAGTATGCAAAGTTAAATACGTGGAAGGTGGCATTAGAATGTGCCATCGAACATATCATTAAACAACAGGAGAATCATTATGGATTTAGGCTCGGTACATCAGATTTTAGGATCTTCAGTCCAGTCAACCACTTCGAAGCTGGAGGAACACATGAAAACAATGGATCCACACGACAGTTTGGACCTAGCTGTGTTTCAGAAACTGAACAACGATTGGCAGTTATCAACTCAACTGCAAAGCACGACACAGAAAGCAATATTCGATGTGCTGAAAGGCCTATTAGATCGGATGTAGCGAAGCATCTAGCTAACATTGCTTTAGACGTGGCTCAGATAGGTAATATCGATGGCGTTCACTCTATCCTTACACCTTTTTTAAAAACCAATGAACAATCAAAAGAAGCGATTTTTCATAAAAGTGTCGCGCAGATTATCTACGCGATAAGTTTATGTAGAAATGGACATTTTTCAAAAGCACGAAGTCTGCTTATTGATGACGATTCAGAGCTAGGAAAGTTTTTCCTCGCTTTCATCAGTATCGCCGAACACCACACTGAAGAGGCAGAAAGTAGACTTTGTTCAATCGCTAAATTGATTCAATCAAACATGTTTGACACTAAACCAACACAGCAAAAGGAATCAACATGGTAGATTCAATATCTTCGGTCGCAGGCACCTACACACTACCTCAACAGTCAGTATCAAGGGCGAGCTTAGAGGCACTGTTCGACAAACATATTCAAGAACCAGTTAAACCTGTGGGGGAAGATCTACTAGAAAGTGCCTTTGACTTTGGCTCAAAAGTAGATAAACACTATGACGAAACATTAACACGAGCAACAGAAGATCTTTCTGTGGTCGACTATGGAGACCTTCAGTCAGAAATAAATGGTCTTGTATTAAACACATTAACTTCAGCAACTTTTGTCGGAAAATTTACCCAAGGCTTCGACAAACTGCTGAGCAGCCAATAATCAATATGGCCTATAAACTGACTTTAGTTTTAAGGCCTTAACAATTCTAATTGGACAGAACCGCGCCTATGAATATTAAGAATACGCAAAATACTTTCCTCAAACTAACTCTGTTGTTATTCAGCTTAGCGGTGACAGGCTGTAAAGAAGAAATGTATTCGAACCTGTCGGAATCTGAAGCGAACCAAATGTTGGCTCTGCTACTGAGTGAAGGAATAGATGCAGAAAAACAATCTATCAACGGAAAAAGTATTACCCTCAAAGTAGAGGGTTCTCAGTTCTCTTCAGCCGTTGAATTGCTAAAACAGAATGGATACCCCAAACAAGAGTTCGCTACTGTTGAGCAGTTGTTCCCACAGGATGGACTCGTCTCTACGCCAACTCAAGAAAAAGCACGGTTTGAGTATGCTATCTCTCAATCATTAGCTAAAACCCTGAATCAGATTGACGGTGTCATTTCTGCCAGAGTCCATTTAATGATCCCAGCAGAAACACGCATGAAAACCAAGCAGCCATCCTCTGCGGCAGTGTTTGTGAAACATTCTCAAGAGGCTGAAATTTCACAGCTTACTCCTCAGATCAAAAGCTTGGTGCAAAGCAGTATCGAAGGTCTAGATTACAATAATGTCAAAGTTATTTTGGTCGAATCAAGCACGCCACCACCGATAGTAATCAAGACCGAGGATAGCAGCTTAGCAGCTTATCTTTACATTGCAATCCTCATATTGATCGTTATTTCAATTGCAATCGCCTGCTACGCATTTTTCTCAATTAGAAAGTTGAAGAGCAAAAATTTGGAGATGTTAGAAAATGTTGTACAAGAGTCAACTTCTTGATCAAGTTTTGAACATAAGGGCAAACATACACTCCTCTCATATAGAAGCTTGCGTTGACAGCCTGTATGAAGGCAGTGTGCCACCATTGAGCTCTTCTCGGCAGGAAGCCTTGTTCAACCAATATCTATTGGAATACTTAGAGCTGGATCTATCTACCGTTGACTTTGAACTCACTGAATCAGGTCAACAAACAGAAAACTTAACGACACAACATCTAGCTCTTCTTCCATCAGACATTATATGTAAAACTCTTACACTATGGTCAGGGTACATCTATCACAAAAATATTAACAATTACATAAATAAAAAAGATATTGAAGTGATAAAAGAGCATTTCCTCGAACATTATGGATGGCTGACGCTACAATCGAGTTTGAATGATGATGTTTCTAAAATGCCGTTTGAAGATAAACCAAGCACCTTGCCTGTTCTTAAAACGTTCTTACCATTAAATACATTTCTCTTTGATCACCTACCCCAGATATCACAGGTGGGTATCAATATTATGACAACAGAATGGCCCTATATATATAAGAAGTTAATAACACTAAAACTACCTAAAAGAGACATAAAATCAGAAGTGAACGAAAAGGTAGACATTGTCCCATTAAATAAAAAGGACGTTGAATCCACTTTTTTTGTATGTTTAGAAAGGATATCAAAAGAATGGCACGAGAAATTTTTACGCAAATCAGCATAGAAGAGCTCAACTCACTTCAAAATAAGAAAATAATCTCTGCTGATGAACTCAATGCATTGACTCACATAGAAGAGTCTAAAACAAATGTGCAAAGCGAGATAGAAAAGCTACTTGACGAAGCACGGGAAGAGTCAAGAAGAATTATTGAAAGTGCGTTAGCTGAAAAACAGGCGATAATTGACAAAGCTCAAAATCAAGCTTTGTCAATTCAAAAACTTGAGGAATGCTGCCTTGAAAACAAACAGCGTGCCTATTGGAAGCATTCCATTTCCGCCATAGAACAGCAGATTGAGAGTATAGTCATGGATATATTATCCAATATCATCCATGACTATGATAAACGCGACTTAACCAGAAGTTTGATCAAGAAAGGGCTAGAATTTCTTGACTCAAATCAAAGTATCTGTGTGAGAGTTCCAATGAACCTCAAACATCAAATGTCTGAATCGTTTCCAGATCTCATAATCGAAGGAGAAGAAGATTTAGTAGATGCACTTGAAATAGAATCAGATAATGAGGTTTACCTGCTGTCTATTGACAATGTGCGACCGTTGCTCTCTTCAAAAAAATCACCACAAACATACTTTTATGACGAGTCAAACATGTCGGAAACCGATGCAACTTACTGACATTAAAACAGTTAACATCGATTTAATTAGAATCATGGGGAGCTTGATTACTATGTATGAGGGCGTTCAGAATTCTGTGTCATATAATCACCTACCCTGATTCTTCATAATTCGAAGGGCTACTAAGTAATACAATCGCACAATTTAATGACCCAGCGCTGTACTTTCTCAGCTTAGGTTACAGTTGGAACAGTCATTAACGCGCTCCCCCCACTGAACCACTCTCATCACCAGCTACCAAACCTAGCTGGTGATTTTTCAATAATCTTCATCGACTTATTAGCAAGAGTTAAATAAAAATTAGTGATATATTACGCGGAAAATTATTATTCTAAGGTTTTTAACTGTGCGTCAATTACTCTATTCATTATGTTTCCTCGTTTTGATACTTTCGTTCTCCGCGAAGGCGCTTAAGGGAGTCACAACTCGTTGGGATAACGACAATCCGACACCTCTTCAAACCGAGTTTGACAATGTTCCGCTTCAAGAAATAAAACAAGCTGCAAATAGCGGAAATGATTCGGCGCAGCTTTATCTCGGCCAAGCTTATGAGATCGGCGACCAAGTTGAACTTGATTATTACAAAGCCAAAAGTTGGTATCAAAAATCCGCAGAGCAAGGCAACAAGTATGCTCAAGACAAGCTTGGCTGGATGCATGAAAGCGGAAACATGCCATTTCAAAATATCGCAACGTCTGCTCGTTGGTATAGAAAAGCCGCCGATCAGGGCTACGCGCCTGCACAAAACAGCCTAGCTTTTACTTACAAGCGAAGTGGAACTCAACTTGGCTACCAAAAAGCCATGGATCTTTATAAGAAATCGGCCCAGCAAGGCTTTGCACCTGCACAACGTAATATTGGTCTTTTATACGCAAACGGCCAAGGGGTCAAACTCGATTATACCAAAGCCAAACATTGGTATTTACTTGCCGCAAACAATGGAGATGGCGCCGCCGCTAATTTTTTAGGCTTGATGTATCAAGATGGTCTGGGTGTGAAGCAAAATAAAAAAACCGCGAAAGAGTGGTTTCAAAAAGCAGCAGAAAACAACAATTACCAAGGCATGCAAAACTACCTTGCGCTTAATAAGCTGACATATCAACAAGCTGACACACTGGCAAAATCAGGTGATCCGAATGCCCAACTCCAGTTATGTCATATGTACTTTAACGGCGATGAAATAGACGTAAATTATAAAAAGGCCGTTCACTGGTGTACTCAATCTGCCATCGGTGGCCAAATTAACGCACAACAAGATCTCGCGAGAATGTTTTTTGGTGGATTGATTGTTAAACAAAGCTATGAAAGCGCCTATGTATGGGCAAAAATCGCATCAACTAACAACAGAGATATGGACTCACTTCTCAATACGCTCACACAAGAACTTTCTAAAGAAAAAACGGCCCGAGCGGAAAAAGCCTATCGAGACTGCCTAAATAACAAACTAAGTAAAACTAATTGCCCTATTCCGACACCTATAGAATGAGTTAGTACTGCTCATTGGTGCTAAGGTCGAGTTTACATCCCATGACTTAAACCCTTGCGCCAAACTGAGCTCTGGTAAGGCATCAACAAACTGGTCTGGCATGGCCTATATTCTGGCGCTTGATGTTACTATCGAAAGAAGCACCAATTTCATTTAACGACATCAAAAATTTAACTCTTTACCTACTTTTCTAAGGTTAAACAAGTCTACATTATTTGAGAGTTTCTTCAGTTGCTCAGCATCAACCCCATGTATAAATTTTGAGTCTGGCTTGGCGAACGCTCCCAACCCTGAAAAGAACTTAATTAACGTTTTATTTTCACTTTGAGTCAAAGACTGCATCAAAGCATCCGATTCTCGCTTTGAACAGTCATATAGCTTCTCTTGATAGAGGTAAAATGTGACTCCCTTTTTCTTCTCCATATCCAAAGACTGGAACCAAGAATTATCAGGAAAACTTGCTGTGCTTTCTTCTGTCATGGCCACACACTTATCTGTTTTCTCAACCCAAGCGGTGATTGACTGTTCTGTATCTGCTTGAGCAGCACATCCAGTCAATAAAGCGATAGACGCCACAAGTTTATATAGCTGCATTGCTGACGCACTCCCAGAACTTTTTTTCTTTACCCGCTGTTTTCCATGACATTTGGCTAGCAACAAAATGTATTCGACTTTTTACGATAGAGGGAACAGAGCCCATGAGTTTGCCAAACATTTCCCAATCATGCTCTCTGATAGTCAACATCATAGAATAAGGAGTCTTAGTCATACTAGGAGTGCCAAAAATATAATAAAATGGTGTGGCAGATAAGGCACTTGCTAACATATTGCCAGAAGACATTATCTCTTTCACTTCCGTGACTGCTCGCTTACTTTTCTGATTCAGTTTCAAATCACTGATTTTACAATAACCCAGCCCAGCCATTTTATTCTCTCTTTTCATTTATAAATTTTGATTATACATCAATCACTTAAAAATTAATCATTTTGGTTAAAAATCATATTAATTTTATAACATCACTCCCATTTTCCACACACGTTATAGTATGTAACAAACATAGAGATACACCATGGATAATGTAGAAGTCTAATATTAGAGTGTTTACGAAGGAATATTGAATGCTTCTAAAAAGTAGACAATTCCAATCCAAATATAGAATATGACATTGTCTCAACTGGCGATTCATTATTATGGGCGCTTGGGCTATGTCTTAGATTGCTAGCCAAAATTAGCTGACACAGAATTTTGAACGCACTCTTTTGTAGAGTTCCGGAAACTCTACAGGGCTTGTCATTTGATTAATAAAAACGTTAAAGCAACTTTTCTTAAACGTAAAATTATTTGATGAATCAACATCGCCTTTTTTAAAATGTCTGGCGACACTTCTGAAACGTTGTTTGGATATTACACCTACAATATAAGCTTCGGGGTATTTCTCCAAAGATAAGTGCTTATTTTCAATTTGAGTTAATGATACAAATGCATACATATTGGCAGTTTGCATATCCATAGTATATTCAGGGATAGAGCACTCATACCCTAATGAAGGGGGAACTGTTCTAACTTTGGTTTTAACCTCAAGTGTATCATTGTTAAGTGAGTAATCATGGGTATGATTACTTCTATCATCTTCAAACCAAATGTTGTTGGCTTTTAGCCATGTTTCAACGACGACCTCACCAATTGTGCCTTCGAGTTTTGCTTGAATCTCCCCGCCTTTATCCTGTAAGTACTGTTTGAAGTTCAATCGGTATGATGGAAGGTTTGCAGCTCGCGCAATGGCGATTTCAAATATTTCAGGTGTAATTTCCATTTTTAAAAATGTCATATACTTAGTCCTTTAATCTACTAGGGAATACTTTTGAGGGGCAGGGAACAATAGATCTAGATTTTTCTTGTCAATTTTAAATAATGGTCCTTTCTCACTAACTCGATTGTTTTTACCGCTACGTTTGATGAGGTGGTCCATAGTTATTACTCCACATTCTATTAGTGGTAATAGTTGAGATGCCAATGGTTGTTTTGTATGAATTACACTCTTTAACTGAAAGTATTCTATACCTTCCTTTACAAAGCTTTCAGCTTCAATCCAAAAGGTTTCTGCGTGTTTTTCAAGTAAACGTTCGCGTAATATAGAACCCGGCCAAATTGCTACTAATTCTCCACTGTCATGCCATTCTTGAAGTTGATCATTTGACTTGTCGTATTTGAAATGTAGTCCTTGAGAATTTGGCTTCTGGGTACTAACAGTACAATAAAGCTTGAAATCATCTTCTCTTTGGTAACCATAGTTATCTAAGATTTCAGCACTTTTTTCGCATGGACTGATATCCCACTTCGCAACTTGAGCAAATAAGTTTGAGCGATTTTTCCCACCTCGACCAGATTTTAGCTCAATGCCTTTATAGTCTGGTAACTTGCTTGAGTTTGCCTCTATTCCAAGTAATATTTCTAACGTATAACCAATCGCCGTGTCACCTTTTCTTAATGCTTTAAAAGGTTTAATAGCTAAAGTTTTTAACTTTGTTAGTAACTCTTCAGCAATAGAGCTACCCGTATTTACGTAAGCTTTAATTAGCTGTCTAATTGGACTTTCTGGTTTATCTAATTCATTACTGATGGAATACTTAGATATATTTATTAAATATGGCTCATCCTCATATATGATGATCGCAACTTGATCACCTGCTTCAGCTAGTTCTCCCAACTTTCGAAACCACATACGGGGATCACCCTTTTTAGTATTGGGGCGATATAGACTTACCTTAGATCTAATGGTTTCAGAATCTGTTAGTAGGTAGGCCGTTTTGACAACTTTGTTTTCTATACCTTGTCCTTGAGAGTAATAATGGTGGAAATTTTCTAATTCGAAGTGAGTTCTAACAGGCTGTGTAGCGTCGAGAATTGACTTTTTTAGCCCAGTGATTGTTGGTTCAAATATAGAGTATTCTATAGCTAGCTTGGCTAGTTGAACTTTATTTCGTTGAACTAATTCTTTTACAGATTTATCCAGCTCAGAACTTCTTTCATTTTCAATATCATCAAACTCTTTATCAGAAAGAGTTACATCATCATCGTCAATAAAGTTTAGAGATACTTTTGGAGAGGGAATCTGAGCTTTCCAATGAAGTTCTATGATTGGCTTTAGTTCTTGCCAACTTGAATAACCAAATGTCTGACTTATAAGGTCATACGCTTGATATGTTTTAATGTGCTTTTCCTTTTTTAATTGCTTTACTAATTGTTTTAGTCGCTTCTCGCTTGGGTAGTTTGTTTCAGACATAACTACTGTTCCTTTTTACAGAGTGCACTAACAACACTGTTTGAAGTTAAAGGATCTGCACCAATTGCTTTACCGTAATAGGAGGGCTTTATATCCCAAGCCAACGGCTAGAGAAGAGAGAGGACAAGGCAGTACACCCTCAGGCTCTAACCAAGTGTGTAGATTTGTTTACTTGAGATTTGAAAAAACTCACTGCAAAACACCAACAAAAAAGTCGGAATCCACAGAGAGGACCACGGAGGGGTCTTTAAGAAGTGATTCAACTGCCGCTCTCACACAGCAGTATCTATGCTAAGTCATTGAACAAAATATGTAAAATAAAAAAGCACAAAATGCCTGGACTTTTAATCTTGCTGAACTTAAAATAGGGTTTAAGTATTTATTAATGAAGTAGTGTTTAATTTGAATCATATTGAGTTATTTGCAGGGTGTGGCGGTTTATCACTTGGCTTAGAAAGTGTTGGTTTTGAACTGGTTCTTGCGAACGAGCTATCGCCAATGGCAGCGGAAACTTTTACGTACAATTTTTTCAATGAAGACTTGGAAGAAAAAGCCAACCAAAATCATCAGCCTGAAAATGCTCTATGGCTTAATAGCAAGCACTCAAGCTTGAAGCCACGATTAAGAGAGAACCCATTTCAGTTTCCTATAGTCACTCAAGAAGGGTTTTCAGATATACCTTCAAATTTTAAAGAGTTAGACGGGAAACTAATCGTTGGTAGTATTATTGAACTGAATCGGTTATTGGAATGCTCTAAAGAGCTTGTTGATCAACTAAAAGGGGCATTTGGAAGAGATGGTGGATTAGACCTTGTTTCTGGAGGACCTCCTTGCCAATCCTTCAGTATGGCGGGAAAAAGAGAAAAAAATAGTGACAAAAATACACTTCCTTGGGAATTTGCTAATTTTGTCAAGCTAACTAAGCCTAAGCTAGTTTTACTTGAAAATGTAACTGGTATTCTTCGCGCATTTAAAGATGAAAATGGAAACAGCTTTCACGCTTGGTATGAAGTTGCAAAGGTTTTCGCTTCAATTGAGTATGTTCCAATTTGCCTTCACGTTAATGCTAGAAAAGCAGGAGTGGCCCAAAATAGACCTCGCTTTATATTAATAGGTGTTAGAGAAGATCATTATCAGCACATTAAACCAAGATTGAACGATACTGAATCCGAGATGTTTTCACACTCAATGGAGTTCTATTCCAAAGTAGATAAGTATGGCGAAAACCTTGAGTTTGGGCATTTAAACTATTACGACTCAAATAAAAGCTGTGATTTAAGCTATTTTGAGCAGTCATTTTTAAATGAATTAGTAAATTCGCCTGAAGTATCTGTTCGAGAAGCTATTGATGATTTAAAAGTTCATAATCCGTCAGAACCATCAGGCTTCGTTCTAGAGCTAAATCAAAGGTTTAAAAATTTAGAAAACAGAACGGAAATATTAAATCATGAACTTAGAAATAACAGTGCCATAGTTAAGAGAAGGTTCAGGCTATATCAAGTACTTCAACAAATTGGTGAAAGGCCGATTACTCAGTCTGTATTCAGAATTCTTAAGAATGAAACAGATACTTTGGAAGAGAATATATGGAACATTCTTTCTGGTTTTCAGTATCTGCATGAAAATGGCGAGCTTTCTCAATTTAAGTGTAAACTAGAGTTTGAAAATTACTTACAAGCTCACCCAACAAAAAAACAAACTCAGAAAGCTTTAATAGCTGAGTCACCAGCTCCAGCAGCTCTGTCTATACCCGACGATGCATGCCACTATGACGATCATGAACTCAGGGTTTTAACTGTTAGAGAGATGGCTCGGATACAGTCATTTCCTGATAACTTTGTTTTTCGATCAAAAATTACAACTGGTGGGCAAATGAGGAAGTTTGAAGTCCCACAATATACCCAAGTTGGCAATGCCGTACCTCCAATATTGGGCGCTGCATTGGGTAGTTGTATTTCAAAGCTATTGTAAATTATTTCTGATACAAAAGTGTCCTGAAAAAGTTGCGCAGAGCACTGCAAAATTAGTTGTCGCCACTTTAAAATTTCGAAGAAAAAAGCCGCTATCTAGCGGCTGTTAATACTTCGTATTTTACGAAGAGCAACCAACTTACTCGTTCCCGAACACGTTATTCTCTTGCTCTTGTACTCGGATGAAAGTCGTACGCTTGGTTAGCTCCTTAAGCTTTGCTGCGCCTACGTAGGTGCAGGTTGAGCGTACGCCGCCAAGGATATCTGAGATGGTGCCATGGACACTGCCACGAAATGGCAAGAGTACGGTTTTTCCTTCGGCCGCGCGGTACTGGGCAACACCGCCTGAATGTTTCTTCATGGCCGACTCTGACGACATGCCGTAGAATTTCATCATGGTTTGGCCGTCTTTTTCAATCAGTTCGCCGCCTGACTCTTCATGGCCAGCTAACATGCCGCCAAGCATCACAAAATCGGCGCCGCCGCCGAAGGCTTTTGCTACATCGCCTGCGCATGAACAGCCACCGTCACCAATGATCATGCCGCCAAGGCCATGGGCCGCATCGCCACATTCAATAATAGCTGAAAGCTGAGGATAACCAACACCTGTTTTCACTCGTGTGGTACAGACAGAGCCAGGACCAATGCCGACTTTTACGATATCTGCACCGGCTAAAATCAACTCTTCACACATGTCGCCCGTGACCACATTACCAGCTGAAATCACTTTATCTGGAAAAGCGACTCTGACTTTTTCAATGTATTCAACCAGATGCTCCGAGTAGCCATTGGCAATATCGATACAGATGAAGATAAGCTCATCGCTTAGCGCCATAATATCTTTGGTCTTTTGAAAATCAGCTTCCGAGGTGCCAGTTGATACCATGACGTTTTTCAGTGTTTGGCTATCGGCACTTTTAACAAACTCAGCCCAATCATCAACCGTGTAATGCTTGTGAACCGCGGTCATCACACCATGCTCGGCAAGGGCTTTGGCCATTGCAAAGCTACCGACAGAGTCCATATTGGCTGCAATTACAGGGGTGCCTGACCATTGACGACCGCTGTGCTTGAATGTAAACTCGCGGGTTAATTCAACTTGAGAACGGCTTTTGAGCGTTGATCGCTTTGGGCGAAAGAGTACGTCTTTAAAACCTAACTTAAGTTCTTGTTCGATACGCATTGTGCATTTCCTTGATTCGATTGTGTAAGTGTCACTGACAAACTGCGGTGTAAAAGCGTTGGCAGACGCGATTACTGTTTTTCGGACACAAAAAAACCGGAGCGTTGGCAGACGCTCCGGTTTTCAGCATTATAGGCTGTGATTTATTTCCCGCAAGACTGATATTTGCAATTTTTTTGTGGTACCATTTCGAATGTCTGCAAACCAAATTTCACCTCAATACTGCTTTGCAATCACACCCATCTACCTCTTTTAATCATTAGCCAAAAACCGTATATGTGGCAACAAATCACTAGCGCATAATCCTCGCTCTCCCTTTTTTTCAGCCTCTCTGTCTGCTGCAAGGCTATGAATCATCACCCCTTTTACTGCCGCACTCAGAGTATTTTCGCCTTGAGCCAACAAACCTATGACTACGCCAGTAAGTACATCGCCCATTCCTGCACTAGCCATTCCAGGGTTGCCCGCATTACAAACATACGTAGTTTTACCATCGAATATCACCGTGCCAGCCCCTTTTAGCACAATTACGCCGCCGTATTGAACATGCAGTTTTTCTATCGCTCGGTATCGGTCGCGTTCAACATCATTAATCGAACAATCAAGCAATCTCGCGGCTTCGCCAGGATGAGGCGTAAGAATTCTTTGGTTATCTTTGCTAGGATGAGACGCCAATAAGTTTAATGCATCGGCATCAAACACTTTGTTGATGTTTAATGAGCAGACGCGATCAAACATCTTTTTTGCAGCGCTGTCAGTACCAAGCCCTGGTCCTATCGCGATGCAGTTACACCACTGATTAAGCCTATGTTCTAGCTGATTTTTATCCTGCCATGATGCCGCCATCACTTCAGGGCAAGCAATGATTGAGGCAAGCGTATTATCTGGATGAGTAAGAAGTGCGGTTAACCCTGCCCCAACGCGCATGCAGGCTTGACTGCTTAGCAATGCAGCACCGCCCATACCTTGGTTTCCACCAATAATGAGTGCTTTACCATGATGACCTTTATGAGCCGATTTACGTCGTTTTTCTATCGGCGCAAAATCACAAACAGAATTAAGAAGGTGTGCTAGTGGGTTGTTTTGCTTATCAAACACATCTTCGACGCCCAAACCACAAAAATGCACTTTACCTACGTAATCACGCGCTTGGCCAGTGAATAGACCACATTTGAGGCCAATAAACGACACTGTATGCTGAGCATGAATACTCACCCCCAAGCTTCGACCAGTATCACTAGATAGCCCTGAAGGTACATCAACAGAAATAATGTCTGCGCCACTATTGTTCAGTTTTTCAATCAGTTGAACCGCGTTGGGCCTTACTTCACCTTTGAGACCAGTTCCGAGCAGTGCATCAATAATACAGTCAAAAGCTAATTCTTGGTCAAGATCCGGCGTTTGCGTCTCACCACCTGCGGCGAGAAAATCATGATAAGCGGTTAGCGCATCACCAGAGAGTTGGTCTTTATCAACACTTTGCCAGACACAAACCTGCATTCCGGCTTCAAGGGCTAACTTGGCAATCACATAACCATCACCGCCATTATTGCCTCCACCACACACCACCAACACTCGGCTACAATCTGGGTATTGGTGACGCATTAGATCAAATACCGCCTTTCCCGCCCTAAGCATTAACTCATACATAGCAATGGACTTAGCTTTTGCCGTCTCAACTTCTCCTGATTTAACTTGTTCGGCGCGATAAAGCGGAATACTTGATGGCATGTGTTCTCCTAAAAGTAATAAGGGCCAGACCAATCTGACCCTTATTTAATCATATCTACGATATCATTTACTTTGACTAAGTACACTTAACGCCTCAGAAGTCGCATCTTGAATGGATAAGAACAAAGACTTAATTTCTCCGGTCGGGGTTCTCATTGGATTCAAAGTAATGTTTTGATACATGTATTTCGCTTGCTGGGTAACAGGGCGAACATTTCGGCACTTGAACAAGTATTGGCGCTGATGCCAAGTAATAAAGCTGCGACAACCAAGATCATAGACAGGCTTAGCCTTCATTTTAAACCATTCTTCTGGTATTTCAGGAAAGATCTCAAAAATGGATTTATCAATCGCATCATGACCATGCATGCCACTGTGGTGAGTCATAAAGCCATTCCACACTTGGACTTTGTATTCTCTGTTAATGACTATCAAACCCAAGTCGACGTTTTGTACCATATCGACCATCCAGTGAAACTGCTCAAATTCGGCAGGAAGGTTGACCATCAGAAGTCCTCCATTAAGTAGGATAACTTGTCGTCGAGTAATGGAAGCGATTCATCAACGAACATAAACAATAAATCACAGCGTATTGCCGTACCATCAATGTTGTAGCTCACTTCAAAAGTCATGGTCTTTTGAAACGCGCCTTCTGTATTTTGAATAATCGAGTCTATTGAGATATGTTGACCTAACAGCTCTGGTGAACTTTGAAAAAAACGCACTTCCGCTTGCTTACCCAAACCATTAAGGAATGAGCCCACCAAGATATTCGACACATCCATTAAGAGCTCAAGTTCTTCAAGCTCTTCACTTTCAGCAGGCACCTTCATTAATTTTTTAAGGTCACACACACTCGAGTCACTCAAAAGTACGAGAGCTTCTCCTGCTAACCCTTCACCGCTAAAACCTTGACAGACTCCAGACACTTGGTCGTTATCGGCCAAATCTCTCAGCGCCATTTGCAGTTCACTGACTTCCAAAATATTCACGTTCGGCAGTGGAAGGTGAACAAATACATCAAAATGTCGTGCGAGCGCATCCGCCGCGACACCAATCGCAACGTTTGCTACTTCTCGGTATATATCACGACGTTTAAGGACAGGCAGATCAAGTGGCGCAGGAGCGACCATTTGCGGCTGAGAAGGAGGTTCAACAAGCTCTTTCAGCACACCATTAAGTATGTCTTTATCTATAGGCTTCTGAATAAAAGCTTTGGCGCCAGAAGCCATCACGCGTTCTTTCGCCTTGGGTTGAATATCACCCGATACCACCACAACTTTGATGTCAATACCGCGAGCCTGAATCTCATCTAAGGTACCAAAACCATCAAGCTCAGGCATGGTTAAGTCAAGAAACATGATTTTGAATTCGTTCTGTTCCAACTGCTCCAAAGCGTCAAGGCCATGGACAGCAAAAGTGATTTCTGCATTTAAAGCGGGGGGTAGTGATCGCGCCATTTGCTTGCGGGCGAGCGCAGAGTCATCACAGATGAGAACAGGTAAAGACATGAATGCACCTAATCAGTAACATGTTTATCAATAATTTCAGTGTAACAGATGCTCAAGATCTCGAAGTGGTTAAAGCAAAAAATACACAAGATCCGAGCAGAAAAATTAATGTTGCCAAACCACAACACATTGACTAGCAAATGGTAAAAACCACACCAGCCGCTTACTACTATTCATCATCGGCTCCAGAGTTGAACACATCTTCGTCAAAGTTTTCATCTCGATATTTGGCCGCTATTTCTCTAAATACGTGTTCTATGTTAAGGAAAGCTTGGACCACCAAAGGTTCGAAATGTGTGCCCTCGCCCTCTGCAATAATTTCAAGTGCCTTGTCATGGGGAAAAGCGGGTTTATAAACACGCTCGCAAATCAGAGCATCATACACATCAGCGAGCGCCATTAAACGAGCACTCAAAGGAATATCCGTGCCCCTTAACCCTTCTGGGTATCCGCTACCGTCCCATTTCTCCTGATGGCTATAAGCAATTTCTTTTGCCAAGGTTAAAAACTCACACTTAAAATCGATCGAATCTTCTACCGACATCAACACCGCTCGGCCAAGGATGGTGTGGCGTTTCATTACCTCAAACTCTTCTGAAGTCAGGCGGCCCGGCTTGAGCAAGACCTCGTCTGGAATCCCCACTTTACCGATGTCATGCAGAGGAGCCGACCGATAGAGCAAATTAATCGACTCTGGGGTTAGCTCATCAACATAATGCCCCATACTGACCAGCTCTTCCGCAAGTACCTTTACGTAATGTTGGGTCCGGCGAATATGGTTTCCTGTTTCGTTATCACGAGTTTCTGCCAACGAGGCCATGGCGCCAATCGTTGCATTCTGCAACATTTCTAACTCGTAAGTACGCTCTTTCACTCGCTCTTCTAAGCGCTCGTTTTGCTTTTCGAGAGCACTAACCGCATGTTTTAATTTCAGGTGTGTATTAATACGGGAAAGCAATATCGGTGGGCTCACCGGCTTGTGGATATAATCGACTCCCCCAACTTCAAAGCCCCGTTGCTCGTTCTCAATTTCAGACTTGGCGGTTAAGAATATTACCGGAATATCACAGGTTACGGGGTCTTTTTTTAGCTGTTCGCACACCTCATAACCATCCATCTCTGGCATCATTACGTCTAACAATACGATATCAGGCTGTTTTTTTGTACAAATATTTAGCGCCTGTTTGCCCCCAGTAGAGACAATCACACGATAGTGTGGCTTTAATAACCCGCTGAGCAACACTCTATTTTCAGCATTGTCATCAACAATCAAAACACTAGCCAGATGCTGTTCCACGCCTACTCCTGACATCATAATTCAACAAAAGCCATACAAGTCAGTCACTTAAAATCTGCTTCAAAAAATCATACAAAGCTCGAATGTGACTAGCTTAGCTTTCGGATCTTGTAAGTATTGAAGTACAACTCGCCCTCGTCAAGGAGATGTATAATCAACATCTAATCTCACTTTTAAAGAGTTATATATACAAAATAGATACTTATTAACGATAAACAGCGATTATCACAGTACGACTAAATTGAAATACACCATGGATTTTTCAAATATCCATTTTTGTGCATATACTAATGACGAATATGTCAATATCAGTTAAAGAGAAGCAGGTAAAGTCAATGCGTGTTAACGAACCCGTGACGCAGAAAGAAGTCACTTATCCACCCGAATACAATTTACTTTCGATCACTAAAACCAGTAGTCATATTACCTATGCCAGTAAAGAGTTTTGTGACGTTGCTGGGTATACGTTAGACGAACTCTTGGATCAGCCACACAATATCGTTCGCCACCCTGATATGCCACCTGAAGCATTCAACGATATGTGGAACTTTCTCAAGGCTGGAAAGTCTTGGATGGGCATAGTCAAAAATCGCTGTAAGAATGGGGATCATTATTGGGTCGATGCTTTTGCATCCCCTATAAAAGTCAACGGCCAAATCGCTGAGTACCAATCCGTTCGTTTATGTCCAAGTCGCCAACATGTTGCCAATGCTGAAAAAATCTATGCTCAACTAAAAGCAGGCAAAACGCCCACCAAATTAAAACTACCTAGAACTCGGTTATGGCAACGTCTAGCAGGCGCGTTACTTGGTTCCGGCATCATTGCGACAACAGTCGCGAGCTTTTCAGCTATCGGAGCTGTGTGGTTGTTTTTCATACTAGCGACTTTTTCAGGCTATATGCTAACTCGCCGTTTGGAAGCACTTTCCGCGCAAGCTAGAGAAGTATTTAACAACCCACTAATGGAATTGGTATACAACGGTCATATTGATGATGTCTCAGAAATCGCGTTAGCGCTGAAGATGAGACAATCCGAGCTCAATGCCGTTGTGGGGCGTATTCAGGATTCCAATCACCAAATCGCTGGTGCTGCTCAGTCATCTGCTCAAAACTGTGAAACAACCGCAGACAACCTGTCGGGGCAAACCTCTGAAACAGAGCAAGTGGCCGCTGCAATAAATCAAATGCATTCGACCGCTCATGAGATTGCTCAAAATGCTCAAAACGCTTCAGATGCCACGGAAAAAGCCAGCGAAGCGGTCGTCGAAGGCAAAGACTCTGTCGGACAAACTGTTTCTTCTATGAATGAGCTTTCCCGTCAGCTGGGAGTGGCCTCAGAAGTGGTTCAGCAACTTTCAGAGCATGGACGCACGATCGGCGAGGTACTTATCGTCATTCAAGGTGTCGCTGAACAAACCAATCTACTTGCTCTCAATGCAGCGATAGAGGCTGCGCGGGCAGGCGAGCAAGGGCGAGGTTTTGCAGTCGTTGCAGACGAGGTACGTAAACTCGCACAGCGAAGCCATGAATCGACTGAAGAAATACAAAATATCATTAATTTAATACAAACCAGTACAGATAAAGCCGTACAGGCAATGGATGAGGGCAACAAGCTTTCAGATGTCTGTGTCGATTGCGCAAGCACATCAGGTGAAAAGCTAGACGCTTTATTCGCTCAGGTAACAGACATATCAGACCGAAACAATCAAATAGCAACCGCAATTGAAGAAATGGCTCGTGTTACTGAGGATATGAACTCTAGCGTTCAATCCATAAGCGAGGTATGTTCTGCGACCAATATCTTGGCCAGTGACACTAAGGAAGAGTGTGAGTCGTTAGTTGACAACTTAAACTCTCAAGGTCAGCTTGTTAACCAGTTTAGAAAGCTGTAAAAATAAATGCCTTCCATGTTTGGAAGGCAGCGTATATTTGAATCGGCTATTGCGACATCCGAATTAAAGACTTGCCAATCAACCACTCCACCTCTTTGGCACTCGTTTCACCAAACTGAGATTCCGCGGTCTGGTATATGCGCTCGATACCACTTTTTGCAAAGCTATGAGCATTTTTTGACGTGACAATGTGGTGAAATAGCAAACGTAATATTGCCAAAAACTCCGAACGCTCCAACGCGTTGCCCCAGCTGTCTGAAAAGTCTGTTAGGCTTCCATCTAAGTTTAAGTGCTCAATGAATAACTTAAAGAGTCGTCCATCTAGCGCTTCTGTGAAGTCAGTTTTCTTAGGGAAATGATGACTTATTCCTGTCCTCGACACGCCCGTTTGCTGGCTTAGGGTGGTGTATGACATTTTGTCATACCCCAAACGCAACAGTTGGTCCACGACAGCATCCATTATTTTCTGAATCGTGATTTCAGTATCTTCTTTACTACGTTTTGGCATGGTCAGGCTCTTCTCTTTGTAAATCCATCTAACTTACACAAATCAACTATGGTGCCCGCTAACAAGCCTGGATAACTCTCAGTCAAACTTATGATGTCAACAACAAAAAGGCTAAAGAGCGTCCCAAAGAACAGCAAGGTGATCTCACATCCACTGCGATGAGTAATAGTACACACCCCTTTGAAATCACATATAAATATGCAAATAACGGGAAACATTGCTGATTCGTATAATTAACTTGCGATAATCGTATAAATTACGATTTCTGACAACTCGATGAATGCTATCATTAGCTTGTAAGCACATGATATTTATCTACAATATGATTAAGCTCACATTATTTGACATGTCTATCAATTCTCAATCCTTAATTTCGAAACAAAAATATTTATAAGTACAAATGTTTTTATGGATAACTGCCACATAGAAAGATAAAATAACCATACTTTTTGTAAGAGGATTGAAATGATGAACAAAACACAAGAAAAGGCTGAAGTCTGCGAAGCGTGCGGCTGTGCTGGAGAAATGGGTTTCATTATTAAAGAAGGCGATGATATCGCAGAAGTCGTTATTCACGCTGAGCACAAAAAGGCACTAGAAACTGAATTAGAAAAATATGTTGCGCTTGCTTTTGAAGTATCTAAGGAGGTCCAATACCATGTATCACCTGTCACCGAAGATTCCACTCAGCTCACGGCCAAATTCCAATTTGGTGTGAGTGCTGAAAAACTAATTTTTGAGCTCAAAACACGCTCTCTCGCCCAATAATACATGACAGAGGACTAAATTCCTGCTTTTCGTCGTTGAAGCCGCATGAATGTTGACCCAGTAACCGCCTTTCGTTAATACTTGTTACAAAGCACTCTTGGAGTCAAAACATGTTGCCATGGCTCACCTTTGTTATAACAGGCTTGTTCGCTAGTACAGCATTGAGCGAGCCAATTAACCATTATCATATCTTGAACCATATTGATAACTACGGAAATTTAGATCTTCGTAATAAGCCTTACTTGGAATTACCAGCAGGTTTGGTGGTTAAGGGCAACCTTAATATTGCTAAAACAAGCATCAAAGAAATCCCAGCAGATGTCGATATTCAAGGCAGTTTAGATGCTTCAAATAGTGCACTCAAAAAGATAGCTAAAGGGGTAAATATCAAAGGCTATGCAAACCTACTTGCGTCACAAATCGCGTCTTGGCCGGGAGGTGTCAAAGTCGGCGGCTACATAAACCTAACAGATACTCCACTGACAAGACTCCCACCCCGCTTAAAAGTGAAGGGAGACCTGAGTGTCATCAGGACCCCCTTAAATGCATTACCAGAAGGCATAGTTGTTGAAGGAAACTTATACATTGGTGGTTCGAAAATCACAGAATTTCCCGATAAAATGACAGTGAAAGGCAATATTTTCCTTGGTGGAAACCGTATATCCAAATGGCCAAAAAACTTAGATTTGGGTGGAGCTGTTGCACCTTAAACAAAAGCGCTCATTAAGCGCTTTTGTTTTTGAGTGGGTTAGCGTAGCTCGCTAGCAGATGCGCTTTTGCCCCCTCTGGTAACTGACTCAGTTTCGTTGAGAGTTTATCCTTAACATTTTGAGCAACATCATCGTTACCCGCTGCTAATTCATTGATTGGGTATAACTTGTAGTTACCATGAATTTGTCGATCAATTTCTTCAGCTAAAGCTTCTGGTGATTCAAATTCTCCTTCTATCACGTCACCAAAAGCGACATGCACTCGCCCTTTTTCACCAATAATACCCTGAACAATACTTTCTATATCCTCAAACTCACTTTTTTCATAGCTCCCCTGCGTCTCAAGTTGGTGTAACTCTAGCGCTTTCGACACATCACAAGGATCATTTTCATAGGAAATAGACACAGGGACAATTCTAAGAGCCTGTATATATTGTGAGAATTCAATTTTTTGCTTGCGACCTTCAACGTGAAACATTTTTAAAATCGCTGGATCAGTGAAGTCATTTCCATCTTTTGCTCGGCCTTCTTTCTGTGCAATCCAAATTGAGTTTCCTGAGTCTAAAGAATGCTTAATGTAGCTTGATAGAGTGCCTAGTGCTTTCATCATTTCCCTAGGCCCTTTGGCAGAACGTTTAACAATAAAACTTTTATTGAGTCTCATCAGCTCGGTCGCACACGGCTTTTTAAGCAGATTGTCACCAATCGCAATTCTAACCGTTTTGTGTTCGGTTTTATTGAGGCCATAGTTGACCAGAGCAGGATCCATTGCGATATCTCTATGATTTGAGATAAAAAGGTACGACGTCTGCTTGTCTAGTTTATCCAAACCCGAGTAAGACACGCCATTGGTAGTCGTATTCAATATTTGTTCAAGATACTTTTTTACTTCGAGTTGAATACTGTCTACCGACTTAAGCTTAGACCACTTCATTTTGAGATAGACTTTCACTAATGGAGACATTAAGGCCTTAAACCAAGCAGCATGATTAGCAAACTTGTGCTGAAGAATTGCACTAATGAATTCTTCATCGGCGATAAGGCGATTAATCGCTGCTGGAATTTCATCATCATTGTAAGGACGAATTTCGTGATAAGGGTCTTTATTAACAGTCATATTGTACTTATTTATTAGAGAACAGCTCTATTCTACTCTGAGATCATTGGATTAGCAGCTATACATCATAGATAACACTCAGGTCAGACCAGCATTTACTTGTTGAATAGATAAAAACTCGCTGCTTTATTGGTTTTTATCACAAGAAACGTTACTCTAGTCACTCGTGCAACACAGAAACTAATACCACCTCATGCATTACGCTATCTCCCACCACAATAATGAGTTCCCTTACTTGGTTATACAACCGAGAAAAAGAAGCCTTAAACATGTATTACTGAGAGTCAATCAAGGCTTAGCTTTGCTAAAACTGGGGAAAATCGAATACGCCATTGAGGATGGGCAAACGGTTTGGTTGCCGTTTGATGCATTGGTTGGCCTTACTTTTTTCCCTAATACGCGCGCACAAAGGGTTGAAGTTTCTTCCAGAGTAACAGAACCACTACCTAAACAGGGTGGCTACGTAGAACTCACTCCGTTAGGTTCTGCAATCGTCGATAGACTCGGCGAAGAGCAACAATCCCAACAGGCGGAGAAAAAGCTTTTATCTGTGCTGCTCGATGAACTCGTCAATATGAAACCCGAGTTATCACAAAGCACTCTGACGGTGAATATTCAAAAGTGGTCATCATCAAAAAATGACAACACACTTTCGGCAGAGCAGCACATCACTTTAACCTTGCGAGAAGCGACTAAACGAGTTCAGTCGGGAGTAAAAAAATCACAAGTGATTCAGGATCTATTCGAAGGAAACGAGCAAGTATATAAGCAATTAGAACAAACCATTCTGGGACACAAGTAAAGAGTAAGTTTTATAGATAAAAAAGACCAAAATAGATTTTATTTTAATGAGTTACCGCAAATTTGCATGTTGCTAATAGACAACTAATCTGAGCTTTTAAGTACTATGCTCTTAATCGTAACTAATAAATTTGGTGCTACTTAATTAATGATAAATAAGCATTCACTCACTATGACACTATACTAGAAGACATAAGCGTTAATGACATGGGAAGTCGACAATGAAATTCAGCCATAAAATTGTGGCCGCATCATCTCTTTTATTCTTGGCCACAGTGTCTTTGCTGACACTGCAGCAATACTACACAGTTCAAAAAGAAGTCAAGTCTCTCGTTACCTCAAGTGTTGCAGAAATCGTAGATGGTGTCCGAGACACAACTGAAGCAGAGATCAATAGCCGTAAGATCATCGCTAACTATGCCACCAGCATGCTAGAAGCTAATCTCACACCGAGCGCAATGGAGATGGTCATCACCAGACCAATAGTAAAAGAAACATTTTTGCTGGCTGGTTTGGGATTTGAGAAAGATGGCTCCAATATCAACAACGATCCTGGGTGGAACCCTGGCCCTACATGGGATCCTCGCGCCAGACCTTGGTATATCGATGCCAAGAAATCAGGCGAGCTTATCATAACGGCCCCTTATGCAGATTCGGCAACGGGTGAAATTTTGGTGTCTATCGCCACCCCTGTTATGGATGGAAGCGAATTTATAGGTGCAATCTTTTATGATGTTAGCTTGGCAGGTCTTGCCGAACTCGTAAACAAGGTGCAACTCTTCAATGCGGGTTACGTATTCATTGTGTCTGGAGATGGAACAACCATTGCTCACCCCAACACTGAAATGAACGGTAAACCAATGAAAGATTTTCTCGGAGATGTCTCTATTCAAGAAGATCCCCGACAAATCTCTATTGAAGGAAAAGACTATACACTCGACTTTTCTAAAGTACCTGGTGAAAACTGGTATATTGGTGTGATATTAGACGAAGAAATTGCGTATCAATCCCTCGCCGATCTGCGTAATAGTGCCATTATATACACTGTCATCGCTTTGGTGATAAGTATGGCTATTCTGCTGGTATTAATGACAGCGTTAATGCGTCCCCTAGGTGCTCTTAACAATGCAATCCAAGACGTTGCCTCCGGCGAAGGTGATTTAACCCAGCGCCTAGATACGGCAACAGATCAGGAGTTTTCCCAGTTAGCCGAGGGTTTTAACTCATTTACGGGTAAACTTCAGCAGCTACTATCCCAATCTAAGTCAATTGGTGAAGAGATTCTGCGTGGCTCAGAGATGACCTCTGCGGGCCTTCAGGAGTCAGCCAGTGCAATGCAAGATCAGCTACACGAACTTGAACAGCTGGCAACCGCTATGCATGAGATGGCGGTCACATCAGGCAATGTCGCTAACAATGCACAAAGCGCTGCATCAGCCGCCAAAGATGCCGACGATGCGACGCAAATGGGGACCCGAGTCGTCGGTGATACATCAGCTTCAATCAGTGAACTATCTCAGCGAATTGATGAAGCCGTTGAGGAAGTAAAATCGCTAGAATCTGCTACTGACAATATCGAGACCATATTGAAAGTAATCAATGATATCGCCGACCAAACCAACTTGCTTGCACTTAATGCTGCGATCGAAGCGGCAAGGGCTGGTGAGTCAGGCCGAGGGTTTGCTGTGGTTGCTGATGAAGTCCGAACTCTTGCGCAAAGGACTCAAGAATCAACAACAGAAATTCGTAACATGATTGAGCAATTGCAATCTGGTGCCACATCCGTTGCCAATGCGATGAATATGAGTAAAGAGACCGCAAGTAACGCCGTAAAACGTGCAGAAGAAGCAAACAACGCACTCAACACTATTCGAGATGCCATACAAAGTATCAGTGATATGAATATTCAGATTGCATCTGCTGCCGAAGAACAAAGTCTAGTCGCAGAAGAAATCAACACTAACACTGTGAAAATTAAAGATTTATCGGAACAAGTTTCAGAAGCAGCGGGCAATGCTAACATTGCCATGCAAGCTCAAACTGAAAATATCAGAGAACAAGACGCTATACTCAATAAATTCAAGCTTTAACCCTATCCTAGGCTCTCTTTGTGAGAGCTTAGGAAAATTCAACGTACAGCAGTCAGAGCATCTAGGAAGCACAGGCACCTATGATAAAAACTATTCGTATCGATCTAATATCTGATATCGTCTGCCCTTGGTGCATCATTGGCTACAAAAATCTTGAGCACGCCTTGTCAAAGCTTTCGGACAGTCTCAAAGCCGATATCTATTGGCACCCCTTTGAACTCAACCCTATGATGAAATCCGAAGGCGAAAACCTCAGAGAACACATCGCAGAAAAGTATGGTACTTCACTTGAAGCCAGCATAGCCGCGAGGCAGACTATCTCTGAACTGGGTCAGGATTTAGGTTTTGAATTCAAATTTTCTGACGATATGAGGATTTATAATACACGTAAAGCTCATCAGTTATTGCTTTGGGCCCAGTCAGAAAGTCTACAGTTAGATTTAGAAATGGCTTTATTTCAAGCGTATTTCACACAAAGACAAGACATCAGCAATACCACAGTGCTGCTTAATATTGCAGAGTCACTTGGCCTTGAGCGCAATGTTTGCGAACTTGTTCTGCAAGATGAAAGCTGGGCAGAGGCGGTTTCATCAACAGAATACCAGTGGCTTGAAGCAGGAATCAATGCCGTTCCCGCCATGATAATTGACAAAAAGCACCTGATTTCTGGTGCCCAGCCAAACGAGATACTAGTCGAAGCCCTGATAGAGATAGCGAGACTTTGACCGCTCACTTTCTAATCTCTAGAACGCAGCTTATCTATGCCAGTCCAAAGCAGCAGCAACATAGCTCCAGCGACAACACCTATCAATCCACTCAAAACCGATGGAAGAAAAACACTAGCTAATGGTAAGTATGAAACCTTCATAATGATCGGCTCAACCCAATGGTGAATAAGAGGAACATTGTGCACCACAATACCGCCACCGACTAAAAACATAGCGGCAGTTCCGACTATAGCTAAAAATTTCATTAGTTTAGGAGCAAAAGTAATAAGGCTTTTACCCAGCCAAGCTCTTATTCCCTTCCCTTGAGAAACTCGATTCAAATAAAAACCAAGATCATCAAGTTTAACAATCCCTGCCACTAACCCATAAACACCAATCGTCATTAGCACAGCAATAAAGCTAACCACCATAATTTGTGTCACCATAGCGTGGCTCTGTACTGTGCCTAACGCGATCACTATGATTTCGGCAGACAATATGAAGTCAGTTCTTACAGCACCTGCTATCTTGCGTTTCTCATATTCTTCAATTGACCCTGATGGCACTTCATCCTCTTCTACCTCTTTTGCATGAAATAGGCTTTCTGCTATTTTCTCTGCTCCTTCAAAGCAAAGAAATAGTCCACCGATTAAGAGTAAAGGCATGATCAGCCAAGGTGCAATTGAGCTAGTAATCAGCGCAGCTGGCACCAAAATAAGCTTGTTACGAAAAGAGCCTTTTGCAACACTGAGCACAATGGGAATCTCTCGCTCAGCTGCAACGCCTGATACCTGCTGCGCATTAAGCGCTAAATCGTCACCAAGTACTCCTGCCGTTTTCTTTGCAGCCACTTTTGACATTAAAGCAACATCATCTAGTACTGTGGCAATGTCATCCAACAATGTTAATAAACTCGCACCAGCCATGAAGGCCCCTTTAGACATACTGATATGCTGTTAAATGTACCACCTAGATACTATTACTCAAACTTAATTGCTGACATAAATAGTAGTAAACAAATGTTATCTGCTTAAGTTATATGCATTGCTTCAACAAAAAAGGCCATTTATGCTGTGCTTCGGATTTACAAGGAATTTGGAAACAGACATGCAAACAAAGGAATTTTACCCCATAGGAGTCGCAGGTCAAAAGTGGCAGGATGCTGAGCGTCAGCAGTGGCGTGACAGTACCTCAATAAAGCGTAGCTACCATGAAGAGGTTGTCAGCAAAATATTAGCACTCAAGCACAGATTCCAAGTCGAGCAATATGGAGCGCTATCTTATGACCCTGAACGCTACCCTTTATTCTGCATCAAAAGCAATAACTGGGATACCAACAAACCCGTTGTATTGGTAACTGGTGGTGTGCATGGGTATGAAACAAGCGGTGTTCAGGGGGCACTTCTGTTTATCGAGAACAAGATGGAAAGCTACTGTGAGTATTTTAATATTATTGTTGCTCCCTGCGTTAGCCCATGGGGCTATGAGACCATAAACCGCTGGAACCCTCTTGCTACTGATCCTAACCGCTCCTTTTATTCGAACAGCCCAGCAGAAGAGTCGGCAAACCTTATCAAACTGGTGGGCTCAGTTGACGGCACCATTATGGTTCATTTCGATTTACATGAAACTACCGACACCGATGAAACAGAATTTAGACCAGCGTTAGCGGCTCGAGATGGCATCGAGTATACACCTGGCGAGATTCCAGATGGATTTTACACTGTCGGTGACAGTGAGAACCCGCAGGCTGATTTTCAAGCAGCGATCATTAAGTCTGTAAGCCAAGTAACTCACATAGCACCCGCGGACAAAAACGGAGAAATTATCGGCTCACCCGTTATTCAAACAGGGGTGATTAACTATCCGATGGTTAAGCTAGGACTGTGTGGTGGAGTGACAAACTGTACCTATGGCACAACCACTGAAGTCTACCCTGATAGCCCTAAAGCGACCCCACAGCAGTGCAATCTCGCGCAAGTTGCCGCAATTACTGGTGGTCTGGATTTCGTGCTCTCGAAACTTTAGTCGCTGGAGGCGACTCTGTGCTCGTTTATAACAGTTTATTTTTGTATTGTTCTGGCGTCTGTCCAGCGTACTTTTTAAACATTGCGATAAATGGGCTGGCTTGACGATATCCAAGGGTTAACGCCACCTCTTTAACCGAGTGCCCCTTTCTTAACAATTCCATCGAGTAGAGGTAGCGAACTCTTAGCCTCCACTCGGTGAAACTCATTCCTAACTCAGACTGACAATATCTCGCTAAAGTACGTTCTGTGGAATGCACTGTTTCTGCCCATTGTGCAAGGCTTCTATTATCCAGAGGGTTTTCTTCCACTTCCGCTAATATTTTTACTAAATATTTGTTATCTGAAGAGGGTAAGAAATGATGTTGTGTATCCTGAGTGGCCAGTTGATCAAGTAAGACCTGAATCAACCTCTTATCCTGTTCCGTCTGAGGTATACTAATATTTCTGTTGCGAAAATCATCAATGATGGTCAAAGCGATTGGAGAAATTTTTATCAAACTCGTGCTACTAGGAAAATATTTTGTTAGTCGCTGAGCAATGTTTAAAGAGCAGTACGACAAAGGTTTTCGGTTATAACTGGTATGCATCACACCCGCAGGAACCCAAATCGCCAAGTGAGGTGGAGCCAAAAATCGAGTGCCTTCAGCTTCCATTTCTAAAATGCCCCCACTAATAAGCTGCACTTGTCCCCACGGGTGGCTATGTATACGTGTTTCCGTATTCGACAGAAAAGCTTCGAAATTCATAAAAACGTCAGAGGGTGCTCTATCAATAGATAAGGATGGATGAAGGTGTTTAACCGACTTTCTCACACTTGTTACCCCAGCAAATAGGTCTTAGATGGGACTTTCAATCTCCCTAAGACTAATGTTAATTGCCATACAGTGTAAAATATTATTAATGCCGTGTCGAAACAAGGACTAGCCTTCACTAAGGTGTGTTACTTGGATAGCTATAACATAAACTTTTGTTGTAAAGCACAAAAGTTTAGGCCTTCAATCAAGGAGCTAACACCTTCTAAGCTTTCATCCTCAAACTTAACACCATACTTATAATAGCGCCCTATTTTTGAGACATTTTTCACCACGGCTTTCAATGTTTCCTCTATGACTGGAACATCTTTGTTTGAACTGCACATACTAAGGTGAACCAAAGACCCGATCCGATAATTGGCTTTATCTCTATCAACCACAATCAAACAGCCTTGTTGAGAAATATCCCTAATTTGACATGGATATTTTTTATCTTCTGGATCTAAAACCCCGTCGAGGTTGATCTCTAAACGGACACTCTCGCGCAATCCAACCACAACCTGAGTGGAAGCAGGTAGTGTAACTAAAAGTATATCGGTATCCCCTCCACTTAACACATATTCAATTTTGGTCTTAAAGTACACCCGAGCCCCTTCTCCTTTGGGTGAAATAACACAAGCCTGAAGAGGATAACCTTGACGCATGTAAACTAATTTCTCTTGAGGTGACACTGTTGGCATCTCAAGCAATAGAATGCTTTTTGAATGCAGACCTATATATTTTGTTCGACATTTAAGAAACTTGCCGGTAGGAGTAGAAATAACGCAGGCAACATCACAAAGTGGCATAACCGTATCAAAAGCATCTTCGCCATGTCGAATCGTACTTGCCGTTTCTGTAGGGCCACTCTTGCTACTTTCTTCATGCTCGACATTTGAAGAACTGCTTTGAAGGTTATCTTCAGAACTTAATTGCTGTTTGGTATCCGTTTGATTTTTCTCTGCAACGCCCAAAGCCAAGCCCTCTCTTATATTGGTTTATTCTCTAAACCTTAGTATGAACTCATACTTATATGAGAATATAAGACACGACTCAGCTCACAATTTCATCAACTATCGATGTAAACCAGCATGAAGACCACACTCCAACTATGTAAAACAATTCTGCAAAACACCCCCAAAGTCTCATTTTTAAGCGAAAAACTCCAACGCTAAGCAAACATAAGCAACCTAGCGCCTATAGTTTTGTGTAGTTCTGTGAAAATACTATGATCTGGAAAATGGAGATTAATGATGTCACTACGGCTCAGGTTCATATTTGCCATATTGGGAGCAATCACCCTCTCTCTTGTTGCAAGCACATCCATTAGTACTTATCTATCGACGGAAGAAATGCGTTCTGTGTTGCTCAAACAAAGTCGAGACAAATTGACCGCCAAAAAAGAGCTGGTTCGAGCCGAAGTGGAGAACTATTTCTCCGATATCGAAGGGCAAATCACCTCCATGGCCAACAACATCGCAACCAGAGAAGCCGCGGTTGACTTTACGCAAGCTTTCCTAGCGTATGAGCCTATCAGGCGAGTCAGTTCCTCAGAAGTACAATCGAAAGTTAAAAACTACTACCTGAAAGAGTTTGCTGTTCAATATGATCAACTCAACCAAGATAAGGTCAATGTTCCAGATATGTTTTCTGGTTTATCTAGTTTGACTTATAACATGCAATTCGACTTTATTGCTAATAACCCGCATCCACTCGGTAACAAAGATAAGCTCACCGAATTAAATAACACGTCAATATACGCAAGAGAGCATGAGCGTTTTCATGACTCTTTCCGCCAATTTCTCCAAACATTTGGCTACTATGATATTTTCATTGTCGAGCCAGAAAGTGGTCATATAGTCTACAGCGTCTTTAAAGAACTCGATTTTGCGACCAGTTTAAAAACGGGTCCGTATTCTAATTCCGGCATTGGGCAAGCATTCAAGAAAGCGTTGTCTCTTGATAAAGGAGAAGTATATCTTACCGACTTTGCCCCTTATCTTCCCTCATACAATGCACCTGCAAGCTTTATGTCCACTCCGATCGTCGATAAGGGTAATCTCGTTGGCATACTCATCTTTCAAATGCCCATTGATGAGCTTAACAATATTATGACTCAAGACGGCCAGTGGCAAAGTAGAGGGTTTGGTAATTCAGGAGAAATCTATCTTGTGGGCTCTGATGGCACATTAAGGAATGAAAGTCGGTTCTTGGTGGAAGACAAAAGCGCATACCTAGAGACCATCCGTAACAAAGGGCTCGCCGCCGCAAAAGATATCGAACTTAAAAACACCAGTATCTCTTTACAGCCGGTCAATACGCCGGGAGTCACTGAAGCATTAAGAGGCATCAATAGCTTTGATATCTTCGAGGACTATCGAGGGGTTCCTGTACTCTCTGCTTATGGACCAGTCAAAGTGCCCAATCAAGTGTGGGCAATCATGTCGGAAATTGACGAAGAAGAAGCTTTTGCACCTAAAGAAGCCTTAGGTAATTACATTGCTTCAGCCGGCGCTGCAACAACTCTTATTATGGTTATCATTTTTGGTGGGCTGTCTGTTCTTTTGGTTAACTACTTACTCCAACCACTTTACGTGTTGAAGCGCCAATTCAGTGAATTAAACTCTGGAGACGCGAATTTAAATATTCGATTAAAGATGTCCAACATTCCCGAATTTGATTCAGTGACACGGAGTGTGAATACCTTTATTGAACAGATAAAAGTTATCATAGACTCGGTGAAAGCCAGTACCAATGTGATCACTCACTCAAGTAAGCAGCTCAGCAAGATCACCGATAATTCATATAAAGCAGCGGAAGATCAAACCAAACAAGCAAGTAGTGTTACCGAATCCATGATGCAATTTAATGAAGCGTTACTTGAAGTTTCACAAAGCAGTGCAGCAGCATCCGACTACACCCACCAATGCAGAGAAAACGCATTACTCAACGCAGAGCAAGCCCAGCAGGCAGCGCAGCTTGTTGAACGTACTGGGCAAGAAGTGCAATCTTCTGCAGAAGCACTTTCAGAGTTGCAAGATGAAGTGCAAAAAATAAACAGTGTTTTGAAGATTATTACAGGTATTGCAGAGCAAACCAATTTGCTTGCTTTAAACGCAGCTATTGAAGCAGCTCGAGCAGGAGAAAGCGGACGTGGCTTTGCCGTTGTGGCTGATGAAGTACGTCAACTTGCCACAAAAACCCAGAACAGCACCATCGATATCCAAAGTAATATATCTCGTTTATCAGAAGTGACACTATCAACTGTCCACTCTATGGAACGCAGTAATCTCTCTGCCCAAGAAGGCATTAAGCTGGTGAGCGATGTAAGCAGCAATCTACGTGATTTAAGCTCAAAAATTGACGAACTAGCGACGATTAATGCTACCGTTGCTGCAGCGACTGAAGAACAAAAAGTCAGTTGTGACGAGATCAATAGAAACATATCAAACGTTAAGTATTCTTCTGGCGATCTTAGAAATGCATCGGAAGAAATTGATTGCGCTGCGCTTGGTCTCGCAGAGGTCTCAGGTAGTTTAAAAGACTTAGTCAACCGCTTTAAAGTCGCTTAATTTCTTACTAGATACAATAGGAAGGCTCACTTTTTAAGTGAGCCTTTTCAATTCCCAAATATTCTATTGAATTGCTATTTATGAGCTAAAGTCATTAATCCAGCTATTCGCTTTATCCAAACACGTCATTATGGTCTTATCATCAAGCATTGTTTTGGATTGCAGACTTGCTAACGCTTTCCAATCCGACATTTCGATAGCCTCAGCAATACCCAACAAATCTCCTAAGGTCCCTTGTCTATGAACCAGCGCAGCAACAAGAGAATCGGAAAGTGTTAATGAAGCCAGTACATCTTTTAACGCCATATCGAGTAAACCTTCGATCAAAGATAGCATGCCACATAAGTACGCTGACTCAGAGGCAGACGCATCATTAACATTTTGTGCCAGTCCTTCCATAAACTTGGCTCGCATCAATAGATTTCTTAGTAATATCGAGGGTTTGCTTGGCGAAAGCGCAGAGGCCATGGAATAGGTCACGTACTTGCGTACCCTATCGCCGCCGAGATAAGAAAGCGCTTGCTGAGTGCTTTCTATCCGTGTACTTACTCGTGAATCACTGTTTACAAAATTAAGTAGCTGAACGGAAAGTGCAGGATTGCGCTCAACGATTTGATTAACCTTTACGATATCGATATCTTTTGTAGCAACTAAGGCCGAGAGTTTAAATATGTCCATTGCAGAGGCGGTGAGCTTTTGGGTTTTAATTACCTCAGGCTTTTGATAAAAATAGCCCTGAAACAAATCAAAACCACATTTTTGCGCTTGAACAAACTCTTTATGGTCTTCAACTTTTTCGGCAATAAACTGGATATCCGTATTCTTGAAATCTCGAATAATACTCGCACATTGATTAAAAGATAACGCTCTGACATCGAGCTTGATAAAGTCAATTAAAGGGTAGAAACGATCCCACTCGGGAGCGGGAACAAAATCATCAAGTGCCACTAAATAATCTTTTTGCTTTAGATCGACAATAGCATCATATAAGTCTTGAGTTGCCGAGCATGTCTCCAATATTTCAACCACAATATCTTCGGGCGAAAAGTCACAAGGAAGGCCTTCAATCAGGTCAATGTATTCGAAATTGACAAAGCCTCTTTTCTCACTGAGATTTCGCTTTTGTAGAGTCAGGAACTGCTCTGATAGCAAACGCATCGTGGCTCTTTGCTCATAGGGCATATTGAACGCGTTTGTATCACCTTCTCGGTACAAAAGTTCAAAGGCAAACAATTCTTTGTTTTTGTCGATGATAGGCTGCCTTGCCACAACCGACACCTTGGTAGGTCGAGTACTCTTAGTTATCTGATTCATAATATTACCTGACGCTAGTTAACAGATGTCACACAAACATCTTTCAAATGGTTCTGTTGAACCATAATTGTTATATCGAAAGTGTAGACGAGGTTTAGCGCTTTAAATTAGTGGCAGTCGAAAACGTCGAGCACCCCACAAACAGCCGAATGTAAAAAGTCAACTAAGATAAAGGAAACTGTCTAGTGATGCATAGACATCCTTACTCAACCTCATATTATTCTGTGATTGAGTTGCTTTCGTGGTCACAAGACGTAAAATTGCGCCATCCCCTCACACAAGGATACTATAAGTGAAAGCCATTAAGCGTCATCAAGAGATCATAGAGCTGGTGCAGACACAAGGATTTGTAAGTACTGATGAATTGGTTGAACGTTTCAGCGTTAGCCCTCAAACTATACGCCGAGACCTTAACGAATTAGCTGATGATAATAAAATTCGTCGTAATCACGGTGGTGCGACTATCACATCTAGTGCTGAGAACTCCTCTTATCAAACTCGCCAAATCACTTATCAAAAAGAGAAGTCACAAATTGCTTTAGAACTCGCAAAACACATTCCTGATGGCGCTACCTTGTTTATTGATATTGGAACCACTCCTGAAGCCATAGCGCGGGCTTTACTCAGTAATCATCATCACCTACGCGTAGTGACAAATAATATCAATGTCGCGACAATCCTGATGTCCAAGCCAGATTTCAAAGTCATACTTGCAGGTGGAGAAGTGCGCGGGAAAGACGGCGGTGTAACAGGTGAAGCAACCCTTGATTTTATCTCACAATTTAGGCTCGACTTCGGTATTTTAGGGATCTCAGGAATTGATTATGATGGCTCCCTACTCGACTTCGATTATCACGAAGTACGAGTGAAAAGAGCCATTATTGAAAACAGCCGCTCAGTATTACTCGGTGTCGATCACAGTAAGTTTGGCCGTAACGCTATGGTGAAGCTAGGTACGATCGCCGATGTTGATCTCATTATCACAGACAGAAAAGCGCCCAAAGAAATTGAAAGCTTCGCCAAAGATAATGACACATTATTACAAGTCGTCACATAAACACTAAAAAGGCAGAACGCTTCAAAGCGCTCTACCCAGTTTACGTCCAAAACTAGCTAGAAACATCTATATCTGTCTCAGGCACACAGCAGCATGCGAGTGCAATCCCCATATTTCGCTCAGAATCTTGCAATCCCGGAACATCAGGCTGATGAACCTTGCCAGACTGAATCGTCACTTTACACGCACCACACAAGCCAGCTCGGCAACTGTTTGCAATACTTATTCCGGCCTCTTCTGCTTGATCTAACAGCGGCTTTTGGTTGTCGCCAGTAAAAATATGCCCGTTGACACTGAGTTGAAGCGATTTTAATGGCTTAGCGCTTATGTTCGAGACACCAAACGCCTCTTGGTGATAGCAGTCTTCGGGTAACCCCTTTTTCAGCAACAAGCTTTTCGCCTTTTGCATAAATTCATCTGGGCCACAGACAAAGACCTGTTTTTTCTCCACATCTTTGATCTGTTTGAGGTGTGATAGGGTCAAACGCCCTTTTAGACCAAACCAATCAACAGGAGGTTGCGATAAAGAAATTAACACTCTCAGGCCCGGATGCTTCTGTTTTAATTCATCGAGTTCTTCTTTGTATGGAATATCCTCGACACTTCGGCACTGATGATAAAAGAACACATCGTCCGCTTGATCGTTATCAGACAAATATCTGAGCATCGAAAGCATCGGTGTCACACCGCTTCCTGCAGACAAGAGAAGAATGGGCTTATTACACTGCTCATCCAGATGAAAGCTGCCCTGCGGATATTCACACACCAAAGAATCGCCAACATTCAAATGCTCATGGAGCCAGTTTGATACTCGACCTTCGTCAATACGTTTTACCGAGATTGCTAGTCGACCAGGTCTTGATGGGCTGGAAGATAAGGTATAACGCCTTGCAACTCTCTCATCACCGATTTGAATCGAAATGGGTAGGTGTTGCCCTGGCAAATACTTAGGCACTATGCCAGATTGAGGTTCCAACCAAAAGGTAATGAAGTCTCTTGCCAAAGGTTCTTTTTCAACACAAGTCATCTTTAACTGTGTTGGCGAGTTGTCTGGATAAAATTCTTTTTCCTTATACTCAAGGACTTCAACTCGATCACCTTGGCGAATCATACCCTCATTTTTTGCAACAAGGTTTTGCCCAAAAAACACACCACCTCGCTCATTCGCTCTAAATTGAGACAAGGTTTTAAGCGGTTCTTTGGTCTCTCGAAGTTTACCTATACTCACATCGACGGTGGTCATAATGCAACGTTCACAAGGCTTTACAGACTCAAATTCCACTTCACCAATGCGAATACGCTTCCAGCTGTCCTCTTCAAATGGCTCGGTAGTTGACACAATGAGATTGGAACGAAACTGATCCATTGAATGTTGCTGAGGACTACGGCGATTAAGTTCGTCAAGCGATCCTTGCCCTATCACAAGCATCGGGTAACCATCGGCAAAGCTCACATTATGCCCTACCTTTTCACGTACTCGGTTTGATTGTTCACCACTAAAGAGCAGTTCGACTCTTAAATTCAGTACATCGCTAAACCAATCATCAGCTTCATCTGTGGTTGTATAAGCCGCAAAGTTATCTTTCCAAACCTGAGCTGGCGTCTCTTGCATTTTAAAGTCAGCATATCGAAGCTTAAGCGGTGATTTACCCTCGGCAACAAAAATTAAGCCATCGGCGGTTAAGCTCGATTGAATGGTGACCATCTGAGGGTACTTACGGGCTGTGATCATGGATCCATCAGCTAAGGCCAACATAAAACGACGATCAAACATAAGGCCCTGCTTTTCCACCCAGCAGTTAGACTGAGTAATGCCACCTAGTGACTTAACTGGATACACATTGATTTGACAAAGGCTTGGTGCTGACATGCTATCCCTAAAAGTTTTCATTATTTTTGCTATTATACCTAACTCTTGTTGAAATTTTCATATCCGAGTAAATATTGATTAAAAATGTGGTTAAGGCGCAAAACCCTTATTCCACTTGACTCATAACGACAAAAATTAGATGCATTTAGCAGCACTTTGCTCTATCATCCTGTCGCCTAAACGTAAGCGTTTGCCTTCTCATTTTTCACGCTTGTTTAGGCTCCAATCCGACAACTAAAATTATGGTGGGAGCAACAATGACAACACTTACGATCACTCGACCCGATGACTGGCATGTTCACTTACGCGATGGTGATGTTTTACCTGATACAGTAAGAGACATAAGCCGATATAATGGCCGAGCTCTTATCATGCCAAATACTATCCCACCCGTCACTGATACTGAAATGGCGATAGCTTATCGAGATCGCATCATGGCTAACCAGCCCAATGCTCATTTTGAGCCCGTAATGGCTTTGTATTTGACGGATAATACGTCGGTAGATGAAATTAAAAAGGCTAAAGCCAGCGGTAAAATTGCGGCCGCAAAATTATACCCGGCTGGCGCGACAACCAATTCAGATTCAGGCGTTACTTCGGCAAAAAATATCTATGCCGTACTGGAAGCGATGCAAGAAGTCGGAATGTTGCTACTTGTTCATGGCGAAGTCACCCATCATGACGTGGATATTTTTGACCGTGAGAAGGAATTTCTTGATACCGTTCTTGCTCCCATCGTAAATGACTTCCCAAATCTTAAAATTGTGCTTGAGCATATTACCACTGCTGATGCGGTAAACTTCGTTAATAGCGCTAACGATAACCTTGCTGCAACTATTACGGCTCATCATCTTCTCTACAATCGTAACCACATGCTTGTAGGGGGGATTAAACCTCATTTTTACTGCTTGCCGATTTTAAAGCGTAATACCCACCAAGCGGCTCTCATTGGTGCAGCGACGAGTGGTAGCAAGAAGTTTTTCTTGGGCACTGATTCTGCTCCTCATGCCAAGGGAATGAAAGAAGCAGCGTGCGGCTGTGCAGGCTCTTACACAGCGCATGCAGCACTAGAACTATACGCAGAAGTGTTTGAGCAAGAGGGTAAGTTAGAAAACTTGGAAGCTTTTGCAAGCCACAATGGACCAGATTTCTATGGCCTTGCTAGAAACTCAGATACGGTAACACTGACAAAAGAAGAATGGCATGTCCCAGAATCCATGCCGTTTGGGAATGATATCGTTGTGCCAATTAGAGCCGGTGAAAAGATAAGCTGGAAAGTCTCATAAACTGGAGCTTTACGGGAAGGCCACTCATGTGTGGCCTTATTCTATCGTTTAGCTGAGCGCAGATTTCTTCGGTTTAAAAACAATCCAATCAATTAAACCAAATAGCACAAGAGCCAAGCAAGCTAAAGGAAAGCACACCGCAATAAATATAAGTCCTGCAATGCCCGCTTTCCAAAGGCCATCGCTCTCAAAGTGCTTTGGTATCCCCATGCGAGTTTTTCCTGACGGTCTTCGGATCCACCACATCACTAATCCAGATACTGATATCAATAGAAAAACAAGGCAAAACAGTACATTTAACACCTTATTAATGATGCTCATATCCCCTTGATGAAGAGACACACCTGCTGCCATTAGCTTTGCCAACACACTGTAGTCATCCCAACTAACGTCGACCAAAATATCCCCTGTGTATTGATCGATATGCGTGGTTTTATCCAAACGTGGGTCGGTAACGTCCCCGCCCATTGAATTTGCCGCGAGCGTAAAAACGCCTTTTTCAGATTGAGGGAGAAACACCTTGTATTGCGTGAATCCAAGCTTTTTCGCCTGCTCGATTACGGAATCAATATTGATTGCGTGCTCGCTAATCGTAAAGTTCGTTTCTCCAGCGTGGGTTGTGGCACCATGAATATGTCCGCTTGATTCGGGCAGTGCCGCTTGTTCAAGGTTCCATGGTAATTCTTTGTCACTGCCATGGTTAAGATCAGCGTGAGTAAGATTAGACTCAGGTTTATCGCCCCAAGTGTAATAGACAGGAAAAGTATTCCAAGCCTGCACTAATTTTGCGCCCCATACACTTGTCCAAGCTAGACCAGATAGTAAAAAGAACAATAGGACAAACGAAAACAAAGCGGCAAAGTTTGCATGTAAATCTCTCATCAACAGGCGCATATTTGAGAGCCGAATTTTAAAGAAGCCAGCTTTGCTGGCATTGTCTCTAGGCCACCACAAATACACGCCTGTAATAATCAGTAATATGCTCAGGCTCGCCGCTATCTCAATCAAATAATCCCCCCATTGGCCCATCAGCAAAGTACCATGAATATCATTAGCTAGCTGATACCAGCTATCAGTGCGATCAATTTCACCTATTACTTCGCCTGTGTACTGGTTTGTCGTCACCAGAACCGAGCGACCATCAGCTAAACGAACATCGAATTTATTTGCCAAACTGGGGTCTTTAGAGGGGATGTATTGAGTAACTTTCCCGAGAGGGTAAGCCTTTTGTACTTTGTCTAATTGGAGAGAGACAGGAAGTGCAACAGATTCAGGCACAACAATTAGTTCATCGTGATACCTAATCGTTTCGATTTCATCATCAAATAGCATGACCAATCCAGTTAGACTGAGCATAATCATGAAAGGAATAACATATAAACCTGCATAAAAATGCCAGCGCCAGACCATAAAATATCTTGATTTAACTTTAGTTTTGTCCGTTGTAGGACATGGAGCTTCCTTAGGTGAAGTCTGAATTTGACTACCCAACATGGTACTTTCCTTTTTTGACGCGCAAGCAAGAGCATCAGTCAAAGCCAAGTACTTTGCCTACGCTGCGTTTACTTTAAATGTATGATTTTCTGTATTAAAAAAGGAAGGTGGTGGTGCTCTGGCAAAGGCTAATTGGTATCGTACGCTAGGTGCTAAAAAAGCATAATACTCACTGATTACATAAGTAATGCGTGTTACGTAAGATGGGGTTGGAAGCGTGTATTGGTGAAAACAAGAAAAGTGACCGAAGGGGCAAGCCTTACCATGCTGAGTTGTCGGCTTTCCTTCTTCAACCTGAACTAATTTAAAGCCATTAAGCGTACATAAGCTCGCCCATACCCCAGCATTTGGACCATGCGCATTGATGACAGGCATCAATGCAATCAGTGCCCAGCTTAGGGCACTGATCGTTAGCATCAATCGATTAAACTTCTTCCGCCGAGGCATCATTACTCTTCAATTATTCAAAGGCCTTAATGCGTGAAAATTTCACACAATCATACAGATAGTGACTTTTACTCAGATAAAAATATGGCAATCACATTAGCCAAATATTTTGCTCCAAATACTAGGATTGCGTTTATCATGATATTCAATACGAAGTTCATCGATCTGACGCAGTGACTCTTGAGCGGAAGCGAGATCTCCTGCATCAAGCTGCGAATCAATTTGTTCTAGCGTTGTCGATAGCTTACTAAAACCTTCAATATAAGTATCAACTTTTTCTGGTGGGTAATTGCCTTTCTTAGCTTGCTCAACAAGCTGTAACATATTATCAATAGGTGCTTTCATACTATCGACACTTGTTGCCTGGGCAGCTTGCTTAAACTCGAGCTTCATTTGCTTCATGGTTGCTTTCAAGTCAACGTCTGATGCAAAAACCTGAATCGAAAGCATCAGTGTTAAGGCAAAAATGATTTTTTTCATTTTAAATTCTTAGTCGGTTAAAGTGCAGAGTAATAGTGCACTTTACCAAACTAACGACCTTGTTGCTCGCTTATTACCTTGATCAATGGAAACGCTCTTTTCCATCCATCATCAAGCATATCGACAAAATCTGGATGCGTATCAATCATTACTTTTAAGGTGACAGATTCTTGGTTAGGGATAATCTGGTAATGTTCCTTTGTTCCTATCCATTTCTGCGCCGTATCGCTATCAATATCTTTGACATTTTCCGGATTAGAAATTGCTACATGAGTGTATTGAATCTCTCTGTTGGTATCTATTTTGTCGATTATGGCGCGAGTCCCCCCAAAATCTGGGTCGAAAAAGCAAATATTGCTGCCCTCTTTCCACTCTCCTTCGAATTGAGAATGCGGTGAGAAAGCCTTAGCCCATTGCTCATATAGCGCCTTTTCCGTTAATACTTGCCAAACAACCTCAGGGGTCGCCAATACTTCAACTTGATACGTTCGAGTTAACATCTCTTTGCTTCCAATTAAACTGTGTCAATAATAGTTATAGTCGATGTAGGCATAATTTAGTTGAAAATCATCAAACTAGATACCAAATGATGCCGTAACTTATCTTTCCTTTTGCATGATTTATATATTGGTCGATACTTATGGAGAAGCCATTAAGCGACATATAAATGAAGAAACGACATTATTCTCTGAGTATTCACATCACGAGCTTATTTCTGGTGCTAACGACTTTGGTTGGCATTGTTCTTATTGGTATTAGTTATCATCACTCACAAGAACTGTTAGCTGTGAGTGCGAAAGAATTAAGTAATGAAAATAGCCGCAAGCTCGAATCGACCTTCAAAGTACGTGCCGGTCCCATTTTAACGACCCTCGATTTTATGGCGTTAAGCGCCGTCATTAAAGAGCGTACACCGCCAGTTAAGGCAAAACGTTTCTTAGCTTCAGCCAATTTAATATTTGAAAGAAATCAGGGCCTTGTTGCTTTATTCTATGGTAACGAACACGGCGAATTTTTTATGCTTCGCCCACTGCATGACGAATCGTCACGAGAACGGTTTGAAGCGCCCCCCAACGCAAGGCTCATGATCAACTTCACCAAGGCAGAAGGGTTAAATGAATTTCACTATTTAGATCATGATTACAATCGTGTTGGATACAAAAAAACCAATGACAACAAGTTCGATCCTCGTGTACGACCTTGGTACATCAACGCAGATGCCGACGGAGAAATACGTCTTACCGAGCCCTATTTTTTCTATTTTTTGAAGACAAACGGCGTGACATTGTCACGCAGGTCAGCTGACGGTCAAGAAGTGGTGGCAGCAGACTTCACACTTTCGTCACTCTCGAATCAAATCGCTGAACTTAGTTTGTCCAAAACCACTCAGGTAGCTTTGTTTGACACCCAGTTCAGACTCTTGGCACAGCATCAATCCAATATAAATTTGGATCAAGAGATAGAGTCCGTTCAACAAGCGGTCAAAAACAGCTTGTTTGAACCCATTTTAAACCGACACAGCACAGAAACTTTGTATGAAGTCATTGAAAGAGATGGCAACACTTGGTCAGTCACATTGACCCCAGTATGGTTAAACGAACATGTCCGACTTCTACTTGCAGAAGCTATCCCACAAGACGAGTTGCTCGGTGATTTACTGTCCATGCGAAACAGGCAAATTAGTGTGGCCGTAACCATGCTAGTGGTGAGTTTTCTAACCGTTTGGTTTGTTGCCACTAAATTATCCACACCGCTGCACAACCTAGTCCAACTGACCGACAATATTGCTCGTTTTGATTTCAAAAAGACACGCTACCCAAAAAGTTTAATTCGCGAGGTGTCTAACTTAACCAAATCAATAGAATTAATGGAGCACACGCTGCACGATCTTCTGAGATTATTGCGTGAGACAGCCAGTAACAAAGATTTCTCTATTTTGGCTAAAACCATCACTCATCAAAGCTATCTTGTTACACGTGCTGAAACTATTGTCCTTTTCTCTGTTAATGAAAAAGAACGCAGTTTTGAGATCATGGCCAATCACGCCATCATACCGTTTAAAATCGATGTTAATGAATTTCTTAAAGATACCGCTTGGCTCGAAAAAGACTTACGACAAGGCGAAATAGTCCATTTGAATCGCAGTGATAATGCGCTTAAGAAATATATTGATGATTTTTATAACTCAGATGTCTACTTTTTCCCTTTGCTTAACAGAGAGTCTCAGTTGGTAGGGGTATTGCTTCTTGGGTATGAAAGAGCCATTACAAAAGAACAAAGCGATAAACATGCTTTCCTAAAAGAGCTGCTAAGCTTTGCTGAAATAGCCAAAGAAAACATTCATCAAATGGAACAGCAAAAAGATATGATGAATGCATTTATCCAGCTTATCGCCTCAGCAATCGATACGAAATCACCGTATACGGGCAGTCATTGTCAACGCGTACCGGAACTGACCCAAATGTTAACTAAAGTCGCCCATAACGACCAAGGTTACTTTCCTCAGTTTTCAATGACAGACGAGCAATGGGAAGAGCTCAAGCTTGCAGCCTGGCTTCACGACTGCGGAAAGGTAACCACGCCGGAATATGTGATAGATAAAGCGACTAAGCTTGAAACCATTTATGACAGAATCCATGAAGTAAGAATGCGATTCGAGTTACTCAAAGTTCAAGCAGAAGCAGACTATTGGCAAGGTATGTATCATGGCGGCGATGCCACTGCATTAAAGCAAACCCTAGAAGATACTCAATCTATGTTGGACAGTGAATTCGAGTTTGTTGCCGAGTGCAACATAGGTAGTGAGCAAATGGATGAAAGTGCCATTGAGCGGCTCAACAAAATTTCACAAAGGCAATGGAAAAGAACACTCGACGATCAAGCTGGCGTATCTTGGATAGAAAAACAACGCGCGGGTGAGCGGCAAACATTGCCGGTCATGGAACCAATACTGAGCGATAAGAAAGCCCATGAGATCCCTTGGACTAAGGGTGAAAGTCCACAAGATGTCTGGACAGAGCAATTTGTACTCGAACCGGGCAAATTGAAATACCACCGTGGAGAGATCTACAACCTATCGATTCGTTATGGAACTCTCAATGATGAAGAGCGTTTTATGATCAACGACCACATCATCCAAACACTGACGATGCTCGGCTGTCTTCCCTATCCTGAGCATCTTAAAAATATCCCTGAAATCGCAGGAGGACATCATGAGAGAATCGATGGTAAAGGCTATCCTAGGGGGCTCAACGAGGATGAACTCTCCATTCCAGCTCGTGTTATGGCGATCGCAGATGTATTCGAAGCATTAACGTCTAGCGATAGGCCGTATAAAAAAGCGAAAAATCTTGCCGAATCCCTCAACATAATGACCCATATGGCAACAAGTGGGCATATTGACCCTAAGCTTTACCTGCTATTTCTAGAGCATGAAATAGACCAAGACTATGCCAAGATGTTCTTAGACGCAGAACAAATCGTTCCTATCGACCGAGACAGTTATATTCAAACCGTCAAAACGCATTTAAAAACACAATTTTAGACTACCACGATCGATAATCAGCACTGATTTAATACCTTTACTGACTGTTAGTGGGGGGCTCTTAAATGGCAGAAAACACCAAATGTGCCAATAATCAGTCAATATTTAATCGATTGCTTTCACAAAGGTTGATGTCTAATCAATAGTCATGGACAATGTGCTGCCTTATTATGATTTATCTCGTGGCTCGAAATAATTCATTTCTAGCTATCAGACTAATAGGCATGACCAATTATCAATTTTGAATTGCCGTTGGTAGGGTTGGCTCTCTGAGTTCACTGTATAAACGACATATGATAACTACCTCGTTTCTAAGGGAAAGATGATGGTAATACCAGAAAACAGCAGCATCGTTATTTTTGGTGCTTCGGGAGACTTGACGTATCGTAAGTTGATCCCTGCTTTGTATCACCTTTATGCGAGTAAGCAGCTTCCAACAAACTTCGCCATACTTGGTGTCAGCCGCACTGAATACAGCGATGAGTCTTACCGCGAAAAACTGAAGCACTCTCTTCAGGAAATGGAAAAAACTGAACCTGCAACGCTCGATGCGTTTATAAACCATCTGCATTACCAAGCTATCAATACCTCAGATACCGCGGACTACAGTAAACTGGTAACCCGCCTCGACCAACTCTCTCAACAGTATGATTTCGAACAGCGCAATACGCTTTTTTATCTTGCGACGCCTCCAAGCTTATACAATGTCATTCCAGCAAGCCTTGCAGCGCATGGGCTAAACAAAGAAGAAGACGGCTGGAAGCGGTTAATCATCGAAAAGCCCTTTGGCTATGACCTTGAATCAGCGCAAAAACTCGATAAAGAGATCCATGGTCACTTTGAAGAGCATCAAATCTATCGTATCGACCACTATTTGGGCAAAGAAACGGTTCAAAACCTACTGGTCTTTCGTTTTTCAAACGCCATGTTCGAGCCTCTATGGAACCGCAACTTCATTGACTATGTCGAAATCACTGGGGCTGAATTTTTAGGTGTTGAAGAACGTGGCGGATATTACGACGGCTCAGGCGCAGTTCGTGATATGTTCCAAAATCACCTACTCCAAGTTCTTGCTATGGTAGGAATGGAGCCTCCTGCACAAATCAATGCCGATTCAATGCGAGACGAAGTCATCAAAGTGCTTCAGTGTCTTAAACCACTTGATAAACAAGCGCTAAGAAATGATTTAGTCCTTGGTCAATACACAGCATCAGATGTACGTGGTCAACATCTAGTCGGGTACCGCGAAGAAAATGGCGTGGCCGATGACTCTCGAACTGAGACTTATATTGGTCTCAAAGCCTACATCAATAACTGGCGTTGGAATGGCGTTCCTTTTTACGTTCGTACTGGAAAACGACTACCGACCCGAGTCACAGAAGTGGTTATCCACTTCAAACAAACGCCTCATCCTGTTTTTGGTCAAAATGCACCAGAGAATAAGTTAGTTATTCGTATCCAGCCAGATGAAGGCATTCAGATAAGCTTTGGTCTTAAAGAGCCAGGCGCAGGATTCAAAGCCAAAGAAGTGGCGATGAACTTCCATTACGCGGATTTGCCAGAAACACAAATGCTCACCGCCTATGAACGCCTTCTCCTTGATGCGCTTAATGGCGATGCGACCCTATTTGCTCGCAGCGATGCCGTCGAAGCATGTTGGCAATATGTCCAGCCGATTCTAGACTTCAAACAAGATCCACAGGCCCTATTTGGCTATGCATGTGGCACATGGGGTCCGAAAGAGTCAGATGAGCTGCTAAAACGTGACAACAGAGCTTGGCGCTTCCCATGTAAGAATTTAACAGATACGGATTATTGTGAACTATGATCAACCATAAGATCTTCCAAACCGCGCAACAAGTAGTGGAAAGCTTAGCTGACGACCTAAAGGCGCTTAGCGAACTCAATCGACCTGTGCACATTTCGCTATCAGGCGGTAGCACACCCAAAATGTTATTTAAGCTCTTGGCAACCGAAGCCTATTCAACATCGATTGAATGGAAAAACCTTCATTTCTGGTGGGGCGATGAACGTTGTGTGGCACCTGAAGACAAAGAGAGTAATTTTGGTGAAGCGAATGCCCTGCTCTTTAGCCAAGTAGATATCCCGGCTGGCAATATTCATCGCATTCGTGGTGAGGAAAAGCCAGAGCTCGAAGTCGAGCGATTTGCCAAGGAAATGGTTGAAGTCATACCAACCGAGAACGGCACGCCTGTTTTTGACTGGATCCTCCTTGGTGTCGGCGCTGATGGTCACACTGCTTCCCTATTTCCAGGCCAGACTAACTACCAAGAGGAAAAGCTATCTGTTTTAGCTTCCCATCCAGAGTCAGGCCAGATCCGCGTCTCTAAAACCGCTAAAGTTTTACAAGCGGCCAAGCGTATCAGCTACCTTGTACTTGGTGCTGGAAAAGTAGAGATCGTTCATGAGATTCATACCACTCCCGCAAACGAACTGCCCTATCCCGCAGCCAAAATCCAGTCGCAAACTGGAAAGACGGAGTGGTACCTAGATTCAGACGCAGCAGAAAAGATCGCGTAACGCGAGCGTCCATTAAAAATTGGAGAGAAATAATGAAAGGTGATATCGGTGTTATTGGTCTGGCGGTAATGGGCCAAAACCTTATCCTAAATATGAATGACCATGGCTTTAAAGTGGTGGCGCATAACCGTACTGCTGCAAAAGTAGATGAGTTCCTACAGGGTCCAGCAAAAGGCACCAACATTGTCGGCGCGTACTCCCTTGAGGAGTTGGTCGAAAAATTAGAAGCACCACGTAAAGTTATGCTTATGGTACGAGCCGGTGACGTCGTAGATAAGTTTATTGAAGCACTGGTTCCACTGCTAGATAAAGGTGACATCATCATCGATGGTGGTAACACCAACTACCCAGATACCAACCGTCGTGTTGCAGCACTTCGTGAGAAAGGTATTCATTTTATCGGAACGGGTGTATCAGGCGGTGAAGAAGGCGCTCGTTTTGGACCATCTATCATGCCAGGCGGCACACCAGAAGCTTGGGAAGCAGTAAAACCTATCTTCCAAGGCATCTCTGCAAAAACAGATGCAGGCGAGCCATGCTGTGATTGGGTCGGTAACGATGGTGCTGGTCACTTCGTTAAAATGGTTCACAACGGCATTGAATACGGCGACATGCAGCTGATCACCGAAGCTTATCAGTTTATGAAAGATGGTTTAGGTATGTCTGCTGATGAAATGCAAGCAGTATTTGCTGACTGGAACAAGACTGAGCTAGACAGCTACTTAGTTGAAATTACCGCAGATATTCTCGGCTACAAAGATGAAGATGGTGAAGCTCTGGTTGAGAAAATCCTCGACACTGCAGGTCAAAAAGGCACGGGCAAATGGACGGGGATCAACGCGCTTGATCTTGGTATTCCACTCACTCTTATCTCTGAGTCAGTATTCTCTCGCTGCCTATCGGCACTGAAAGACCAACGCGTAAAAGCAGAGAAGCTGTTTGGTAAAACTATTGAACCGGTTCAAGGTGATAAGCAAGAATGGGTTGATGCCCTTCGCCAAGCACTGCTTGCTTCTAAGATCATCTCTTACGCACAAGGCTTCATGTTAATGCGCGAAGCATCCAATGAAAACGGCTGGGATTTGAACTACGGTAACGTAGCCCTAATGTGGCGTGGTGGCTGTATCATTCGTTCTGCATTCCTAAGTAATATTCGCGATGCATTCGAGAAGAACCCAGAGCTTGCATTCCTGGGCTCTGACGATTACTTCAAAGGCATTCTACAAAACAGCCTCGCCGCTTGGCGTAAAGTTGCTGCCAAGTCTCTTGAAGCTGGTATCCCTATGCCATGTACAACGTCTGCCCTGACTTTCCTAGATGGTTATACCACTGCTCGTCTGCCAGCCAATTTACTTCAGGCGCAGCGTGATTACTTTGGCGCTCATACTTATGAACGCATTGATCGCCAGCGCGGTGAGTTCTTCCATACTAACTGGACGGGAACTGGCGGTGATACAGCGTCAACCACTTACGACGTCTAATTAAGCATCTCAAAACAGCCAGTCATATAACTGGCTGTTTTTCTATTGAACGTTACCCAGATAAAAACCTATCAACCGATCCTTTGCTTTAAAAGACACCTCCAGCTCACCCATAGACACAAATCATTAACATTTTGATTTGATTATAGATCATAAAAGTTCACGTTAGTTTATTATCGATCATTCTAAACCTAATAAACCTCCGCGCCCTAACGAAAACAAATACAAGGACTTGTGCAACGAAAAATACTGTAATAGACGGGTGTAAAAATGGTAACAATCGAACTTGAGGACTTAGATGGACTCCTACCAATGCTGGGCGAAATGTGCATGATCAGCGATGTCGAGCTCTACTATAAGGGTCACTTCCTTTCAATAAAAGAGGTAAAGGTTCTTGTTGCCAACATAGAGCAATCCGGTCATATTCATACGGTAGAAACACATTACTAAGTCACACTGAAGGGCGACCAAAGCCTTACCTTCCCAATTATATAAAGCAAACCTGTTATTACTAAAGAGGTGTTGGAAACGCTAACTTCTACACCGGACTTTGCTCTTCCACAGACTTTATTGTTGGTTTAACAAGAAACCATATAAGACAAGCCATTAACCTTAACCCACTAATTACTCGATAAAAATGAATAACGAACTAATAAGCAAGCTCGAACAAGCGGGACTCAAGAGCACCAAAAACGAGCTCATATCAAAAATAGAGCAGGCAGAAAGGGAGGTTATTCTCCAAGCGTTAATTCAAAAAGCGAAACAAATTTCGTTCTCTCTAGAGTCGGTCGAAGCACAATCGGTAGTGACAGCATTGAGCGCCTTTACAACCATTCCCGATGGCCCATCGGCAGAGCGAGCACTTGAGCACTACAGCCAACTCAATGACGAGCAACAATTGGAGTATAGGCAGCAAATATACGCTCAGTTTATTCACCAATCATCCATGTTTAAAAAACTTATGCAAAAAAGCTGATAAAAGATTACGGCCTAAATCGGCTGCTCGTTTCTGTAGCTGGTTACTACTTGATGCAAACGTGCCAAATCAAACGGCACAACGGCTTTGTATTGCCTGAGTCTTAAACATTTCTTTTTGCCAGTTAGGCCGAATATTACTCTAATCATTTAATTGAATTGGTTTAATATTAAAATAAACAACTGGTTAACAAACATTCAGACACCTCTTTTTAACACTTTACTTCGTGAGTTGGATCACCATAACGTATAAATGTCGTGATAATTATTTACAAAATATATAGCCTTGCGTTTCCATGACAGACAGAGGTAACGCACAAGTGAGTGATACTCAAAATACGTTAACAGCGAAAGCAAGCCCGTGGACATCCTACGATACTCAATGGGTACTAAGCCTATTTGGCACCGCCGTCGGTGCAGGCATCCTATTTTTGCCCATCAACTTAGGCATAGGTGGCATAGTCCCACTCATTATAATGGCCATACTTGCTTATCCGATGACTTACTTGGCCCACAGAGGGTTTACTCGCTTTATTCTTTCTTCTCGCCGAACCGATGCCGACTTTACTGATGTCGTTGTTGAACATTTTGGTCCAGCTGCAGGACAAGGTATTTCTCTTCTTTACTTCCTCTCAATTTTCCCTGTTCTGCTGATTTATGGTGTTGGTCTTACCAATACAGTCGATAGCTTTATGGTTAACCAAGCAGATATGGCCTCGATGCCGAGAGCTTGGCTATCTGGTGTTCTGGTTGCTGGATTGATCGCCATCATGCTCGCAGGTGAAAAAGCCATGCTGCGGACATTCTCAATCATGGTTTATCCACTGGTCGCTATTTTGCTGTTTTTATCTGTCTACCTGATCCCTAGCTGGCATGTGCCAGAACTGGTTATGCCGGCAATATCCGATTTAAGCAGCACTCTATGGCTAGCCACTCCCGTCGTGATCTTCTCATTTAGCCATGTTGCCGCTCTGTCTTCGTTTGCTAATGCTCAGCGCAGACATTATGGCGATGAAGAAGCCACACCCAAATCAGAAGTGATCGTTCGCCGCACTAACCTAATGCTGATTGTGTTTGTGATGCTATTTGTAGGCTCTTGTGTACTGACTCTTTCCCCAGAGCAATTAGTGGAAGCTAAGGCTCAAAACGTATCCGTACTTTCTTACCTAGCCAATGCCACAGATAACCCATTTATCGCAACACTTGGCCCAATCGTTGCCTTTATTGCTATCACATCCTCTTTCATCGGCCACTTCTTGGGAGCACGTGAAAGCCTGATTGGTATGCTGACCAAAAGCACGCCGCTTTCTTATCGTCAGGCGCATGCGATTTGTATCCTTGCACTCTTCTTAAGTATCTGGGCGGTATCGATTATCAACCCGAGCATCTTGGGTATGATGGAAGCGCTATCGGGTCCAATTATTGCGATGATTTTATTTATCATGCCAATGATCGCTGTCTACAAAGTAAAAAGTTTGCACATGTATAAAGGCAAGCTCTCGACTTTCTTTGTACTTGCAACCGGAGCCGTCGCGGTAAGTGCATTAGTGTTTAAGCTAGTGCAATAGTTCTGACTTTCAATCTGAAGAACACAACGCAAACAAAAAAGGACTGATAGTTTTCAGTCCTTTTTTATTCAATCGGCGAACTTCGTAAGAGTCATTCAAATACTTGATAGTAGCGCTGAACATTAGTGGTTATCATTCCCCAGCGGGAAGCTTTGACTCGTTCTTGGTGATAGTCAAAAGCGGCCCTATCAATAAACTCCTCATAAACATCAAAACGCAGAGGATTTTTTGGATTTTCAGTCACTTGAAGAGTGATGCACCCTCCCTCTTCTAACGTTAGACGTTTGTGGTTGGTGAGCTCACTCTTAACCAAACCTAATTCTGATTCAGGGACCAAAATAAAGCCCTTTAAAACAACTTTTGACATAAATTATCCAAAACATGTCAGTACTTTGAAACAAACTTGGCAGTTTATCCAGCTCTGGCGCCATTGGGCATAGGCATTTCTGGACAAGCTAAACACGGCAAGAGTTTGTCTTCATAACCAATGTCGAACAACATACCTTGCGAGACTTCACCAGCCATTTTCCTCTCCGGCAAATTCACCACAAACAAAGCTTGCTTACCTTCAATGTCCTTTGGGTTATCACGTTCTTGTTTAATACCCGCGAGAATGGAGCGGGTATGATCGCCAAAGTCCACAGTAAGCCTCATCAATTTATCAGACTTAGCCACCTCACTGACCTCACGAATAAGGCCAACCCTAATATCTACTTTCGCAAAATCATCAAAACTAATCAGCGGTTTTATTGGAGCATGTTCCATACTTTTATCTCGAAGAAACAATATGAGTGGCACAAAGCTTATTGCCAGCAGGATCTCGCAAGTAAGCCAAATACAATGTCCTCCCTCGGCTTTCACGTATACCAGGAGGGGCTTCACACGCTGTACCGCCATTTTCTAGGCCAGCGGCATGCCATGCCTCCACCAATTCAGGGCTGCTGACTTTAAGCCCGATTGTAATTCCATTGCCATGAGTGGCTTGCTCGCCATTAATTGGGTTAGTAATACCCAACACACCATCTTTTGTTACGTAAAGGCAGCGGCCTTTGTCATCCATCACACCTTCTGAATATCCAAGAACGGCCATCACGGCATCGTAAAAAGTCTTGGATTGATTAATATCATTTGCGCCGACCATAACATGACTGAACATTACTATTCCTTTTTTAGCTATGAAGTTAAAAATACTGTTCAATATTAAGCACATAATATCTAGTGCTTAGAGTGAAAGTAAAGTTACCAACTATGAGAAGCATGCTTTTTTGATGTGGGCTATTTGGATATGTCTACACTTTTTCATGTCGCTATTCATATTAAAACCTTTTGTCCAAGGCAACGACTTGAAATTCATCTTCGTAAAATATTTTGAATAACTTGTCACACTTTAAAACTCGAACCTGAATTCCATGTTCGTTTAAAAGCGCCACTAAATTATACATCTCAGACACAAAATACTGTGCAGTCACCTTAAACCAAGAAATGGCGTCGTCTGGCCAATGACTCGATGACCAAGGTGGGCAGGGTAACTCTTGATTGAATTTGGCGAATATGTCTGAAACGATATCTTCCTCATAAGGTGCCAATAGCCCTTGCTCTCGAAGATACTCAACTTCGGTAAAAGGCCCGTGCATCTCCCTTGGGCTTTGACCATCAGAGCCAACGACAAAACGAATATACACTTTAAATACCACATTACTAATCAGGGGAATACCTGATGGGACTTTAACGGGCTTTTATTACAATGGCTACCATTTTGAACATTACTCACAAAGTAACAGTAAGGTCTATCAGGCAAAAATATAATCAGACTTTTTTTAGATACAGTGACTACAGGCAGAGCCAAAGTGGAACTTCCTTTTACCGGAAAGGAGGAACTTTTAAAGCAAGTTGAAAATAGAGACTCCTCAAAAAATTATATTTTAATGATAAACGATCCTAATATGGGGCATGCTTATACCGTTGATATTCCCGCTCAATCAAAAGAGAATACAAGAGTTTACCTTTATCAATCAGATGCAGGTCTTGGTGTAACAAGCGAGTTAAGTTTGTCGGACTGGATGAGCGTGAAAGGCAAGCAAGCGATAGCTCTTGACCGTTTAATTGATGCTATTGATGAATTTAGAGCTGGGGTATGTAATCAACAGCTCATCGCCGATGTCTTTGATATAAATTCCGACCCAAATGCTATTCATTCAGAGAAACAAACTAAATTCGGAGAGGAAATAAAATTTTCCATGGATGCATATGAGCCTAGTAATGTAAAGCTGAATATGGATATGATAGAAAGTAATCTGTACTAATTCAGGCCTGATCTGACAGGCACCCACTTTTTCAACTCGATGCCTGTCAGATTAACCCTAGGCTAGTTCTTTTCTACCCCTATTTAGGGTTGATAGTCATCTTGGGGTGATGGCATCATGGCTATAAAGAAAAAACGCCTCACGAAATTAGGATTACCGGATTGGCGATACGCAACGATAATAGGGTGTGGCTTCTAAGCTAATTTGTTGTCTACGTGCAGTTGTCATGCGTGTTCCTTCTTGTAATACGCTGACTCTAGTTCACACCATTCGCTTAGAAAAGCCCACATTCCTGTTTCAAGAGTTCCCTACTTTTTAGATGTAATCGATTGGTTTGTTAGTTATCGAAAGACGTTTCTTAGGGTGTCTGTCCTATTAATTTTTTACTATTAATTTTTTATTAAATTTGCTTGTTTTTTTGTTAATTCTAGGCCTTCCGTTTTTCCATAGGCCCGCGTTTTCATTTTGGGTATGTCGCCATCATCAATTAAGATTATCGATGACATTGGTTTGCCCAAAAGTTTATTCCTAAGGTTTAGTATTCCCTGAAGCATCCCTTTTCGTATTTCCCCAAACATTGGGTTGTTTTTTTTCACGGGGTGTGCAAAATCCATTAACCGAATTTTAGATTCATCCCCCCTTTGCGTATTTTCTGCGAGTAGCAAACTCGAAGCAATGTAAACGGTGTCAGTCCCTTCAATATATTTATATATGTTATCAAGGTCGATGATCGGTTTACTATTTACCTGATAGGGCTCGCCATTAACGAACGAATCCATTGTCTTTTTACCTTTCAGGAGACCCAACGTCCCGATCTTTTTCACTCCCCCTAGGAATTTTTTTCTCTTTTTTTCCATTTATCTTCATACCTTTATCCCATACCTGCTTGAATCACTAGCGGTATCGAGTATTTTAGTTTTAAATTTTTTCCAGACAGCGCCTGAAGGACTTTTATCGCGATTCCCAATCAACTCATCTGTATTTCCAGTTATCCGTCCAATTTTAAAGTCGTGTAGAGTTATATGTTCACCACCCATATTTTCCATCTCTACAAAGGACTCACGATGTTTTTGAGCTTTACTGAAGAACTTTTATAGTTCTTTTTTTTCGGTTGACCCGTCAGGAACCTTCATAGCAGACCATGTCGGTTCTTCCGCCTCATCCATCTCTTCTTTTATTTTGTTAACTTTCTTGACGTACTCAGGGGTATCAAATTTAAGGGTTTTGATTATTAACGGAAATACCTTTTCCCCGATGCCGCCTTCCTTTAGCCTTTTGTATTCGCTATATTCATTTTCCTCCACCCTTTTTAGTATCGATTTTTTGTAACCATCTTTTTTGATCATAACGTTATCATGTCCAGCAAATTGAGCGACCGCATATTGTAGCGACGTTCCGCTGTTCCCATGGCGATTATCCACAAGCTCAAAACCTTGGTTCTTGATACTTTTTTTCTGAGTAGCTGAATTAACACTAGCTCAACCTTTACTACCTTTCGACTTCTCTATTTGTGCATACATATCTCAAACCTTTTCTAATCGGACTTTATCGATTGTTATAGGCTTTATTTATTGTCTATAACAAATGGGCTAAAAGACGTTTTTAATGCCTTCTAGTTTTCGTTATGACGCTGGCGTCTATTATGTTTTTACTAAACAAGGGAAGTTATAGTGTATAACATACATATCGTATAATTTATATTCAATAATCACTATACCCTGCCCCCAGTGGTTTATGTTGACTGTTTAGGTGTCCATGTATCGCTTCCAAATCCAAGATGTTTTCCTCTACTAAATACTCCATTATTTGTATCTCGATAATTTATGAATGTTGATTTTACTAATGGTTGTTTACGGTTTTTTCGTTTCTTAATGTGTCTGTCCTACTAATTTTATTTTTTTGGCATATTTTTCTTCCTATTTTGTATTTGTTTGTTCTGCGCAACTTTTTCAGGACACTTTTCTAAAGGACTTTTCATAATCGATCGGTGACATATCGCCGTTAGTCGTATGTAGCCGATCTAAATTGTAATATCGCATATAAGCTGACACATCATTTTTCATTTTCTCTCGCGTTGATTGCGGTGCTTTTAGTAACCAGTCATGCGTCAGGCTACCAAAGAACCGTTCAACGAGCGCATGGCCCCAACACGCTTCAACATCACCCATGCTGGTTCTTATTTCATATTCTACTTCCCAGTTGTAAAGAAGCGTGTCTGTGTCACCTAAAGATGCAGTCGCCTTTGAAACGCTGCGCCTTCTTTAGTGTTTGCTTTGTCTTTTCCACTACCCCGCGTCCCCCCGCGCCTAGAAGGATCCTATAGGGAGTGAAGGCATGCGCGTCTCGCGGATTAACATGTTCATTTGTAGCCCAAGGTCCCCAAGTTCCGTCCACCCTAATCGCCTCCCCACGGGCGTTCATTCCTTTAGCTACTTTCACTGGGCTCGTAAGGACTGACGACATGTGATCATCGGTGACTACAAAACGTGCATGGTCGAATAAGTAGCTATCAAGTAGGTCTTTCATAGCTTCGTGTCTCTTGCCTTCGATTAAAACGTTTGAAGATGCGATAGCTTTGCATAATCGGTTTACGAACTGTGCGTAATGTTGTCCTCGAACTGTACTCCCTGCTACTGGAAGTCTTAATCTATCATCAGTGATTATACCCCCACGGCCAGCCATGACATGATCTTGTTGCCTGCTTCCGTTGTCATTGTCCTGCCATGCCCCGATCGTGTAGGTTCGTTCACCCAGGGAAACGATTTGTTCTGACTTCATCTGCTCTTTCTCTTCCATTTTTTCGTCCTCCGTCATCATCTGATCCGTCGCATGGTGAACCCCCAGCTCATGTGCTAGCATCCCAGCTAGCTGCCCATAGCTAGCACTGTTAACGTACCATGCCCCTATTTGTACTCCGATCCGAGCATCTTCGCCCACTGTAGTCCACGCAGGTTCAGTTAATCCCGACGCCACAGTGTTGACCGTTATATCGATATCCCCCCTGTCGTTCCTCACTGCCGCCGCCCCTGCCTGCCTAACCCATGCGAGCACTCTTTGTAATTTCGTGCGCCCTTCTTCAGTCAACCCTCCATTTGTCGATCCCAGTCTACAGTTCGTCTTAAGTTGTAGTATTGGTTTAGTGACATTCCTAAACTTTTTCCCTGCATCTTTTCTTACTTGCTTATACATATCTCAATCCTTCTTAACCTTGGCTTTCATTCATTGTTATCGGCTTCTTTCAGTTGCCTATACACGCTGGCAAAGACACTATTCACTTTATGTAGACTTTTTCATTAACATTGTTTGTTCTTTAACTGACCGTGTAGCTATTAATGAGCCACTTCCTTTCTTCACAAACTATCCACTTCAAACAGTGGCGAACTGATATTTCCAAAACGCTTTAACTTCACGCCCAAGCGCACTGTTAAAGCCTTGCTGTAGACTGGCTGGCATGTTCAAAATTACGCCCCCGCTTGCCCAACTGAGCCAACGTTTAACATACTGTGCGATACCCTTAATGGGGGTACCTTGCTCATAAAGCTGCCGAAGTTTGCTAAAGTGGTTTGCCCAAGTCTTCCAAGCGAGTGTTAAATTCCCCTTTGGCTTAGGGGTTATCCTGTATCCCAAAAAATCAAACCCTTCATTTTTGATTCTCCCTATGTAGGTTTTAAATGGATGCTTAGTTTGCTTAACCGCATGTAAGCAGGCATTCATCAGTTTTACAGCTACTCGTAACTGATATCGTGTTTTGCATAATATTATCCAGTCATCCATGTAGCGGTAGTAACGCAGACCACGAGGTTTACAGAATTTCGCCAGTGCGTTATCCATTTCTTGCAAGTAAATCGCACCAAGAAGAGGGGATAGCGGGTTTCCCTTATTCACCCCAATGGTCGAACTCTTCAGATCGCCATTGACGTTATGTAGCACACCAAGCATATTACGTATTAAATTAAGTACTCTGACATCACCAATTCGTGCTTTAAGTTGCTTAAGTAAAATACGGTGATTGATGGTGGCATAATACGAATTCACATCCGAACGGCAGACGAAACCATAACTTTTTACATGGCGAGAAATATCGGCAATGCATCCTTTAGTGCCTCCATTTCCTGCCACATGTTTACAGTGTGGAGACAAACTTGGCGCTAGCCATTCAGTTAGCACAATGGCCACCGCTTTTAGCACCAACGCATCTTGAGCGTGCCAAACTGCCATGCTTTGTCCATCTACCTTACAGGCTCTGCACGGTGAAAAATGATAGTCTCCGTCTAATAGCTGTTGTTGAATGACGGGTTTTAGCTGCGCCCAATAAAATCGAACATCCCAAACACTGTTGTTATGGTGGCTTTCTTTGCGCGCTTTGCACAACCAGCTATAGGCGCACTCCAGCGTTGCGTCGCTTGTGATAAGAGCCATTAGGTCATCGTTTTTGGCCGTTCGCGTACGCTTAATCATTAAATCTCCCCCTGCCCTGACCGCCATTTCACCAAGCTCAGTGGCATGTTGCTCTAACCTTGGGTCGTCGTTTACTGCTACACCATTGACTTCCATAGTTGGCTCTCGAATCGTGCTCAGTTATCCTGTGTTTTAATCCGCTTTACCTCCCTTGAGTACCTGTTTTATCTTGCTATGAGTTTACTTTAGGTCTGTTTTTGCATACTGACTTGGCGTAAATAGCCAAGTAGTCGGTAAAGGGCAGGTTTTGAAAAGTGGGAGTGAAAGCCCTACTGTAAATCAGCAGCTTTAGGTATTCGGTTTAATGGGGATAACTACTAATAAAGCGAGCTAATTCGCTCGCTTTATACTTTGATAGAGCTCAACCGCTTGGTAATCGCATGTTACTATCACACCTACTGGCAGGCGTTCGGGCTAGCTCATATCACAAAACTTAGAGCACTTTCTAAACATTTAAAGTCTTGAATACGCTGATGATGCTTTACCCTGTCTCCAACGATGACCAAGTTGACTGCTAACTGCTCACAGGCTTTTAGATCCCATTCTGCATCACCAAAGTAAGTTACTGGGTAATCAATAACTCTATTCATTTGGGACTTTGCCAACTCCATAATTTCTATACGGGAGTAGTGATCATTACAAGACATAATTGACAACTTCTCTACCTCAAAACCTGCTGATTCCAATTTAATCCTTGCGGTTTCTCCCCAGCCTCCTGTAGCAATAGAAACGACATACTTATCACTATTTAATAGATAAGCCACAAAGTTTTTGGCTCCTGGAACTTCCTTAGCAGGTGAAGCTTCAATGGCTTTTCGGATATTATGGATAAAGATAGGTTTAACAATACTCTCTAACTCAGCCAGTGAGTATTTGAGGTTTTGTTGTTCGATAAATGTTTTCAATATACCTCTATCAGTGACAAAGGGATAAGATCCCCAGTCAGTTGATATTTCAAGCCCTGTAGCCTCTAGCACAGCATCAAAAAAACACTGCTCATCCATTTCATATGACTGAAGTTGCGTTCCATCAATATCTAACATTACGTGATGATTCATTAAATTTTCCTTTTTATACTTATAACGCATTCTGTGTATTCATTGATGTCCATACAAGCTAAACCCCAAATCTGTTTTCACTATATGCCAACGCCCAATCTTATTTAATGATTCTAAAATTTAACTATTGACGCTATAGTCATTTGTTAGTTGCCCATTTCAAAGGCTAGTGCTAACGTTTTTACACACAGAAAAAAGGAATACATCATGGACACTAGAATTCAATTTCGTGTTGATGAGGAAACGAAACAGCTAGCTCAACAAAAGGCTGAGAGCCAAGGCCGCACACTAAGTGATGCTTGTCGTGAACTTACTGAGCAACTCGCTGAACAACAAAGAAAAACATTATCTCATGATGCATGGCTAACAGAGCAAGTAAACCTAGCATTTGAGATGTTTGACTCAGGCGAATCTGTTTTCGTTGAGCACCAAACTGCCAAGTCTCAAATGGAAGAACGCAAAACCAGAATCCGTAATAGATGCAATAATTCAGAACACACACCAAATGTTCAGTAGGTAAACTGAATCAATCTAGCTTAGTTAAACATCTTTCCTATCAGCATCAATCCAAAGCAGAGGATATAACTCCATATGCCTAAGGCATTGAACCACATAAATAACTTGAATTTCTTTGAATCTGTCGTTGAGCGCTTGCGAATAAAAGGATACTTAACCCAGTAGTCAAAACAGCGACTACCTATTTCCCAAGACAATTGATATTTAGGGCGCATGTAGCCTTTGTCGTCGTAGTACTTGCTTAGATCTTTAGCAAGTTGCTGATCCATAAAAATAATATGCTTACCCCCCTAAGGAAATGACAGAAACCATAATTACGGCAGGAATCGACCAAACAATAGCATAGACCGAAGATAGCCCAAGAACGATAGTCTCAATATCTTTTAGAACTTCGTTCACAATAGCTCTTCTCCCCGTTCATACGGATCAATTGCGTTGTCATACATAGCCTTATCAGCTCTAGTAGCTGATTCAGAACACACACCAAATGTTCAGTAGGCAAACTGAATCAATCAAGCTCAACTAAACATCTTTTTTATCAGAATCAATCCAAGGCAGAGGATATAACTCCACATCCCCAAAGCATTCACCCACATAAATATTTTAAATTTTATTGATTCTGTAGTTGCCCTCTTTCTTATAAAAGGATAACTAATCCAAAACCAAAACAACCGACAAGCAATATTTGATGAAATCATACACCTAGGGTGGCAATGAAGCTTCTCCACATCTTTAGAAAGTTGATGATCTATAAAAACGATCCTTTGAGGATCACCCAAAGAAACCATAGCACTCATGATAACACCAGGAATAGACCATGCTATTGCGTAGTAAAATAGAATAAACGCTACAGTGTGAATCATAAATTAGGATCCCAAGCATACATTTCATCCACGAACCATTTACCACCAGTAGAGCCAACAACACCACCAATGGCTCCACCGACAACAAACGAGCTTATTCCAGCAACCGCGAGTACGGGTGCTGAAGTTACCCCAACAACACCTAAAATAAGTAAAACCGCACCACTTCCAAGTTCGGCCCCAATAGTGCCACCACCCCAAGCGCCAATAAAACCAGCAACTTCACGAGTTGTTGTTTTGCCACAGTCCCCTTTACCATCGACCTTACAAGCTTCATAGATGCTATCAACGCCACTCGCTGCACCGATCATTAAGCCAATGTATCCCAGACCTCTCGCGGCGGAAATACCTATACAAATGTTGCCGATACGCTTACCTAGATCTTTAACAAAGCCTGTCTTTAGAATTTCATCTGCATTGTGAATTACTGACTTAGTCGACAACTTCAGGTTGCGTTTAATTTGAGTGTAAATAGGAAGTTGCACACTACGCTTAGACAACATGGCAAAAGAGCCATCAAGCTTTTTAAACAAGCCAGCACGTTCAGAGACAAAAGTTCCATAGTTCACCCCATCAGTTCTGCTTGCCATCGCTACTTGAGCGGCATACAAATCGTTAATTTCTAAAAGCACGCCTTGGATGTTTTTCAGATTCTGCTCGACTAGCGCCGATGTCGCACCCACACCTGTGGCAACTTGCGCATAGTAGTCGGAAGGTAAACCGTCAGCCCTAATTCGCTCATCGAGTTGATGGGAGAACAAGTCAAAATGGCGGTTTAGCGTATCGACTTCTTCATCAAGCAGTTTGCCTAACTCCTTACTCGCAATCTTGGCTTGCTCTAACCACTCATCGAGGAGCTTGTTATCTTCTGCTGTTTTTGGCTCTGTTGTAGGAAGCAGAACAATCTCGCCCTGCTTTACAGGCTCGTTTAGGTGAGCATTGCAACTTTTGATGTATTGTTTCTGGTCTTCTTTGGTGTCGGCAGTAAATAGACTTGCCCACAATGCCTCTTGAGACTGGGTACAGGGTGATTGCATCCAGCCAAGTTCAAACACACGTGCTGCTTTTTCACGCTCTGCAAGAACGCGCTCTCTATTTTCTGCCCAACGTTTCTCGTCCTTAGCGGTATAAGTTAATTCCGCTCTGCGCTCTTGACGTTGACGCGCTGCTCTTTCTCTTGTGGTCTCTTGCCTTTCTTCCGGGGCATATGGGAAAGATTCATACCGCATGGGAGTTAGCCTTGATAAAAAATAAGCCAAATCATATCAATATTTTCAGTTATTTATCACGCCCAACGAGGTGTTTTGCGGCATTTACCAACCAAATAGTTTTTTTGACTAGCAAAACGCTCAAAGTGACGCCTTGCCTTTTCTTCGAGCGTAATATAAATCGAGAGGGGTTTAGCTAAAAATTGGACAAAAGCTTGTCCGCTACATTACTAAATTAGAATATAAAGAACTAGTTGAAGTATTGAATTTTAACGCCCTATCAAGGTGTGAACAACGCAATACCGAAGCCGCCGAATACCACCTTAAACACTAAACTAGCTTGAAGTGAAAGCGCCGATCGTTGCGAATCACTCTCAAACAGATTGTCATACGCGTACTTCAGACCAAACTGCGAACTCATTACCACTTGGCTCTTGAAAATGAAAACGACAACCACCAGGAAACTCAAAGATTGGTCGTATCACTTTACCATTATTATTGATGATTTTCTGCAATGTAGCCTCTATGTCAGAACTGTAGAAAACTAAAAGAGCTCCGCCATTGCTAGTCTGGTTTGAGCTTTCAGATTTAAAGAAACCACCATCTAGACCCTGATTTGAAAAAGCTGTGTATTCAGAGCCATAGTCAACGAACTCCCAACCAAAAACTGAAGTGAAAAATGATTTTGTTGCTTCCAAATCATTTGCACCAAATTCAACATAATTGAGCTTTTCATGCTGATTCATTCACGCTCTCCTTTTCGATTTTTCCGATAGGCGTATAACATTTTTTATAACAGGTAGGCTCGTTTTGCCGCCAGCCAAAATTACAACCAACCTACCATAACCCACAAAAAATTAAACAATATGCATCAAGTTTTTATTTCTCCGTCATATACACCCTTAGCAATGGTGTATCCATTCTCTAGACGAAAAAAAGCGAGCTTAACGCTCGCTTTTGACTGTCTGTTTTATCGTTTAAAGCAGCTCAACCGACTGCTTGGCGATCACGTATTCTTCATTGGTTGGGATCACCATGGCAACAGCGCCAAGTAACTCAGATTTGGCGATAATGCCAGATTGACCAAAGCGAGCGGCTTGGTTGGCTACTGCGTCTTCCACAAAACCGAGCAGCTTAAGGTTTTTAATGATTTCGCTGCGAATCGGCAATGCATTTTCACCGATGCCGCCGGTAAAGACGATTGCATCCAGCTTATCGAGCGGCACAAGGTAGGCTGCGATATATTTTGCTACTCGGTAAGTAAATACATCAAAGGCCAATTTCGCGCCTTTATGCCCTTCTTCCATGGCTTCAAGTATGCCTCTGGCATCTGAAGTTAGCTCAGAAACCCCGAGAAAACCCGATTTCTTATTTAGGGTTTCAAACACGCTTTCTTGGCTCCAGCCTTTTTTGATTAGAAATTCAATGATCCCTGAATCTAAATCCCCGCAGCGCGTGCCCATCATAAGCCCAGCCAAAGGCGTAAAACCCATAGAGGTATCAACAGAGCGGCCTGCACTCACGGCGCACACCGAAGCACCATTGCCTAAATGCACCGATATAATATTTGACTCTTCAACCGTCTGACTAAGCATTTTCGCCGCTTCACGGCTGACATAATAATGGCTAGTACCGTGAAAGCCATAACGGCGAATACCATGCTCTTTGTATAGCTGCTGTGGAATGCCGTAAGTAAAGGCTTTATCTGGCATACTCTGGTGAAACGCGGTATCGAAAACGGCAAATTGCGGCAGACTAGGAAATGCGTTTAACGCTGCCTTAATTCCCTTAACTCCCGCAGGATTGTGCAGCGGAGCAAGGGAAGATAAAGCGTCAATTTCAGCCAATACCTTATCATCAATGCGAACTGTGGAGGTAAACTTTTCACCGCCGTGGACAATTCTATGCCCTACTGCAACCAATTGTTTTGAATGCCCTAAAGATTCTATCAGGGTTACAATTTGCTCAATCGCGTACTCATGGTGGTTATCTTTCGCCTTGATCTCATGTTGCGTTTTGGTACCTTGGTGTTTCCAGCTAATCACGGCTTCCGCTAGGCCGAAGCACTCGCCCAAGCCAGAAATAACCTCTTCGCCTGTCGAGGAATCAATAACGGCAAACTTAAGGGAGGAACTCCCTGAATTAATCACTAAAACAAACGATTTGGGCATGAGCGATATCCTGTAATAGAGCATAAGTGGGAGCAACCTCTCCCTCGTCTACCATAATCTTACTCAATATTTTTTTAATGCTTCAACTTTTTTAAAGTCTTAGAAGGATGCAAACCCATTTTCGTTGATCAAGCACAAGCTCGCCTTTAATTTGTCAGCGAAATTTATCCTGTCAGTAGCCAATCAAAGCAAGCAAAGGGACTTGAGGTACAAAAAAAGATCGGTCATAGTCACCTTGTGAGTAAACACGCAAAGAGGTCAGCATGAATATAGGAGCGGTATCCAAACTTACTGGCTTATCAAGTAAGTCGATTCGCCTTTACGAAGAAAAAGGGGTGATCAGCCCGCCTAGTCGCAGTGATGCGGGCTATCGTGAATATCATGACCAACACATACAAGAACTGAATTTGGTCTCTCGCGCTAAAAATGCGGGCTTTTCACTGCAAGAATGTAAGGAATTTGTCCAACTTGCCCAAAACCCAAAACGTACTAGTCGCACAGTCAAACAAAAAGCGCAGCAAAAGCTTAATGAAGTAGAAGTGAAAATTAGCCAACTGCAAGAGATACAGAAGCAGCTTACTTCGTGGATCAATGCATGCCCAGGCGATGAAGGAAGCCAGTGCCCTATTATTGAGGATCTCACCAAGTAGTTTGCTAACCACAGCATTTTTCTGTGAGTTTTTAGGCGCCTACCATGAAGTCCCTCATAAGATCATGTAACATGTAAAATAACACAGTTACATCGGACACCTTCATGGAAGCAGAATTACTGGATATAAAGAATTTCTTGTCTCAACACCCACCGTTTGATGAGCTAGACGATGACGTGCTTAACTTCGTCGCGAGTAATGTTGAGATTTCTTATTTTCGTGAAGATACGCCGGTTATCCATTTTGGTGATGAAATCCATGACCTTTACATGGTGCGCAGCGGTGTGGTCGAAGTGTATCGGCGCAAAGGCGAGCTTTATAACCGCTTGGATGAAGGCGCCCTATTTGGCCAAATGGGGCTGTTAACCAATAATAAAGTGCGCTTTCCAGCCAAAGCCATTAAAGATACCCTGCTCTACTGTATACCCGAATCTGCTTTTCAGGAACTCTACGACAACCATGAGACTTTCGCCGATTTTGTTGAGGTAGAAGATACGGCTCGTCTACGCCAAGCCGTCTCCAACAGTAATGAGCAAAACGATCTCACCACTTCTAAGGTTCGCACCCTGTTAAAAGGCGAAACACCCTTTCTTGAAAAAGATGAGACCATTCAAAATGCTGCGATTAAAATGGCCGATGAGAATGTGTCATGTTTGCTGGTGATCGACCCAACTATTCTTGAAGATAACGAAGAAGATCAATCTCCTTTGGTCGGCATTATCACAGACCGAGACTTATGTACTCGCGTTTTAGCGGAAGGTTTGGACCCAAACGACCCAGTTTCTAACGTAATGACCACCGAAGTCATCTCACTTGATCACAATGCCTATGTGTACGAAGCCATGCTCACTATGCTTAGGTACAATGTGCATCACCTGCCGGTATTAAAAGATAAAAAGCCGATAGGTATTATCGAAACGACCGATATCGTCCGCTATGAGTCGCAAAACTCTTTACTATTAGTGAGCAGTATTTATCAACAGCAGTCCATCGAAGAGCTGGCTTCACTCGCCGAGCAAGTCAAAGACAGCTTTGTAAGGTTGGTCAATGAAGATGCTAACTCACACATGGTTGGCAGCGCCATGTCGGTAATTGGTAAAAGCTTTAAGCAAAGAATCATAGAGCTTGCAGAGGAAGAGCTTGGAGAGCCTCCAATTCCCTATTGTTTTCTGGCCCTTGGCTCTATGGGCCGCGATGAACAAATACTGGTCACAGACCAAGACAACGCCATCATCCTTGATAATAGCTACGACAGTAAACAGCACGGCCAGTATTTTGCCGACTTGGCCAAGAAAATCTGCGACGGCTTGGATCGCTGCGGCTATACCTATTGTACGGGTGATATTATGGCAACCAATCCCGTTTGGCGCATGACGCGCAGTGAATGGGAAGAATGTTTCTCAGATTGGATTGATGATCCCAACCCTAAAGCTCTACTTAATGCTTCTATCTTCTTTGATCTTGTGGGTGTCTATGGCCGGCTAAAATGGGCTGAGCAACTCAATGGTTTTATTGTTCGGCGAGCACGGAAAAATAACCGTTTTCTTGCCTGTCTCGCACGCAACGCCATGAACCGCACTCCTCCGCTTGGCTTCTTTAAAGCCTTTGTGATGGAACAAGACGGCCAGCATAAGAATTCGATCAACCTCAAGCGCAGAGGCACAGCCCCACTTGCCGATCTGATTCGAGTCCATGCCCTCGCGGTGGGTTCGAGGTCAACGAACTCATTCGAGCGCTTAGATGATATTCATGAAGCCGGCATTTTACCCAAAGGCAAGGCGCGTGATCTTAAAGACGCACTTGAGTTCATTTCCATGGTACGGATACGCCATCAAGCCTATGACGTCGAAAACGAGATTGAGCCAGATAACAACATAGAACCGGAAAACTTGTCTGACTTTGAGCGTCGTAACCTTAAAGATGCCTTCCAAATTTTAAGTAACGCGCAAAACTTTCTCAAGTATCGTTACCAAGCCAGTAATAACTTTAAGTAGGTGCACATGATCAACAATCTCATCAATGCTTCTCATATCAACTGGCAAAAAACATTTGATATTAAACATAAGCAAAGCAAAGATTCAGCACTGAAAAAGTATTATGCTGCCAGTGTACCTAACTTAATGACTCCTATTGAGGAGACGACCTTTTTGGCGATGGATTTTGAAACCACTGGGTTAGATTCTAACCATGATGACATCATCACCATAGGGACAGTCCCTTTTACTCTTAATCGAATTTTTCTAAATCAAGCTCGTCATTGGACAGTAAGACCTCGCCAACAACTTGCGGAAGAATCTGTGGTTATTCATGGTATTACCCATAGTGACATACTCGATGCTCCCGATTTAATTGAGATATACGAGCAAGTGTTAGAGCAAATGGCGGGCAAAATCATGGTCGTGCACTATCAGAGAATCGAGCGGGAGTTTTTTGACCGAGCGCTGACCGATCGCATCAACGAAGGTATTGAGTTTCCGGTTATTGATACCATGCACCTAGAAACTCTCTATCAGCAGCAAGCCAATGGCAGCTTTTTAAAGCGATTGATAGGAAAAAAGCCTGAATCCGTGCGCCTTGGAGCAAGTAGAACCCGCTATGGCCTGCCCAATTACACGCCACACCATGCACTGACTGATGCCGTCGCAACCGCAGAACTGCTGCAAGCTCAAATAGCGCATCATTACAAACGCACCACAAAACTTGGGGAAGTCTGGATATAACCAGACTTCCCCGAACAATCATGCACTTGCAAACTGATTTAGCTCTTAACGTTAACAGTCCAACCTTTACTTGTTAGCGAATCAATTGCACCTGTATTTGTCGCGGCTTCCATTGTATCCCCCATCAAACGTACATTTAAACTGCTCTGTGAGTTACTTGAAGATAATCCATTAGCGTCGAGTACACTTAGAATTGAGTCAACATAATCAGATGCAAATGTTTCCGTCTTGGAATCCAGCAATATCTGGCCTAGTCCATTAGGTAATTTTGTTACCAATTGGTCTGGCTGAGTGGCATCATCCCAACTGAATGATGTTAACGTACTAGGCAGATCTCCCATAGAACCGCTGATCCTAACATCTTGCCCAAATGACAATGAGGTTAGCTTTCCTGGTAGCTCTGAATACATGCCAGTAAGGTTAAAACCATTGCCAAGGGTCAGAGTGGTTAGGCTAGCAGGCAGTTCAGATATTGTACCGTAAACTGCATTTCCTTCTCTGATGCTAAGATATGTCAGAGTACGGGGCAAGTCGGAAAGGCTCCCACCGACTGTCAAATTGCTTAAACCTAAGCTAGTCAGGTTTGGTGGCAAATCATTAAGATTATCGCCCTGATCCCCCGGATAAACATTATAAATATACACACTCTCAAGCGAACGGTTCAGCTCAGACAACTTGCCACCAAGTGTATTTCTTGAAAGGTGGACACTTTTAATTGACGAAGGTAAATCTGCGAAATCACCTGTAAATTGTTCAGTAGAATAAAGATTTAAAAACTCAATGGATTTAGGTAGAGAAGCAATACTGCCTAATATCTTTTCATTTCCGTCATTCCTTAAGATTAGTGACTTAAGGTTAGGTGGCAAATCCGCTAAATCTCCTTCCAATGACTCAGCAGTAATGGCTAACTTCGTAATACTTTTTGGTAAACTAGATAAAGACCCAGTAAATGCGGTTACTCCATCAACACTCAATGTTGTAGGCGAAATATTTGCCAAGCCTGACGTGTCGAGCGTTACATTTCCTGAGATATCAACCGTCGTTTTACATGGCGCATAGCAATGTGATTCTAGCGAAATCTCGCCAGTATATTCACCCTCATAAGTATGGCTATGCTGACCCGAATCGTGTATTTCTTCGGTCGTTCCATCCCCCCAGTCAAGAACTGTATAAGTGCTCCCTCCTGCACTCACATGATTTAGTGTAACTTGTCTTGCGTCGATGACTTCCAGAGACTCTGATTTCACTGTATCAGGCGGCACAGGACCACCACTGCTTCCACCGCACCCGATAAGTATTAGGGGTAAACTTGCTAAGCACAAAAGCTTCAAAGGAAAACCTTTAGTTGGAATATTCACTCTATTACCGCCATTTATAAAAGTTGTTAATATCGATAAGTTGCAGCGAACTCTATCGAAAAGCGGTATAAGGAGTGAAATGAAATAGGCGGAAATGCACGGAAAAAAGATAAATAGCAGCCAGCAGTTTTTTATCTTTTTTTAGCCCTATCGCTATAGGATTGAAATAAGGTGCTTTTTGGTCCAGTTTACTACTTGAGCAATAGATAAAAACTAACAAAGGGCGATTAGTCGCCCTTTGTTATAGTTAGTAGTTCTATTACTTAACGCTAGTATTTTTCAGTGCGCATACCCATAATTAAGCTCACACACATAAGTAGCAGGATAAAGGTAAAGGGTAACGCGGTAGAGATGGCGCCAGCTTGTAAGCCTTGAACGGCTTCGGTGCCACCGATCCAAAGTAGAGCAACAGCGATCGCTCCCTCCATAAACGCCCAGAAAACACGTTGTAGAACTGGAGCATCCACTTTACCACCAGCCGTAATGCTATCAATAACCAAAGAACCAGAGTCCGATGAGGTAATGAAGAATACCAGAACCAACACGACTGCAATCACAGATAGCACAGTACCAAATGGTAGTACATCAAACATCTGGAACATAGCTAAAGAGACATCAGTAAGCCCATTTGCTCCCAACTCACCCACATTATTTACCACCTGATCGATAGCAATGCCACCAAAGACGGACATCCAAAGTAGAGTGACGACGGAAGGAACAATCAACACTGCTGTCATGAATTCTCGCACCGTTCTGCCTTTAGAAACACGAGCGATAAACATACCAACAAATGGTGACCATGAAATCCACCATGCCCAATAGAAGACAGTCCAACCTTGGAACCAAGCTTCATCTTCACGACCGTGAGGATTGCTGAGCGGGATAATATTTTCAACATAGGCCATCAAGGTCGTACCTATGTTGCCAAAGGCGACAGCGTAACCAATCAAAGCCACCATAATAAGCAACAAGAAAGCGACTATCATATTGATATTACTGATAACCTTAACACCACCATCAATACCACGAATGACAGATACCACCGCAAGCAGAGTCACGATAGTAATAACGGCCACTTGTAACCCCATGTTGGCTTCAAAACCAAATACATGATGAATACCACTGGCAGCTTGCTGCGCTCCTAGCCCTAACGAGGTCGCCAAACCAAACAGTGTCGCTAATACAGCCAGAATATCAACAATATGCCCAGCCCAGCCCCAAGCTCTATCGCCGAGTATTGGATAGAAAATAGAACGAATTGATAGCGGAAGACCTTTGTTATAGGCAAAGAAGGCGAGAGATAAAGCAACCACACCATAAATCGCCCAAGGGTGAAGACCCCAGTGATACATAGTTGCGCCCATGGCAAGTTTCGCCGCTTCTGCTGTATTGGCTTCAACGCCTAATGGCGTTTTATACCAACCAGTAAAATAAGCGACAGGTTCTGCAACACTCCAGAACATAAGGCCGATGCCCATTCCTGCAGCAAATAGCATAGAAAGCCAAGAGACATAGGAGTAGTCGGCTGTGGCATTTTGCCCGCCCAAACGAATCTTGCCCAGCGGCGTAACAATAAGAGCGATACAAAATAGGACAAATATATTACCTGACCAGATGAACAACCAGTCAAAGCTGCCAATAATCTTCCATTTTACTCCATCAAGCAGCGCTTTTGCTGATTCTGCATCCATGAGCGCTGTCATGAGTAAAAACAAGCCAATCAGGCCTGCACTAATTCCAAATACAGGGTTATGTACATCAAACCCCCATTTTTGGACATTATCTTGACCGACCGTGTAGTCAGTACTGTCGATACTGTACTTATCTATACCTTTAGTCATCATTCCTCTCTTGTTGGTTTTCTTCCCTGACCAAACCCTCAGATAGAAAAATCGTTAGTGATAAAAACAAATTTCTCTATATCAAGGCTCAATCAATCCGCTATCATTGTACGCACTGATACACATCATTCCAGTACTTTCGAGCTATTTGTTGTATTTTTAAACAAAAAAGACACTAACAGAAGATAGTTTAATCAATAATGAAAAATCTAAACACCAGGATTAAGTTTGACTTCTAAACATTTGACCACATCACATTTACAGCTAAAATACTGAAATGACGTTTCATAAACACCATGTTATCCACTAAGATGATAGTCCAGTTTGATATTTATCATTTGCAAGGCTTCAAATACTGCAAAATTTGATGTATTTTCTCGCCTCCACCGCTTTACTAATATAAGGAACAAGATTGGAAAAGCACGAAGAAGTTCTTATCTCAATTCGACAGATCATCCGTGCCATTGATCTGCACTCGAAAAGGCTAAGTAAAGAATCTGGCTTAACTGGGCCACAATTGATTTTAATGCGTTCAATAAAAGAGCTCGGAGAAGTCACTATTCGTGAGCTTTCAAACCATACCAACATGAGTCAAGCAACTGCGACGACTATCTTGGATCGCCTCGAGCGCAATGAGCTTGTCAAACGCGTTCGTAGTGTACAAGACAAGCGTAAAGTTCATGCTCATTTAACCGACAAAGGCAGAATGGTTCTAGAGCAAGCGCCTACGCCACTCCAGCAAAACTTTATTAATAAGTTTCAACGACTCGAAGAGTGGGAGCAATCATTACTTTTATCCTCAGTTCAACGGATTTCCTCGATGATGAACGCTGAGGATATCGATGTGGCCCCTGTTTTAGAGATAGGAAGTATCACGACGCCTGAATAACTCTGCCTGCAAAATTGATTTAGCCACACATAGGGCTTACGTTTTATACAGAGCCAAACGTAAACTCACAAAGTATGATGGGAAAAAAATACAAACTTCAGGCTAAGCATACCGACGCTATCCTAGACATACGTAGGCAAAAGCAAGTACTGAAGTTTGTCGCTGCAACAACGTTAATATTTTTTGTACCTATTGGGATCAATAATATCCTGATCGGTGAAATAATGCTGGGCGCTATTCTACTTACTTTCGAAATTACTCTTTTGCTCGAAGTGACCGCTATTGTATACAAGCGTAAAGGCTTTTTTGGCCATACCCTTCCCCTTATCTTGCTTGTAACGTCCGTGATTATGGCCATTCACATATTTGGTACGTTAGCCACATATTGGGTGTTCCCCATTATCATCAGTGTGGTTTTTCTGTTACCCATAAAACTTGCATTAAGCGCTAATGTCGTTCTTTTGATAGGGTGTACCTTAGCAGCACTTCCTCATCAACATCTAGCGACCACTTCCAGATACGCTTTTTCTCTGCTTGCTACAGCGGTTATTGCTCATGTGATTGTTCAAGCAATCAAGAGGCTGCAAAAGGAGCTCCGTTATCTTTCAGAACGTGATAGCTTGACTGGTGCTCTCAATCGACACGATCTTCAAGAACACCTAGAGAACGTCTGCGCTAATTACCCAATCTCATCAGTCGCCTTGATTGATATTGATAACTTTAAGAAAATCAACGATCAGTATGGACATGATGTCGGTGATAAAGTTATCAAACAAGTGGTGGGGGTCATGTATCGTCATATGGAAGAGTCCGACCTACTGTTCCGACTTGGCGGAGACGAGTTCCTACTGGTGTTGCCAGACAGAGACCAGTTTGCCGCAAAAAATACCATGATATACACGGGCCAACATGTAGAGCAAAGTGAGTATCCCGAACAAGCGAAAGTCACTATTAGCTCTGGTGTCGCCCAACTTGTTAACAAAGAAAGTGTGGAAGATTGGGTAAAACGTGCCGACATAGCCCTTTATCAGTCAAAGCATAACGGCAGAAATAAAGTATCGCTCTACAGTGGCCCCCTGCCATCAAACAAAGAAAAAGAAACCTCAAAGTTTCTCATATAGTTATTCGATGGTGGTAACTACCCGTTTTAGCCATCACTCAACCAAAGATCCTCAAAAGTAGAAATTTCTAATAATGATTGCAGTTTTAACTGTAATGTATAGCATTGTTCGACATTCAAAAAATTGTATACAAGCATAGGGAGCCAAACTTGAAAACACCCTGCATAGCAGCATGCAAAAATGATGGCGGTATCTGTAGTGGATGCTTGAGAACCATGGAAGAGATCTTAGAATGGAGAACCTTCTCGGACTCAAAAAGAGATGAAATCATCGATGTATTATCAGGTGACACTTCTGACCATATTTGCTCTTCTTGCAATGGGCCAGCTAGCTGTGATTTGGCCCAAGGAAAGCAGACATGTTGGTGCTTCTCACTTGAGAAACGCATTCTTCCGACCGAACTTTCTTCCGACTTATGCTTATGTAGAGCATGTCTGAGCAAACTTGAAACCGCCTAGGGTTTTGATTAGATTTTCTAATCCAAACCATAGAATTTTATCTTGCTTAAAATCACATTTCTTGTTGCAAAACCGTCAACATGATTCTAACATCTCTCGCACTTGTAGCTCAAAGGCCCTATTTTATATGGCTTTAGCATAGATAGACTAATTATATCATTTACTTATAAGCCTTTTGTTAATTGAAATGAACGCATCATATAAAGTTATTAAACTTACATTGTTTATCGCGCTTTTAGCCGCCGTTGGCCAGATGACGCAAACAATGTATGTGCCTTCAATTGGCTACATGGCTAGCGAGTTTCTTGTCTCACCAACTAAGTTACAAGCAGTGATGGCCTGCTACCTCATTCCATATGGCATATCACAGTTTGCTTATGGTCCCCTCTCTGATCGCTTTGGGCGTAAACCCATTATTATTTTGGGCCTTGGCATATACATTATCGGCAGTGTAATGGCATTGTACGCTGAAAATTTCGAAGCATTTTTAGCTGGTAGCTTTATTCAAGGGCTAGGCATAGGGAGCGGCGGCGCAATGTGTCGTACACTCTCACGAGATGTATTCTCTGGAAACGACCTGCATAAAGTAAATAGCTTAATCAGCATGTGTATTATCTTTTGCCCTCTCCTAGCCCCTGTACTAGGAGGCTACTTAACCGAAAGCTTTGGCTGGCGAGCTAGCTATCTATTTTTATCTCTGTTTAGCCTTGTGGTCGTCATCGCGATAATGACACGTTTCGATGAAACCCTGCCACCATCTAAGCGTCGCAGCGAAGCAGTTATCCATAGCTATCGTTATGTTCTGTCCAATTCAAAGTTTCAAGGTTACTTACTCTGCTTAGTGGCCACCTTTTCCGGAGTAGCTATTTTTGAAGCGGCAGCGGGCGTGCTTCTGGGAGGAGTATTAGGACTTCCTGCAACCGTAGTGAGCATACTATTTGTCATACCCATTCCTGGTTACCTGATAGGGGCCGCTATATCTGGTGTGATCGCAACAAGAAAGAGCGAGAAATCTGCACTGCAAGTTGGATTAATCGCTATTACCGTGGGTTCGCTGGTGGTCTTCATTCCCGGTCTAATGGGACTAACTGATGCTCTAACGTTGGTAGGAGGCGCGACTATCTACTTTCTCGGAGCTGGTATTTTGTTCCCTGCGGCAACGACAGGTGCGCTTTCCCCTTTCCCTTATCATGCAGGAACAGGCGGCGCGCTGTTAGGAGGCATCCAAAATTTAGGAGCTGGCATGGCAACACTTCTTGCCTCTATGATACAGTCACCCAACCAGATGCCACTTGGGTGTCTGATGCTTTTGATGTCAATCCTTGCCGTCGTTGGGTTAACAAGGGGGTATCGTAACCAAGATCCTCTCAAAGAGAGCTCAGCTACAATCTAGGTTTACCACTTTTTCATCACCCGCCCCACCCAATTGGGGTGATATGCCCAGCAATGATCAAACAGAGACATAAGTTCGGGGTTTCCGTACTTGGATAAACTAATAGCGTGGAAGCGATTGTGTTGTTTTTTTAAGTTCGTAACTTGCTGTTGTAGCTCTTCCGACTGTTTGGGCGCAATAAAATCTGAAATGACAACCAAATCAGCATTTCGATATCTTCTCCCTTTCATTAAGTCAATTGACTTAACAAGGACGGGTTCCAGATCAGTACCACCGTGAAAGCTATAGGTTAAAAAGTCACTCGCATCTCGTAAACCATCTTGCCGAGTTAGCTGATAGGTGATTTGTTCTGTAGAAAATAAAATTACAAAACAATCTCTATCTTCAGCGAGCGCAATCTGCATAAGAGCATAAGCAATCGCTTTAGCACATTGTTCAGGGAAACCACTCATAGAGCCAGAGGAGTCAACGCATATGATAAATGGACCCTTTTCCACATCGGCTTGCATGTTTTCAGGTCTGTGAGCTTTGACCTTACGCAACGTTCTTGATTTGCCTTGCATTCTATAGTTCATTAGTCGCTTATCAACCAAGTGTTTATAGAATATGACTTCCAGCTCTGGGTAAGCCAAGAACATAGTTTCATTTGGCAGCAGTTTATTTAAATCATCACTCTCATATATGCCAACAATATCATCTGTCGCTTCATCTGACTTTTCCTCCACCATCTGTATATCTTCTGTCGGTGCTCGATTTAGTTCAGGATCATTAACTTCACTAGCCATGCGACCCAGTTGTTGAGCGATATCTTGTAAGCCTTTATTTTTTTTCAAAAACTCTGCATGGCGTTTCATCGCTGAAAGATCGGTTTTACTTAATTTGGCCGCAGCCATATCCCATAGTCGACCCAAGCTGCTTTCATCGCCTTCTTGAGTCACTCCATCCATGTTTTTCATCGTTTCCATACGTTGATATAAATCTTGGAGAAGTTTCTCTTTGCTCGCTTCGAGTTCGGAAACTTGAGCCTGACGAATTGCATCAGACAAGCTTAGATACCACTGGTCGCAAAAGTAATGAGGAAACATAGGGTTATAAAGCCCTTTATTCTTTTCAATTAACCTACGTGCTTTGAGATAAAAAGCAGAGTGCCATTCGAGCTTTTTGATGACCTCTGGGATATTATCGAAAAAGGTTTGCTCATCCCAATGGATGACATCCTGATACAAAGCGAGCTCTTGCTGAAATCGCTCTGTCTCACAGACATTGGTGATGCGCTTTTTAACTGTGCCTCGCCATTTAAGAAGATGATTTTTTACTTTTGCTCTTACGCCCCTGTTCTCAGTCAAAGACATGACTTGAGAGCGGGCCATCAAGTCGTTTACCGCCGAATCTATGATCCCTGAATCAGCGATCATTAAAGCCAAGTTTAAACCATCAGCGCCCAACATCTACATCACCTCTCATGCAAAGAACTGATTCAACTGCCGAAAACGCAGTACTGTGCGTTCACATTCGGTCTTTGTTGACTCCAGCGTTTGCTGAAGTGTTTGCAGACTCGATTCCATGACTCTGGGAAGATCTTGGTCAACAAAGATGTGTGGTAAAGCGCCATGAAAATCGGAACGAACTTTAAGTAGGTGATGCTCTGCTTGATTGAGCTGATCAAGTGCTTGCTCAGACTTACCTAGCCAAGCTTGGTATAAGCTCTTATCCAAACCTGCTTTTGTCACTACAGATACCAGCACGGCACGATTTGCTATATCCTTAATCACCAGATTACTCTCTGCGTCAATATCAAATCGGATACGGCACAAGTTGGTATTTTTATTTACATAGCCATAAACGTCACCGTGACCTTCTTTGATGACCTTTTCTAGGTCAACCTTGGGTACATATACCCAACGGCTGTCACCTTTTTCAGATTCTGAAACCGACAAGTTACTTTGCAATAAAACCAGCTTAACTAAGCCAGACGCGTTACCCACTTCATAGAGGTTTGCATCTGATATGTTGTAACTGTGGATTTGCTTTTTTCTAAGACCCGTTGTGGACTCCGTTGACAACAGCATCCCAAACTCAGATTCCAGCTCTGCCTGAACCTCAGCCAATTCATCTCGACATAAAATGATTTGCTGCTCGACATCCTGCTGATCAAAAGCACAAGTAAGGGCAAACTGCTTGATGACACTCTGAACTATTTCACGAGACCCAGGGCTGTTCCACAAACAATCTTGAAGCAATAACAGATCAAGTGGATTAACCTCATCACGACCATTGAAATAAGCACTGGCTTTGAGCAGTTTGACCGATTTTTTCCAGCGCCGATCTGAAATATACATCTCTGATTCGTCGATTTCACTACACTGAGCGGCTGCGTTTTCTAACATCTGCTTCAGCACATACAACTTTTCAAAAGTAGCGTCGCTCAATTCCAGTTGCTCAAGCTCTGATTGCCATTGATGGTACTCATGCTCAGTAATCGCTAAGCCTTCAGGTATAATCGCTTCTTGTATTGTCCCCACCGTCAGCATAGATTTGAAGTTCTGCTTGTTCTGAATTCGATTGACAAAAATACGTACGAGCATCCTATCGTATAACGCTTCTAAGCCACTATCTTCATCAGGTAATTCATTAGAGGCCGAAACGAGCAAACGCATGGGGACTTTGGTTATATTGGTACCATTTTTAAACGTTTTCTCGTTCACTACTGTCAGTAAGGTATTTAAAATAGCGGGGCCCGCTTTCCAAATCTCATCAAGAAATACTACCTCAGCGGTTGGCAAGTAGCCTTCGGTCAAACGCACATAGCGGCCATTATCTTTAAGTTCTTGAATACTAAGTGGTCCGAACACTTCTTCAGGGGTTGAAAAACGTGTCATTAAGTATTCAAAATATGAGGAGTTATCGAATGCTTGAATCAGCCTCTTGGCAATCAGACTCTTGGCAATTCCGGGAGGGCCCAGTAAAAATACACTTTCACCAGCTAAGGCAGCAAGCAAACACATTCTTATCGTATCTTCTCGTTCATAAACACCGTCAGACAAGGCTTGAGCGAGTTTATTGATTCGTTCAGAGAGCAACGCTTTTTGCGCATGGGACACTCTAGTAGGGCTAATCATAGTGTGTTCCTCTGAATATTAACTAGCATGTGTAATCTGCATAGCTTTATACATTTGTTATAACCCTGTTACAAGTGGATTTTTTCGTTTTGATCAGCCTTTATATCAGAAGCGCTTTTTACGTAACGTATTGAAAACTTTGATTTCAAAATTGGGACGTAAATCACTGTAACAGTGTCTAAGGTTTGAGACATAATGTCTGATAACCTTTTTTCAATCGTTGATGATTTGCATTATATCATCACTTAATAATGACTTAATTATAGATTATATGGACTCACCTTTAAAAATTCTCCACACTTGGAAAGGTATTTCTCTCCAAGAACTGAAAACCACACTACCTAATGGCAGAGTTATTACCCATACAACGATCTGTCATCCTGGTGCTGCGGTGATACTTCCAATACTCCCTAACGGTGACATAGTACTGGTAAACCAATATCGGCCATCATTAAAGAGATGGCTACTTGAATTGCCTGCGGGTACGATCGAAAACAGTGAACCACCCGAACTTTGTGCTGTGAGAGAATTATCAGAAGAAACTGGTTATCATGCTGAAACTATGATATCTCTTGGAAAAGCGACGCCTTTGCCTGGTTTTTGTGACGAAATTCAATATCTATACGTTGCTAAAGGCCTATCAAAAGCTCACCAACTTATGTGCGATGATGACGAAATCGTAGAAGTAATTTCCTTACCTTTCTCTGAAATAGAACAAAAAATCATCGAAGGTGAAATTACGGATACTAAGACTATCGCATGTATCAGCAAAGCAAAACTATGTGGATACTTATAGGAGATAAAACATGGACTTCCGTTCGGATACCGTCACTCAACCTACCCAAGCAATGCGACAAGCTATGGCAAACGCCCCTGTAGGGGATGATGTCTATGGTGACGACCCGACCGTAAATGAACTAGAGGCATGGGCAGCAGAAAGGCATGGCTTTGAAGCGGCTCTTTTTACAAGTTCAGGTACACAGGCTAACTTACTCGGCTTAATGGCTCATTGTGAGCGAGGAGATGAATATTTGTGTGGTCAGCAGGCACACAACTACAAATATGAAGCTGGCGGTGCTGCGGTATTAGGCTCGATTCAGCCACAACCACTTGAAAATAATCCAGATGGCACGCTTGATTTTGACAAACTTAGAGCCGCAATTAAACCTGATGATAGTCACTTCGCCCGAACGAAATTACTAAGCCTTGAAAACACTATTAACGGAAAGGTGTTACCACTTTCCTATATGGCGGAAGCTCGCGAATTTTGTGACCACCACAAGCTCGGACTTCATTTAGATGGGGCAAGAGCTTACAATGCTGCGGTTGCTCTTAACGTTGATATTAAAGAAATTGCTCAGTATTTTGATTCTATGACGGTATGTCTGTCGAAAGGGCTCGCTGCACCAATAGGCTCACTGCTTATGGGAAGTAAGGAATTCATTGCAAAAGCGCGTCGTTTACGAAAAATGGTTGGTGGCGGGATGAGACAAGCAGGGATTCTGGCAGCCGCTGGTAAACTGGCACTCACCGACCAAGTCAACCAGCTTGAGATTGATCACAAAAACGCAAAGACACTTGCAGTCAAACTCAGTCAACTACCAGGCTTTCATGTCAACCCAGACTTTGTTCAAACTAATCTCGTGTTTGCTAAACTGGATTCCAATATTGACATACACACTATCGCTGAAAAGCTAAGAAGTGATGGCATTCTTATTAGCCCGGGTAACCCTGTCAGATTCGCCACTCACAAAGACATATCTGAGAATGACATAAACCATCTAGTAGAAAAATTAAAAAACCACCTATCCTAAAAATAATAATTTGGCCTTCAAATATTGATAGGCCAAATTTCTAATAATTACTATTATCGGTATTCCAAATTATTATCATTCGATCATTTTTCATTCATAATTTCATTATATCGCCCTGATTCTACTAATTTAGAAAAGCCTATATTAAACTGCTCAACAAAATATTTACTATGCTTACTGTTTTTAGAAATTAACACACTCCACTGTTGAACATCTATGTACTTATCGTTGTGGGTTATCATACTCACTTCGTTCTCTGGTAACTCTGAATTAATAAGCGCGTACCCCACTTTATAAGTGGCAATAACCAAGTCGATACGTTTCGCAATTAACTTTTTAAAGTTATTACTTTCTTCTGCTATTCGACGCACTTTTATAATACCTTGTGCTTCGGCGTCCTGAAATTCTTTGGAATAATGGTACCCCACTGTTGCTCCTATCTCATACTGACTCAAATCTTGCATTGTTGTCCATTCGATATTTCTGCTAGTAAGATGAAAAAGTACACGCTTTTCTTCTAGTACTGGAACTGTATATAAAAACGATTGCTTGCGTTCCTCATTGACAGACCAAATCACAGTACCATCATACTTTCCCTCTTGTGCCAGTATGTATGAGCGTGCCCAAGGGTACCAGCCCCAAACCACCTCTATACCTTGAAGCCGAAATGATTCAACAATGACTAGAGACGAAGGTCCCCCACCCGGTAGGGATTTCGACAGATACGGAGGCCACTCTCCATTGGTAAGCTTGATGA